>JBJKVQ010000022.1:0-26439 GCA_045562575.1 Dehalococcoidia bacterium
TACGTTACCTATACTTAAGCTTAAGGCTAGTGTTGTACTTATTATGTTTTGTCTTATTTTAGAATTTAGTATTTTCATATTTTTTCCTTTTTAATATGTAAGTAATACTATAAATAAACTAACAGCTAAAACTGTCAGTAAGTCGTTTAAATCGTAATTGTAATGTAGTTAAATTATCTGCAGTAACGGTAATATTAAAAGAAGTTTTAGGGCTATCTTCACAAGTCCATGAACCTATTAATATCCCAGTTTTCAAATTTCCGGTATCATCGTTTACGGCAAGTCCCCCATAAGAACCTGTTATTTTATCGCTATCTATTAATAAATTTCCAGAATCACCTAGTGCACTAAAGACTACGTTTGGTTGAGCTTGTTTGTATGTAGCCACTGTATCAGCCAGAAGTCCTCCGGAAGAAATCTCATTACTAGGAAGCCAAGTCATTATGACTTGTGTACCTTTATAACTAAAACTAACAACTCCTTGAGAGTTTGTAGCTTCAGTTCCTGTGTAACCTGTACTAGTAAAAGTAGTATTTGTATCGCCTGTTATAGAAAATCCAAGCGAATCATATTTTTTTAAATTGATAATCGGCGTTGGTGTAGGAGTAGGAGTAGGAGTAGGGGTAGGGGTAGGGGTAGCCGTAGGTTTTGGAGTTGGAGTAGGTTTTGCTGGAACAGGGGTAGCAGTAGGTTTTGGTGGAACAGGAGTTGCAGTAGGCTCAGGTTTAGGGGTAGGCGTTGGAGCTGGTGCTTGAGTTGCGGTTGGGACAGCAACTGTCTCTGTAGTTGTTTCTTCAACTTCATCTTCTCCGCCACCACATGCTATAGAAGTTAACACCATCGTAGAAGCTAACATCATTGTTAGAATAATCTTTTTATGGTTCATTTTATTCATCTTTCTCTTTTAAAACTGTAGAATGAATTTTACAGACGTTCTATTATCGTATGATTACAGAATATTGTAAAGTTAAAAGTTAGGTAATTTAACGAAATTTAAAGAAGGTTGAAGGGGATAATATGCAATCATTAAAAGGACGCACAGCATTGGTAACAGGTTCAGGTAGAAATATAGGAAAATCCATTGCATTAATGTATGCATCAGAGGGTGCTAATGTAATCATAAATAATAAAGCTAATATTGAAGAATTAAATACTACAGCAAAAGAAATTAAAGACTTGGGTGTAGAAGTTTTAGCAATTCAAGCAGACATTTCAAATGAGCAAGAAGTTAATTCGATGATTGGATCAGGTTTAGAAAAATTTGGAACTATTGATATATTAGTGAATAATGCAGCTTTAAGACCTGGTACCCCTTTTGTAGACATGGAATATTCTGACTGGAAAAAAGTTACAGGTATTGATTTAGATGGGGCTTTTTTATGTTCTAAGCTTTGTGTTCCTGGAATGATATCAAATAGCTGGGGGAGAATTATAAATATAGCAGGTCTTATGGCATTAGAGGGGCACGAGGGTTATACCCATGTATCAGCATCTAAAATGGGTTTAGTAGGATTTACTAGATCACTTGCCAAAGAATTAGCTCCACATAATATATTAGTGAACTGTGTTTCACCAGGGACAATAGATACTACTGGACCAAGGCATGCAAAAATGACCAAGGAAGAATTAGATGAACTTGCTGCAAGAAGATATGCAAGAGTACCTCTTGGAAGATTGGCTACTGTGGAAGAAATTTCATCTGTTTGTTTGTTTTTAGCATCTGATGGAGCAGGTTATATGACAGGACAAACTATGCATGTAAATGGGGCTGCAGACTGCAGATAAGTTAAGCATAGGATCCTAAGTTTACGCCACCAATCATATGGAGGTGTCCATGTTCTTGGCTTTGCAAACCATGTCGACCAAAGTTAGAAAGTATTCTAAACCCTTCTTCGCAATGCTCTGCAGCTAAATATGCAGCAATTTTACCGACATGAGCCAATATTGGATCAGTCCAAAGTTTAGCTTGGGTCATATGATTTTTAGGTATACAAAGTAACATAATAGGTACCCATGTTAGTTTATTTCGAAAAACCATTACTTGTTCATCTTCGTATAAAATATCTGCTGGTTCCGTTTTTGCAACAATATTGCAAAACACACAATCTTTCTTATGAGTCAGTTTAAGCCTCCTAATATATATTACTTTTGTGTTTTTGTTTGACGATAGTCCGGACTATCTAACTCAATATGATCAACTAATGCAGTATCACTTAGTCGTGAAATAATTGAATCTGGAATTTCATTCAAATTCCTAATAGTTAATACTGTAATTAGTTTACTTTCATATCTATGTACTAATATTTGATATATTTTTTCATCAATCCATGTTGAATTACTTTTTGTTCCAAAATCATCTAGTATCAAAGATTCACAAGTCATTAAATCTTTTAGTAAGGATTCATGAGATATAGGGCTAGTATTGTTAATACTTAGCCTCAAATAATCCACTAAGTCTGGTATAAATGTAAAGATACAATTTATTTCGTTTGATTCTAATTGATTTGTAATCGAGGCAGCGAGGTGTGTTTTACCACTTCCTGTGTTGCCACGAATTACCAACCAGCCATCAGGATTTGATGCAAACTCCAAAGCTTGTTCATAACCTCGTTGAAGTATCTTAGAAGACCTAGCGTTAAAGTTATCAAAAGTCATAGTTTGTGTTACATCTTGACGTAGTCGGTCTAAATACCCAAATGAAATATCTTGTTTTGAGCCTAATGATATTAAATCAACTAAATTATCATCATGTAATTTCCCACTGATAGTTTCATCAAGTTGGTTTAGCCCAGTAGATAAGGCGATTACTGTTGGTAGTGCACGGTTATATCTATAGTTGATAAGTTGCGCTAATTTTTCTTTTGCCCAAGTCGTAGAACTCTCAGATCCAAAATCATCTAAACCTAAAAGAGGAGTGTTTTTGATATGGTCAAATAAAGTATCGTAATCATGCATATTGTTTGGGCCAAAAGAAGAACGCAAATGATCAAGTAAATCAGGAGTAGATATATAGAAAGCAGCATTCCCTTTTTTCATTGTTTGATTAAGAATTGCAACAAGTAAGTGAGTTTTGCCACTCCCACTAGGGCCTTGAAATATTAACCATCCATTAGTGTCATGGACATATTGTTGAGCTACAGCATAAGCATGTCGAAATTTTGTTGAAAATTCCTTGTTTAAACCATTTTGATTTAAATTTTTGAATGTTAGTTTTTTTAAACTTTTTATCCCACTAACTTCTTGAAGTTTGGTATAAATATCATTCGAAAGTTTTTCTTTTTGACACTCACACGGTTCAATTTTGCCAAATTTCGCATGACCCACCGGAACATTAAAACTTAACCATTTAGTTCCGTTACAGATTGTACATTCATCAGTTTCATCAAGGTTTTTTGTGGATGAATTCGTCTCTAAATTTTTGAGCTCGTCTAAGTTGGCTTTCTCGTTCACTTTTTTTAGAATATCTCGTAGACTCTCCATTTGTTCTTCCTTCAGTTTGCCATCTGTTTAAAATGCTAGAAATATATTTCCAGTTTCGAATGTTGTTTTTTACAGCTTCAATAAATGCTTCTTCTATCCATATTTCAGGGTAATTTTTTTCTGCCAGTTTTAATTCTTCAGCTAATAGTGGTGTCATATGGCCGATATTGTCTTCGTATAACTTATAAATATTTGATTGGTTTTTTTGACCAGTTTGAAAGTCAGTTTGCTCTAGATCTAATCCAATATCAAGATTTCCAATATCTTTTTTTGATAATAGTTCATTTGAGATTTTATCATTAATTAAAATGATACTGTTTTCTATTTGATTTTTTACTTTCTCACGGATAATTATAGTTTTTCTATTTTTAGCAGCATAGATACCTTTTAATATTACTTCAGTTGTTTGTTGAGTATTATTAGTTCCGATACTTTCACGGAGAACCGGATCAGATATTAATTCTTCAAAAGTTAACCATATACGTTTTGGTTGTAATGAATAAATTAAGGAAAATATACGTAAAGTACATTTAAATTCATCATAAGAATCGATATCTTTTAACAAACTTGAAGTTAATTCTATAGGTATTGGAATATAATTTTTATTATTGAATTTGATGATACTATCAGTTTTCATGCAGATCCTTTAGTTAGATAATTAATTATCAATTTCTCTTGTCGCCATATCTTTGAATTCAGCGTACTGTTCATTGAAAAATAAATTAATATTACCTAATGGTCCATTTCTATGTTTTGCAATAATTACTTCAGCAATATTTTTGGGATAAGGTTCAACAGGGTTTCTTGAGTTCCATTCTTCTTCAGTATAATATATATCTTCTCTATAGATAAAGGAAACAATATCAGCATCTTGTTCAATACTTCCACTATCACGTAAATCAGATAATAGTGGTCTATGCGAAGGTCTTTGTTCTACAGCTCTACTTAATTGTGATATGGCTATAACAGGTATATTAAGATCTCGAGCAATACCTTTCAGAGATCTTGAAATTTCACTAATTTCTTGTACTCGGTTTTCGTTACGATGTAGTCCTTGTATAAGTTGCATATAGTCAACAATGAGTAAATCAATATTTCTTTCTAGATTTAATCTTCGAGCTTTACTACGAATTTCAGTGATGGTTTGTATAGGGCTATCATCAATATACAAGTCTAAATCTGAAAGAGTACCTATAGCAGAGACAATTCTTTGTTGCTCTTGATTGTTAATTACATTTTGGCGAATCCTATGCGAATCTACTTTTGCTTCTGACGAAACCATACGCATAGCTAATTGCTCTCCACTCATTTCTAAACTTAAAATTGCAACTGTAGAATTATTTTTACAAGCATTCATTGCTATGTTTAATGCTAAACTACTTTTACCAATACTTGGCCTTGCTGCTAAAATGAATAAATCTGATCGCTGTAGCCCACCTAACAATGTATCTAAGTCCCGAAACCCTGTAAGAATAGGTTGTGTTTTTTTTAAACTTTCAGGGTCGTCGTCAGATGATTCCTCAAGGTATGTGTCTAAAACATCTCGAAGTGATCTAAAATCACGATTTTCACGAGTTTCTCGAATTTGAAAAAGAATATCTTCTGATTGTTTTATTGCTGAATCAACTTCGAAGTCAGGTTCATAACCCAAAGATGCAATTTCTGTCGCTGCTTTGATAAGGTTTCTCATTGTAGATGTTCTGTTCACTATTTGGGCATAATGACTTGCATAAACAGAAGTAGGAACAATGGCAATTAAATTACTTAAAAACCCTTCTCCTCCAATACTTTCAAGTTTATCAGTAGAGGATAATTCATGTGCAACGCTTATTTGATTAATTGGTTCACCACGATTATAAAGAGAAATACATGCCTCATAAATCCATTTATTTCTCTCGGTAAAGAAATCATTGGCTTTTACGATTAATGATACTTCTGAAAGTGAATCTCCTTCAATTAATATAGAGCCTAAAACTGCTTGTTCAGCAGCTTCATCACTCGGTGGCAATCGATCTGTGTACATATAGTATGCCCTCATGCTAATGAAATTTAAATTAAATCAAAGCAATTGTATTCCTCAAGTGGGGAGATAAATTATACTATATATTTTTAAAAATATCGTTACGGTGTTAACGTATTTTTACAGTATTATTAATTATTCTCTTCTTTATTGTCACTCTCATCGTTTGAGGGTGATTCTTCCTCTTCTTCCTCTTCTTCTTCTTCTTCAGTGGTTTCAATGTTGGTTTCAACAATTGGATCCTCTGTCTGTTCTTGGTCCTCAGTAGAATTATCTAAAGTTTCAGTGATTTCATCTTCTTCAATAATTTCTTCAGAAATTTCTTGGGCTTCAATAATATTGCCTTGAATATCAATACCTGAAACTTTGATTTTAATTGAACATTCTGCTCCTCTAGGAAATCTTACTCCAATAGTGTAGATCCCAGGTTCTTCGATAGTGTTTTCGATATGAAAAAACCTTCTATCAAGTGATCGTTCAGTATCTGATTCAATTTTTTCAGAAATCATAGATTGATTTACTGAACCATAAAATTTTCCTGTAGAGTTTACTTTTTCCGATAATTCGAATTCCATATCATTTAAAAGATTTGCCAACTCATTTTGGTCTTGTTCTTCCTTGATCCTGAGTTCATCTCCTGCTTTTTTGATTGATGTTAATCTTTGTAAATTGTCATGGGATGCAAGTAAAGCAAAGCTTTGTGGAAGTAGATAGTTGCGTGCATATCCATTTTTAACTTCTTTTACGTCACCAGCATTTCCACTACCAGGCACATCTTTTACAAATATAACCTTCATTTATCATGTTCCTTCCATTATCTTGATTCTAGTTTTATGATTTATTTGTGAGTTGTTGATTATATCACATTATTTAACAAAATTAGTAGAGTAGGCATTTTTTAATTCAACTATTGTATTTGAAATCAAAGAATTAATTTTAAATATATCAGGTTTAGTTATACCCAAAGAAACAAAAGGGATATTGTATTCGTCACATATATTTGAAAATGTATTTACATCATTAGGATTTATAGAAACAATTATTTGAGAATGTTTTTCTCCAAAAAGAGGTATGTCCCAACGCCCGTTTATTTTAATTTTACTTTCGAACCCAATATTCGATAATATACATGATTCTGCAATGGTAACTGCTATTCCACCTTCAGAACAATCATGAGCTGAGTTGAGTAACCTATTATTTATTAGATTTAGGCAGCATTGTTGCAATCGATTTTCAAATTCTAAATCAATTTGAGGAGAACCTGCAATTTTATTGTGAATAATTTCCAAATATTCACTACCTGCTAAATCATTATGATCATATGAAAGAGATTCACTACCAAGTAAGATGACCAAATCATCATAATTTTTAAATTCTGATGTTATTATATTGGTTACATTTTTAATGATACCAACTGCACCAATAATTGGGGTAGGAAATATAGGTCCTTTTTCAGTTGAATTATATAAACTAACATTTCCACTTATAACGGGGATACCAAAAGTATTACACCCTTCTGCAATGCCTTTTACTGATTGATTAAGTTGATATGATACGAGTTGGGTTGTTGGGTCTCCAAAATTTAAACAATTAGTAATAGCGATTGGTTCCACACCACTACAAATTAAGTTTCTACAGGCTTCAGCAACAGCTATTTTCCCACCTTCGAGCGGGTTAAGATAGGTGGTTTTTCCATTTCCATCAATACTAATTCCTATACCAAGATTGGTATCTTTGATTCGAATAATGGCGGAGTCTGCATCTTCTGGAGACGCTATTGTATTTGTTTGAACTTGATGATCATATTGTATAAAAACTGGGTTTTTACTAGCTATATTAGGGCTACTAAGTAATTTAACCAGGATTTCATTTGCTTCGTTATAATCAGGTAGTGGTAGCAATGAAAGATCGCTATTTTGCAGTTCTACTATTGCTTTTGGGGCAGTATTATCTAAGTCGTAGAGTGGTGGAGTAGTTAAAGTATTTATTGGAACAGTTCCTACTAAATCTTCCTGATAATATATTTCTGCATTTTGAGAATTTGTAATGGTTCCAATAGTTGAATAGTCTAGATCCCATTTATCTAAAATTGATTTAATTTTATTCATATTTTCTGGGGGAAATACAATAAGCATGCGTTCTTGTGATTCAGACAACATAATTTCGTAAGGCGTCATATTGCTTTCTCTTTGATGTACTTTTGCTAAATCAATAGTAAATCCCACTTTTCCTTTATCAACAGTTTCTACAATTGCACTTGTTAGTCCAGCTGCACCTAAATCTTGCAGAGATTCTATTAGGTTGTTAGATACAATTTCTAAACATGATTCAATCAGTACTTTTTCCATAAATGGATTACCTATTTGAACTGTAGGTCGTTTATCTTGTTCAGATTTATCGTCATTTAAATTACGTGAAGCTAAACCTGACGCACCATGAATTCCGTCCCGTCCAGTTGGGGAGCCAATTACCATGATAAGATTACCTGGAGTATATGATGCTGCGCTCATTAAATTATTTTTATTTACAATTCCTAGACAAAATGCGTTTACTAAGGGGTTTCCTGAGTAAGAATCTGAAAATTTAGTTTCCCCACCAATATTCGGAATTCCGATACAATTACCATATCCAGATATACCAGAAACAATACCTTCAAAAAGATATTTGCCTCGCTCAGTATTTATATAACCAAATCTAAGAGAATTCAAAATAGCAATTGGTCTAGCTCCCATTGCAAGTATATCTCTTATAATTCCTCCTACTCCTGTAGCTGCACCTTGGTATGGCTCAACTGCAGATGGATGATTGTGGGATTCAATTTTAAATACGATTGCTAAATCATTTCCAATATCAATAACGCCAGCATTTTCTTCTCCTGGTTTTGCCAAAAGTGCTGAGCTTGAATTGGGCAAGGTTTTAATTAGATTTTTAGAATGTTTGTATCCACAATGTTCACTCCAGAGAGCGCCAAACAACCCCAGTTCAAGATTATTAGGATCTCTACCTAATTTAGATACAATAAGTTGGTATTCTTCTGTACTTAATGCGATTTCATCGAGTTGTGATTGCGTATACTTCATAATTTACTATTGATAAGATCCAAATCCTATAAAAATAACTCCTATAACTACTAATGTTGCACCTATCCATATTTTCTTAGTTACCCTATCAGTTGCTTTAAGAAAAATTACTGTGAGACTGAGAGTTACTAATGGAACTAATGCAAAGATTGGTGATACAACAACAACAGGTGCTATATTAAGTGCCAAAGCACTAAACCCTAGTCCCCCGGAAGCACAAACTCCTGCAATTACACAGTAAATATATGCTTCTTTGGGTATTTGTTTTTCTGGCTTTTTTAATGATTTTATATTCAAAACTATAAGTATAATCGTTCCGCTTAGTAGTGCATATGAAACAGCAACTAAAGGATCAATATTTTGTTTAAATACTTGTTTAAACATAAATTGAGATGCACCATAAGCGCTACCTCCAATAAGTGCACATAGCATTCCTAAAATTACCATATTTTTTTCTGTAATAAACGATTTCATATTATTATCTTCTTTCACTAACTACTAAGATAATACCTGAAACAATCAACAGTGTTCCGATACCTAGGTATATATTTAATTGTTCATTTGTAAAAATTATTGCTAATCCAGAGCTAACTAAGGGAGCACTCGCAAGTAGAGGAGATGACCTACTGACTCCTGCTAATCGTACTGAAGTAAAGTTCATATATCTACCTATTGGATAATTTACAATCCCTATGAATATTAATATATAAAACATAATCATAGGTATGGAAAAAGATTGAAATCCATATACTAGTATTGCCGCTGATGCTAACACTATAAAGCTTGCAATTAAAGATACGATTGTACCGATTGCAGTAGGTAGATGTTCTAGCCCTTTTCTTGTAAAAATTGCTGAAGAACCCCAGCCAGTTGCTGCAAGTAGTGCAAATAATATAGCTGTTATCATTGTTGTTCCTTAAATAATTTAGGCTCTATTGACCTAATAATTGATTGAAAGATTTTATTACCATCTGTACTTCCTAGAATAGCTTCACAACTTCTTTCGGGATGAGGCATCATTCCAATTACATTATGATTTTCATTAATTATGCCGGCAATATTATCCACTGATCCATTTGGGTTGGATTGGTCATTAATAGTGCCATTTGTATCAGAATATTGCAGTACAATTTGATCATTTTTATACAGTTTTTGTAATCCGGCATTATCTATAAAATAATTACCTTCTCCATGTGAAATTGGAATATTAAGAATTGAACCTTTATTACATATATTGGTAAAAGGATTATCGTTATTTGTTACTAATAAGTTTGTCCATTGGCATCTAAATTGTAGAGTTGTATTTTTGATTAAAGTACCTGGCAACAATCCAGACTCACAGAGGATTTGGAATCCATTACAAATACCAATTATGAACTTTCCTTTCATAGCGAATTCTTTAATGGAGTTCATAATTGGAGATAACTTTGCCATAGCTCCTGGACGTAAATAATCGCCATATGAAAAACCACCAGGTAAAATTAAGCAATCAAATTTATCGATATTAGTATCTTTATGCCATACATATTCTGCATCTTGATTAAGAATATCGTGAACAGCAAAATAGCAATCAGTATCGCTCCAAGTACCAGGGAATACAACTATACCAAATTTCAAAACAACCCCTTGATGTATCTAATGTTTTCGAACTAATACTATCATAGGGTGTTATATTAAGTCTTTAATGATTTTGCTAACTATAGAACCGTCTGCTTGACCTTTTAGCTTAGGCATAACTTCTTTCATGATTATACCAAAATTAGATCTATTTTCTTCACTCAAGTTGGAAATTATATCCTTTGCAATAGTAGTAATTTCTTCTTCGGATAATTGTCTTGGAAGATATTCGAGTAAAACATTCAGTTCTGTTTGTTCTTTTTGTACAAGATCATCTCTGTTTGCTGATTTGAATTGAGTTATGCTGTCGTTATATTGTTTTGACATTTTGGATATTACATTGAGAATGCCTTGATCATCTAATGTTGTTTGGGATGCGATTTCTTCATTACGAATAGCAGCTTTAATCATACGAAGAGCGGTTTTTTTTGGTTCGTTTTTTTGTTTCATTGCATCAGTAAGTTCGGTACTGATCTTTTCAATTAATCCAGGCATAATTACTCTATTTTGTATAATAGTTTATTTGTAGATTAACGAATACTCTTACGGCGTTTAGCAGCGGCTTTTTTCTTACGTTTAATACTTGGAGGTTCAAAATGTTCTCTTCGTCTCACTTCTGAAAGAATACCGTCTTGTTGAACTTTTTTTGTAAAGCGTCTTAACAAGCTTTCAAAAGTTTCGTTATCGTCTGAAAATACTTTTGTCAAAATTTAACCTCTTAAATATTAATTTACAATCTACAGTGAGCACGTATCTTAGAATAATGTGAACTATATGTCAACAAAAACTAAAGCTAATTTTTAGAATTTTGTAATGACACCGCGACCAATTTCTGTGGTATCAATATCTTTGTATGCTTGGTTTATTTCATCCAAACTGTATTCTCTTGTGATCAACCCATCAATATCTATCTGGCCAGTTTTGTAAAGCGTAACCATCGTTGGCATGTCTATATTAGGGACTGCACTACCGTAATAACATCCTTTAACTGTTCTTTCAAATCTTACAAGAGAAACAGGATCTATAGCTGCAGTCGCTGTTGATGGGGCAATACCCACAATTATGACTTGACCACCTTTTTTAACAGAATGATAAGCATTGAGAACTGTTTCAGAAGATCCAAACACCTCAAAGGTATAATCAGCACCAAGGCCATCAGTTAATTCTTTTACTTTTGCAACAGGGTCCCCCGAACTAGCATCAACAGAATTTGTTGCTCCAAATTTGGATGCAAATTCTAATTTACTTTGATGAATGTCTACCGCAATGATTTTGCTTGCACCAAGTAGTCTTGCTCCTTGTATAACATTTAGTCCAACTCCTCCTACTCCAAAAACTGCAACTGTGCTACCAGGTGTGATTTGAGCGTTATACATCGCAGCACCGACACCAGTTGTTACAGAACACCCGATTAAAGCAGCTTGTGGCATTGGAAATCCTTTTGGTACAAGGATACAACCAGTTTCAGGAACTACAGCTTCTTGGGCAAAACACCCAACTTTTCCCATCGGAGTAATATATTGATCACCTATGTGTAGTCTATTAGTGCCGTCGAATAAAGTTCCAGAAGTAGCTCCGTGTAAATCACAAAGGTTTGCTCTTCCTGTAAGACAATACGAACATCGACCACAATTAGGAACAAAAGAAAGTATTACATCATCGCCTGGTTTTACACTTGTAACACCTTCACCAACATCTAGAACAGTCCCGGCACCTTCATGCCCTAATATGGCTGGGGTTTGAATAATAGCATCTCCATGCATGAAATGTAGGTCGCTTCTACATACTCCAGCAGCTCCAATCTTTACATGAACTTCACCTTTTTTGGGGGGATCTAATTCTACGTCTTCTATGACTAAAGGTTGATTTGTTTCATATAATATGGCAGCTTTCATCAGAGTACTCTCCTCCACTTTAAGTATCAATGTATCGATAGTCTATATAGTGTTCTATTTTTTATCAACTATCTGTGTGCTTGTTTGAATCGATACTGTCAATTAATCTTTGAATTCGAATATGATACGGTACATCTGTTTGAACATGACCTAAATGCCAACAGCGATGAATATTACATTTATAATAACTCAAGGTTTCTTTAGAAAAGAAAATACGACTATATTCTAAGGCAGCATTTTTTGCCTCATCTTCCGAAAAATATCGTTTTTTCAAATTGCAATTCATACCCATTAGGGGGAGATCCGAACTTTTAGAATAATTAAGCAGATTTTTTTAACAAAATTATTTAACATATCTTTGTTTATCGATCTGATTATTCAATATATGAAAGGAATATGCAAATGGACTTAAACCTTTTAGGGAAACGAGCTGTTATTACCGGAGGTAGTAAGGGTATTGGAAGAGAAATAGCATTAACTTTATCTAAGGAAGGGGTTGATGTTTTAATTTGTGCTCGAGGTCAAGAGGACCTAGACAACACAGTATCTTATATTCGATCTCAAACCAATGGGAAAGTAATAGGTATAACTGGAGATTTAAAAATAAAGTCCGAATGCGACAAAATAATGGATTATGCCATTGAGAATTTAGGTGGTGTTGATATTCTAGTGTGCTCAGCAAATCAACCTGGAGGAGGTACTTTTTTTTCCCTAGAGGAAAAAGATTGGACAGATCATATGGATGTAAAATTTATGAGTAGTTTTCACTGTGCAAGAAAAGCTATACCTGATATGCAATCAAGGCAATGGGGAAGAGTTATACTTATTGCAGGTATGGGTTCTCGAGCTTATAGACCTTTTGCTATGGATAATGGGCCTGTATGTGCAGCGTTGGCTAATTTTGGGAAACAATTAGCCAATCAAGTTGTGAGTGATGGGATTTGTGTAAATGTTATTTTGCCCGGTATTACTAATACACCTAGACGTATAGAAAGAATGAAAACTACAGCCAAATTAGAAAATAAATCTGTTGAAGATGTGGAAGCTGTAGAACTTCAAGGTATACCAATGGGCAGATTTATAAGATCAGAAGAAATTGCTGATTTGACTGCATTTCTTTCTTCGGATAGAGCATCTTCAATAGTAGGGCAAAATATAGCTATAGATGGAGGAGCTTCAGAAGCGGTCTTTTATTAGTAAATTAAGGTCTAATTGTGGAACTAGAAGAATTTAAAAATATAATAAATTCTTGGTATTTGGTGCATCGTCGTGATTTACCTTGGCGTAAAACCTTTGACCCTTATTCTATTCTTGTTTCTGAAATAATGTTGCAACAAACTCAAGTCTCACGAGTATTAAATTTTTACGATAAATTTTTAAATACTTATCCTACTTTTTCAAGTTTAGCTGGAGCTGATAACAAGACATTATTTGAATTATGGAATGGATTAGGTTATTGGAAAAGAGCTTTAAATTTGAAAAAAATAGCAGAGATTATCCAAGTTAAATATGAAGGGGTTTTTCCAAATGACATAGAGACTCTTAAAACATTACCAGGGGTTGGTGAGTATACTTCATCAGCACTTAAATGTTTTATTTACAACTTTCCTGTAGCATTTGTTGAAACAAACATAAGAAAGGTAATTACACATTTTTTCTTTCCTGAAGTTGACAATATTTCTGATAAAGAGATTTATAGGATCGCAGACTTAGTATTGGACAGAGATAATCCTAGAGAATGGAATTATGCCTTAATGGATTATGGCTCCAGTGAATTTAGAATAAAAAATGTAACTAAAAATGCTAAGAGAGAGTCTTTTGTATTTTCCAACAGGTATTATCGTGGAGAATTGATTAGGTTTATAAATCAAAAAGAGGAAGTCTCTGTCAAGGAAATACATCTTTTATTAAATCAAATAGGTGGAAATAAAATTAATACTAATAGAATTAGTATGATTTTGGACTCATTAGTTAAAGATGAATTAATAAAAAATGAAAATAACAGATATTTTATTTAATTTATTCGTTCTGAATTTCGCATAATCGTCGAAGAGTTTCAAAAGGATAAATACCTGTAGTATGGAGATCTGTCCAAAGGAATTGAACAGCATACTTACCTATGTACAGATAATCGATAGCCTGGATGTCAGAATTAATTTCGGAAAGATTAATTACTCTAACCCCAGTCATTTCGTTTACACAGTGAGCACAACCACATTGAAATCGAAGATTTCTGTACTCATACGAGCACCAAACACCATCGTTCCACAATATGTGAATTCCGTCAGGAAGTAACTTAATTTCTTCTGGTACGTTCAATGATTCGGATAATTATTAGGCTGGTTTAAGATCATTCACTTGTTGACGAGCTGAATCTGCGTCATCAAAATATTCATAGTTTACTTTGACCCAAGCTTCCCATTTGGCTGGCACATCTTCTTCAGCAAAAATAGCATTTACGGGACATACAGGTTCGCAAGCCGCACAGTCTATACACTCGTCTGGATTGATGTACAACTGTCTATCATCTCCTTCATCTACACCATAAATACAATCAACAGGACAAACGTCAATACATGACTGGTCTTTTAGATCAACACAAGGTTCAGCAATGATATAAGTCATTCTAGGTTTCCTCCCACGGTTAGTGAAATAACTCAATATATTTTTAGGTATTGTATACCTTCGGAGATATTATATTGTATGCTCGATTATGTTGCAACGCTTAGATATTTCTTAAAACTTTGCATTCTTTCAATAGATCGTTTTTTTCCTAATATTTCAAAAGTAATAAATAATGGTGGTGATACCTCTTTCCCTGTTATAGCAATTCTTATTGTACCGAACAAGTCACGAGGTTTACATTCATGTTTTTCTAATAATTCACGCAAAGAGATTTCTATTTTATCTTCGGTAAAATTACTAATATTGTTGATTGTATTTATTGCTTCTTCATATATATCTTTTGATAAGGATGCCTTTGATTTCACCAAAAGTCTTTGTTGTTCATTTGGTTCTGGAGTTTCAAAGAAGAAATTGCAAACTGGCCAAATTTCTTCTGGGTTAATTGTTTTAATGCGCTCTTTAAGGATTGCTAATACGGTCATTATTGCATCTTGAGTAATTGGTATTTCTAATTCAATATTATTATTTTTACAATAGTCGGATAATACAGTGGCAATTGATGATGTAATAAAATTATCATTAGAGGTTTTTATATATTGACTATTCATCCAATTAAGCTTTTCTGTATTGAAAATTGACGGTGATTTACCAATTCTTTCTATTGTAAATACATCAATTAAACTTTCCATAGAAAAAATTTCAGTTTTATCATCCAGTGACCATCCCAATAAAACTAAAAAGTTCAACATAGCATCAGGAAGATACCCACTAGTTTGATATTCTAAAATAGATGTTGCACCGTGGCGTTTAGAAAGTTTTGATTTATCACTTCCTAGGATCATAGGCAGATGTGCGAAAGCGGGAGGTTGGTATCCAAATGCTTTATATAATAGTAAGTGTTTCGGAGTACTAGAAAGCCATTCTTCCGCTCTTAATACATGTGATATTTCCATTTCGTGGTCATCTACAACATTTGCCAGGTGGTAAGTTGGATACCCATCTGATTTTAATAAAACAAAATCATCTAAAAGTGTATTCTGAAATTCAACCTTTCCTCGTATTAAATCATCAACTACTATCGTGTCAATATTTTCAGGAATTTTAAATCTAATTACATGGGGTAAATTATTAGCTTCTTTATCTGAAGTATCTGCATTTCTACAACGCCTATCATATTGAGGTGGAAGCTTTTGTTTTTGCTGGTTTTGCCTCATTTCAGTTAATTCTTCTGGTGTACAATAGCATTTGTATGCACAATCATTTTCAATCAGTAGATTAGCAGCATTTTGATATAGATGTAATCTTTCGGATTGCATGTAGGGGCCGTGAGAACCGCCTTTTTCTGGACCTTCATCCCAATCTAGTCCAAGCCATTTTAATCCATTAATTATTGATTCAAGTGCTCCGTCTTGTTTCCGTGCCTGATCAGTATCTTCAATACGTAATACAAATTCACCTCCATAGTGCCGACAAAACAACCATGTAAAAATAGCTGTTCGCATATTACCCACATGTGGCTCACCCGTTGGACTTGGAGCAAATCTCGATCTAGGTTTATTTATTGTCATGGGTACTAAGCCTTATATTGGTGTATTTTTCAAATATTATACTAAGTTTTCTAAACTATATGTTAGATCTTTAGGCAATGGGGCTATAAATGTTTCAATTTCGTTAGATTCTGGCATACTAATTTGCATAGAATAAGCGTGTAAAAATTGTCGTTTTATAAAATCAACTCTACCACCATAGAGGTGATCACCAGCTATGGGATGGCCTATTGCTGCCATATGCACTCGAATTTGATGAGTTCGACCTGTTTCTGGTTCAGCACAGATCAGTGTAAAATTCTGGAAATTCTTAATTGTCTCATAATATGTAACAGCTTCTTTACCGGAAGGATTAACTGACATTTTTTTTCTATTTTTTGTATTTCTTGAAATAGGTCCTTCAATTTTTGATTTATGTTCTACGGGTATCCCTTTTACCAAGGCATAATAAGATTTTTTTGCTTTTCTATTTTTCAATTGTGAGGATAAATGAGTATATGCAAGTGTTGTTTTAGCTATAAGTATTACCCCTGACGTATCTTTATCTAATCTATGTACTACACCTGGTCTGTTTCTATCGCCGATATCAATCAGCTGTGGGTAGAGATTAATTAACCCATTAACTAATGTACCATTAGCGTTACCTGCTCCTGGGTGTACCACAATGCCAGCTGGTTTATTTACAGCTATTAAATGTTCATTTTCATATATAATTGGAATTTCAATATCTTCAGGTTCTAAATTAATTTCTTTTTTATCTTTAAAGGTCATTGAAAGATTGAAAGTGCTAGGTACTGAAAATGATGAATTTATTGCCATATTATTTACTAGGATTTGTTTATTTGTAATCATTTTTTGGACTTGATTTCTAGATAATTCGGGAAATTGTTTAGATACGAATAAATCGATCCTAGTTGGAGATATCATGGTGTATTTATATTCAGTTTTTATCGGCTGTTCTTTCATCGCTGCCTTCTGTAGATTCTGTAGCGGGATTTTTTATATATGCCCATATAATAATAAATATACTGATTACAATTGCACTATCAGCAATGTTAAAAATATACCACGGTCCAACATCTATAAAATCTGTAACATGTCCTAAAGTAATTCTTTCCAATAAATTACCTAAGGCTCCTCCTATTTGCATGCCAAGACATGTCCGTAAAATTAATGGAGGTAGATCGGAATTTTTAAAGTATAGTAAGAGAATAATGATGGCAGCAACCGATGCTATTAATAAAAAAGTAGTTTGTCCTCGAAATAATCCAAAAGCACTACCTGTATTGAGAGTATGTGTAAATCGGAAAAAACCTTCTTCAGGAAAAGATTGTCCAATATATAAATTTTCTTTAACTATCCATTTTGTAAATTGATCTACAGCTAAGACAAATATCATTACTCCTACCATATAAATGTCTAGCAACCAAGATTTGTTTTGTTCCAAGGTATTTCCTATATCGATTTGTTATTAGTCTATTTATTTTAAGGTACTATTGAAGAAATCTCCAATTTTATTTGACAGCTGTGTAATTCCACTAGAAAAAAAATGATCAGAATTGTTTATTATTGTAATATCAGAGGGTTTACATAAATTTCTGAGTAAATGGCTATAAACATCTTGATCAATCAATTCATCTGAATCCCCATAAATAAATAGTTTATTCGAAGATAGGATTTGATTTGTAAAGTTTATATTCGTATATATATCTGTTGGTAAAAGATGTTCTATATTACTAGAAGGACATGCTATAAATGCAAAAGACTGCAGATTAGTTTTTATATTGTTGGTTTGAATTTTAATAAATAAATCAAGAGTTATTGAAGCTCCAAAAGAATATCCAGCTACGCCTATTTTATCTAGGTTAATGCTCTGTATAGTAGTTAGATAATTATAAGCAGAAATAATATCAGTAACTTCACCATTGCCATTATCAAAAGAGCCTTGACTATTTCCTACGCCACGAAAATTAAATAGTAAAGAAGCAATCCCTAATTGATATAAATTTTGAGCGATATTAATAATAATATCGTTATACATGTTACCACCATATAAGGGGTGTGGATGACATAGTATTACACAAGGTATAGTATCTTTAGATTCTGGCATTGATATCACGCCTTCTAATGTTAAATTCTCTGATAAAAATTCAATACTTTTTTGCATTATTTTGTTCTTTCAATCTAAGTCAGGTTTAAAAGTAATACTATATTATTTTGTTTTTTTCTATAATACTTAACAATTGATAAATTAGGTTTTTAGGAGCGATTTGGATATGAATAAAATTATTGATTTACGAAGTGACACCGTCAGTTTGCCTACAGAGGAAATGAGAGAAGCAATATATCGTGCTGAATTAGGTGACGATGTATATGGAGAAGATCCTACTGTTAACGCTTTGGAATCTAAAGCTGCTGAAATATTTGGAATGGAGTCAGCAGTCTTAGTTGCTAGTGGCACTATGGGGAATTTAGTTGCTGGTCTAGCACAATGTCAAAGAGGGGATGAGGTCATAGTAGGTAGTAAGTCGCACTTATTACTTTACGAAGTTGCTAACTTAGCAGTGACCGGAGGTATACAAATACGACCTATTGAAAATAAAGATGACGGCTCTTTTGATTTAGATGAATTATCATCGGTAATCAGAGGAGATGATATTCATGTTCCTAGGACTAAAATGGTAGTAATAGAAAATACGCATAATAGATGCAGTGGAGCTGTAATAGGACTAGATCATATCGAAGAAATAGCTAAACTAGCTCGCTCAAGAGACATGAAAGTCCATATTGATGGAGCTAGAATATTTAACGCTGCACTTGCGTTAGGTGTTACACCAGATAAATTAGTTGAAAATGCGGACACAATTACTTTTTGCCTATCAAAAGGGCTTAGTTGTCCGATTGGTTCTATAGTTTGTGGAAGCTACGAAACAATTCTTGAAGTACGAAGAAATAGAAAAATGCTGGGAGGGGGAATGCGGCAGGCAGGAATATTTGCAGCAGCTGGCATTGTTGCTTTAGATACTATGGTTGATCGCATGGATGAAGATCATAAAAATGCTAAAACTCTTGCACAAGGGATATCTGAAATCGATGGATTGCAAGTTGATCCAAATATGATTAAGACGAATATTGTAATTGTTGATGTTTTAGCAAAACCTATTTCTAAATTTATTTCTGATCTCAAAGAAAAAGGTTTGTTAGTATCTCACGCCGATACTAATAGGGTTAGATTGGTGACACATTATGGTATTGAAGAATCAGATATAACGAAAACCTTGGAAATTGTTGATTCAGCGATTAGTAATTAATGGTGGTGTCATATGAATAATCAAGAATTATGTTGGATAAAAATTTCTGATCTTACTGAAAAAATTAAGTCTAGAGAGGTTTCTGTTAGAGAAATAATTGAGTCTCATATAAGACAAATTGAAAAATATAATCCCGAGGTAAATGCGGTAGTTACTACAGACTTTGATAGAGCTTTGGCTACTGCTAATAAACTAGACAAAACGCACAATAATCAAGAGTTGCCATTGTTGTTTGGTATACCTGTGTTACATAAAGATTTAGTTCCAACTAAAGATTTGCGAACTACTTATGGCTCACCAATTTATAAAGATAATATACCGGAGATTGACGGTTTGATAGTTCAAAGATTAAAAGAGGCGGGCGCTGTTACATTAGGAAAAACTAATACACCAGAATTTGGAGCGGGTTCACAAACATTTAATCAAGTGTTTGGGGCTACATTAAATCCGTATGATTTAACCAGAACTTGCGGAGGAAGTAGTGGTGGATCAGCAGTTGCTTTGGCGTGTGGTATGACACCTATTGCTGATGGTGGCGATTTAGGCGGATCTTTAAGAAATCCAGCTAATTTTTGTAATGTCATAGGCTTTAGAACTTCATTAGGAAGAGTTCCAACTTGGCCTTCTGACCAGCCTTGGTCTTCTTTATCAGTCCAAGGTCCTATGGCTAGAAATATTGAAGATATAGCTCTAATGTTAACAGTTATTTCAGGTCCAGATATGAGAGCACCTATTTCATTAAGTGATAAAATAGACTTTAGTAAATCTTTGATTGAGAGATCCTTTAAAAATACCAAAATATCCTGGAGTCTTGATTTTGACGGACTTCCTGTAGATGAACGTACCAAAAAAGTTATTGAATCCCATAAAGCTGTTTTTCAAGAACTGGGATGTGAAATAGATGAGATATGTCCAGATTTTTCTTTGGCAAGTGAAGTTTTTGTAACGAAACGTGCGTATGGTATGGCTACATCACACTTTGACAAATTACAGGCAAATAGAGATCAGTTGAAAGATACTGTGATATGGAATACTGAAGAAGGTTTGAAGCTTTCAGCCTTAGACTTAGGTCGTGCAGAAGTTAAACAAGCAGAATTATTTGAGACTATTCGATCATTTATGGAAACCTATGAATTTATGATTTTTCCAGTAAGCCAAGTACCTCCTTTCCCTGTAACAGAAGAGTATGTTAAAGAAATTAATGGGCACAAAATGGAAAATTATATAGACTGGATGAGATCGTGCTACTACATTACTGCGACAGGACACCCGGCAATCTCTGTTCCTTGTGGTTTTACTGAAGATGGACTTCCCGTAGGGATTCAAATAGTTGGTCGATATAGACAAGAAGAGAGTGTTCTGCAATTGGCCAAAGCATTTGAGGATAGAACGGAATATTGGAAAGTAAGACCTAACTTGGTACTAGTTTAAAAAGAAAGGGAAATTTGATGGCATTAGATGAACAATCACAGCAATTGTTAGAACAAATTAAAGCTCAAAATTTACCTCCAGCTAATACTATTACTCCAGCAGAAGCACGGGAAAATTATGCGTCTAGACCTCGTTTACCTGGTCCTGAGTTACCTTACGTAAAAGATATGAATATCACCTTAAATAATGTAAGTGTACCTTGTAGATTATACAAGCCAGAGTTAAATAAAAAGCTACCTATAATAGTCTGGTTTCATGGAGGTGGATGGGTAATAGGTAGTGTCGATGGCTCAGATGGTACTGCCCGTCATTTAGCTTTAGGCTCGGGATTTGCTGTTTTATCAGTAGATTATCGCCTAGCGCCAGAAACAAAATATCCTGGACCTTTAAATGATTGTTATGGTGTTACAAAATGGGTATATGAAAATGCAGATCAATTGGATATTGATCAAAAGAGGATTTCGGTAGGAGGGGATAGTGCTGGAGGAAATCTGGCGGCTGCTGTTTGTTTAAAGATTCACGATGATGCGGTTTTTAAACTACAATCCCAATTATTGATTTATCCTTGTTTGGATTCTAATTTTACTCGATCATCGTATATAGATAATGAATCAGGCTATGTTCTTACAGTGCCTGTTATGAAATGGTTTTGGGAACAATATACCAATACCTCGGAAGATTTAAATGATCCATACGTTTGTCCAATGAAATATCCTGACTATTCAGACTTACCTCAAACAATGATTATTGTTGCTGATCATGACCCTTTGCATGATGAAGGTGTTGAATATCACAATCGATTACTAAGTGCTAACGTTAGCTCATCACTTATTGAATTTACTGGGGTAATGCATGGCTTTTTTTCCCAAGTTGGTGTCTTAGATAAAAGCCAACAAGCAATGAATGATTCATGTAATTTTTTGATAGGTTTAGTGTAGTATAATAGCTAAATATTTCAAAAAAATGCAATAATATAATTATATTTATGCATTTATGTCGTTAATTATATTTGCCAATGTTTTGATTTGATCTGTTGATATAGTACGCAGGTCGAATAACAACTTTGAGCTTTCGCTTCTACCAATTATAGCAGGTGTTGATTCTCTTAATATTTTCTTAAATATATCTTGTCCTAAAGTCATATTTATCTCATCTATTGCTAAAACATATGTTTCTAATTCTTGTCCCGGTAGACTACCGCCACCGATTTGGGATAAACCCTTTTCAATTGATGTTTTAAATTTGATTAATTTTTGTAATTTTTTAGCTTTTGTTAATATTGTTTTTTTGCTCATCTTAATCATTTTCCATACTGGAATCTTTTTTTCTACTTCGCCTTTAACATAATGTTCTAAAGTAGTATGTAATGCAGCCAAATTTAATTTATCTAACCTGAAGCTTCTAGCTAGTGGATGTTTGATTGTTTTTTCTATTAATCCTTGTTCTCCGATAATGATTCCAGACTGAGGTCCTCCTATTAACTTATCCCCTGAAAATAAGGTGATATGGCTTCCTGCTGATACACTCTCTTGTACAGTTGGCTCATGATCAATTCCATATTGTTCTGTATTAATTAAACATCCTGATCCTAAATCATTAATCACCTTGATATTGTATTTATTTGCAAGTATTACTAGTTCATTTAAATCTGGACTTTTTGTAAAACCTATTGTTTTAAAGTTACTTGGATGAACTTTTAGTATAGCTGCAGTATTTTCGTTGATAGCACTCTCATAGTCTGATAAATAGGTCCTATTAGTTGTCCCAACTTCTTTTATATGAATCCTACTTTGATTTACAATGTCTGGAATTCTAAACCCACCACCTATTTCTACCTGTTCACCTTTAGATATAATTACTTCTTTACCCTCACAAATGCTAGTAAGAGTAAGTATTAATGCCGCGGCATTATTATTTACTACATTAGAAGCTTCAGAATCTGTTAAATAATTAATTAAATGTTCAATGTGTTTGTGACGCTGATATCTTTGTCCAGATATCAGGTCGAATTCTAGATTGCTATAATTTGTCGCAATATTTTTTATCGAATCTGTTGCCTCTTTACTTAAAAGAGCCCGTCCAAAATTTGTGTGAAGTATTATTCCAGTTGCGTTAATTATTAATTTTGGAAAACTATTTAAGTTATTTCCTATATGGAATTCTATATTAGAAATAACTTCAGATAGATTGGGAGCATTATTACCATTTTTCATATCCGAACGGAAATTTGTTAAAACAGTACGAATCGTGTTAGTAACATAAGGGCGAGAAAATATGTTACAGAGTTCTTCTACCAAAGGGTCCCTTAATACAGTATCTACACTAGGTATTTTTTGTAATTCATTTACCATTGACGATCTTCTAAATGGATTAAATTAAAACGGTTGTAGTGATTTTTTATATATATATTAAACCAAACTCTTAACTAAGTCATTATAAACTAAATTTTCTCAAATTCGTGCTTGACCCTAAGTTCTTTTGGAATGTACAATTATTCGATGGTTTGTGAGGAATAATTATGTTTGTAATCGGCTTAATCGGTGGAATAGGGTCAGGTAAAAGTTCTGTATCTTCGATACTTAACTCTTTAGGTGTTGACGTTATAGATGCTGACAAGGTAGGCCATGAGGCATATACACCTAATTCTGAAGGTTGGAGGAAGGTGATTTCAGCTTTTGGTAAAGATATTGTCGGCCCCGAAAATGAAATTGACAGGAAGAAATTGGGAAGCATCGTTTTTAGTGATCCTAGTGAAATGGAAAAACTTAATAAACTTATGCACCCAATTATACATAATTTAGTTGAAGAGAAAATTAACAACCTCGCTGATCAGGGTATTAATGTTGTTGTGCTAGAAGCTGCTATATTAATTGAAGCAAATTGGCAAGATTTGACTGATGAAATATGGTTGGCTAAAGCAAATCGAGAAGTTGTTATAGAAAGGGTTCAGTTAAGGAATAATTTTTCTCGTGAAGAAATTATCAAAAGAATTGAATCTCAAATGTCTAACAATGATCGTGAAAAACATGCTGATATTGTGATTGATAATGATGGAACTATTAAACAACTTGAAGAAACAGTCAAAACTTTATGGCAATCAAGAGTAAACGGGAGGGTAACGTGACTCAAAAGAAAAATAATAGCAATTTAGCGCAGGAATTCATGATTGAAGAATATACTGTTGATGAAGAACCATTTTATGTACCTGTAACTGATGAAGTAGAGATGTTTGAAGCTGCATACAAGCAGAGGATCCCTGTATTACTTAAGGGACCAACAGGATGTGGAAAGACTAGATTTGTTGAACATATGGCTTGGCGCTTAGGAAGACCTTTAACTAAAATAAAAACAACAAAGGGGAATTCGGATAAAGGCTCTGCATTACCTCTAATAACAATTGCTTGCCATGAAGACTTAACTGCGAGTGATTTAGTTGGGCGCTACTTACTTGAAGGTGAAGAGACTAAATGGATTGATGGCCCTTTAACACGTGCAGTTAGACATGGAGCTATATGCTATCTTGATGAGGTAGTAGAAGCAAGGAAAGATACTACTGTTTTAATTCATCCACTTACTGATCATAGAAGATTATTACCAATTGAGAAAAGAGGACAAGTGGTTCAGGCTGATGATAATTTTCTATTATGTATGTCGTATAATCCTGGATACCAAAGTGCATTAAAAGATCTAAAACATAGTACCCGACAAAGATTTGTTGCTCTGGAATTTGATTATCCTGATCAAGATTCTGAATCAAAAGTAATTGCACACGAAAGTGGAGTTAACACAGCTATGGCAGAATCCTTGGCAAGGCTTGGAGAAAAAGTACGAAACTTGAAAGATCATGGTTTGCAGGAAGGCGCTAGTACAAGGTTGTTAATTTATGCAGGAAAACTCATAAAGCATGGAATCCCACCTCGTCGAGCATGTCAATCAGCAGTAGTATGGGGTGTTACTGACGATCAAGAGGTACAAAAAAGTATTACAGAAGTAATAATGTCTATTTTTGAATAGGGAGGAATAAATTTGTTGAGTCCAGATTTAGTTGAATTAAGTACAATATTAAGCTCTTCTGATCCAGAAATATTGTCGGATGATACTTTATGGAATTCAGCAGTATGCTTATTACTTTATCCTAAAGATGGTGATTACTGTATTTTGTTTAATAAACGTACAGAATTAGTAGAATTTAATAAAGGTGATATATGCTTTCCAGGAGGCGCACAAGATCCTGAGGATAGTCATCTTACAGATACTGCAAAACGAGAAGTTTTCGAAGAGATGGGTATCGATATTGAAGATATTACATTAATAGGAGATTTAAGCGAAACTCGCACACGTGCAGGATTTAGAATTCATCCATTTGTAGGAACTATTCCTTATCCATATAAATTTACTCCTAGTATGGATGAAGTTGCTGAAGTTTTAGAAGTTCCAATAAAATTACTTTTAAATCCTGAAAATTATGAAGACAAAGAAGAGGAATTTCAGTCGAGAGTTTATTTCTTTAATGATCACATAATCTGGGGAGCAACTGCACGAATGCTAAAACAATTCCTAGATATTATATTGAAATCTGGTTGGACCAAAAGGATATAAAATGAAAGAAGAAATAAAAGATATTGAATTAGAGTTGTCCAAATTTCCTTCTTCTGTATTAGATGAATTTAAAACTGCCATGAATAGTATGAGTTCTATGATTGAAGAACCATATTTTAGTAGTTGGGCTCGACAAGGTGTTCAAATTGCACAGAAAACTGTTAGATCATGGGAAGCTGCTGCAGAGTATTATAAGTCAAGTATAGATGTATCAAAATTTGTTTCAGGTGCGGATTTGTTGCATTGGGGTCAATGTGGATTAAATTTATGTGATCAATCGCCTGGTTTAGCTGTATCTTTTTTTAAATCAAGTACAGGATCAAGATTACAGAATCTCAATTCTAAAAAGATGTCTGATTGGGCAGAATTAGGAAGTCGTTTATATAAGGGAACATGGAAATCCAGTGCTCTTGCCTCAAAATTTTTTGAAAGCTCTGGTTCAATATTAGAAGATTTGACTGATATAGAATTAAGGGAATTTGGGGATTTTGTAGAATTGATATCGAGAAAATCAATTGATGTTGCCACTGAATGTTTGATACTAAGTAAAGACGTTCTCCCATCAATAGATTCAAATAGAAGCGATTTCATAAAAATGGTTTCCTCTGTTGCTGAAAATAACTGGAGAGAGGTTAAAAGTTGTTTTGAATATGCCCCGAGATTTATTCAAAGTTTTGAACAATCTCAACGTGGACGATTTATAAATTTATCCGCTAGTATAGCTAAAAATAACTTACCAAATCTTTCATTATTTCTAAATGAAACCTCTCGGTCCTTATCTGGTTTAGATGAAAATTTTCAGAGTAAATTTTTAGATCTAGCTGAACAATTACT
>JBJKVQ010000023.1:0-7046 GCA_045562575.1 Dehalococcoidia bacterium
TCTTGAGTAACCATAATCCTTTAAGGTTTTTTATATACTTTCACTTTGCTTTATTATTACAATAAGAAAATATAACATATGGTAATATTTAAATCAAATTTATATATACTATTGGAAGAGTGTGTATTTAAAAGTAATAATCAGAGGTATGGATGGACGCAGAAATAATAGCATCAGGGACTGAATTACTGATGGGGG
Organism: Dehalococcoidia bacterium; assembly: GCA_045562575.1. Classification (GTDB taxonomy): domain Bacteria; phylum Chloroflexota; class Dehalococcoidia; order Lucifugimonadales; family UBA6952; genus UBA6952. The sequence continues at coordinate 199 of JBJKVQ010000023.1, forward strand.
AAACACAAGACACTAATTCCTCATTTTTGAGTTTACGTTTGCCAAGCGTTGGGTTACAAGTAAGAAAAATAACTATAGTTGGTGATGATTTTGAAGAATATAGCGAGGCTTTACGTAAAGCTTGGGAAAAATCATCATTTGTTTTTACTACTGGTGGGCTTGGCCCAACAAAAGATGACTTAACAAGGGAAGCTATTGCTAATTTAGTGAACGAAAAACCTTCCGTGGATGAAAACCAATTAAAAATTCTAAGGAATTTTTTTGCTGCTAGAAATTCCGACATGCCTGATACAAATATTAAACAATCTTGGCTAATTCCTTCTGCAACAGCTATAAGTAACCCGAATGGAACTGCTCCGGGATGGTGGGTAGAAAAGAATAATAAATTTGCCATAGCTTTACCTGGACCTCCTCGTGAACTATATCCAATGTGGGAAAATGAAATTAAACCTAAACTCATTTCCATACTTGATAATGAAGTTGTTATGACAAGATCATATAAAACAATTGGTTTATCAGAAGCAAGAATCGATGAAATGGCCTCACCAATAATAGGTAAAGAAAACCCATATGTTGGAATTTATGCCAAGGAGGACGGAATTCACATAAGGGCTATAGCAAAAGCTAAGGATCAAGATAAAGCACTGGATATTCTGAAAAATGTCGATGATTCTGTTGAACAAATTTTTGGTTCGTATGTATGGGGAACAGATGATGAATTACCTGAAGAATCTCTATTGAAAATTCTAATATCAAAAAATAAAACTCTTGGACTTATGGAGTCATGCACTGCAGGAACTATTGCTAATAAGATTACGAATATTGATGGAAGTTCAAACTATTTTTATGGAGGTTTAGTTTCTTATTCAGACAATACTAAAATTCAATTTGGCATTAATGAAGATTCTGTAAAAACTTTTTCTTCAATTAGTGAAGAAGTCTGCAAAGAAATGGCAATAAAGGCTAGAGAAATTTTTAATGCAGATTATGGTATTTCTACAACTGGAATTGCAGGAAATCAACAAATTGATGGAATAATACCTGGAACAGTTTTTATCGGTATTGCTGATGGTACAGATGTAAAAATCTCAAAACATTTATTTCCTTCAAATAATCGTAATGCAGTAAAAAACAGAGCTTCTACAATGGCTATTCTTTCCTTAATTGATTTTATATCTGAAAGCATATAAAATTCATAAACTCGATGATTCGATTTTTTTCAATGAATTGTGATAAAATTAACTATGACTGTTGAAAAATATTTTTTGTGTTGAAACAAGACTGTACCGCATTTTGTATTTAATTTATTAGGAGAAAAATATGGCAAACTATTCAAAAAATGAAGCTCAAGAATGGGCCTGGGAAAATCTCAAGGGTCAATGGACAACGCTTGTTACACCATTTGATTCCAATAATAATATTGATGAACTAGGGTTAAGAAAGAATATTTCCTATACTCAAAGTTTAGGAACAAAAGGTGCAGGATGTACTTGGGGTATGGGTGAATTTTGGAGTCTTAGTCAAAATGAAAGAAAAACTGTAATGGATATTACTTCTGATCAAAGTAGATCAAATTGGTTAATTGGATCCCATATTAGCCATACGTCTATGATAGACATGCTTGATTTAGCTGATCATGCTGAATCCACTGGGTTTGATTTGCTAATTGTTGCAGCTCCATACATGGTTGCTCGAACTGAAGAACAAGTAATTGAATGGGTAAACACCTTAGCGTCTCAGACTAATCTTGCCATAATGTTTTATAATTCCCCTCAATTTAATATTGTAATGAGCCCACAAGGCTTGAATAAGTTATGTCAAATACCAAATGTAGTAGGGGTTAAAGAAGCTAGTTTTAACCAACAAACTTCTATTGAAACACATTTATTAGTTGGTAACAAAGCAATAATAAGTACTCCTGATGAATGGATATATAGAAAAGCAGAATCATTAGGATTTAAACAACAGGTAATGTTTGCAAATACTTCTGACTGGAGATTTGATACACCAAATAATAACAATTATGTAAAATTTATTGATAAAGCATCTGAAGGAAACATAGATTGGGATTTCTATGATAAAAACATAAAAGCAATTAAAGATGTCTCAGATAAATGGTGGGGATATACTGTGAAAAAATTTGGTGGTGCTTTACCATTAACTCTCGTTAAATATTGGGGAGAATTAATGGGAATGGCTAGTGGGGGTGTTCGTCAACCTTTCTCAGACTTGTCTGAATCTGAAAAAGAGCAAATCAAATCTGATATCACCTCAGTGATTTCATTGGATAAATTCCCTAATAAAACACAAAGTAATTTAGCCGGTGAATTGAGTACAAATGTCTATACTACAGATTTGATTCCTAAAAATGGAAACGGTCACAAAAATGGTAATGGTCATAAAAATGGTCTTGGTTCTTTTTCTGATGCTAGACCAACAGGATTTGATTCTGGAATGATGCTAATGGTAAGCGTACAAGATGTAAACGAAGCTCTTGAAGCAGAAAAAGGTGGAGCTGATGTTGTTGATGTAAAAAATTTACAAGAGGCCATGGTAGGATCAGGGCATCCACTCATCGTTAAAGAAGTACGAGAAATTATTCCTGAAGAAAAACATGTAAGCGTAACCCTAGGAGTAGTGCCTAATCAACCTGGTACAGTTGCAATGGCAACTCATGCAGCAGCCTCTCTGAAAGCCACGTCAGTTAAAGTTGGATTTATCAAAGCTGATTACGAAACTGCACTTAATGTACTTAAAGAAGCTAAAAAAGCTTTAGATGGTACTGAAACTAAGTTAATTGGATCCTTATTTGCTGATAATGTTCTTTATGAAGAAGGACTAGATCCTGAATGCATGGTTACACTTGCCAAAGAAAGTGGTTGTGATGGATGGCTTATAGACACCCTCACTAAAGATGGCAGAAATTTATTCGACTTTATACCTGAAACAAAACTTAGAGAAATGGTTTTCGAAAGTAAAAAACTGGGACTCAGTACTGCTTTATCTGGCCACCTCAAATTAACTGATCTTGATGAACTTGCTCGAATAAATCCTGACATTGTAGGTGTTAGAGGAGCTGTTTGTTCTACAGGAGACAGAGATAGAGCTGTAGCTTGGGAAGCTGTAGAAAAGTTCAAATCAGAGTTGGATAAAAGAAAAAGTGGTGAAATCGACGTACATAAGCAAACAAATACAAATTTAGATGAATGGAACATCATTGATGGTAGAGGTAAGACCTGTGCAGGAGTTTTATCTGCATTAACAAATCAAATAAAAGAACGCCCTTACTCATATGTAGAAGCCATTTTAGCTGATGCCCTCAATATCTATGATGTAATTGTTTGGGCTGAAGAAGGAAATCATGAAATTGTAACGAAACGTTCTGAACCTGATGGTACAGTCAGGGTTCTTTTCAAGCCAAATACAATGCGTTTAAAAGAATCTGCAAAGTAATTTTTATTGGAACATTAAAAGTATGGCGGACTTATCCGATATTTCTATTTTAGATCATCAAGAAATAAGCGATTTTATTTTTATAAATCGTGATAGTTGGAATTCACCCCCAGAATCATCGGAAGATCATTTGATTGAAATAAATAATGAAGCATCAATTAGTGCTCGATTCTATTTCAAAAATTCTGATTCAACTAATATTTTACTGTTTCATGCTAATGCTGAATTACCTACGGACTATGACGGTTTAAAGCAAGAATTCTTTAGTATGAATACAAACCTTTTTGTTGTAAGTTATCGTGGATATGGCCAAGGAATTGGCACACCAACAATAATAAATTCGTTGAATGATTCAGAACATATCTACAATTACTTTAAAAAAGTATTATCAGAAAAAAATGCTAAAGGCCCAATAATAATTATGGGTAAAGCAGTAGGATCTTTATCTGCGGTTTACGTTGCATCTAAAAATGACCAAGAAATATCCGGTATCATTACTGAAAGTTCCTTTTCAAGCCCAAAATACTGTGCTGAGATATCCGGAGTAGAACTAACTCAAGATCAACAAGATAAATTAGAAAGCTTTTCAACAAATCTTTCTAATTCAATAACAAGTCCTGCTCTTTTAATTCATGGAGAAGCAGATTTTATGATACCAATTACGGAAGCACAAATCCTCTTTGATCTTTTAGGTAGTAAAGCAAAAGATATAATTACCATACCTGAGGCTGATCATGGCAATCTAGTAATACTTGGTGAAGAATATTACTGGTGGGCAATTGAAGAATTTATCTATACTCACTGTAATATAAGTCCATACTAAAAAGTTAATTTTCTATAAAGAGTTGGTAGCCTAGTTGGTAAAGATGAAATATCATCTAAGATCTCATATCCCATATCTTGACACATAGTCTTCAAGTAATCATGTCCTGACTTATCTACTGTCAGACAAAAAGGTGTAATTCCTTTATGTCTAGCTTCAATTAATGCCATTCTTGTGTCATGGACAGCATATTCTTTTTCTACACCTTCTCTACTATATCCCCTATCTTGAGGTCTTCCATCACTTATTAAAAATAAAACTTTAGTACGAGAATCCTGTTTTGCAAGCTTTGAAACAGCATGTCGTATAGCTGGACCCATTCTTGTTGCATGTAATGGGGAAACTTTATCAATACGACGTTTAATTCGTTCATTGAATTGCTCTTCTAAATCTTTAATAACGTAGTACTCTACATTTTCTCGACCATATCCAGAAAATCCATAGATACCATATCTATCCCCAATTGTCTCCAAAGCGTTAATAAGTAAAACGATGCTTTCTTTTTCTAAATCAATTATTCGTTTATAGCTACGTTTATTTTCTGCACCTCGGCGAGCTCTAAGCCAAACCATGTATTCAACAGGATCATCTGGTGCATCCCAATCATCGGGGTTTTTTCTTGATTCATCTATTGCTTCTGCTGTAGAGGCACTCATATCTAAGAGAAAAGCAACTGAAACATCTCGCTCTATTTTATTTCGTCTCCAGTGTACTTTATCAGAAGGAGATTCGCCTGCCCATTTATCTATAATTGATTCAATAACAGCATCTAAATCAAAATCGTCACCATCTGGCAAATGTTTTATTTTACGATAGACTTCTGGCATAAGCATTTCAAATTGTCTTTTGATCTGGTTCATTAATTGACGATAGTCACTAACTGTTTGTTGATAGAATTCAGTGTCGCCTTCGGCCATAGGTTTTTCTTTTACAAGACACCATCTAGGTCTATAATCAACTGCTCGAAAATCCCATTCATCATAAACATAGGATTTTTCTTCTTGTACGGTTAATGATTCACCTTCATCATCTTGATGAGGTATTGGAGCATACCCTTCCTTTTGCTGATCATTTTGAGGAGCTTGTGATTCTTTCATTAAATTTTGTATGAAATTTGATAACTCTTCATCAAATTGACCAGATTCGGCATCGAGTTCCAATTCTGCACTATCTGCAAGCATTTGTTGAAGCATTTCTTCTGTAATTTCGATACCTTCACCCATTGAGGATTGGCTATCAGTTTGATTAAGTTTCATTTTTTCTAATAATTGACTAAGCTCAGGTTTGAAATCTCCACGAAAATCAACTTGAGGAGGAGATTCATAATCCTGCGACTCTCCTAGGTCTCCAAAATCAGGAGAAGAGTTGGCGGTCATTTGTTGTAATAAATTTTCCATCTCTTCATTTGACATTTCTTCTTCAATTTCTGTATCAATTTCAGACCAATCTTCTTCAGGTAGTTCAGCATTTGGAATCTCTGCAATTAAGTCATAAATCCGTAAGGTCGCTTCGGCAGAGTCTTCAACAGTTGTATCATCAGAAAGAACTTTGTTGAAAATTTGCAATAATAATTTAGCCTCTTCTATATATGCTGTTGGACATGGTAGTCCTTGAAATTGTTGCAAACTAAATCTGACTAAAAATTCTACCATAGCTTCTTGTAATGGCATTTCTTCGATATCTGGTCGGTCTTCCATTGAATCTTGTTGGATTCTTTTATACAAACCAGACATTCCTGGATACTTATTTCTAATTTCATGATCTAATCTACCGTCTTCAACAACCGTAAATAAATCTAATGCTAACTTTCGATTGGGAAAAAGATTAAAGAATCTTCCCATATCAGTAACATATGTTTTTTCAACACTTTGTAAAGAATTTTCTTGATGGTCATCAGTAATATCAATTTCTACATGACTTTTATGTTCTGCAATTGCTTCAGATTCTCTTTGCAATCTACTATTAATAAAATTAGCAGATTCTTGTTCAAAATCAAACTCAAAACTACCAAATTCTATATGTGCTACTTGATGAGTTGAGATAACTTTAAATAACCCAAAATTGAGTTCTTTATTATCATAATAGTCCGAAATATGAGGCAAATAAACAACATTTCCTTCAGTTGTGGCATGATTTTCTGATACCCAGCCTATATTTTTGGCAGCAAGTTCAGCACTATTTCCTATTTCTATGTCTGCTCCTGCAAGAGCCCGGCAATAAATTCTTAGGACACCTTGTACTTTTTCTAGTTCTACAGATGACGACAAATCATCAATTACTTTTTCAGAAGTTGTAGATTCAATTTTAAAAAACGCTAAGCCACCTTCTACATTATTATTTAATAATTCAACCCCTCGATTAAACCAAACTTCAATTTGGCTAATAGTAATCTGATTTACTAATTGTGGTGCATTTTGTAAAAATGCAAAAACAGCCTCACTTGATATTGGCAGTAATTGTTCAGCTAGATCTAAAAATTTACTCTGAAAATTTTCATCTAAACCAGATAAGGACCGAGAGGTTTCATTTAGAAATAATGAAAGATTTGGTAAGTTATTTTTAGCTATACTAG
>JBJKVQ010000024.1:0-25287 GCA_045562575.1 Dehalococcoidia bacterium
GCAATCAATGAGTGAAATTAATTCTCACTTGACTCCTTAATTAATAAACTACTTTACTTCGTCGTTTTATATGCCCATATAAACTATGAAATAGTACTAAACTTGCTAAAGATAAAATACCATATACAATAGTTGAGTTTGTATTTAAAACGTAGCTTCCAGAAAGAAGAAAGCCGTAGCAAGCAATTCCACCCCAAAGAGATGCATGATGACCAGTTTTTCTGGCAATAGCAGCTATTATAATACCAATTGATACGCTAATAAATCCGAGAGTTGGTAAAAGCCCCACTGTTATTCCGATTAAAACAGTGACACCATCGCCACCACGAAATTTTGTGAAAATCGAGTTCCAATGACCTAATATTGCCAAACTTGCTACTATCAATAATTGAATATCTGTTATACCTTGAATTGATGCAATATAAAGAGCTAATAATCCTTTGGTTGTATCTAGTCCGTATACTAAAAATGCTTGAGTTGGTCCGAAAATACGTAGGATATTAGCAGCACCAGGTAAACCGTCGCCTTCAGAAAAAATATCTACATTATTAATTTTTGCAATCAACCAACCAAAAGGTATTGCTCCAAGAAAGTATGCGATTATAAACACTTCTACAGGCATAAATAAACTCCACATCCCATTCAATATAGTATTGTTAATATATACTGATTATATTTTGTCCGCAACAATTCTGAATTAGAAGTTATATAAAACTAATTGCTAGAAGTTCTTTTTTTGTATTTTTTTTCAAGGAATTTGAGTATAATTTTCTAAACTTGAAAGGAGTTGGGGTATGGCATTAGATATTAAAGTATATGCAAGAAAAGCCTGAGCGACTTGTGCTCGAACGAAAGAGTTTCTTTCGAAAAATGGATTTTCATACACAGAGCGAGACATTCAAAATGATGAAGGTGCTTTACAAGAGTTGCGTGAATTAGGTTTTAGATCTGTTCCAGTTACAGTAATTGGAGAAAGTGTGATAAATGGGTTTAATCCTAGGCAATTATCAGATGCCTTATCAATTTCAGTTGATATTGAAGCAAGAACTCCTAGAGAAACCTTGGCGATTCTTGAAAAAACTTTGACCTCAGTGGAAAAAAACCTACGATTAATGCCAGATGATAAATTAGACTGGACGGCTCCAGATCGTGATCGACCAATGAGGGAATTTGGATATCATATGTTTATGTTCACTGAAATTACAATGATTGGATTAGATTCTGGAAACTACCCACCTCGTTCTGATCTTACAGGCAGATCATATAACTCATTTAATGATATAGCTGACTATGGTAAAGGGGTACTCGAAGAATTTAAATCAAAAGTTTCAGAATTAGATTTAGATGAATTAGCTCAAATTGGTCCTCGTGGAGAAGATGATAGAAGTGTCGCTGAACGACTTGATTTAGTTGCAGGACATACTGTTCAACATTTGAGGCAGTTATATTTTGTATTAAGAGAATTTGGTATAGAACCAGTTGATCCTATAGAAGATACTGAATTCCCAACTGAGTATGTCTTAACGATTCTTTGGTAATTTAAATACTAACCTTAAACACGCTTCTAATCGGAGAACTTGAAAAAAGTTTTTCAAATTTTGAAACTTGTTCTTGATAAATACCACTTGAAAAAACTGTTTCTATATTTTCTTTGGTATCCCAATAACTATTAACTATGATTTTGTTATCTTTTTCATTGCTATATAGATGAAATTTAACAAATCCAGGTTGAGTTTTAATAATTGGTAAAACCAATTCTTGAAAAATAGTTTTTATTTGTTCAAGTTTTCCAGGATAGATATCTATACTAGAAACTTGAACGTACATTATTTACCTTCTTTGACCATTTTGCGAAGAACATATTGAAGAACTCCACCATGGTGATAATAGTCAACTTCGATATTAGCATCTATTCTTACTTTTGCTTTAAATGAAGTTTTTGTACCATCAGTTTTGGTAGCAGTAACATTAATTATTTTGCCAGGTGTTAAGTTATCTGCGAGCCCATCTATATCAATAATTTCATTACCTTCGATATTGAGAGATTCTTTATTTTCCCCGTCTAAATATTGAAGTGGAATTACACCCATTCCTATGAGATTACTCCTATGAATCCTCTCATATGTTTCTGCAATTACTGCTCGAACACCTAGTAAAAATGGTCCTTTTGCTGCCCAATCTCTTGAGCTTCCCGATCCATATTCTTTACCAGCAAGAACTATCAAAGGTGTATTTTCTGCCCTATAACGTTGAGCGGCTTCGAAAAGAGAAACAACTTCACCTGAGGGGAAATGAGTGGTATATCCGCCTTCTGTATCAGGAGCTATACCATTTTTTAGTCGTATATTTGCAAAAGTTCCTGGCACCATAACTGCATAATTACCTCGTCTGGACCCATAACTATTGAAATCTTTTTGCGCTACTTCCTTGTCCTGCAAATATTCTGCGGCAGGACTTGAGATAGATATTCCTCCAGCTGGAGATATATGGTCTGTAGTTATTGAGTCACCAAGTACAGCAAACACTCTTGCATTACTAATGTCTGTTATATCATCTGGCTCGAGTGATATATCTTCAAAAATTGGAAACTCTTGTATGTATGTAGATGTAGGATCCCAATTATATAAATTACCTGTTGGTACCGGTAGGTTTTGCCATCTGGTATCACCTTCGAATGCTGAGCTGTATCGTTTTATAAACATATCAGCATTTAGGGATTGATTCATTGTATCGCGAACTTCTTCATGTGTTGGCCATATATCTTTCAAATAAATTGCTTGATCTTCTGAATTATAACCTACAGGTTCACTTTCAAGATCAATGTTAACAGTACCTGCTAATGCATATGAAACAACTAACATTGGAGAAGCCAAGAAACTAGCTTTCACTTGCTGGTGTACTCTTCCTTCAAAGTTTCTATTCCCACTGAGGACTGCTGAAACGACAAGGTCTTCTTCATCTACAGCATTTCCTACTGATTCAATTAAGGGTCCACTATTACCAATACATGTAGTACATCCATGGCCTACAATATTAAACCCTAGTTCATTTAGGTATGTTAGAAGGCCTGCAGCTTCTAAGTAGTCATCAACTACTTGTGATCCAGGTGCTAGACTAGATTTGACCCATGGTTTTCGAGACAAACCAAGTTCAATGGCCTTTTTAGCAATTAAACCTGCTCCAATCATTACAGAAGGGTTAGAAGTATTTGTACAACTTGTAATAGCAGCAATAGCAATAGATCCATGATCGATATAAGAAGTTTCTCCATCAATATCGATTTTTATACCCTCTTCACTACTTTTAATTCCATAATCAGTAGAAGGGTCTGTAGTTTCTTTGCCATATAGTTCTCTCATAGATGTTTGGAATCTATCCTTTAATCCACCCAAAGTAACTTTGTCTTGTGGTCTTCGTGGACCTGCTAAGCTTGGTTCTACGGTGGATAGATCTAACGATATAGATTTTGTGTATTTTGGATCTGGATCTCCTGGTGAATAAAAAAGACTTTGTTTTTTTGTATATTCGGTGACAAGATTAATTTGTTCTTTAGATCTTCCTGTTAATTCTAAATATTTAATAGTTTCATTATTAACAGGGAATAATGCTGCAGTTGCTCCATATTCTGGGCACATGTTGGATATGGTAGCTTTATCTGCTAGGGGTAATTTATCAATACCTTCCCCATAAAATTCAACAAATTTTCCAACCACACCTTCTTTACGTAGTATTTCTGTAATTGTTAAAACTAGGTCAGTTGCTGTAACACCTGTTTGAAGTTCACCTGTAAGTTTAACTCCAATAACTTCCTGCATTAGCATGTAGTAGGGCTGTCCAACTAATACAACTTCTGCTTCAATTCCTCCAACGCCCCATGCAAGGACTCCAAGTCCATCAACCATAGTTGTATGGGAATCCATTCCTACAGCTGTGTCTGGAAAGGCTATAATTTCACCATCAACAGTTTTTGTTGATACTACACTTGATAGAAACTCTAGGTTAACTTGATGGCAAATTCCTACTCCTGGCGGAATTACTCGGGTATTTTCAAAAGCATTTTGAGCCCATTTTAAAAGAGAGTATCTTTCATGATTTCTTTCAAACTCTTTTTCTGCATTTAATGCAAATGATGTATTCGTTCCAAAAAAGTCAATTTGTACTGAGTGATCAATAACTAAATCTAATGGTACTATTGGATTGACAATTTTAGGATTTCCACCCATACGTTCTACAGCAGATCTCATGCTTGCTAAGTCGACTACTGCAGGTACACCAGTGAAATCTTGGCTTAAGACTCTTGCTGGCATATAAGGTATTTCTTGTTCAGGTAATTTTGATGGAGACCAGCTTAAAACCGTTTTTAGATCATCTTCAGTTACAACTTTACCATCTAAATTTCTCACTATATTTTCTAAAATTATTCGAATAGTGAAAGGTAAATCTTGAAGATTAATTTTATATTTTTTACAAATTTTGTCTAAGCTATAGTAATTGATTGTACCTAAATCTGTTGTAAAATTTGATTTGGCTTTATCAGCGATACTTTTGCTCATTTGAAATCACCTCTTCTAAATATATATACCATTTGATTTATCTGTTTAGCGGGATTAATCGTAAAATGAAAACATAATATATTCAACTAGTAAACTTGTTTAAAAAGTTTATCTTCAATATGTATAATAAATAAATATGTGTTTTTAATGCAAGGGACACCCAATTAGGTAGCGAATTAATGGTTAATTTTAGATTATTAGAAGAATTAGATAAAGTTTTTGAACGAAAAACAAGAACAATAATTATGGGAGTTATTAATCTATCATTGGATTCTTTTTCTAAAGATGGTACTCACGATATAGATCAGATAAATCAACAATGTGAATTATTTATCAACAATGGAGCTGATATTATTGATCTAGGTGCACAATCATCTCGACCATCAACAAATGCGATTCTCGAATCAAAAACCTTTGGTGAAAAATGGGGGGGTGAGGTACATCAAATAAATAGTGAAGAAGAAGTTGAATTATTGATTCCCGTCCTAGATTCAATAACTAGAAATTTTGATGTTCTTACGAGTGTGGATACATATCGTTCAGATGTAGCTTATGAAGCTTTTTTGAATGGTGCTTCATTAATTAATGATATTTGGGGACTAAATTGTGATCCCAAAATAGCCGAAATTGTTGCAGAATTTAAAGGTAAATTAATAATAATGCATAATCAAGAAAATAACGTTTATCAGGATTTGATCAATGATATTAAGCAAAGTTTGATAACAAGTTCTGATAAAGCGATAAAATCAGGGGTAGAAAGAAAAAATATTATTTTAGACCCAGGGTTTGGATTTGGAAAAGATGTAGAACATAATCTTACATTACTTAATAACCTACATGAATTGGTAGAGCTAGGTTATCCTCTAATGATTGGAACATCAAGAAAGTCATTTATTGGAGCAGTTTTAAACTCTCCAATAAACGATCGTATAGAAGGTACAGCAGCAACAGTATCAGTGGCTATAGCAAAAGGCGCTGATTTAGTACGGGTACATGATGTAGTTGAAATTTCAAAAACTGTAAAGATGACTGATGCAATTATTAGAGGACACCAATAAATGGATAATGAACAAATTTATTTTTCATTAGGATCAAATGTTGGCGATAGAAAACATAATTTAAAACATGCACTAAAACATTTAAATTCTAATCTAAATATAGATCTAATTTCATCTATTTATGAAACATCTCCACAGGGGTACAAAGATCAATCAAATTTTTACAACTTAGCATGTAGTACTAAAAAACAGATTGATATGTATGAATTATTAGGAATTTGTAAGGAGATCGAAATTCATTGTGGTAGAACCTCTAATTTTATTAATGGTCCTAGAATACTTGATATAGATATTATTTCCTACGGTGATCAGTTGTTTGAAAAAACAGATCTCATAATACCTCACCCAAGAATGGATTCTCGATTATTTGTTTTAATACCACTCGCTGAAATTAATCCTTTGTGGGTACATCCAAAATTAAATGTGTCGATTGAAAAATTAATTAAATTAAATCAGAATCAGGGTGAGATACTAAATATAGGTAAGTTACAATAGGTTGTAATTACCTTAAATCACTGGGTAAAAGATTAGGAATAGAGTCCTCAATTGTGTATATTTCTTCGCAGTCTTGATTTTCGCAGTGTAATTTTCCTGAGATGACATCATTGTTTTCTTCAGATTCAATTTCTAAAGATAAATCACTTTTACAAGTAGGGCAAACTAACATATCAGTCAGATATTTTTTCAATTTAAGCTCCTATATATTTTGTAAATTAGCTAGAGTTTCAGATACATAAATAATTATTATCCCTAAAATTACCAATAGTCTATCACGAGAAAAAAAATCTTTTAACATCTGATTTTTTGTTACAGATTCTTCCGAGAAGTAACTTTTCGAACGTTTCTTAAACCATATTAAAAATGTAACCCATGCGACTAATGCTAGTTTAAATCCTAATAATGATCCATATACTACTGTAGCACTATTTGAGGTTAGTTTATTAACAGTTAATATAACTCCACTAAGAAGTAAAATCCATATGCATAAATCAACAATTTGTTTAAAATTTGATCCTAAAATCCCTTTTAAGAATTTATTTTCTTGTGTTATTGATTGATTGACTACCAGTAAAAAAAATAGACTTCCGCCCACCCATATAGTGGAAGCCGTTATATGGATTAATTTTATTATTAAAAAGAAGAGGCCAAATCCTGTAATGTTATCCATTATCACTCAATTTCTTTTGAAATCCATTTTTCGAGTGTTTCTTCATCAATATATCCAATTTTTTTTTGTTGAATTATACCTTTTTTATCAATAAATATTGTGACAGGTAGTCCAGTTATTTCATAAAGGTCATTAATTTCACCATTTGGGTCAGGTCCAGTTTGAAAAGATATATTGAGCCTGTTGATAAAACTAATAGCATCTTCTGTAAGGTCAAAAGAATTTATTCCAAAGATAATTAAATCATCTTTTTTGTATTTTTCTCGCATCTTTTGTATGTGTGGAAATTCTACTTCACAAGGAACACACCATGATGCCCAGAAATTTATCAATATTGGGGTACCAATATTTTCATTCAGATTAAAAGTTTCTTCCAAACCTGGATAAATTTTAGATTCAAAATCAGGAGCTCTTTTTGTACGCTCTTGCATAATAAATAAAAATGCTATTACAGCAACAACAACAAATAATAAAAGAACTATCTCAGATTTATAATTAGATATTTTAGGAATGAAATTTTCCTCATTCATTAATTATCAAATCTTACTTTCATTTTTTCATTGAGTAGTGATTCAACTATATTGCCGTTAATAATATGCTCTTCTACAATTTGCTCAACATTGGTATCACTGGCAATATACCAAGTTCCTTGATTATTTTTCCCATAAATGATTATGCTAGCTTGTTCAATTTCACATAATCCATGTTGACTTGTGCATCCTACGCTAGAAACGTACACATCCGAACTTAAGTCACGAGCAGCTAAAACTTCAACAAATTTATTCTTAACGCTACCTCCACCTTTATTTCCACACCTTCTGCCGTCGTCTCTTACGACATCGCAAACTAATACATGTTGTTTGAATTCTGACATAATTATCCTCCAAGTGTTTATTTAATATTATTCGTTATCATCTTCATTTGCTAGAATTAGTTTATCTAGTGTTCCCATTAATTCATTTTTTTTGTTCGTATCAAGATTTATTGAATTCATATAAACATCTAGAGCTTCCCTATATGAAAGTCCTCTACTTGCCTCAGCAGTAATCCTTGATCGGCTTGCACGTTGGATATTTTTGGTTATTGAAGTAATGTAATGTGCATCCTGTAGGTTTTCTCTAATTGTTGATTCTTCAATGATTGAAGAAAGGCCTTCAGGAACATTTATTCTTACTCTTACTACCGCTTCTTTAACTGTTTTGGTTTGTAATAATTTTATAATTTGTTTATTAGGGTCAAATTCATCTGTTATATCGATATCAATAGTAATAAATTCTCTTGCAGAGACAGGTCTAAAATTAAAACCAGTCATTCTTGATCCAGATTCTTTAGTGGAATCTAGTTCAATCTCACAGAAACCTTTATCTTCTTTTTCTTCAGAAAAGTCTACTCTTTGAAGACTACCTGCATATACTACATGTGGGTTTCTAGCTAATATTTGATGTTTGTGAATATGTCCAAGAGCAATATAATCAAGTAACGGGTTTGCTAAAGTTGAAGTTAATATAGTGTGGTCGCGACCCAACATCATACTGCGTTCAGTACCTACTGTTGCACCTGCAACTGTTACATGGCCAACAAGGATAGCAGGAACAGAAGCGTCAAGTTTTTCAATTTCCCAAAGCAAACTATTAGTTATTCTTTCCTCAAGTAGTTCTGTAATTTTGTCTATCGATAAACTTTGAGTATCCTTTCTTGTAAGAAATTGGCTTCTTTTAATCCACGGAAGACCAATTATTTGGATTGGTCCTGATTTAGTTTGAATGGTTGATGTATCTAATCGATCTGAAACATGAACCATATCTTGATTAAATATAGGGAATACTTCCAAAGCATTTGCCTTACCTTGTATTGCAGGTAAATCATGGTTTCCAGCAACTAGATATGTAGCGATATTATTCTTAGCAAGTTTTATTATTCTGTTAGTAAATTCTTTTTGGTGTGTTTGTGAAGGATCTCTTACTTTATATGCGTCTCCAGCAAAAACTACTAGGTCTACATTTTGGTCGATAGCATAGTCAATCATTTCATCATACGTTTTTAAAAAGTCTAGCAATCTTGTGGAAATTCCAGTTTTTGGGTCTGGAAAACCATGATTTTCAACTCCAATATGTAGATCTGCGAAATGTAATATTTTCATATTCAAAGTAATGTGTTTTGTATATGGGCTTGTAAGTTTTCGACTGGAACTCGAATTTGCTCCATACTATCTCTATCTCTAATTGTGACTTGGTTATCTTTCTCGATTGTATCAAAGTCAACTGTGATACATAATGGGGTTCCAATTTCATCTTGTCTTCTGTAGCGTCTACCGATACTTTGTGCATCATCGTATTCACAACTATAACTTTGATTAAGTAAAGTAAAAATTTCTTTTGCCTTTGGTACTAATTTTTCATTTCTCGATAAGGGAAGTATGGCAATTTGAACTGGGGCAATTTGTGGAGCTAGCTTTAAAAGGGTACGTTTTTCTTTTCCTTCATTTATTTCTTCTTCTCTGTACGCATCAATTAAAAGTGTTAAAAAAATTCGATCAACACCTACCGCAGGCTCGATAACATATGGCGTGTAATGTTCATTATTTTCTTGGTCAAAATAGTCTAGTCTAACACCACTATGTGTTGTATGGGCTTTTAAATCAAAATCTGTTCTGTTAGCAATTCCTTGTAATTCTCCCCATCCCCATGGGAATAAATACTCGATATCTGAAGTTGCTTTTGAATAATGTGATAACTCATCTTTCTCATGTGCTCTAACTTGAATTTTATCTCTAGATATGCCTAATTTATCGTACCATTCCAAACTGTAATTAATCCATTGATCATGCCATTCTTCATCAGTGCCAGGTTTAACAAAAAACTCCATTTCCATTTGTTCAAATTCTCTAGTCCTAAAAAGAAAGTTACCAACTGTGATTTCATTTCTAAAGGATTTTCCTATTTGACCAATACCAAAAGGTATTTTTTTCCTAGTTGTAGTTTGTACATTTTGAAAATTAACAAAAATACCTTGTGCGGTTTCTGGTCGTAAATACGTTTGGGCTGCTTGTTCTTCTACGGGTCCTAAATAGGTTTTAAACATTAAGTTAAATTGTCTTGGTGCAGATAAAGGTTGATTTTCACATGTTGGATTTGGACAGATTTCCTGATTATCAAGATGATCAAGCCTAAACCTTTGGTTGCAATTATTACATTCAACGAGTGGGTCAGAAAAGCCCTGAACATGGCCCGATGCTTCCCAGACGGATGGAGCCATTAATATTGCAGAATCTATTCCAACAACATCTTCTCTTTGGCTAATGTAGTGGTTCCACCAACTTTCGCGAATATTTCTTTTTAACTCTATGCCTAAGGGTCCATAATCATATGTTGAGGCAAGTCCACCATAAATTTCACTGGATTGAAAAACAAATCCCCTTCTTTTAGCAAGCGAAACTATGGTATCCATTTCAGTCATTATTCGCGTTTCCTTTCATAATTATGCATAATGTCTGCAAAGTATTATTTACATCTTAAAGATAGTATTGTTATCCTTTTAGTAATGTCGTCTATATATGTTAACATGACGAGCAAAAAGCAGGGAGCTTTGTTATGACTGAAAATTATTATAAACCAGAAATGTTAGCCGATACGGATTGGTTATTGGAAAATTTAGACAAACCTAATATCAGAATTATAGATTGTGATCCACCAGATTCATTTTTTAGAGCACACATACCAAATGCTGTAAATGTTGGTAGCAATACTTTTGTTAAAAGTGCTACTTCTTCTTTACATGTCATGAATAAAGAAGAAGTAGAAGAATTTATGAGTAATTTAGGTATAGATAGTGACACATTAGTAGTTTGCTATGACGGTAAAAATTCTTTAACAGCTACAAGATTTTGGTGGGTCCTTAATTATTATGGACATACTAATTCCAAAGTGTTGAATGGTGGATGGGTTAAGTGGATTGATGAAAACAAACCTGTTGCACTAGCACCTACTAAAGTTGATAAAACTAAATTTGTTGCTAAAAAAGATGATTCTTTGATTGCAGATTCCAATCAAGTTTTATCAGCAATTAATAGTGATACTGAGGTGATTTGGGACGCACGTACCATTGAAGAGTACAATGGACAAAATTCCAGAGGTAATAAAAATTCTGGTCATGTACCATCTTGTGTATATACAGAATGGTTAGATTTTATTGATTCAAATAATTTGTCTTGTTTTAAATCTCCTTCAGAGTTAGAAAAAATATTTGCATCAATCGGAGTTACCAGAGAAAAACAAGTATTTACTTACTGACAGGGAGGCATACGTGCGGCGCACGTACTGTTTACATTAAAGTTAATGGGATTTGATAAGGTTGCCAATTACGATGGCTCTATGGGTGAATGGGCTAATATGGACGGAATGCCATTAGAATAAATTTCGAGGTATAAGTGTTTTCTAAATCAAATGGTATAGAAATAAAAAGAATTGTTGTCCCTCCTTTTCCTGAAAATGTATATATACTTTCTTCTGATTCGACTGATGAATGTATAGTGATTGACCCTGGAGCTGAGGCAGATCGAATAGCATTTGAAGTGAAAAATTTAGGAAAAAACATTCGTTATATCCTTAACACACATGGTCATGGTGATCATACTGCTGCAGTTGCAAAATTAGTTGATACTTCGAAAGCAGAATTTGCTTTACATGAAGCAGATTTGGGGATTCTCAACAATGGAAGTGAATGGTTAGAACAAATCATTCCTAATTATTTGCCGGCTCCAAATCCCGACTTTTATTTAATTCAAGATCAGAAGATAGAACTTGGTAATTTGACCATGACAATAATTCATACTCCTGGCCATACTCCTGGAGGGGTTTGTTTCTTAGTTAAAGATGTGATTTTCAGTGGTGACACATTATTTAATGAAAGTATTGGTCGTTATGACTTACCTGGTGGGGACGGAGAAACTTTACTCGAAAGTATTCGGACCAAATTACTGGTTTTACCCGAAGATATGGTTGTACTTCCTGGGCATGGAAGCGAAACAACTATTTCTCATGAAAAACAATACAATCCCTTCTTACAAAATTAAAAGAGCTTTTCAATTTTTGAAAAGCTCTTTTTGTTTACTATTAGAATATTTCTTAAATAAAAAGTACACCAAATACTAGTGATACCATAGCCATTAGTTTGATGAGAATGTTTAGAGAAGGTCCACTTGTATCTTTAAATGGATCTCCAACGGTATCTCCGACCACTGCAGCTTCGTGAGCTTCAGATCCTTTTCCTCCATGGTTACCAAGTTCTACATATTTTTTTGCGTTATCCCAAGCGCCACCAGCATTTGCCATGGTGACAGCTAGTAAGAAACCTGATGCTATAGAACCTAAAAGCATACCTCCTAATACATCTTTACCCATCAATGATCCAACAAGAATAGGTGCTATTACAGCTAATAGTCCTGGTAAAACCATTTCTCTTAATGACCCACTAGTACTAATATCGACAGCTTTAGCATAATCAGGTTTACCAGTTCCTTCCATAATTCCTGGGATTTCTCTAAATTGTCGTCTTACTTCTTGAATCATACTATTTGCAGCTCGACCAACAGCTTGCATTGTCATAGAAGAGAATACATATGGTAGAACAGATCCAATTAATAGACCAACTAATACCTTTGGCTCTAATAAGTCTAAAGCTTCAAGTCCTACTAATTGTGCATAAGCTACCATAAGAGCAAGAGAAGTTAATACAGCTGAGCCAATTGCAAATCCTTTTCCTGTAGCTGCTGTTGTATTTCCCAGCGCATCTAGTGCATCAGTTCTCTCTCTTGTTTCTTCTGGAAGATGAGCTTGCTCGGCAATACCACCAGCATTATCAGCAACAGGACCATAAGCATCTGTAGCTAATGTTATACCTAATGTTGAAAGCATACCTACTGCAGCAAGTGCTATTCCATAAATATCAGCTAATTCATAAGAAATCAAAATACCTGCAATAATTGCAATAGTTGGGATTGCAGTACTTATCATACCTAAACCCATTCCTCCAATAATTACGGTTGCTGGACCAGTAACAGCTTGTTCAGACAATTTTTTCGTAGGGCCATATTCATAAGCGGTATAATATTCTGTTGCAGTGCCAATTACTTGGCCTACAATAATACCGACAACTACAACCCATACAAAATTCCATTTCGACTGATTTGCAGCAAGTTCAAAGTCCAGATAACCAACTGCTGCAACCGTTCCAAGAATTACTAACCCACCAGCTGTAAATATACCAGTTCGAAGTGCCCACAAAAGTTTGTTCATTGAAGCATTCTCTCCGGTTCTAACAAGAAAAGTACCGATTATTGATGAAACAATTCCAATACTTGCTATAAGTAATGGTAATAAAAATCGTGGTCCGTCAAATTCTGCTGCTTGTGAAGCAAATACAGTAGATGTAGTAGCCAAAGCTATGGCTGCTATTATCGATCCGACATATGATTCAAATAAATCAGCTCCCATACCAGCAACATCACCAACATTATCACCAACATTATCTGCTATTACGGCAGGATTTCTTGGATCATCTTCTGGAATTCCTTGTTCGACTTTACCAACAAGATCAGCTCCTACGTCAGCTGCTTTTGTATAAATACCCCCGCCGACTCTTGCAAAAAGAGCAATTGTAGAGGCCCCAAATCCAAAACCTGAAATAATTTGAGCATCTTGAAAAACTAAATATAGTATTGTTATGCCTGTTATACCTATTCCTACAACAGTCATTCCCATAACAGATCCACTGTTAAAGGCTACTCTCAAGCCTGGATTTAATCCTTTTGTAGCCGCAGTAGCAGTACGCATATTGGACTTGACTGCAATGAGCATACCTATAAATCCAGCTAGTGCTGAACCTATAGCACCAAAAATGTAGGATATGGCAGTTGAAGGTAATCCTGAGTTGCTTCCTTCAATTTTGTTTAATACATCGTAGTCAATAAAAACCGCTAATACACCGGTGATAATAATGACAAAAATCGCGAGAAGTTTATATTCTCTGTTTAAAAAGGCCATCGCACCTTCATGAATGGCTGCTCCAATTTCTTGGACTCTTTCATTTCCTGCATCTTCAGAAATAACTTTGTAAGCAAGATAGGCTGCAAACAATAATGCTAAAGCGCCTGCTCCTAATACTAATAATGGTAATAAGCTCATAAAAAATGCTCCTTAGTTCGTAAATATCATATTTATAAGTACATGAAATTTTAATACCGGAACGAAATTTACCATTCACACTGAACTAAGTCAATAGAGCACGGTTGCAAAATTAAAATAAATTATCTTTTATCTGGTGTAATCATCTTTTATCTGGTGTAATCAATTGTAATCTTTATAAATCATGAGCAGAGCTGATTTATTTCTGCTACACTGTTAAGGTTGAACAAAAGGACTGAACTACCCCATGCAATGGTTAAAACGTAAAATAATTAAGCATTTTGGAAATACATTATTAACAGGGAGCCTGCTAGCTATTCCTTTTGCTCTTACATATGTGATTGTTGATTTTTTGTTTCAGTTTGTAGATGGAATATTAAATCCTGCGATTAGATTATTGTATGACAATTACGAATTAGACGATAAATTACCTTTTAACATCTTTCCTGGTATTGGTGTTATATCTGCACTTTTGATTATTTATATTGTTGGATTTTCTTTCTATACTGCTGCAGGTAGAAGTGCTGTGCGTCTTGTTCAAAAGACAATGCTTAATATTCCAGTAATTGGCCCCATTTATTTAGCCTCAAGAAAGCTTGTAGAATCCTTTTCTGGAAGCAAAGAAACTGGTTTTAAGCGAGTAGTTTTAATTCAATTCCCCCGCGAAGGATTCTGGTCAGTAGGTTTTTTAACTGGTATTACTCAACCTTCTGATTTTGAAAGAAAAGCTGTAGTTTATGTTCCCACAGCTCCACTCCCGAATTCAGGATTTGTTGTTTTAGTCAATTTAGATGAAGTTTACGATACAGACCTAAAAGTAGCAGAAGCAGGTCAGTTTGTACTATCGGGTGGAATTATATCACCAGACCATATTACCACTGCTCGATTAGACCCAAAAAATGTTTATGAAGATCAAGCATAACAACTAAGAAGTTTATAATATTAATTGTGTGCGTACCAACCAAGAGTTTGATTGCCTAAAGAATATTCCGTAATTTTTTCTTGTTTTGTTCCATCATCATTCATGATGTAGGCGGCAAAAATTACATTTTCGTTATCGCCCTCTTTACTTGAGATAAAAGTGATTCGACTCCCATCAGGAGACCATACAGGATTTCTATCTGATTTATTTGAATTAATAGTTAGTCTTTTAGTTTCAAGACTCTCAATATTTATTACATATATTTCATCATTTTCTTCAGGATTTTTTGCCGAAGTAAATGCTATTTCTTTTCCATTTGGAGACCATGAATATGTTGTATCAAGACTCAAATCTTTATAAAGTAATATTGCTTCATTTGTATCGCTTTTACTACTAAGGTCCATAAGATATAAATGATTGACCTCGTCATCTGGTTTCAGAAAGGCTAATTTTTCATTACTAGGGGACCATTGTGGAGCAAAATGTGTTGGATCAGTAGTTCTTTTTAATTCATTTACACCAAGTGGATTTCTTTGAATAATTCCACCGTTATCAATATTACTTGAAGAAATTGCTATCCATTCAGAATCTCTCGACCAATCATGGTGACTATACCCTTGGAGATTTAATATTTCTTCAGAAGAACTAATGTCGTATATTCGTATATTATTATCTGCGTTAAAAGATATATATCTTGCGTTTGGTGACCATTGTAAATTACTTATTGGCAGATCTTGATTGAACTCTTTATAAATTTGTATTTCATCTAGTTTGTCTCGATTAACACTAGCTATTGTATTGCTATTAGTAATGAACAATATTTGATCATATTTTGGTGACCATGATGGAGAAGTATTAGAATTTGGAGAGACTATTTTTTTTAAATTGTTACCATCTGAATCAACAATATATATTGAACTTCCTTGGGTGAAAAGAATTTGTTCTTTTGATTCAATGAAACATCCTGAAAATATTACACTTAATATAAAAAGAATTACTATTACATTAATTACCCTGAGATTAATTATAGGGGTACGTTTCAATATATTTTGATTAGTTAGATTCATAATATTGTATTTAGTGTTTTACTGTTTTACTATTGTTTTTTGACCAGTACCGATAACATTTTTAAATTGAGGCATTACCTCTGTAGCAAAAAGCTTCATTGATTTCATTACCTTTTCGTTGTCCATTCTTCCTATTTTAAATACACAATTTAAAGAAGTGATGCCTGTAGTATCAATTAGTTTCTGGATCTTTTTAGTACACGTCTCTGGGTCTCCAAATATTAACCATTCATCATAAACTGTATCCAAATCAGGTTCGTTATCTAAAACTTTTTCAATAGCTTTACCTTTTTCTACTACTTGAGTATTTCCTCTTAGTGAAGTTACTAATCGGTAGTGCCACATGGCATTATCCAATTCTTTTCGGGCCTCTTCTTCAGTTTCAGCAACATATATTTGTTTTTGGATTGCAAATTCTTGGGGCCATCCTGCACCACTTTCTTCAACAGCATTTTGAAAAACTTCCCAATTTTGCTTTACTGCCCCTGAGGGCGCACTTGAACCGCCAGTTATACATTTATATCCTTTTTGCACCACCTTTTTAATACTATCTGGACTCTGTGCTGCTATCCAGAAAGGTGGGTGTGGATTTTGTATTGTTTTAGGAAAAATTGCGGTCTCAGGAATTTTATAATAATTCCCATCATACGTTATAGTTTCTTCTTGTAGTGCTTTAGATATAATATCTAGGCTTTCATCAAACATTTCTCTATTTTCATGAATGTTTACACCTAAACGGTCAAATTCATATTCTTGATAACCTCGCCCAAAACCAATTTCAATTCTTCCGTTTGTTAATTGGTCTGCCATAGCAATTTCTTCAGCTAATTTTATTGGATGATGTAAAGGTAGTACTAATACGGCAGTTCCAACACGTATAGATTTAGTTCTTTCAGCGATTTTTATAGCCATCATTAATGGATAAGGTAAATACCCGTAACTTGAAAAATGATGCTCGGCTAACCATACAGTATTGAAGCCTAATTCATCAGCTAATTCTGCTTGTTTTATAGCATTATCATATATAGTTGGTGAAGGTTGAACATCAGGGGATTGTAAAAGTAAAAATACTCCAAATTGCATTTGCTATTCCTCCAGTTCGATTTTCTTAATCTTTGGATGGTCAAATAATATCACATATTAATTTTGAAATGTAACTTCTAGTTTTATACTTGACTCAGTTATATGCGCAATCTACAATCCTAGAAAGTGATTAAAGGGGATAATTATGAGTAACTCAGATGAAGAAGTAGTTTATACTTGGGATGTTATGGAAATAGGGCATTCAGCTCCACCGTTAACTATAGAAATTACCGAAGATTATATTTCTTCATATTCGAATTCAATTCAAAATAATAATCGACAACATCATGATACATCTGTTGCACAATCACAGGGATTTCAGAATCTTGTTGCACCTTTATCGATGATATATAGTTTTGCACCAATGAGAAGACATGACATTTTTGAAAATTACGGTTATGTAGGGCCAGAAAAATACGCTAAAGCCCCTCGAAGTACTCCATTCGCTGGTACAGAGACTAAATTTTTTGGTATTCCTGTTGTGGCAGGAGATATTATTACTAGTACTACTGAGATTTCCAACAGATGGGAAACAAAAACTGGCAATAAATTTGTTAGTTTCAAAATACAAGCTAAAAATCAAAGAGATGAATTAGTGGCAGAATATCTTTACAATATTATTTGGGAAAGATCTGCAGGACAAAAATCACGTTCATAAACGCTATAAGGGGGACAGAATGTCTATCAATGCCAGTAAAACAAATTTCAATGACGTATCTATAGGTGATGAATTGGTTGTGTTAAATAAAACTGAAAGTCAAGAAACTATTGATATGTATGCAAAAGTTAATAATAGAGCAACTCCTACAGAAACTGATGAGGTTCGAAAGAATTTACATACAGATCCCGAATATGCTAAAACAGGAATTTTTGCAGGTACAGTCAATATGGGTGTAGCAACATGTGGACATATGATGGAGGCATTAGAGTTATCCTTTCCTTATCAAAATTTAGCCTACAGCAAATTTAGCATGCGAGCTTTGGAGCCATTCAGACCAGGTGATCAAGTTAAATATTCAGGTAAAGTTAATAATAAGTATGTTAATGAAGAGACTGGAAAAACTGAACTTGAAGTTGAATTAATAGGGACCAATCAATTAGGACAATTAATTGCTTCTGCTAAGGTCATTGTACCTGAAGTTTAACTATACATTCACAACGCCGTTTTAACAAAATCGAAATCATCTATTAGTGTGGCATTACATTACCTAGGTTCTATTAATAAATCGTCACCAAATATTTTTAAATATTCTTTACAATAAGTTATCGATAATTACTTGTTGATCAATAAGTTTTGATAGATGTTCAATTTTTGATTTATGTAATAAATTTAGTTGGATAAATTGTGAGGATATAAGATTTAATGTTTCGTGTGTGGATGCATTTACAGAAATGATAGGAATTTCTTCTTCGCTTGCATGATATTTTATATAATCAGTAATGGTATGTTCCCCAGTAAAAA
The DNA here is from genome assembly GCA_045562575.1 of Dehalococcoidia bacterium. GTDB lineage: Bacteria > Chloroflexota > Dehalococcoidia > Lucifugimonadales > UBA6952 > UBA6952. Next base: position 18,495 of record JBJKVQ010000024.1, read on the forward strand.
TCAAACAACTTGTATTGTTGTTTATTGCTGCCATTTGAATATCTGGTCTATTACCTCGAACTACCACAGCTTTATTGTTAAAACGATTGAAATAGTCTTTACCAGACCCTAAAACCATTCCGCCAATCATAATTCGTTCTATAATTTTTGACTCATAATATTCGATGGGGTGTTCTGCAGTTAATATACCTTCCGTTATATCCAAAATACTACTGCTGGTAATGCCTTTCATTGTTCTGCTTTGTGGTATAGAACCTAATACAGAGACAGTAGAATCTTTGGTTAGTTCAACTATATGTGATTCCAATCCACGTTCAGAATATTTAGGGACAGAATTAAAAATAACTCCACTGATATTATTTTTAGTTATTTTTGAGGCATTATTTAGTTTTTCTTGTATGGTAGTAATCGAATCTGTTGTTTCCAACTTTATTATTAATACGATACTAATTTCTGGTATTTCAATAAGAAATTCCGTCACTTCATGAGGTGTTTCATTGAGACTAGGAGCATCAATTATTAGATAATCAGTAGTATCTTTGAACTTGTTTATATTTTCAAGAATTTCTTTTTTATTTTCTAGGTTTAAATTATATGGAAATGACCCAATGTCATTTGGATATAATTGCTTAATGAAACTGGTTTCAATAGATTCGTTATCTGAATTAAATAATTCAATACATGTTGATTTATAACCCTTATTATTTAGGGATTCTGTGAGTCCAAGCGCACAAGAAGTTTTACCGTCTTTAGGGTTTAGTGATGTAAGTACAATAGTCTTCATTTAGATAAATTATGTTTATATATTTCGTAAAAAAACACCTGTCTCATACTATCATTTTTAGATTGAAAAAGAAATGGAATTATTACCCATCAATTATTTGATTGAATTTTCGTACATTCTTATTTGTCATATAACTTGTCACTGTGAATAAACTGAGGGCAGCACCTCCAAATGCTATTGCGAATGTTGGATTTGTAAAACCTGATATTAATCCAGCTTGAAAACCACTTAATGGTCTTAAGCTAAAGGTTAGTCCATACAAACCCATAATTCTGCCTCTCAAATTATTTGGTACAGAAAGTTGCAAAGAACTTTGTGCAGAAATTGCAGGAAGAGTGCCAAAAATACCAACAATAAACATACAAATTACTGCTAAATAATATGACTCACTTAATATAGATGATAGAGCAAAAATAACAACAGATAATCCACTCAAGAAACTTCCGATAACAACGTGAAAGAATTTTGAACCTAGATTAGGTTTTATAGCTATAACAATTGTTGTCGAGAGAGCCCCTAATCCACTAGCACCCAGAAGAATACCTTGAGCTTCTGGGCCTAAGCTTAGTACTTCTTTTGCTATTACTGGCATCATTGGAATATATGCCAATGCAAAAAAACTTTGAAAAAATGTAATGCTAATAATAAATCTAAATATAGAATGACTTTTTATATAACTAAAGCCTTCGAGTAAATCTTCTAATGGAGACGTATTTTTTTGCTGTGGGGAAAAATTAACTTTTAAAGTTAATGCGATAATTGCCATGATCAAAAATCCTATAGCGGATATCAGAATTGTAGTTGCTACAGATGTCCAAACAATAAGAAAACCAGCTATAGCTGGAGCAATTATCCTTGTGCCTGGCCATATTCCAGATAATAGAGCAACTCCACTTGGGATTGCTTCTCTATCAATAAGACTTGGGTATAGAGCTCTTCGAGCTGGTTGGTCAAAAGCTTCTACTGATCCTGATAAAAGGGCCAGGATTATAATATGCCATTCATTAATAACACCAATAAATGTTAAGAGAAATAAAATGAATATAAATATGGCCAATAGGAGTTGAGTTGTGAATACCAACATTTTTTGATTTAAACGATCCGCATAAACACCGCCAATTATATTGAATACAATTGTCGGGATACCACTGGCTAATGCTAAGTAACCAATATAAAGAGAAGAATCTGTAATATCAAAAATTAGCCAAAATTGAGTAAATCGTAACATCTGGAACCCAATAACAGAGATCAAGGTTCCTCCCCAAAAGGCACGAAAACTGGGATTTTGAAGAGCTAAAGGTAGTTTCATATTCTAACTAATTTGTAATTTCAACACCTTTAAATGGTAACACTTTTGGCTATGCTATGAAAAGCTCAGCTGTATTAATGCTGTTTAGGTAGTATTTATCTATGTAAATCTGCATCTATCTCTGTTATTATACCCTTCAAATTTAGTCTCTTTTAGTAAGAGGAACCTATGGCAGTTTTAGAGAATTTTATGTTTGAATCAAAAAAATACATTGAATTACGAGCAGATGGCTTCAGTCTTCCAACACCGCAAATGAGAGATGCTATGCATACTGCGGAAGTAGGTAATGATGGCTTTGGAGAAGATCCTTCCGTGAATAAATTAGAAGAAATGAGTGCAGAGCTCTTCAATAAAGAATCTGCAACATTTGTATCTAGTGGATCAATGGGTAATTTAATTTCATTATTAGCTTATTGTAAGCAAGGTGAAAGTGTCATCATTGGTGACAATTCACACACATATAATCGTGAATTTAATAGAGATCAATCTCTTAAAAAAAGCTTACCTCAAATATTTGATATACAAGCCCAAGCAGTCAAAACAAATAATAGAGGGATGTTAGATATTGAAGATATCAATCGTTTAATTATTGATGAAATTGCAGTTCAAAAAACAAAAGTAATGATTGTTGAAAACACACATAATCTTGCTGGTGGTAAAGTACTGAATATTAATGATATGAAAACTTTACATAATATTGTCAGAAAAAGTAATATTCCCATACATTTGGACGGGGCAAGGATATTTAATGCATCTATATCACTGGATATATCTCCAGAAAAACTAACAGAAAAAACAGATTCAGTTTTATTTTGTCTTTCAAAAGGCTTAGGAGCTCCCATCGGATCGTTAGTTGTTGGTTCTCGAGCCTTCATTGATGAAGTAAAAGAATGGAAAAAAATACTCAGTGGATCAATGAAGCAAGCAGGTGTAATTGCAGCTGCTGGAATTGTTGCACTTAAAAATTATGAAAATAGTATTAGAAATGATCATCAATTAGCAAAATACCTTGAAAAAAGGTTATTAGAATTAGAAAAGGTACGAGTTGAACCTGTTGAAACTAATTTAGTTTATCTAGAATTAGATGTAGATGACCCTTTTGAAATCTCCGAAAAACTAAACCAAAAAGGAATAAAGGCTGGACCATATCATAGTGATACAAGATGGAGACTTGTGCCACATTATGGGCTAACAACAAATGATATCGATTATTTTATTGACTCTTTGAATAGATTGATAAATTAAGTGAAAAGATTTAAACAGTTAAAGGATGGAAATATGACTAAGCAAAATAATGTGAGTTTATTAAAATCTGAAGCCATATCAACTTCTGGAATGGTTGGTACAAAAGATCGTTATGCAACTGAAATTGGGAAAGCTGTATTAGATAGTGGAGGCAATGCTATTGATGCAGCTGTCGCATCATGTTTAGCCGTTGGAGTAGTTGAACCAACTTCTAGTGGTATAGGTGGTGGTGGTTATCTAAATTTTCAAGTTGGTGACAAGGGTGGTGTTATTGGGTTCCCCATGCAAGCATCTTTGAGCGCAAATGCTGATATGTATTCAATTATTAGCCAACAGGGAGTTGGTAGTTTTGGATGGGCTAGTGTAAAAAATGATGAAAACATTCATGGATTTAAATCTATAGCTATACCTGGCGCAGTTGCTGGATTATACAAAGCACATGAAATGTATGGATCTATGCCTTGGTCAGAATTAGTTGCCCCTTCAATAAAGTTAGCTAGAGAAGGAATTACCCCGCACTGGCATCTTTTATTTGATATTGGGAAACTTATGGGATTTGTTTTCCAGTATGACGAATTGCGACGCGTATTAATGCCTTCTGGGGTAATGCCAACTAGTGATATTAATGATGTAAATAAATTTAAACAACCAGATCTGGCTGATGTTTTAGAGCAAATTAGTAAATATGGTCCTAAGGGATTTTATGAAGGGGATGTAGCAAAATCGATAGTGAAAGATATACAAGATAACGGTGGAATCCTTACTAGTGAGGATTTTGCTCAATATACACCATTTGTTTGGGAGCAAGGATTAGAATTTACCTACAGAGATAAAACTGTACGTGTTCCTCCATACGCATGCGCTGGTACCACCAGTGCAATGACTTTAAAATTAGTAAACAACTTTAACTTGAGTAAAATTGAACATAATTCTATTGAGATGTTAAATGCATATATATTGAGTGCTCGAATGGCATACGCTGATAGATTCGAGTATTTAGCTGATCCTAATTTCGTGGATGTTCCATGGGAGGGACTTGTTTCTGATGGATATATAAAAACTCGTTTTCAGGAAATGAGTGGAATATCACAATATTCAGATGGGAAAGAAATTAATTACCGATCAGGAAATCCTTGGATTGAAGAAAAAAGAAAACCCAAAGAAGTTCTTCCTGCAAGTGTTCCTTCAGAGGATAAAGGTACAACTCATTTAGGAGTTATAGATAAGTTTGGGAATGCAGTTTCATTAACTAATACCTTGATGTCTGGATTTGGTTCAGGAGTTGTCCCAAAAAACACAGGAGTGATTATGAACAATGGAATGATGTGGTTTGATCCTATTGCTGATAGAGTAAATTCTATAAAGCCAGGGAAATTCCCATTAAACAATATGACTCCAGCATTAGTATTGGGTGATAATGGTGTTGAAATGTCAGTTGGAGCTTCTGGTGGTCGCCGTATAACTAATTGTGTAACACAGTTGATAATTAAATGTATAGATTATGGTATGAGCCCTCAAGAAGCCATTGATTCACCTCGGATAGATTGTAGTTCTAGGGTAATAAGTACTGATCCTCGTATTTCTGCTGAAGTTTTATCAAAATTAGAGCCAAGAGGACATAGATTTCAAAGTATTGGAGACCACTCTTTAGACAGTGGTTTTCCTAGTTTTGCAAGCCCAGTAGTGATAACAAGATCCGAAGATGGGACAGTAAAAGGTGGCGTTGATTCTTTCCACTCAGCTTTCATTCAAGGCCAAGAATAATATAAGGCTATAAATAGAAGTGTCCAATATACCAAAAATAACTATTAATAACTTAATTAAAAATTATGAAGTTCTGTTGTTTGATGCTTACGGAGTTCTTGTGAATGAATTTGGTGTTTTACCTGGTGCTATAACCTTAATTGAAAAATTAAATGATACTAATAAACCATATTTTATTTTGACAAATGATGCATCGCGTTCGGTTTCAACTTCTTCTATTTTTTATAAAAGCTTCGGTTTGGACATATCAGATGAAAAAATAATTACAGCTGGTTCTTTAATTTATCCATATTTTGAAGAAAATAAACTCAAGGGTTCAATGTGTAGAGTTATTGGAACTGATGATTGTTTGGCATATGTCGCAGACGCTGGAGGGATAATTAGTAATAATGATTTTGACGTATTAATTATTGCAGCATCCCCAGATAACTATACTTTTAGTTCTATTGAAGATCTTGTTAATAATTTATTTACTATTCTTGACAAGAAAGACAAAGTTTCAGTGGTATTACTAAATCCAGATTTATTATATCCAAAAACTTCAGACTATTATGGGATTGGTGCAGGCAGTATACTTTTATGGTTGGAATCATTTGTAGAGGTTCGATATCCAGGTAAGTCAAAATTACAAATAACAAGATTAGGAAAGCCATATAAAGAAATTTACCAAGAGGCATTTCGTAGGACTAAAACTATGAATATGGTTATGGTAGGGGATCAACTACAAACTGATATAGCAGGTGCAAATAATTTTGGCATAGATTCAGTATTAGTGCATTCTGGTCTGACAAAAGACGATATCTTTACAGGCCAAAGTATATCTCCATCGTTTACTTTATCAAGCATAAATGATTAAGTGAGGTAACAATGACTACAATAAACACAGTAACAGGCACTATCGATAGCTCTGAATTAGGGTACACATTGGTTCATGAACATATATTGAGTACATCAGCTGGGATTAAAGAGGTGTATCCGGAATTTATTGATAAAGAGACCACGATACATACAGCAATTACGCATTTAGAAAAATGTAAAAATGAAGGAATATCTACTGTAATTGATATGGCTCCATTTGATTTAGGAAGAGATGTGTTATTGCTTCAAGAAGTTTCAAAGAAAACAAACATTAATATCATTACAACAACTGGTAGTTGGATTGCGCCCCCAAGGGAATTTGTTGGAACGGATCCAAATCTAATTGCACCCTTATATGTTCGTGAAATAAATGAGGGAATTCAAGGTACTGGAATTAAGGCTGGTGTTATTAAAATATCTACAGATCGAGAGGGTATTACTGAACGATTTGATTCTGTAAGTCGTGCAGTAGCAAGAGCTCATTTACAAACAGGAGTCCCAGTTCTTACACATACCTATTCCCCAGCATTTGTAGGAAATGAACAGGTAAGGATTCTAGAAGAAGAAGGAGTAGATTTAAATAGAGTATGTATAGGTCATAGCAACGATACAACGAACATTGACTACCTTAAGGGGTTAATGGACAAAGGTGCATGGCTCGGATTAGATCATTTTCCAGGTACAAATCCTGATTGGGATACGAGGACCCTCATTATAAAAGAGTTAATTGATTCGGGATATGGGGAAAGGATTATGCTCTCACATGATTTTAACTTAGGAAAGCATAATGCTAATTTAAATGACCAAGTAAGGCGTTGGGAAAGAAATCCTGA
>JBJKVQ010000025.1:0-6568 GCA_045562575.1 Dehalococcoidia bacterium
TGTGGATATTTGCAAATGAGACAAATCAAATTTTACTTGTACTCCAAAACTCTTCCCAATCCAATTTTCTTGAAGAGTTTTTATTTTTTCTGGCCAGTCTATAACTTTTTCGAAGCTTAGTAGCTCTTCCGCATAATCAGTTATTTTGAAAAACCATTGTTCTAAATCTCTGTGAATTACAACACTTTCACATCGATCACATTTCCCATTAATTACCTGTTCGTTTGCGAGAACAGTTTGACATTGATTACACCAATTCACTGGTGCATTTGATTTGTATGCTAAGCCATTTTCAAATAGTTTTAAAAAGAACCATTGATTCCATTTATAATAGTCAGGTTGGCAGGTGTTAACTTCTCTATCCCAGTCATATATAGTTCCCATAGAATAAAATTGTTTTTTCATGTTAGCGATATTATCCATAGTCCATTTATAAGGATGTATACCTCTTCGTATTGCAGCATTTTCAGCTGGTAATCCAAAAGAATCAAAACCCATAGGATGTAAAACGTTATATCCTTGCATTCTACGAAATCGTGCGTGGGCATCAGAAGGTGCCATAGCGTACCAGTGTCCAATGTGGGTATCACCAGAAGGGTATGGATACATGGTCATTTCAAACCAATTTTCTTTTTCACTTACATCATCAACATGATAAAGCTTATCCTTTGCCCATCGATCTTGCCATTTTCGATCTAATGTTTTTGGTTCGAAACTAAATTGTACTGATCTTTTGGCTATTGCCATTAATTTTCTTTCTTACATATTGATATAAAAAATATATTCGCTTTTTATTACAGTATTTGCAGTATACAAAGGAGTTTAATGATTTTCAATTACACAACTTCATATATAATAATTAAATTAATTACGAATTAATGAGGTTAGAGAGGATTTGTGATGTTCAAAAATACAACCAAAGAAAAGTTGAAAAATGGTCAAGCTGTTTGGGGAGCTATGGTGTACGACTATTCAATTAGTGCTTTAGAAATTTTTGGTCATTTGGGATTTGATTGGCTTCTACTTGATAATGAGCATGGCCATATAACAACACAAGTATTTCCACAATGTGTTCAAAGTTGCGAATCGTCTAATATCACACCGATTGTACGACCTATAGGGAATACCCCTGAAATTATCCGACCATTCCTAGATTTGGGAGCACATGGTATCCAAGCACCTCAAGTACAGACTGCTGAAGAAGCAAAAATTATTGTTGATTCAGTTAAATATCCGCCAAAAGGTAAAAGGGGATATTTTGTTGCTAATAGAAACAATAAGTTTGGGTTGGGTATGTCGGCACCAGATTACTTAAATCATGGTAATGAGGAAACCTTAGTTTGTATTATGGTTGAAACTCCACAAGGTATTGAAAATGCGGAAAAAATAGCAAAAGTAGAAGGTGTTGATGTTGTTTTTGTGGGGCATGGTGATTTATCTACCTCTATGGGATTTCCTGGCCAAATGACTCATCCGAAAGTAGTTGAAGCAGGTAAACGAGCTCTTGGTAAAGTTCTTGATGCAGGTAAATGGGCTGGATGTAGTTGTCCTGAAGATCAAACTACTATGTGGCTAGAATTTGGAGTTCGTTACTTTCATAGTTCAGTAAATAGGTTATTAATATCTGGTGCTAAGCAATATTTAGACAAAGTACATGATGAGTCAGATCGATTGGGTTTATAATTAAGAGTCAAAAGTTATGAATACAAAACAAGATGTTAAAGCAATTTTTTTCGACGTATTTGGAACTGTTTTTGATTGGCATAAATCTATTTATCTCGAAACAAAAACTTTTACATCACAAAATAGATTAAACTTTGATGAATTCGAATTTACTGATAAATGGAGATCAGGATTTAGGTCTCTACAATCTAAAGTTGCTAAAGGAGAAAGATCCTATCTATCTATGGATGATATTCATATGGAAGTTCTTAATGAACTTTTAGAAGAGCTTAAGATAGCGCATATAAGTAATGATGAATTAATTCAGTTTAATCAGTCATGGCATAGGTTAATTCCATGGAATGATTCATTACCAGGGTTAGCAGAATTGAAAGCAAGCCATATAATTTCAGCACTTTCTAATGGTAATTTGTCTATGTTAGTTAAACTTTCAAAAAATTCTGATGTTCCTTGGGATTCTATTTTATCTACAGAATTTTTTGGTACTTATAAACCAGATCCAAAAGTTTACTTAGGGGCAATAAAAATGTTAGATGTGTTACCAACAGAATCCATGATGGTTGCTTCTCATGCATATGACTTGGATGGGGCTAGCAGTGCTGGTATGAAGACATGTTATGTTCATAGACCAAATGAATTCGGAACAGGGATAAGTGAGAACTACGGTGACTTATCTAGATTTGATATTGTTGTAGATAGTTTTGAAGATATTTCACAACACTTAATATAATAAAATTTACTTTCGACAAATATATGCAATAGCTGGAGGCAGATTTTTCCATACTATGGGAGTTCTATTAACTAATTGAAAATTAGAATCAAGTAATTGTTTAAACTTCTTGCCCCTAGAGAAAAAGGTTCCTATTAATAATGCGATTGTAATAAACGTACCACCTGGTGCTATAACATCATATATTTCGGAAAATAATTCTTGTTGTAGATCAATTGATAAAGTGGCCCAGGGTATAGCCGATATTATACAATCAACTTGACATCTGTTATGCATTTTTAAATATTTTTTTATATCATTTGCTGTACCGTGGTAAATTATCGTTTCTGGATAGTTATTTTTGAAGTTTTTATAAAGTATTTCATTAATTTCTATTGCAAAAAATAGACTATCACAAGGCATTTGTTTGATTATTTGATTTGTAACACTGCCAGTTCCTGGACCAAGTTCGACTATTGTTGAATTTGATTGTAATTTTGCATAATCTACCATGAGTTTTGCAAAAGATTGTGATGAAGGAAAAGGAGAGCCTATTTGAATTGGGTTTTTTATAAATTCTAGTGAAAAGCCCATTTGGGGGTGTCCTTACATAATATAATTTTAATTACAAAAACCACTCTTTAATCGGAGAATAGATCAATTTTATTGCTAGACCTGTAATAATCGAATTGAACCCTATAGTAAATAATCGTTCTGGCATAAGATTAAGGAGGTATTTACCAAACCATGTTCCTAATATTCCAAATATAACAATAGAAACTATTAGTATTATATACGGGCCAAAATTAAAACCTAATATACCAAATACTAAGATCTTTAGACCATGTTGTATAGACATATAGGCACCTTGGGTTGCTACAATGACTTTCCTATCATTTGTAGTAGATTTAACAAATGGAGCAACTAACGGCCCGGTTCCACCAACAAACATAGTAGCAAAAGATGTGATTATACCTGTAAAGAGAGATATAAGATTTGTTGGTTTAGTAAAATTAATCGATTTTGGACCCCATAATGAATAGATTACAAATATACCAATAATTCCTTCAAGTAAATGTTTGGGCATGTTAAATGCAAGCTGCCCTCCAACTAGTACACCTAATATTGTTCCTAATATAAAAGGTTTAATCCAGGTATAACTTATATCTTTCCTCATCATGAGAGCTCTGAAAAAATTAGAATTTGCTTGTGTAACTGCATGTACAGGTATTACTGCTAGCGGGTTTATTAGATATATAAATGCTGTAATAGTCATTATTCCACCGCCTAAACCTATAGAGGCAGAAAGCGCAGATGCAAAAAAACTAATCAAACAAAGTATTATAAATTCAATAAACGAAATCTCTATTGGGATTAATGTTAGTCCCAAATCCAGTGACATAAATCAGACTCCAGTAATTATATATATTTGTAATAGAGGTAATTATACATAACTGTTCGTATAATTGTTGGTTAATTTTTTTCATGTATTTATTGTCCTGAAAAAATATGTTAACTTGCATTCTATACCTAAGAAAATAGGTGCTATAGATTTGGTATTGTGCAGTGGTTCTGTATGAGATATTCCGAATAGTCTGGTTAGCCTGCCAGAAAAAACCAAAGGAGAACGTAAATGAATGTTTGTTTTACATCTACTTTTGAAGGCACATTTGATGACTTCAAAAATGTCATGTCAAGATCCATTACTGAATTTCCAGGAACTATGACGGAACATGAAAGTGCTGAACTTCCATACGACAAAGAAGGATGGTGCAAAGTCGTTACAATTGCGCATGTGCTAGATTTTGACAAAATGCAAGAAGCAATGAGTGCACCTTGGATGGTCGAATGGGATGAAAAACACAATAACACCGATGTTGTATACTTAATGGAAGAAATGTCTTAACAATATCTGATTAGGTTGTAGATTAACTCTAATTTGTTAAAAATGGGGCTGTAGCTCAGCTGGGAGAGCGCTTCAATGGCATTGAAGAGGTCAGGAGTTCGATCCTCCTCAGCTCCACCAATATAAACTTAATTTAAAAAACACTGTAATAAATCGTTTGATGATTTGATTGATGAGTTTGATTTGTTTATAGCTTGTGGATTAGAAAAAACACACGAAATTATTCCATAATGACATATTTAAAAAAAGATTTACAAAGAATTCTCTTTTCACTTCCAATTCAAATGAGAGCTGAAGTTTTGTTCTTTTTTTTGGATGCAGAAAAGAATCAAGGCCATAGCGATCAGTTCGATATTTGGCTAGATAAAGGTAATGCTAGATTTATTGATAATTTACATATGTGGTTAAAAGCACCAAACAAAGATGGTTTTGCATATTTAGCTTTAGAAGACACTTTAATTGAAGAAAATCACCTTAGAAATCTGAGCTTAATGGATGAAGACGTATGGGAATTGATTGTAAATATTTGGAGAAGTGTTGAGACAATTAGGGAAGATTTTCAAAGCTGGCTAATAATGCTGGGTTTAAGAAAGCCCAGTGAATTATTTAAAAAAGAATTACCAGATGATAACTTACTCATAAGAATTTATCGCGGTGGAAGTCCTAGCGGGTTGAGTTGGACATTGAAAGAAGAAAAAGCGAGATTTTTTGCAGAGAAACACGCTAAATCATTTTCTAGCAAGAATCCAAGAAAACTAAGAATTTTCACAACTATGGTTAATAAAAATGAAGTTCTTTTTTATAATAATGATAATTTAGAAGAAGAAGTAGTGATAATACCTGACCCTGATAGAGTTATAGAAGTAGAATAATAATTGATCGTTGAATTTTAAGAGGAGCTTAGGATGAGTGTAGCGTCAATAAATGGAGTAGATATATATTACGAAACATATGGTGAAGGTTTCCCAATTATTTTTTCACATGAATTTGCTGGTGATTCCCAGAGCTGGATGCCACAGGTAAATTATTTTTCTAGAAAATATAAGGTAATTACATATAATGACCGAGGATATCCTCCATCATCAGTGCCTGAAGGGGATGATAACTATTCACAAGAAAAATCCCTAGAAGACTTGCACGGATTATTAAACTACTTAGATATAAAAGAAGCATATATCGCCGGCCTTTCAATGGGTGGAGGTTTAGCAGTAAGTTTTGGCATTAAATACCCGCAAATTGCCAAAGCACTTATTATTGCAGGAGCTGGCAGCGGATCGGATAATTCAGATAATTGGAAAGAGTCGGTTAACAATCAGGCATCTTTAATGGAAAAAGATTTTACTTCTTGGGCAGATTCATATGCAAATGGTCCACAACGATTACAATATAAATCTAAAGACCCAAAGGGATGGAATATATTTAGAGATGCACTTGTTAACCATTCTCCACTTGGCTCTGCTAATACTTTTAAAAACGTACAAGGTAAACGAAAGACTATATATGAATTAGAAAAGGAAATAGAAAAAATTGATATACCTTCTCTGATAATAGTTGGTGATGAAGATGAACCCTGTATAAACCCTGGAATATTTTTAAAAAATAAAATGAAGAATGCTGGTCTTGTTTTTGTACCTAAAACTGGGCACACAGTAAATTTAGAAGAACCTTCGTTATTCAATCAGTTGATTGATGAATTTTTATCTAAAGTTGAAAATAATACATGGTAGAATTTAATTCGTTTTAATTTCAATAAATTCCACTTTTCCATTTTCAACTAACTGTTGAATAGCTTTTTGTTTATTAGACATCCTACTATTACCAGATTTGAATTCTACTAAGAGTATTTTATTGTCTTCAAATTGAATTCCATCTATTGGATCTCCTAAAAATCTAAAATTTCTATGATCCCAAGGGTAATTTTCTGAAATGGGAATCCATTGTTCTAGTGTTAATCCTTGTTTTACTGCATTACTTCGTAAATTGCTATCTAGATTGGTAATTTTTGATTTAAGTTTATTATACTGATTTATAGTAATAATGAAGATCAATGTAATAAGTACACTATATATTATGAGAACATTTGAGTTTATGAATTCCCATAAGTTTGTACTTTCCATATCATAGCTCCAGTTTATATTTAATATTTTATGTATATAATATAGTATATTTTAGAATTTTTTTTACAGGAAATTATAATGTCTCAAGAATTAGGTAAAATAGAAAAACCAAATATAGAAGATTATAAAAATAAAAGAAAATTATTTTTAGTT
>JBJKVQ010000026.1:0-24514 GCA_045562575.1 Dehalococcoidia bacterium
ATGGTAAACCATCAGAAATTGAACATCAAATAGGATCTATAGTTAGAATAGCTAAAGAAAATAATGTAACAATACCAGTTAATAACTTTATATATAATGCCTTACTCCCGCTAGAAAAACTAGCACGAGGCGAAATCTCTGCATAATGCTAGAGGCATACATATCACTATATGTTTTTATAATATTTGTAGCAGGAACGCCTGGCCCAGCAAACTTACTAGCTATGCTCGGTGGATCACAAAAAGGTTTTAAATCATGTATTGGTTTTATTATTGGCCTCGTTGCTGGAAAAATTCCATTAGATATTCTTGTTGGATTAGGAATTGGAATTATCTTAGTTGAATATTCAACTATTTATACATTATTTAAATATATAAGTGCAGGGTACATGATTTATCTTGCAGTAATAACGTGGAATATAAAACATGTTGATTCAAATACTCTTCAACAATCACATCAATTTAGTTTTAAACATGCAGTTATAATCAATCCACTTAATCCAAAAGCCTGGATTGTTTCTTCATTAGCTTGGAGTAATTTTGCTCCAGCTATTGGCGATTTTCCTATTCAGTTAATAGCAGTTGTTCTGGGGTTTGCTATATGTCATTTGTTATTTTCGAGTCTTTGGTGCTGGATGGGAAAATTACTTGGTATAATACTACCAAATAACATGTATCTTAACAGGTCCATGATTATAATTACGATATTCGTTGTATTATGGGCAATTTATTGACAATAATTACAAACCCTTATATAAATAGTTAGGTTATTGATTCTAGATATGCTTTAAAGATATTAGGAGGTTTGTTATGAAAAATATTATAGTTAATTCACTATCAATTATGGTCCTTATAGTATTTTATCTTTATGTTTTATTGGGGTTAATAGGTGGTGGAGTTGTTGGATACGGTTGGAACGGAATGATAGGTGCCATAATTGGGTTGCCAGTAGGTGCTGGATTTGGATTTTTAATTGGGGTTTTAACTACAGGATGGGTTTTTATAGTAATTCAAATGAGAGATTTATTAAAAGAGTTGGTAGAGAAATAAACCCAGGATCCTTTTTATAAAAATAAACTGTTAATAAATTACCATAATTGGCTTCTGGCCACTGAAAATTACATTCATTATTAAAGGTCTTAGAATATAAACTCTCTAAGGCCTTTAATAATAAATGCTAAGGCAATCAATGCAATTGCAAGACTCCAAAATTTAGGTTGAAATTTCCAAGCAATTTCTCTTGAACTTTCACGAGTGGGTTGCATTCCTATTAAAAATCCCAAAATACTTCCTGTAATAGATCCAAGAATAATTCCATATTCCAAAAAATTAAATATATCTAAACTAAGTACCCATGCCCAGGAAGAAAAAACACCTACTGATAATGGAATGTGGCTGATTAAAGAACCTAATACTGCAAACATTAGGTATAAATATCTATATTGTCGTGGATAATTATGCATTAACAACTCGTAATTTTTTTCTATAATACTAATTCATTATAATAATATATTTTTTTCTATATCAAATACTTCTAGACCAATTATTTTATATTTTTTATTCGTAATATCTATGTAGAAGTATATTTTTTTGGATAGTTTGAACAAATGAATGTATACTATAGACATAAAAAGCGGTTCTGGGGTGAAAAACTACGAAAAGTAACAAGAAAATTGTTACCTATAATGGTACAAAATGCCAAATAACAACATATTAACTATTGAAAATCTATCTAAATCCTTTGATGGTATCCAGGCCGTAAACAACTGTACATTTAATGTCTCCAATGGATCAATCACCGGTCTAATTGGTCCTAATGGCGCAGGTAAAACTACAGTATTTAACCTTATTACTGGATTTTTACCCCCAGATAATGGAACAGTATCATTTCAAGAAAACAGAATTGATAAAAACCCCACACATAATATCTTTAAAAAAGGTCTGGTTAGGACCTTTCAAATTCCACGGGAATTAAAAAAAATGACAGTTTTAGAAAATTTATTAGTTGTGCCAAAAGACCAAATTGGGGAACATATTTGGTCTACTATATTCTCATTCAGAAAAATTCAAAAACAAGAAGAAATCAATATTAATAAGGCTAGAGGTATTTTAGAATTTATACGACTTAATCATCTTTCTAATGAATATGCTGGAAACCTTTCTACAGGACAAAAAAAACTATTAGAATTGGCTAGAACCTTAATGTCAGACCCAAGTTTAGTACTACTTGACGAACCTGTTGCTGGTGTTAACCCAACTCTAGTAAATGACCTGATGGATAATATACGTAGAAGTAATGAAGAATTAGGTATCACATTCCTTATAATCGAACATAATATGAATTTCATCATGAATTTATGTGACCCAATAATTGTATTAAGTAATGGTGCAAAGATTGCTGAAGGTACAGCTGAAGAAATAAAATCAGATCAAAGTGTTGTAAATGCCTACCTAGGAGGATAAATGGCTTTACTTGATGTACAAAATATTAATGCAGGCTATGGTGAAACAGAGATACTCCACTCTGTTTCTATTCAAGTTAATGAAGGTAACTTAGTAGCTATTATAGGTCCAAACGGATCAGGAAAATCAACGCTTCTTAAAGTGATAGTAGGATTATTAGAAGCCAAAAATGGAAATATTGAATTCATGTCTGACAATATCACAAATTCATCTCCACAAAAGATAGTTGAATTCGGGATTTCTTATGTACCGCAAGCTGAAAATGTATTTACCAATATGACAATTCGAGAAAATCTTGAAATACCATCTTTAGTCCTTAAATTTAATTTTAAAAAACGTTTAGAAGAAATATTGAACTTATTTCCAATTCTTGATACAAAAATGAACTCCAAAGCGGGAACACTTTCAGGTGGACAAAGGCAAACTTTAGCATTTGCCAAAGCTTTAATTTCAAAACCTTCTTTAATGATCTTAGATGAACCTTCAGCAGGTTTATCTCCGATTATGGCTGACTCTACATTCGAGACAATAGAGTCAATAAATAAAAGTGGTGTGACTATTCTCATTGTTGAACAAAATGCAAAAAAAATTCTATCGATTGCTGATCGAGGTTATGTTTTAGCTACGGGTCAAAATAAAATAGATGACACAGGTTTGAACTTATTAACCAACCCAGATGTTGGAATGCTATATTTGGGAGGTTCAAACTAATGAGTATAAAAAATATTGATTACTTCTGGATCATATTCATAGTTGTATTATCTGGTCTTATAATTTTTGGTCAGCCTAGTTTACTAATTAACGGTTTACTCTTGGGATTTATTTATTCTTTGGGTGCAATAGGATTAACTTTGGTATTTGGCATATTGAGATTTGGTAATTTTGCCCAAGGCGATTTAATGACGTTAGGTGGATATATTTCACTTTCTATTGTCACTGTAATTTTTGCAGGAATAGGTTTTACGGGTTCTGCATTAGGACCTTTTACTTTTGGTTTACCTATAATACTTGCCATACCCTTAACGATGATATTAACATCCATTATTGTCGTAGCATTAGACCAACTAATTTACAAACGGTTAAGAACTCGACAAGCATCTACTATGCTTATTAGTATAGCTTCTTTAGGTGTAGCTATTATGATTAGAGGATTAGTGCAATTTTTATGGGGAAACGAACCTGCATATTTTCCAAGAGAATCAAAACAATTTTATATACTTCCTCTAGATATACGAATACCACCTGATAATATAATTCTTGGACTTATGGCCGTTTTAATGACGATTGGCGTGTATCTATTTCTCAAATATAATAAGTATGGAAAATTCATGAGAGCCACTGCCAACAACCCTAATCTTAGTCTTTCCACAGGAATTAATACTAGTATCGTTATTATGTGGACTTGGATCATTAGTGGAAGCCTAGCAGCAGCTGGAGGAACTATGCTCGCAGTTTCACAAGCACAAATTCTTCCAATGACAGGATGGAAAATCTTACTTCCAATATTCGCAAGTGTAATATTAGGAGGAATTGGTAAACCTATTGGTGCACTTGTTGGTGCGATTATCATTGGTGTTTCTATGGAGGCTTCGACAGCTTGGCTCAATCCTACATACAAACCTGCTGTAGCATTTACAATAATGATAGCTATGTTACTTGTTAAACCTAATGGATTATTTGGAGAAAAAGACTAATGGATTTAGGTGGAGTATTAATTTATATTTCTGGCTTCATAATTATGGCTAGTATCTATGGCATATTTTCCATAGGACTAAATATCCATTGGGGATTTACAGGGCTTTTTAATATTGGTATTGCCGGATTTTTTGCTATAGGTGCGTATTCTTCAGCATTGATTACAATTGAACCTCCAGATCCAAAACTCTTCGAAGATTATATATTTGGAGGCAACTTACCGGAATTATTAGGATTTCTTAATCTTGGTATAGATTTATGGTTCTTTTTTGCACTAATTTTCGCAGGTCTTATTTGTGCAATTATTGCAGCTCCAATTGCATTAATTACCTTACGATTAAGAGAAGATTATTTAGGTATGGCTGCATTAGGTATAGCTGAAACTATTCGTTTAATATTTTTAAATGAAGCATGGTTAGCTAACGGTGGTCGTGGTATGTATGGCATCCCAAAATTTCTTGGTGATATGGTTTCACCTAGGTATTACGATATACTATATGCTCTCATTGCAGTAGTAATTTTGTTAGTTATCTACTTAACTGTTCAAAGAATTATTAAGTCACCTTGGGGTAGGGTTTTAAAATCAATTCGTGAAGATGAAGTCGCTGCAACATCTCTTGGAAAAAATGTATTTGCATTTAAAGTACAATCATTTATTCTTGGGGCTTTCATAATGGGTGTTGGAGGTGCGGTATTTGCACACGGATTTCGCTTTTTAGATCCTTTTACCTTTAGGCCTTTACTCTCTACGTTCATTATATGGACAATGTTAATGGTTGGAGGGAGTGGAAATAATAGAGGAGCAATTGCCGGAGCATTCATTGTTTGGGGTGTTTGGTCAACAACTCAATTCTTACCAGGATTCCTTTCTAGCCCAGATCTACGCTACTTTATGGTAGGATTATTAATAGTTGTTATGCTCCTATTCAAACCCAGTGGTGTAATTCCTGAAACAATAGAGAAGAAAAATTAATTTTCAAATATATGCATAATAAAAAGAGGCCTGTACAGGCCTCTTTTTATTATATATCTATCGCAATTATGGAGCTTCAAATCTATTAGTAGATTCTATCTTTCCACCTTTGACAGTCCAGATTTCGATTGAATTCAAAACGTCACCATTCTCATCAATTTCTTGAGAACCAGCAACACCTTCAAAGTCAATATCTTCACCTGATCGTATTAAATCTACTGCATTGGCTAAGTCACCAGGTCCTACTTTAGTACCAGGCGCATTTGAGACATCACGCATTGCTGCAGCAACACCAGCACCATCACAGTTAGCATCGTCACCACCATCGTTTAAACATTTTTCTGTTGCAAGTGCAATCATAACAAATGCATCAAACGTTTCACCGAGGAATGGATCTGAAGGAACTTCACCAAATCGAGCTTCATAGAGTTCTTCAAAAGTATTTTTAGCATCACTAGGAGGTGCTCCTGGTGCAGTACCATACATACCTTCAAAATTATTAGCGCCTAAGCTATCTAACATATCTTGGCTCTTAGTACCATCGACAAACATAAAGGTATCAGCAAATCCACCTTCTAATGCTTCTCTAATGTATACTTGTGCACTAGCTGGATAACTCATAGCTATCAAAGCATCAACTCCGCCTTCAGTGGCTTTTGTTACTTCACTCATATATGTAGATAATTCACCTTCATGAGGAACCGCTTGAACAGTACCACTAAAAGCAGCAGTAAAGATATTTGCTAGCCCTTCACCGTAAGGATTATTTACGTATAAAATACCTACGTTCTTATATCCAAGTTCGTCTGCAAGTTTTCCTAAAACAGATCCTTGTGCTGCATCAGATACAGTACTTCTGAATAACAAATCGTTATCATCTATGACTGAAATTGATGGAGCTGTAGAAGCTGGGGAAACTAAAACTGTACCACCAGGTATTGTTACCGATTCTGCAACAGCTGTAGTAACACCACTTGATAGTGATCCAACTATTCCAGAAACACCAGCAGCTTGCAATGCTCTAGCAGCATCACTCGCAACCTTAGCGTCAGTTCCTGAGTCTTTATGAACAGGTACAACATTCATCCCTGCATCATTCAAAAGAGTCACTGCTAATTCGGCACCATTACGCATAGGTTTACCATAAACACCTAAATCTCCGGTGTAATCTAATAATGTACCTATTTCTAATGGTTCAGCTTCCTCTTCCTCTCCTAATGAAGGCAAGCTATCACAAGCCACCATCGATACACCAATCAAAGCTGTAACTAAAATGAACGAAACATACGAAGAAAATTTAATCATATGATCCCTCCTTAACGTAAATCCGGATAATAAATCCAAAATAGATTCAATACCGCATTAAAATAATGTTAATATTATTACATATAATTCGAAAACTAGGCAAGTATAGTTTAAATGTGAAGAAAATCGTAGATAACATATCTCTATTCCTTACAATTCAAAGATAAAAAGATACGTAATTCATTATATTTTATTGTTGAAGGCACTTATATCTTGAAGTATAGTACAAGTATCGATTGAAAAACCTATTTAGGAGATGCGATGTCAAATACTTTCAAAGCCTTAAGGGCAGAGCTTGAATCTGAAGAATTAACTATAAAAATTACTGAACTTGAACTTGAAGATTTGCCTGATGGCGACACCACTATAGAAGTTCATTACTCCTCTTTAAATTATAAAGATGGAATGGCTGTTAATGGAAATAAAGCTCGAATTATGAGAAATCTCCCTATGTCTCCTGGTATAGATTTGGCAGGAATTATCAGCTCAACATCGAATAATAACTTTAAAAAAGGTGAGGAAGTAATCGTTACAGGCTGGGGACTTGGTGAAACACATTCTGGAGGGTATTCACAAATAGCTCGAGTTAATGGTGAATGGATAGTAAAAAAACCTGATAATATCCTACTCAAACATACCATGTCTGTTGGGACAGCAGGATTAACAGCAATGTTATCAATTATGGCACTAGAAAATTCAGGAATTACAAATACTAGTGGCGAAATAGTAGTTACTGGTGCTGCAGGGGGGGTTGGAAGCATATCTATTATGTTATTAAATAAACTAGGATATTCTGTAACTGCAGTAACAGGTCGAATGGAATTAGAATCTTATTTACGAGATCTTGGAGCTACTAATATAATGTCGAGAGATGATTTATCAGCTATGACAAGACCTTTAAATTCTGTGAAATGGGCTGGTGCTATTGATACAGTAGGAAGCTCATTACTTGCAAATGTTTTATCTGCAATAAATTATGGTGGTAGCGTTGCTTGTTGTGGAAATGCTTCAGGAAATGATTTACCAACAACTGTCTTACCTTTTATATTACGTAAAATACAACTTATTGGAATTGATTCAGTGTATTGTCCATTAAATTCGAGAAACGATGCATGGAAAAGATTAGGAGATCTGATCACTCCGGAACAATTTGAGAATATAACAAATGAAGTTTCTTTAGATGAAATAGATGAACCAGCTAAACGTATTTTAGAAGGAAAAATTCAAGGAAGAACTGTAGTTAATATTAAAGATATTTAAATATAAATATTAATAAAGGATAAAATTATGAATAGTGAATGGGGACAAATATATAAATCATTAGGCGCTACTCCAATAATTAACGCTATAGGTAGTGTTACTATGCTTGGGGGATCAACACCTGTTCCAGAAGTAAAAGAAGCTATGGAGTTAGCTGAATCAGCCTACATACCTTTAATGGAACTAGAAGAAAAAGCTGGTTCTGTTGTCGCTGATCTTTTAAATGTTCCTGCAGCATATATAACATCTGGTGCAGGCTCAGCTTTAACATTGGCTACAGCAGCTTTTATGGCGGGAGACAACGATGATTATATCCAACAATTACCTAATACAACGGGTATGAAAAATGAAATTCTCATACAAAAAAGACAACACTATTGGTATGATCGTTGCCTTGAACTTGCGGGAGCTAGATTGGTCGATTTTGGATCAGAAGATAAAACAACGAAAGATGACCTTGAAAGAGCTATTAATGAAAATACTCTTGCTGTACATTACTATGCTGTAGAACAAAATATAGATCCTAATGCACTTTCTTTAGAAGACACTCTAGAAGTTGCCAAAAAACATAATGTTCCAGTCATGGTTGATGCAGCTGGACAAATATATCCATTAGAGAATTTGGGGAAATATGTACGAATGGGTGCAGATTTTCAATGTATTGCAGCAAAATATTTAGGAGCTCCTCAATCTACGGGATTAGCATTAGGAACCAAAGAAATGATATATAAACTTTCTTTACAATCTTTTGTAGGTTACGAAGGTCGAAGAATACGTGGAGTTGGAAGACCTCAAAAGGTAGATAGACAAGAAATGATTGGTGTCGTAGCTGCAGTAAAGCGATGGATGGGTCTTAATCATGAAGACAGATTATCTAAATCTGAAACTATGACAATGACAATAATTAATGGAATCAAAGATATACCTTCTCTTGATGTTTCTATTATTGATAACGTCATAGGGCATATGCCTTTTGGTTTACGAATTAAGACTAATAGTAATGCTAATTATAAAGCTCAAGATATTGTAGATATGTTAAAAGCTGGCGACCCACCCATTTGGACACGAGTTTCGGTAGCTGGGAAAAATGATGATTTTATCGATATTCATATGTTTGGACTGAATGAAGGAGAAGATGTAATTGTTGCTGATCGGATAAAATCAGTAGTAGCTGCTAAAAACAATTAATAATAAGATCAATGAATATACCAAAATTTGGACTAAATAGACATAACACCAGCTCTCTTTCTTCATTTGCCTTAGATGTACTTCGGGCAGAACAAGCAGGATGGGACTGTGCTTTTCTTCCAGACTCTCCATTAAGATTACGCGATAATTACGTACTTTTATCAGGAGCTGCCCAGGCAACAAAATCAATAACTATCGGTCCATTACTAACAAATCCTATAACTAGACATCCTTCTGTTACCGCTTCTAGTATTGCAACAGTTGCAGAATTAGCACCTAATAGAACTGTATTAGGAGTTGGTGTGGGTGATACGGCTGTACGATTAGCTGGACTAAAACCAGCAAAAATAAAAGAATTAGAGCAAGGTGTTCGTATAATAAAATCTTTACTTGCTGGAGAAGAAGTTGAATTTGGTGCAGCAAGACCAGCAAAACTTCCATTTCCTCAAAATGTACCAGTTTGGTTAGCTGCTGGAGGTCCTAAAACTTTAGAAATGGCTGGATCATGTGCAGATGGTGTATTTATCAGAGTTGGTACGGATATAAAAAATATAGAAATATCAGTAAATAGAATCAAAGAAGGCGCAATAAAATCAGGCCGAGACCCAAACAAAGTTAAACTTGGCACTGTATTTCATACTGTTTTTTGTGAAGATGAAGATGATGCAATGCTTATGGGTAAATCAATGGCAGCTGGATATTACGAATATTCACCAGTGTTAGTAGATAATTTGAACATTTCTTGGAACGGACCCCATCCTGATGAACTTAAAGAGCAGGGATTAGTTTGGCCTGATTTTCATCATGCTGCTAATTTAATAGAAAGCGGTAAAGCTGTAGATTTTATCCCAGAGAGTTTAGCAAAAGCATTTTGTTTGATGGGTGGAGTAAATCAAGTAGCTAATCAAATTACAGAAGTATTAAAAAAATGTAATGACATTGGTATAGAATTTGAATATGTAGTTCTTCATCCAATACCTAATCCACCAATACCTGATAATGGACCAAATGCATATTTGGAAAAAATCCCTAGAGAAGTTTTATCCCAAGTCAAAAAAAATCTTGCTAATTAATAGCAGTAAAAACATCAAACCATATCCTAATAGATATTACTGTCAATAAAATCACAAAACCAAAACGTAAGTTGTTCAAGGTTAATTTGGAATTTACGTAGGTACCTAACTTTGCACCAGGTATACCACCTGCTACAGCAAATAATGAAAGAATAAATGGTACCTGAAAAGTAATAATTTTACCTAATAAACCAGCAAGAACAGCAAAAAATGTCATCGCTAGAGAACTTGCTATGGCATTACGTAATGGAATTTTCATCAACCTGTTCAAAATTGGAACAGTTAAAAATCCACCCCCAACACCAACCATACCTGCCATTACTCCTTCAGGAAAAAATATTGCTAATATCTTATAGTTAGTAGATTTATTATCTTTATCTTCCATACCATTTCCAGAATTCAATAACATTAAAATAACTGCTGTAGTAGACATAGAACCAAAAATAACCAATAACAATGTGTCTGGTGACCACTTAGAAAGAATACCACCAATTAAACCTCCTATAGCAACTAACACACCACCCCAAATGACAATTGTTCTATCAATTAAACCACTTTTTTTATAAACAAGTGCTCCTGTAAAACTTGATACTAAACCTTGAACTAAGGATATAGCCATAACTTGCTTAATATCTATTGGTGGAATGCCAAGAATTTGTGGACCGTACAAAAGAAATGGAACGGTTACTACGGCCCCACTAACACCAAATAAGCCTGACAACCATCCACCGAGAAAAGTTAATAATAAAACCACTAAATAAAGCAATATATCCATATCGTGGTAATAATACCATGATTTTCTTTAAAATTTAGTCGAAAGAAATTGATTTAATCAGATAGTATTTCAAATATGTTATTAGAAACAAATGTCATTATTATTCTAATTATAGTTATTTTACTTGCATCAACTGTGAAAGCCACTGTTGGGTTTGGATTTGCTCTGGTATCTACACCCTTACTACTACCTATACTAGATTTAACAATTATTGTTCCAATAATCATGCCTTTGGTGTTAATTAATGATTATATTATTGCTATTGAAAATAAACAGTATTTGAAACCAGACAAAATCCTCCCTATTGCCGGATCAGCTATTTTAGGAATACCTCTAGGAATTATTATACTTTCTAATTTAAATATGTATGTCTTAAAAATTATAATATCTATAATAATTCTCATAGCTGCTTTATTTCTTTTTACAGGAAAAACGATACCCATTAAGAGAGAGAAATTAACTTCAATGTTTGCTGGATTTTTTAGTGGCATATTAGTAAGCACCTCAGGATTATCTGGGCCACCAATTACTATTTTTCTCATAAACCAAAAATGGGAAAAATTAGATTTTAGAAATAATTTAGCACTGTATTTTTCTATCATTGATACAGTAACTGTTATATCACTTTTCGTGAGTGGATTTATAACTCGTGAAACATTAGTTGCGAATTTATTTCTTATACCATCAGTGTTAATTGGGTATGTTATAGGGAAAAATATACTACCAATAATTAATCAACAAATTTTCACGCGAATAATTATTATTATTATAATGACGGGTGCATCTCTAACTTTATTTTCAACATTAAGAGGATAATTCTTCTAAAACCTTGTCTACCACTGTATTATCAACATTTGAATTCACTACTGCATGTCCTATTTCTGGTAATAGTACCCAATTTATAGATGAACCAACTGCTTTTTTATCAAGAGACATAGCTGCCTTTATTGAATCAATATTAATATCTTTAAAAGATGTGGGTAGATCAAATTTTTTAAGAATTGACAATTGACGCTCCAAAATAGAACCATCTGTGATACCCATTCTATTACCTATCATACCAGCACCCATCATACCTATCGATACGGCCTCCCCATGTAATAACTGATGATATCCAGTAGCCGCCTCGAGTCCATGACCAATCGTATGCCCATAATTAAGTAAGGTCCTAATACCTCTAGTTTCTTTCTCATCTTGAGATACAATTTCCGCCTTTATTTGAATACTTCTTTTAACAACATCAGTTGTAAGATTAGGATCCAAATTTAATAATTGTTCATATCTATTTTCAAAAACTTCAAATAGCTGTTTATCCAAGATTAATCCATGCTTAATTGCCTCCGCCCAACCTTCCATAGTTTCGCGATGTGGCAAAGACCTCAAAGTTGAAACGTCAGCAATCACGACCTGAGGTTGATAAAAAGCACCAACAAGATTTTTACCTTCTGGTAGATCAACTGCCGTTTTTCCCCCAACTGAAGCATCAACCATAGCAGCTAAGCTGGTTGGAATTTGAATAAAACCCAAACCTCGATTATATGTAGCTGCAACAAAACCAGCCATATCTCCTACCACTCCTCCACCAAGAGCAACAATAGTATCGCGCCGTTGAGCCTTAGATTCTGCTAACCAACGATAGACATTACTTATCGTATTAAATGTTTTATTATGTTCACCAGGTTCCAATTGATGAGAAAAAACTTGTTTACCAGTTAAAGCAATGCGTTTTTCTACCTCATCTCCATATAAACTGTAAACATTTTTATCAGAAATAAGAAATAGATTACCTTGAATATCTAATTTTGAGAAAATTTTTGGAATATCTTCATATATATCCCAGCCAGAATATAAAGGACAGACACCATTGCTATAAGTAACTATTCCAGCTAAATCAGCTTTTATATCTGCTTGTTCAAATCTTGAAATATCTAAATTAATAAAAGTTTTGTATATTCTTGCCACTTCTTCTGCTGATTGATAAGGGGTAAGACTATCCGTATGTACAGTCCAATCCGACTTTGCATAATATTGTTGTCTTGTGTTTTTTATTTGAGAAATAAAATCTACACTCACATTACCTTTGAGTAGAGGTCTTATTTCCGTTTTTGCTTTTTCATTTGTAAGTCTAGTAAATATAGTCTGTGCAGTCGCTTCTAAACATACGATAAAACCATTAGATTTCATCAATTCATAATTATCGTTATTAATTATTACCCCACCACCTGTGGCAATCACAAGGTTAGACGAAGATCCATAATATTCTAATAATTCACTTTCCTTCTTTCGGAAGATATTTTCAGAATCTTCTGAAAAAACCTTATCAATAGATTTATCGAAATGCTTTACTATCTCTGAATCAAGATCTATGAATTTGTAAGACAATATGTTAGAAATAATCGGTCCAATTTCCGATTTGCCAGTTCCAGAAAACCCAACTAAAAATATATTATTCATATAACACTATAAACCTTTTAATCCTTATGCCATGGTAATTTAGCATTAGGATCGCTCCATAATTTAGCTAAACGTAATGAAATAAATACTCCTCCTAAAATAGCAACAATCATATGTATGTTAGTAAAATTATCCATAAATGTAATAAATAGTAAGTATAAAATAAATGCTAGAAACCAGTTAAATAATCCCCACAACACATTTACTACAGGGGAAGAAACTTTATTAAATACTGTCATGTGTGATTGACCAGTTACACCTTTTGTATAATGAGGGATACCATTAGCTGTACAAGCCCCAATCATAAAAGTTAAGATGAAACCAACTATTTCTAAAGCCAATTTACACTCTCCTTAAATCAATTATTCATGAAGATAAGTAAGTAAATCTCCAACATCGTTATAATCTTTTGCATCTGAAGGAAGACCTATTGAAATTCTAGAAGCATATCCACCAAAACGATCTTTCAAAGAGGGCCCTATTTCTTTATATGTACCAGAAACACTAAAAGTATCTACCATAGTATCATCAATTAGATTGGGCATTTCATCCCATTTCCCTTCCTTCGACATGTCATGCAATCTAAGACATGTATCTCCCCACTCATGCATGTCCATAACAGTTTTATAACTACGGGTTGAACCATAAAAAGATATTCTTTTTCTACAAACTTCTCTTTGTGCCGTAACTTGTTCTTGAGTTGCTCCAGTTGCAATCATTCCTCCACCTGACACTGAAATATCTTCTAAATTGCGTCCAGAGGAATTTGCACCTTCTTTTATATTGGGTAATATTACTTCATCAACATATCGTTTATTATTAAAACTATGTAAAAGTATTCCGTCACAAACATTACCTGCTACTCTTGTCATTGCTTCACCAACAGCAGCTATATAAATTGGAGGTTGTTCACAATCTAAAGGACCTGGATTAAATTCTGGTGTCATTAAAGTAATTGAATAATGTTTTCCCTGATAATTTAGCTGTGAACCATTTTGCCAACAATCCCAAATTGCACGTATAGATTCAACATATTCCTTAATACGTGGTGCTGGAGCAGACCATTGTACCCCAAATCGACGTTCATTATGGCCTTTAACCTGTGAACCTAATCCTAATTCAAACCTACCATCAGACATTCGTTGTAAATCCCATGACATATAAGCAGAAACCATTGGACTTCGGGCAAAAGCAATAGCTATAGAGGTACCAACTTTTATTTTTTTGGTATGTTCTAATGCCAAAGTTGATAACAAAAAGGAATCATGTGCTAATTCTCCAAAAGATATACCATCAAATCCTAACTCTTCTGCTGCTTGAGCAAGCTTAGGAATCTCTTTTAAATTATCTCTTGGCAAACCACAATAAACTTTCATATTTATCTCCTTAATTTATAATTTTTACCATTGTAACATGTGGGATTCCCACTTCTAAAAACATATCACCCTGTTCCTGATACCCATGATCTAAATAAAATTGTTTAACATATTCTTGGGCATCCAAAGTAATTCGTGTTATACCTTCATTAACTGCTATTTCTTCTAAATAAGTTAAAACCAGTCCTCCTACACCAAATCTTCTAAAATCTTTTCGAACAGCCATTCTTCCAATTCTTCCATAATTATTACCTTCCGGAATAAGCCTACCGGTACCAACAGGGTATGTATTAATCCGAGCTAGAGCATGAAACGAAGTGGTATCTAACTCATCGAGTTCTTCTTCGCTAGGAACTCCTTGTTCTTCAACAAAAACTTCAATTCGAATGGCAAAACAATCTTGTTGATCTTTTTCTGTAATAGCCTGCGTTACTTTTGTGTTGTTTTCCATTAGCACATTATATTCTACTAGAAAAAAATTAAACACCTAGAAAGAGAGTGCTTGTCAAAAAACCATTTACAGGAGTAATCTTTTATAAATAATCTTAACAATATTGAACCGGAAGGTCATAATGCTTAGTTCAGAAATAAGAAGAAAATACTTAGATTTTTTTGAAAATCAAAAACATCAAATAATGCCAAGTTCTTCATTAATTCCTGCTGAAGATCCCACATTACTATTAACTACTGCAGGTATGGTTCAATTTAAACCATATTTTACTGGAGAAATTTCAACCGATATTACGAGATTCACAAGTTCACAGAAATGCTTTCGAGTAACTGATTTAGAAGAAGTTGGTGATGAAACCCATCTGACATTCTTTGAAATGTTAGGAAACTTTAGTATTGGTGATTACTTTAAAAAAGAAGCAATTATCTGGTCTCTTGATTTTGTAACAAACAATTTAGGACTACCAAAAGAAAAGCTTTGGGCAACTATTTATACAGATGATGATGAAGCTCTTAATTTATGGATAAATGCTGGAATTCCAGAAAACAGAATACGAAGATTTGGGGATTCAGATAACTTTTGGGGACCTGCTGGTGCAGAAGGACCTTGTGGTCCCTGTAGTGAATTACATTACGATTTTGGTGGCCCTTGTACTGCAAACAATGATGCAGAGTGCGGACCTAATTGCTGTACGAGATTTCTAGAATTGTGGAATCTTGTTTTTATGCAATACTTCCAAGATTTAGAAGGCAAGAGAACTCCTTTACCTAATCCAAATATAGATACAGGAATGGGTCTTGAAAGAGCAGCAATGATTTTACAAGAAGTAAATTCTCTTTATGAAACTGATTTATTTATTCCAATAATCGAAAAAGTGGAAAACATATACAAAACTAAATATGGCTCTGATATTGATATCGATTATTCTATTAGAGTAATTGCAGAACATGTGCGATCTGCAACTTTTCTTATAGCCGATGGGGTTGTTCCTAGCAATGAAGGAAGAGGGTATGTATTACGAAGATTGATAAGAAGAGCAATTAGATTTTCAAAAAAGATTTATCCTGAATCTAATGATTTATGTTTAAACGAAGTTTCAAAAACAGTTATTAAAACAATGGGACAGCACTACCCAGATCTAGTTGCAGGAGAAAAATTTATATATAAAGTATTAGATCAAGAAGAACTACAGTTTTCCAAAATTTTGGATAGAGGATATGACTATCTTATGCAACTGATTGAACAAGGTATAAGTGATGGGATTATCCCTGGTGAAGAAATATTTAAACTACATGACACATACGGATTTCCTATTGAAGTTACAAAAGAAGTTGCTGAGGAAAATGGCGTTAATCTTGATACGGATAGATTTGAAGAATTAATGGAAGGTCAAAAAACAAAAGCTAGGTCAAGCGCAGACTTTACTGGAGATATTGAAGCAAATAAAATATATAACTCTATAAATTCAGAATCTACTTTTATTGGATATGAGAAAATTGAAGGTAATTCAAAAATAATCGCAATTATCTCTGACGGGAAACAAGTTGATAAACTTGAATCTAAAGAAATTGGAGAAATAATCCTTTCTTCAACACCTTTTTATGCAGAAGCTGGAGGTCAACTTGGAGATAAAGGTTATATACAAACTAAAACTGGAACATTTGTAGTAGAAGATACCCAAACACCAATTTCAGGAATAATATCTCATAAAGGCCATGTTGCAAATGGAACAATATTTACAACTGACGATAGTACATCAAATGTTGATAGCATCTATAGACAAGGAACTTCAAGAAATCATACGGCAACACACATATTGCATAGTAGTTTAAGAGAAATACTAGGTACACATGTGAGACAGGCAGGTTCCAGTGTAGGCAATGATCGTTTAAGATTTGATTTTACTCATATTGGTAGTATGTCATTAGAAGAAATCAAGGCTGTTGAAAACCTTGCAAATACACAAGTGAGAAATAATCATTCTATTTCAACAAACATAACAACATATAGAGATGCAGTCACTAACGGAGCTCTAGCGTTTTTTGGCGATCGTTATGGAAGTGAAGTCAGAATGGTTACAATAGCAACAGGAGAGCCATTTAGTGTAGAGGTTTGTGGGGGTACTCATTTAGATAACACAGGACAAATTGGTTACATAAAAATAATTAATGAAACTAACATTGGTTCTGGCATGAGAAGAATAGAAGCAATATCAGGAGAAACTGCTTCAGAATATTCAATTAATGATCAATTTACAATTGCTCGTATAGCACAATTACTAGAAACAAATGTAACGACAATTGAATCAAGACTTGATTATTTATTGCAAGAAAATAAAGACCTTAAATCGAGTTTAAATTCTTATGAACAAACACAATTTGTAGACCAATCTAAACAATTATCATCAAAGATAAAGATTGTTGGTAATATAGAAATTATTACAAGTATAGTAACTGTTAATAGCCCACAAGATATAAAAAATATTGCAGACTTACTTAGAGATAATATTAAATCTGGAATTATTAATTTAGGTGCAATAATTGACAATAAACCTCATACATTACTCGTAATAACAGATGACTTAGTAGAAAAAGGAGCTGTTGCAGTTGCCGCAATTAAAGAATCTTCAAAGTTCTTACAAGGGGGTGGAGGTGGAAAACCAAATATGGCTACTGGAGGTGGTAAGGATATATCTAAGATAAACGAGGCAATAAATATGAATGAAGAAATAATTATTAAACAACTCGAGGTATAATGGACCGTATACTAGGCTTAGATTTTGGAAATAAACGCATTGGAATATCGATTTCTGATCCTTCTAATATTTTTGCATTACCACATGCAATTTATTTTAGGGAAAATATTCAAAAAGATATCGACCATATAAATTCAATATCAGAATCTAATTCAATATCTAAAATTATTATAGGACTTCCATTATCCTTAAGTGGTAATCAAAATCAACAAACAGAAACAACTTTAAAATTTAAAGATGCGTTACAAAATCAAACAGCAATTATCATAGAAACCTGGGATGAACGTTTTACATCTGTGCAAGCCCAACGCACATTTGAAAAACCAAAATCAAAAAAAAGATCAAAACAACAAAAACAATTTATTGATGACGTCGCGGCTACAATAATGTTGCAATCCTATTTGGATAGACAAAATAACAATATATAAAGAAGTAGATAAAATGAAATTACAAGTTGGAATTATAGGTAATTCTATCAAACACTCTCTTTCGCCTATAATTCAAAATTTAGCACTAAAAACTCATAATATTGACGCAAACTATGAAATTTGGGACACACCATTATCTGAATTAAAAAATCGAATAGAGTTCTTAAAGGAATATGGCGTACTTGGAGCAAACGTAACTATACCATATAAAGAGCAAGTTATTCCCTTGTTAGACAGTTTATCAGATGAAGTAAAAGCGATTGGGGCAGTGAATACAATCGTAAATAGGAACGGTCAACTCCATGGCGAAAATACAGATTCAAAGGGTTTTATTAAAGATATAACAGACAGACATAACATTACCATTACAAACAAAAACATACTTGTATTAGGTGCAGGAGGGTCTTCAAAAGCTATAATTTATGGTCTCCTAAAAAATAACTGCAAAACCGTTACCATCATCAATCGAACACAAGCAAAAGCAGAAGATATTGTTAATAAATTTTCAGACATGGGAAATATTAAAACCACATCCTTAAATATTAATCAAACTGAAAATTTACTAAATTTCGATATTATTATTAACTGTACCTCATTTGGTATGAAACATAGCGAACTTGAAGGAAAATTACCAATACCAAAACACCTCATAAAACAATGCAGTATTTTTTATGACCTTGTTTATAATCCAACTATCACACCAATTGTTCAAGAGATACAAAAATATGGCGGTATAGGAATTAATGGAATCGGGATGTTGATTGAACAAGGGGGCTTATCATTTAAGTTATGGACTGGACTAGAAGCACCAATCGAAGCAATGTATTCAGCATTAGTTTAAAACTTATCTTTACATATCTAAACGTTATAAGCTTGTCTTATATATTGATCAATGCCTCCGCAATACCTTGATTTTGTTCTTCCTTAAGAAATGGATCTTTATCAATTAGATTTTTCGCTTCAAATCTTGCTATTTGCATCAATTTAAAATCGGTCATAATGTTAGCAATTTTCAGAAAATCATGACCACTTTGTACTTTGCCATGCTGTCGCACATTCCCTTCACCACGCAATTCCAAATCGATTTCAGCAAGTTTAAACCCATCAGATACATCCTCTACTGCTTTTAATCT
Organism: Dehalococcoidia bacterium; assembly: GCA_045562575.1. Taxonomy (GTDB): domain Bacteria; phylum Chloroflexota; class Dehalococcoidia; order Lucifugimonadales; family UBA6952; genus UBA6952. The sequence continues at coordinate 19,329 of JBJKVQ010000026.1, forward strand.
ATCTAAAGAATCTTCTGAGGGATCTTCAGCAACTAACATACAATAACTTTCATGTTTGCCCCTACCAACTCTACCCCTAAATTGATGTAATTGAGCAATACCAAACCTATCTGCACCTTCAATGATCATAACTGATGCATTTGGTATATCAACTCCAACTTCTATTACTGGTGTAGAAACTAATATATCTATAGTACCTTCTCTAAAATTGTCCATCACTAATTGTTTTTCTTCCATCTTCATTCTGCCATGCAGCAAACCTACATTCCTATCTGGGAATACTTCATTTTGTAATCGGGTTTGTTCAATAATTGCAGCTTTAGCATTTATTGATTCTGATTCATTAATAAGTGGATAAACGACAAAAGCTTGTCGACCCTGATCCAACTGTTTTTCTACAAACTCATACATTCTATTTCTATTAACTTTATCTACCACCCTCGTTCGTATTGGTTGGCGACCTACTGGAAGAGAGTTAATTACAGAAGATTCTAAGTCTCCATATATTGCCATGGCCAATGATGCAGGGATAGGAGTTGCTGTCATAGCAAGCATATGAGGAACTGTCTTCTGATCAATTCTTTTCTTAAATAACGCATTTCTTTGATCTACTCCAAACCTATGTTCTTCGTCAACAACTGCTAAAGCAAGTTTAGGAATTACTACATTTTCTTGAATTACCGAATGTGTGCCAATCACAATATCCAATTCTCCTGATTCTAGCATTTCTTGAATAGTATCTTTTTTCTTTTTTGACATACTTCCTGTCAAAATACCTATTCTACAATCTTTGTTTTCTATGATATTACTAACCTGAAAAAATGAATCTGATTGTTTTGAATCATTTGATAATAATTTTTTTACCGTCATATAATGCTGCTCAGCTAAAACTTCTGTAGGAGCCATCAATACCCCTTGATATCCTGCACCGACTACGGAAAACAATGAACCCAAAGCAACAACAGTTTTTCCACTACCTACGTCTCCTTGCAGTAATCTCCTCATAGGTTTATTAGAATTAGATAAATCATGAATTATCTCTTTAAAAACTTTCTTTTGTCCTTCAGTTAGTTCAAATGGTAAAATACTAAAAAATTGCTTTAGACTTTCTGTTATATTGGTTACTTTTATTGAGGTTATATTTTTTTCAATATCAGAACGATAATATAAAAAAGACATTTGTAATAAAAATAATTCATCAAAAGCCAATCTTTTCCTTGATCGCTCTAAACTTGATGATGATGAAGGATAATGCATTTGTATTATTGCTTCTCGTAATTTTAATAGACTATTTTTAATGAGAAGTGGTTCTGGTAAATATTCTTCAATTTCTGATGCAAAATCTCTCAAAAAATCACGTATAACTTTTCGTATTCTTGATTGGGAGACACCTTCTGTCTTACCATAAACAGGAAAAAGTCTGCCAGTATTTAGAAATTTCCGATTTGCCATTTTTGCATCAGCTAACTCCCAATCAGGAGACTCTAAGGTTTTATATCCGTTATTGATATTAGTTTTACCTGATAAAATATAAAGTTTTCCTATAGATAATTGTTTACTCAAATAAGTTTGGTTATACCAAATAACTTTTATGGTTCCAGAATTATCAGTAAATATAGCCTCAGTTGCTTTAAAATTTCTTTTACTTCCTAAAAATACTACTTGTGCCCCATCACAACGAGCAACAATCGTTGAATCTTGACCTGGAGCTAACTTATCTATAGTACTGATTTTGCTATATCTACGTGGGAAGTGATATAACAGATCTTTTAACTTGAAAATATTTAATTTATTTAGTTTTGTAGCTAATGAATTTGTAATTCCTTTAAAATATGTTAATTCCTGATCAAACTTATTGACAACATATGAGGAAATTAAAGGGTCAATTTGATTTAGTATCTGTAATATTTTATTTATCCAAATAATTCTTTGTTTTTGTTCCAGTTCAGAATAAGCTACCGGATATAAATTATTACTCTTTAATTTATCAAATAAAGGATTTATATTTTCTCTAAGAGACCACTGGCTTAGTAAACGATCCAATCCACCAAATACAGATCGATCAATAAATCCAGTATTTTTTTCTAAATTACATACTGCTATTAATGATTCAACATAATCTTTAAGAGTACGTTCACGATTTTTTAAACTAGTCATATATAACCTATGAACAATTTAGACTAATAATTATTTTCCTACAGCTCCAGAATCCCTTAATTCTTTTATTTTTTGTGAAGAATATCCCAAAGCACTTAATATCTCGTCATTATTTTGGCCTAATGTAGGAGATGGATTATGGGGAACAAGGGGTGTTTCAGACATTTTAACAATAGGTCCAATCATCTTTATTTTACCAACCAATGGATGAATATGTTCGCGAATAATATCATTTGCAATAACTTGTCTGTCTGTCATAAGTTCTGATACAAATTTCACAGGTCCACAAGGAACTCCTGCACTATCTAGTATTTCCATCCATTCCTCAACAGTTTTGGTACGAAATAGTTCTTCAACTTCTTTTCGAAGATTTTGAGTGAAGATAATATTATCTTCCAAATCAGCCTTATAATCAGGTTCAAATCTTCTATCGTAGATTCCTATTGCTTCAGCCATTTTTTTTCTGAGTCTGTCGCTAAGACATGCTACGGCTATAACACTGTCTTGAGCTTGATAAGTTCTATAATAAATCATTCTAATACCAAATGCTGCAGGATTATTTAATCTTATTCCGTCAACATAATCATGAATATCACTATAAGGAGCACCACTTTGTCGCAATAAATTAATAGTTTCAATTAATTCTTCTTTTGGCTCTTTATCAACCATTTCAACTTCTAAGAAACTAGTAGTCTGTAATGCTAATGCAGTAGCTAACAAAGAGGCTTCTATCTTTTGACCTTTACCTGTTATAGACCTAGCATGCAAAGCTGCACATATTGACATACTCATCGTCAAGGCAGTTGAAAAATCTGCAAGAGCTGTAGCACTTATAGATTGAGGAATACCTTCATTAAGTTTACCGTCTGCAGCCATTAATCCACTCATTGCCTGAATAATTATGTCATATCCAGGGCGGTAGCTGTCACTACCCTCACTTCCATATGCTGTATTTTGACAATATATCAAGTTAGGATTCATTTTTGATAAAGTATCGTAATCGATGCCAAGATTTGCAGGAACATCTGGACGATAATTTACAATTACCACATCTATATCATTAATTAAATCATAAATAATTTGTTTAGCAGAATCTTGATTTAAGTCCAAAGTGAGACTTTTTTTTCCACGATTTAGACTAATATATGTACGGCTTTCATTAGGAACTATAGGTTGAGAAAACCTCCAAGGTTCTCCCCAAGGAGGCTCTATTTTTATTACATCTGCACCCATATCCGATAGAAGCATACCTGCAAAAGGGCCTGCAATAATCTCTGAAAAATCCAAAACACGTATATTTTCTAAAGGACCTTTCATATTATATACCCTCCCATTTACATAAAAATAGAATGAAGCCAGTATATAAGAAATTAGAAACAACTTATAGATGTTGACGGCAAAAATAAACAACCTATAATTATCAAGAGCTGTCAATAAGACATTTTTTTGATATTTATCCTACAAAAAAGAAAGAAAACTAATCTATGAAAATTTCTGAACATGTTTATAGAGTTCATATAAACGAAGATGATAGTCCTTTTGGTACTTATCACCCAGGAGGTTCCAACATATATTTTATTGGTGACCCTAATTCCAATATGGTGATTATGGATACTGGTGAACATTATCGAAGTTGGACAGATCAAATACTTTCATATCATAAAGAATTGGGTTCTCCCAATATTTCCAACATATATATTACGCATGGTCATTATGATCATATTGGAGGTGTTGATCGTCTCCAAAAAGAATTTCAATGCAAAGTTGGCTGTCATTCAAATTTGAAAACTAAATTAGAAATGATTCTCCAAGAAGGCATTGTATTTTCTATAGAGGATCAAGAAGCTCTTAAAATAAATGAAAACATTACCCTTTTAGCACTCTATACTCCAGGGCATGAAAATGACCATATATGTTATTTTTTACAAGAAGAACAAATCATGTTCACAGGAGACACAGTATTAGGTAGTTCTTCATCTTCAGTAAGAAATTTAAAAGAGTATATGAATAGTTTAGAAATTATACTTGAATATAAACCTAATAAAGTTTACCCAGCACATGGAGCCCTTGTAGAGGATGGAACCGCAAAAATAACATCATATATACAGCACCGCAAACAAAGAGAAGAACAAATTATTAAAGCCTTAACTAAAAATGCTTCTCAAACAGTTTATGAAATTGTAGATTTTGTATATCCTAAGGATCTAAACCCTAATCTAAGAGAAGCTGCAGCTAGAAATGTACGAACTCATTTAGAAAAATTATCTGAAGAGGGGAAAATAGAAGAAACTAACCCCCTATATTCGCTAAATAATAATTGAAAAGGAGATATATATGACTTTTACTAGAATTGACCATGTAACTATATTGGCCCCAGACCTTGATAAGGCTAGAGATATTTACTGTAATGGATTTGGTATGTCTGTCGATCAAAGTCGAACTCCAATATCGAAAACCAATCCAGGCTCATTACCTGATGTAAACAGCCTATTAATGCCTATCGCTGAAATGTGTGTGGAATTTGCTACACCAACTACTGAAAAAGGTGAAGCATATGAATTTATTCAAGCGAAATCCTCTGGAGGAATACATCACTTGTGCTTGAATTCAGATAACATGACTGAGGATATAAAACACTTGGAATCAAAGGGTATAAAAATCAGAGCTGATCAACTCGAAGGATGGGATGGTAACTCACCAGTACTACTAGATCCTGATACAACATTTGGGTTACAGTTAATGGTCTGTTCATCTGAAGATTATTATCCTCATCCTGCATACAGAGGAAATGGGAACTTCAATGGTATGGCTCATATAGGTATAGCTGCGAGAAGCTATGAAGAACAAAAATTTCTATGGGAAGAATGTTTTAAATTACCTCAAGATTATACACGAGACAGGGGTGGACCTAGAGAAAAAAATCCTGATGGAACACCAAGACTTGGACCAGATGATCCTGTTTATTTGAAAGAATTCCCTGTAGGGAGTTGTGTAATCGAAATAAGTATCCCCGCAGATGAAGATAGTGG
>JBJKVQ010000027.1:0-24450 GCA_045562575.1 Dehalococcoidia bacterium
CCGAACCAACTAATGAAGCAGAAGAAGTAGTTGAAGAGGTAACAGAAGAAACCGAACCAACTAATGAAGCAGAAGAAAGGTAAATTGTGGAATTAGCTGTAATAAATAATAAAGGTGAAGAAGTTAGCAAGGTTGAAATAAGCAATGATCTTGTTGCTGTTGATTTTAATGATGCAGTAGTTCATCAGGCAGTAGTAAGGCAACTTGCAAATGCTCGACAAGGCACAAGTAGCACCAAGACACGTTCAGAAGTATCTGGAGGGGGCATCAAGCCACGTATACAGAAACATTCAGGTCGTGCCCGACAAGGATCAATTAGGGCCCCACAATGGAAAGGTGGAGGTGTTGTATTTGGACCAAAGCCAAGAAGTTATAATAAAAAAATAACCAAGAAAATGAGACAATTAGCTATTAGAGGTTCTATTTCTGATAAGGTTCGTGATGAAAAGTTAATGATTATAGATTCTTTAGATGAGTTAACTCCTAAAACTAAAGATACTTTGGCTTTGTTATCAACACTAGGTATCTCTGAAAAAACATTAATTGTCACCGATGGCAAAAATGAAAATATGTTGAAAGCTACTGGGAATATTAAAAATATAAAATTAATCGAAGCAAATAAATTGAATGTGCTAGACATTATTTCATCAAATAATATGCTGATTTCATTAAATGGAATTAAAGAAGCTGAAAGAATATGGGCAAAAAAACCTGATTCTGAGGAGGCGTCAAATGAGTAGTGTTTATGATCTGTTGTTAAAACCCGTTGTTACAGAAAAAAGTACCTTATTGCAAGAGCAAGGAAAATATGTTTTTGAAGTTTTGCCTATAGCAAATAAAATTACTATTAAAGAAGCGATTGAAAAAGCATTTGATGTTAATGTTTTGTCTGTAAACATTACGATGAATAGAGGAAAAGTTAAACGCGTAGGTCAAAATTACAGCAGATCAAAAGATAAGAAAAAAGCAATTGTTACTCTTAAACCTGGTGACAGAATAGAAATCTTTGAGGGAGCATAGGTAATGCCGTTAAAAACTTTTAAACCAACAACACCATCTAGGAGAGGTTCTGTTTTACCTGACTTTAGTACCCTAACGTCTAAAACTCCGCACAAATCATTAACAAAAGGTTTAAAGAAAAGAGCTGGCAGAAACTCTAGGGGTAAAATCACTACTAGGCATAGAGGTGGGGGCGCAAAAAGATCGTATAGGTTAATCGATTTTAAACGAGATAACTATGGTGTTCCTGGGAAAATTGTAACTGTTGAGTATGATCCAAATCGATCTGTAAGAATCGCTCTTGTCAATTATGTTGATGGTGATAAAAGATATATCCTTTTACCTAATGGTTTGAATGTTGGAGATGTTGTTATGAGTGGTGCTGAAGCCGAAGATAAAATTGGCAACGCTAAACCACTTTCTTCTGTTTCTAATGGTACTGTAATACATAACATAGAAATGACTCCTGGCAAAGGCGGACAAATAGTAAGAAGCGCAGGTGGATCGGCACAAGTTCTTGCAAAAGAAGAAAAATACACACTCGTTAGATTACCATCTGGAGAGGTTAGGAAATTTCTTAATACATGCATGGCTACAGTTGGACAGTTAGGAAACCTGGAGCACAAAAATATTAAATCTGGAAAAGCAGGTAGAAATAGACATCTTGGTCGAAGGCCAACTGTTAGAGGTTCTGCTATGACACCACGTGATCATCCACATGGAGGTGGTGAAGGGAGATCCCCTATTGGATTAAAGAATCCTAAAACTCCTTGGGGAAAAGTTGCTCTCGGCCATCGAACTAGAAGAAATAAAAGAACTGATGTGTTTATTGTAAGAAGAAGATATCAGAAATAGGTGATAAGTTATGTCAAGATCTATAAAAAAAGGTCCTTTTGTTGACCCAAAATTATTAAAAAAAATTTCGTCTGTTATGCAAAGCGATAGTAGAACGGTAATACGAACATGGTCACGTTCATCGATGATCATACCTGATATGCTAGGTTCGACTATTGCTGTACATGACGGAAGAAGGCATATTCCAATATTTATTACAGAAAATATGGTTGGACATAAGTTGGGAGAATTTGCTCCTACTAGGACTTATAGAGGCCATGCAAATAGATCAGAACAGTCTTCAAGGGTGAGGTAATATGCCAACTAAAGCAATATTTAAAAATATTAGAGTATCTCATAAACGCATACAATTGTTAGCGAATATGGTTCAGGGAAAAAATGTTAACGATGCGTTGGACATTCTTAAATATTATCCTAGTCCTTCAGCGCAACACGTTTATAAGGCTGTGAAATCAGCTGCTTCAAATGCAGAAAATAATGATATGTTAAATCCTGATAGACTAGTTATTTCAACGATTTTTGCCAATAAGGGACTCACTATAAAAAGATTTAAACCAATGGCAAGAGGACGAGCGGGACGGGTTAGTAAATTTTCAAGTCATTTAACAGTAATTGTAGACGAGGAGGCCTAGATTGGGTCAGAAGACACATCCAATAGGATTTAGATTAGGAATAATAAAAGGTGGACGAACCTGGGATTCTTCTTGGTTTGCTTCAAAGTCAGAGAATTACAAACAATTTGTAGAAGAAGATTTTAACATTAGATCTTTATTAAGAACAAATTATCAAGATGCAGGAATTGCCAAAATTAGTATAGAAAGAGGAGCAGAATTAGTTGTAACTCTTCATACTGCTAGACCCGGTATAGTTATAGGTCGAGGTGGTACCAGAATAGATCAATTGCGTGAAGAAATTGAAAAAATGACAGGAAAAATTTCAAAAGTAAATGTTTTTGAGGTAAAACAACCTGAACTAGATGCATCTTTGTTGGCGAGAAATGTTGCTGATCAGCTAGAACACAGAGTTATGTTTCGAAGAGCAATGAGACAGGCATCTACAAGAGCAATGCAATCTGGTGCTGAGGGTATAAAAATACTTTGTTCCGGAAGACTTGGTGGGGCTGAAATTGCTAGGAAAGAAAAAGTCATGGTTGGTAGAGTCCCATTACATACACTACGGGCTGAAATTGATTATGGCGTAGCTGAAGCAAATACTACCTTTGGAAAGATAGGTATCAAGGTTTGGATATTCAAAGGCGAAATAACAGATACTGAAAATAATAACGACTCAGATTTAGGACCAATTGGCTTTACTCTTCAATCTAATGCTCCATCAGATGATATTGAAGAAAAACAGGCTGAGGCTTCTTTGGAGGAAGGTAATGTTACAACCACGGAGAACTAAATATAGAAAAATGCACCGAGGTAGAAGAAAGGGTAATGCTCAGGCAGGGAACCAAGTATCATTCGGTGAGTTTGGAATGAAAGCTATTGGAAGAGCCTTTATAACAGCTAGGCAAATTGAAGCCGCACGAAGGACTATAACTAGAAGATTTCGAAGAGGTGGTCAAGTCTGGATTCGTATTTTTCCTGACAAACCAGTTACAAGTAAACCTCTGGAAACTCGACAAGGTGGAGGAAAAGGTGCTGTGGATCAATGGGTAGCTGTTGTTAGGCCAGGTAGGGTTTTATTTGAAGTTGCCGGCGTAACAGAAGATGTTGCGAGAGATGCACTTTGGCTAGCTTCACAAAAACTACCTATTAAAGTAAAAACAGTTGGAAAAGAAGATTTATATACTGCTTAGTAAACAACGTAGTAGGAACAAATAATGGATGTTCAAGATATAAGAAAAATGAATAGAGAAGATTTATCCAAGGAAATGGAAGACAGTCATAAAGAATTGATGTCTCTACGATTTGGGGCTGCTACTCGACAATTAAACGACACTTCTCAAATAAGTAAAGTTAGAAAAAAAATAGCAAGGTTAAGCACGGTAATACGTGAAAGAGAAATTCTCGGGCAGGAATAATTATGGATAAGATTAAAAAAATTCGAATAGGTACAGTAGTTAGCGACAAGATGCATAAAAGTATACTCGTTGAAGTTGAACGAATGCAAAAGCATAGAATATATGGTAAAAGAATTCGTCGTATATCTAAATACACTGTACACGACGAAAATAATGATTGTGTTGTGGGTGATAATGTTTCAATTATAGAAACAAGACCAATTTCTAAAACTAAACGTTGGAGAGTTTTGAACATAAATAAAAAAAGTGAAATAAATCAACAGGACCTTTCGCCTTTAACCGAAGAAAGCTCTTTAGATAATCAATCAGATAGTGAGTAGAGGAATAAAGTGATACAAACATATTCAAAATTAAAAGTTGCAGATAATTCGGGTGCAAAATCTATCCAATGTATTAATGTACCTGGAGGTACTGGAAGAAGATATGCTTATGTTGGGGATATAGTTATAGCATCAGTAAAAGAAGCAGAGCCCCGTGCAGCGGTAAAAAAGGGTGAGGTAGTTAAGGCAGTTATAGTTAGGACGTCCTTTCCTATAAGAAGAAAAGATGGATCTTATATTAAATTCGATGAAAATGCTGCGGTCATTTTAACAGAAAGCCAAAATCCAAGAGGAACAAGAATTTTTGGACCAGTTGCTCGAGAACTTCGAGAGAAAAACTTTACCCGTATAGTATCTTTGGCTCCGGAGGTATTGTAAATGAAAATCAAAAAGGATGATCAAGTAAAAATTTTATCTGGTCGAGATGCTGGTAAAACTGGTAAAGTACAACAGGTTTTTCCTAAGCACTCAAAAATTATTGTTGAGGGCACAAATATGGTTTCAAAACACATGAAAGCAAACTCAGATATGAGACAGGCGTCAATCGTTACCAAAGAAGCATCTATTGATATATCTAAAGTAAAATTAATGTGTCCAAAATGTAGTAAGGCTATAAAAGTTAAATACACTTTGCTAGAGGATGGAAAAAAAGTACGAATTTGTAATATATGCAATGAAATGGTGGATCAGTAATAATGACAAGTAAACAAACAACAACACCAACTTTATTAAATATGTATCGTGATGATATCTTACCTAAAATGATGGAAGAATTTGGGTACAAATCACCTATGCAAGTTCCAAAATTGCAGAAAGTAGTATTTAATGTCGGTGTTGGGGAATCTCTAACAAATTCTAATGCCATTGAGTCAGTAGTAAGGATGATTTCAACAATTTCTGGACAAAAACCTGTAGTTACTAAAGCAAGAAATTCATTGGCTGGTTTTAAAATCCGTGAAGGTATGAGCATAGGAGTTATGGCCACCCTGCGATCTAAAAGAATGTATGAATTTGTAGACAGGTTAATAAATGTTGCACTTCCACGCATTAGAGACTTCAGAGGAATTCCATCCAAATCATTTGATGGAAGAGGTAACTATTCTTTAGGAATAAATGAACAAGTAATATTCCCAGAAATAGATTATGCTCAAATTGATAAATTAAGATCATTTCAGGTTACAGTTGTAACCTCTGCAAATTCTGATACTGAAGCATTAAGACTATTGCAATTAATGGGATTTCCATTCATTCAAAATCAAAATCGTCAAAATTAACGAGGTAGAAAATGGCAAGAAAAGCTAGTGTGGCAAGAGATAAAAAAAGGGATAGACTGATAGAAAAATATAGTGATCAGTGGGAAGCAAATCGTTCTATTGCTTTAGATAGTAGCTTGAGTTGGGATGAGAGACAACAAGCACGTTTGAACATGTCTAAACTTCCCAAAAACTCTCATTCAACCAGACAAAAGAATCGATGTTTTGTAACCGGAAGATCAAGAGGGTACATTCGTCATTTTGGACTTTCAAGAATTACATTTAGAGAACTAGCTCTTCGGGGTGAACTTCCAGGAATAAGAAAAGCAAGTTGGTAGGTGCTAAGTGAGTATGACAGATCCTATAGCTGATATGTTAACAGTAATGCGAAATGGTATTTTAGTTAAACGTGAGAAAGTTGATACCCCTCATTCTAAATTAAAAGTATCGATACTTGAAATATTAAGACAGAGTAATTTTATTAATAATTATGAAGTAACTGCAGATGGAAATAAAAAGAGATTACAAATAGGTTTATTATACGATAGTGATAAACCTGCTATTCAAGGATTAAGAAGAGTTAGTAAGCCAGGGTTGCGAATTTATATGAATAATAAAGAACTTTCCAAGTTTTTTGGATCAAGAGGAATTTCGGTCATTTCCACCCCTGATGGTGTAATGACAAGTCAGCAGGCTTGGAAAAAAGGAATTGGGGGAGAATTGCTTTGCCATGTATGGTAAACAATTTAACTAAGGAGAAAAAATGTCAAGAATAGGAAACAAACCAATACAAATACCTTCGGGTGTAACAATTGAGATAGCTGAGAGCTTGGTCACGGTAAAAGGACCAAAAGGGGAACTTTCTCAATATGTTAATGATGGGATCACTCTTAAACAAGAAGAAGATCAACTTTTAGTTGCGCGACAAACAGAATCAAAAGACCATAAGGCTCTTCATGGATTGATCAGATCTCTTGTTGCTAATATGGTAGAGGGTGTTTCTGCAGGTTTCGAAAAAACATTAGAGCTTGTAGGTGTAGGGTATAGAGCCCAACCTTCTGGAAATGGTGTTAATTTACAACTTGGTTTTTCTCATACAATTGATATTCAACCTAAAGATGGAATAACTTTTGAATTAGAAGGAAATACTTTAATTAAAATACAGGGTATCGATAAACAGGTTGTTGGTGAAGTTGCTGCTAATATCCGAAAATTACGTAAACCTAATGTTTATACAGGCAAAGGTGTTCGCTACCAAGGTGAACAGGTTAGAAGAAAAGCCGGAAAGAGTGGAGCTAGCGGTGGCTAAAATAACAACAAAAAAAGGACAAATGGTTTCTAGACATGCAAGAGTTCGGAAGAAAGTTATAGGTACATCAGAAAGACCACGACTTACTGTATTTAGAAGCTTAAATAATGTATATGCACAAATAATCGATGATTCTTTGGGAAATACTATAGTTGCCTCCTCTAGTTTAAAGCTTGATTCTGGTGATCAAAAAAAGGGGGAAGTTGCATTTACTGTGGGTAAAAATATTGCAGAACTTGCCAAAAAAGCAGGTATTAGTAAAGTTGTTTTTGATAGGGGAGGATATAAATATCACGGTAGAGTTAAATCTTTAGCGGATGGAGCTAGAGAGGGAGGGATTGATTTTTAATGACATTTAATAGAAATAATACAAATCAACAAGATTATCAACCTGAATTTTCAGAGAAAGTTGTTGATATAAAAAGAGTTGCTAAAGTAGTTAAAGGTGGTCGTAATCTAAGCTTTAGAACACTAGTAGTTATAGGAAATGGTAAAGGTAAAGTAGGTGTTGGATTAGGTAAATCTGAGGCTATACCTGATGCGGTTCAAAAGGCTACATCTGTTGCTCAAAAAAATCTTGTTAGCTTTGATTTAAAAGAAACCACAATTCCTTATCAAGTAGAAGCAAAATATGGAGCAGCTCAAGTACTTATTAAACCTGCGCCTCAAGGTACAGGGATCCGTGCTGGCGCGTCAATGCGTGCTGTTTTAGAACAAAGTGGTATTAAAGATGTTGTTGCTAAATCTTTGGGAAGTCAGAATCCGATAAATGTAGTACGAGCAACTATTTCCGCACTAGGTCAATTAGGTGAAAATAATACTAAAGAAAATCAAGATGGAGGCACTGAAGATGTCCAAAATTAAGATAACTTTAGTTAGAAGTACAATCGGTTTACCACAAAATCAAAGAAGGATTGTCAAAGCTTTAGGTTTTCGAAAATTAAATCAGAATGTAATCCATGAAAGTTCTCCCACTATTAATGGTATGGTTCATAAAGTTAAACATTTAGTATCCATAGAGGATATTGCCGCTACAGATAAAAAGAAAGGTGACTCATGAAATTACATGAATTAAAGCCTGCAGATGGTTCTAAACGTGGTAGAAGAAGAGTAGGAAGAGGAAATGGTAGCGGAATGGGAAACTATGCTACTAGGGGTATGAAGGGTCAAAAATCAAGAAGTGGTGGATCTATCAGAAGAGGTTTTGCTGGAGGCCAATTATCTATGATTAAAGGACTTCCTATGCTGAGAGGTTTTACTAATAAGTTTAGGACTGAATATCATCCTGTAAATATAGCATCTTTAAATTCTTTCGAATCTGGATCTATAGTTGGGCTAGATGAACTTCGAGCAAAAGGATTGATAAAGAACGAAAAAACAAAAGTAAAAGTTTTAGCAAGAGGAACTATCAATATTGCATTAACTGTTAAAGCACACAAATTTTCAGAAAGCGCTCAAACTGCGATTGAAAATGCTGGAGGAAAGATAGAGCTGTTATAACTATGACTACTTCGGCGTCAAGAAATAAAGGCCCTGGAAGACCAGCGTTGTTACAAGCGCTGATTGATTCATTTCGCACTCCAGATTTAAGATTTAAGATTTTATTTACACTTGGAATGCTGGTAGTTTTTAGAGCATTAGCCCATGTACCGGTTGTAAATGTTGATAAAGGGATGATTAGTCGTTTATTTGAGCAGGGAGATCCTACAGGTCAATTATTAGGATTTTTTGATCTCTTTAGTGGTGGTGGTCTTAGATCATTAAGTATTATTGCCCTTGGTGTTTATCCATATATTACAGCTTCAATCATTATGCAAATAATGAATCCAGTTATTCCATATTTGCAAAACCTTGCAAAAGAAGGTGAACAGGGTAGACAAAAAATCAATCAAATAACCCACTATATGATGATTCCGATAGCAGTTGCCCAAGGATATGGCCAACTAACATTAATGAAACGACTTGGTGGTATTACTGAGCAGTCATTTAGTTCTACATTTGGACTAGACACTGTTGCTGTTCTTTTATCGTTAGCGGCTGGAACTACCTTTTTAGTATGGCTTGGTGAATTAATTACTGAACATGGTATAGGTAATGGTGTGTCAATAATTATATTTGCTGGTATAGTCGCAAACTTTCCCACTGTGATCGGACAAGGATTTATACAAAGAAATAGTAATCTAGGTGGCCTTCTAACGTTGGTTATACTAGGTTTAGTTATAGTTTTTTTGATAGTTTTATTCAATGAAGCCCAGAGAAGAATTCCTGTACAATATGGTCGGAGTTCCTTTCGAGGAGGGCGGATGTATCGCCAGCAAGGAACAAGCTATTTACCACTAAGAGTAAATTCCGCAGGCATGATTCCTTTAATATTTGCTTTTTCAATAATGATTCTTCCCGCAACCCTGGCATCTTTTTTTGCAGACCCTACTAGCGAATCAATAGGTGGGACAATAGCTAACTTTTTCACTGTTACATTTTCTCCTGATACTGCATGGTATTGGCTTTTTGTTTTTATACTAGTTGTGGCATTTACTTTTTTCTACACTATGATTATGTTTCAACAACAAAATCTACCAGCTACTTTACAGAGAAATGGCGGATTCATACCCGGTATTCGGCCCGGAAAACCTACAGGAGATTATCTTAATAGGTTAATTATCCGTATTACTTGGGGTGGAGCAATATTTTTAGGGCTTATAGCCGTAATGCCTTATTTTGCAACACTAATAACTGATATTAAAGCTATCCAGTTAAGTTCTGCTAGTTTACTAATTGTGGTTGGAGTGGCTCTTGACACATTACGCCAATTAGAATCTCAATTGCTCATGAGAAACTATGAAGGGTTTATGAATTAGTATGAAAAATATTATCTTTTTGGGCTTGGCAGGAGCAGGAAAAGGGACCCAAGCAAAAATGCTCTCAGATTTCATGGGTATCCCTATGGTTTCTTCTGGAGATTTGTTTCGGTTTCATTTAGGGAATAATACAGAGTTGGGTATCGAGGCAAATAAATATATGAGCACAGGTGCGCTTGTTCCTGATGACATAACTATAAATATGATTCTTCATAGAATTGGAGAAGAAGATTGTACTAAAGGTTTTATATTAGATGGGTTCCCTCGAACTCTTGAACAAGCTGAAAGTTTACAAAAGGCAGTGAATGGAAATATTAGTAGTGTTATATATATAGAGGTAAAAGAGAAAGAATTAATAAAAAGACTTTCTGATAGAGTTGTGTGCACTAGTTCTGGATGTAACGCTATTTTATCAAAGTCTGATATTAAAGGAATAGATTCTAATTGTCCTATATGTAATGAGATTTCCTTAACGCAAAGGCAAGATGATTTACCTGAAGTGGTTGAAAATAGATTAAAAACACAGATCCCCCTAATCAATCAATTAGTGGATTACTATAAAAATAGAGAAATTTTAATAACTGTAGATGGTCAACAGAATGTGGATTTAGTTGAATCTGAAATAAAAAACATTTTAGGTTTAAATTGATGATTTGGATTAATTGATACTTTGATGTACAATACCATTTCTCGAGAAAAAGGAAAAACAAGTGAATATAATTTTAGGGGCACAACAACAAGGAATAATAATAAAATCTCAGAAAGAGATTGATATTATGCGCCGTGCGGGAGAAGTGTCTATTGGAACAAAAGAGCTTATTAAAAAAGAAATAAAAATTGGGATGACAACTAAAGAATTAGATCTTATTGCAGAAAATCAGATAAGGAGTATGGGAGCTATACCTGCGTTTAAAGGTTATAGAGGTTTTCCTGGCACTCTCTGCATTTCAATAAATAATGAAATAGTTCATGGAATTCCTGGGGATAGGATATTTCATGAAGGAGATGTTGTAAGTATTGACCAAGGAGCAATTGTTGAGGGGTTTTATAGCGACACTGCAATTACACTAATTATTGGGGAATCTGATGAAAAAACAAAGAATCTAGTTATAGATACAAAAGCTGCCATGGAGGCAGGAATAGCTAAGGCAATTCCAGGAAACAGAATTGGTGATATTGCTGCAGCTGTGCAAAATATAGGTGACGCAAAAGGGTATGGAGTGATAAAGGATTTTGTTGGGCACGGTATTGGGCGATCCCTACATGAGGAACCAAGTGTTCCAAATGTGGGTACAGCTGGGCGTGGACCCAAACTTGTTCCTGGTATGGTTATAGCAATAGAACCTATGTTTACATTAGGCACATGGAAAACTCGTACTCTTGAGGATGAATGGACAATAGTTACTGCTGATAATAGTCTCGCTGCTCATTGGGAACATACTGTAGCTATAACAGAAAAAGGTCCAGAAGTATTAACGTAGAGGTGGGATTTAAGGAAGAATATGTCAAAAAAAGAAACAATAGAAGTAGAAGGGACAGTAATAGACACATTACCAAATGCACAGTTTAAGGTAGAACTAGCAAATGGACATGAAGTTTTAGCCCATATATCAGGAAGAATGAGAATGAATTATATAAGGGTTTTACCTGGAGATAAAGTTTTAGTTGAACTTTCTCCATATGATTTAACTAGAGGAAGAGTTACTTTTAGATTTAGATAGAGGAATAAAATGAAAATTAGAGCTTCTGTAAAAAAAAGATGCGATAAATGTAAAATAATAAAAAGAAATAATGTTGTACAAGTTATTTGTGTAACACCAAGACACAAACAAAAACAAGGTTAATTAGCCTTGTAAGGAGGAAAGATGGCCCGTATAGCTGGCGTAGATATACCTGATAATAAAAGAATAGAGTTGGGACTTACCATGATTTATGGAATAGGACCAACTTCTGCATCCAAAATACTTAAACAAGTGCGTTTGGAGGGGAATCCAAAAATTGGCGAAATTGAAGAATCTAAGCTTCAACAAATCAGAGAAATTGTAGATCAAGATCTTACTGTTGAAGGTGATTTACGACGTGAAGTAAATATGAATATAAGAAGATTAATTGATATTGGAACTTATCGAGGAGTTCGCCATAGAACTGGACTTCCAGTGAGAGGTCAAAGAACAAAAACAAACGCAAGAGGACGAAAAGGCGGAAAACGAACTATTGCAAATAAAAAGAAAGTAATAAAGAAATAGCTATAAGGAGAAAAAATGACACAATCTCGTTCGAGGTCTAGAAAAAGAGATCGAAAATCTGTACCAAAAGGTAATGCTTATATAACCTCAACTTTTAATAATACCATTATTACATTAACTGATTTGGAAGGTAACGCCATAGCTACAGGTAGTGCAGGAATGGTTGGATTTAAAGGTGCAAGAAAAAGTACTGCATTTGCAGCACAGAGAGCAGCTGAGGCTGTTGCTAAAAGAGGTATGGAGCACGGTTTAAGAGAAATTGATGTTATGGTCAAAGGCCCTGGTGCAGGACGAGAAGCTGCAATACGATCTATACAGGCTTCTGGTATAGCAGTAAATAGTATTCGTGATGTTACTCCTGTTCCCCATAATGGATGTAGACCTCCGAAAAAGAGGAGAGTATAAATGGCAAGATATATAGGACCGAAAAATAAAAAAAATAGAAGATTTGGATTGCCTTTGAAAAATGGAAAACCGGATACTAAGAGAACTAGTACTGGAAGAGGGAGGCGTCTCTCAGAGTATGGGCTTCAATTACGAGAAAAACAGAAGGCGAAATATCTTTATGGGATTTTAGAACGACAGTTTCGTAATTATTATATAAAGGCTTCAAACCTAAAAGGTGTTACAGGAGATAGGTTATTACAACTCCTTGAAAATCGTTTAGATAATGTTGTATATAGGCTTGGTTTTGCAAAAACAAGACCGCAAGCACGTCAATATGTTAATCATGGTCACATTCAAGTAAATTCTAAGAAGGTAAACATTCCTTCTTATCAAGTTAAATCGGGTGATCAAATCACATGGAGAGAAAGTTCTCAATCATCTGACATTGTAAAAAATGCTTCTGATAATTCTGGATTTGAAGCAGTAGTACCTACATGGCTAAATGTAGACTCAAATCGATTTTCTGGTGAAGTGTTATCAGAACCAACAGTTAGTGATGTAGAATTAATTATAGATACCAGATTAATTGTAGAGTTTTACTCAAGGTAATAAAATTCTTGTAATGACAGGAGGAAATTATGGCAATGATGCCATCAACAGAAGAAGAATTAAATGATTCTATGGCAGTAATACCAGTATTACTAGTTGAAGAAGAAGACGAAAGATATGGACGTTTTTCTATAGGTCCTTTGGATAGAAGTTATGGTATGACTTTAGGTAATCCTCTCAGAAGAGTTTTACTTGGATCTATACCAGGTGCAGCTATAACTTGGGTCAAAATAGATGGCGTTTCTCATGAATATACTTCTGTTCCCCATGTTCGTGAAGAGGTTTTTGAATTATTACTTAAATTTAAGGAAATAAGAATAAAAGCTCTATCTGATCGACCAGGAAAATTAAGATTGGATGTTTCTGGTGAAGGCGTAATTACCGCTGGAGATATTATGGTTCCTGGGGACTTTGAAATTGTAAACCCAGAATTGTATATAGCAACATTAGATTCTTCAGACGCTCATTTAGTTATTGAATTCAATGTTGAAAAAGGTGCGGGATATATCTCAGCAAGTACTAATGATGGGTACCCTATAGGAGTATTGCCAGTTGATTCAATATTTACACCTGTATCTAAGGTTAGTTATGCAGTTGAGCCAATGAGAGTTGGACAAGTTACCGATTATGAAAAGTTAATTGTTGAAATATGGACAGATGGTACAGTAATGCCTTCTGAGGCTCTTATTGAATCTGGGAATATCTTAGTAAAAAGTGCAACATTATTAACAACAATAGGGTCAAGTGTAATTGAGGGTGGAGATGAAGAATCTTCGATTAGTGCAAATTCTTCTGTTCCTCCAGAGATTTATAATAGTCTCGTTGATGGATTAGGCCTATCGGCAAGAACTTTAAATTGTTTAAAAAGAGCTAAACTTAATCGAGTTGGAGAAATTTTAGAAAAAGATAAATCTGAACTGATGCAAATTAGAAATTTTGGACAAAAGTCTATGGATGAGCTCTTCGATAAATTAAAAGAACTTAACCTTCTACCTGAAGAAACTGTTGAGAATACAGAGTCTTTAGATGATGAAAATATTGAAGAGTAAAGAGGTTTTATATGAGACACAGAATAAAGGGTAGACATTTTAATAGGCCAGCTGATCAAAGAAAGGCATTATATCGTTCTTTGGTTAGGTCCGTAATTATTAACGAAAGAATAACTACTACTGAAGCAAAAGCTAAAGAAGCTAAAGCATTGGTAGAAAAATTAATTACTTATGGCAAAAAGGGCTCTTTGCATGATAGAAGACAAGCAATGTCTTTTTTACCTGATAGTAGAGTTGTATCTAAGGTATTTGACGATATTAGTCCAAGATATAATGAAAGAAATGGTGGTTACACCAGAGTTCTTAAAATAGGAAATAGAAAAGGAGACAATGCACCGATGGCAATACTTGAATTGGTGTAAAGATTTAGAATGGACAGGAAGATTGCTTTATTAATTGAATATGATGGCACCAAGTATTATGGTTTTCAGTATCAGCCAAATTATCCTACAATACAAGGCGAGATAGAAAATGCTCTTAATCGTTTAAATCTATCTAGTGAAAGAATAGAAGGGGCTGGAAGAACGGATACTGGGGTTCATGCAAAAGGACAGATTGCTTCGTTTATGACCAACAGTAGTTTAAATATTGAAGAGATAGAATCTGGTATTAATCATTTTTTACCATCTGATATTGCAGTTCAAAAAGTCTATGAAGCACCAATAGCTTTTAGTCCTAGAAGAGATGCAGTTAGTAGGAGATATAGATATACATTTTTGAATAGATCTACCAGATCTCCATTATCAGAAAGATATGCGTATCGTGTATCTCAGAATATAAATGTTGAAAAAATGACGAAAGCTTTGTTTTCACTAAAAGGCACACATGATTTTGTAAACCTCTGTGGAAAATATGAAGGTAGTACGATAAGAAATATAATAGATGTAAGTATAAATATTGATGATGAAACTTTATACATTGATTTAGAAGCAAATGCTTTTTTACCTCATCAAGTAAGAAGAACTGCGGGTTTACTCTATCAAGTTGGTTTAAATAAACTTGATACAGAAGAGGTTGAAAAAATTATTGATGTAGATACAAATTCTCGAAGACCAAATATTCCTACATTGCCTGCCTGTGGATTAGTTCTATTAAAAGTTAAATACAAGGATATGTTTGAATATGACTATTATTAAAAGACAAAAAACTTATACAGCAAAAAGTGGATCGTTAGATCCAAATTGGCATTTAATTGACGCTACTGGACAACCCTTAGGAAGATTAGCATCCAAAGTTGCTGTAATACTTCAGGGTAAAGATAAGCCAACTTATACTCCTAATTTATTAACTGGAGATTTTGTAGTTGTTATAAATGCTAAAGATATAGCTCTTACAGGAAATAAAATTGATGATAAGGTTTATTATCATCATTCTGGTTACCCAGGAGGACTTAAAGAAAGATCGTTATCTAAGTTAATGGAAACATTGCCAGAAAATGTTATTTATAATGCAGTCAAAGGAATGTTGCCAAAAGGTTCCTTAGGTAGACAAATGTTTAAACGTTTAAAAGTTTATCCATCTCAAGAACATCCACATAATTCACAAATTTCAAACGGTTAGGAAATAGGAGACCCCATAATGGCTAAAGAACAGTATTATCATGGTGTTGGTAAAAGAAAAACATCTATAGCTCAGGTGAGATTGTATAAAGAACCTGGCAGTGTCGTTGTGAATGGAAAACCCTTCACTGAAGCCTTCGGCTGGGATACATGGCAAACTATGATAAATAAACCGTTAGATGTAACTAATAACATTGGTAAATGTAGTGTTCAAGTTAAAGTAGCTGGTGGAGGGATTGTTAGTCAGGCTGGTGCAATAAGGCATGGTATTGCAAGAGCATTAGTCGCTATGGATGAAGAATTAAAACCAGTTCTTAAGAAAAATGGTCTACTTACACGAGATTCAAGAATCAAAGAGCGAAAAAAATATGGGCTTAAACGAGCTCGTAAGGCTCAACAATATAGTAAGAGATAAATATCATTCTATATTAAATATTACTTTTTTGAGTTAGTAATAATAGGGTTATAATGAGGATCGATTTTGTTTCCTATTGCTAAATAATAACTAACATAATCTCCAAGTGTTAATAAAGAAAATAAATGACTAAGTTTATAATTTCCGACTGCCTTTATTTCTCTATGTGGCAGTTTGTGTGTCCTTAATAAGCCTTTAAGTTCATCAAATTTCTTACTTACTGAATCTGGATATAAACTTGATGTTAGTAATATAAAGTAAGGATTTGTTCGTTTGAAAACTTTTGATTCATAGCCTTCAATAGAATTGTGAAACATCTCAGGTAAATTATCTATTACTGCAATTGTTTTGCTATTTTCGTTTAGTTGAGTTCTCCATCGATTTGCTGTAGATAAAAGATAGTCCGCACTTATGATAATAGGAAGACTATTTGAAATCGTAGTGGCAATATTCTTTGCTAGATTTTGGGTTGTTGAAATTTGAGTTTGTAAACCATCAATCAAAGTTTTGTTTATACTAATACAGTCCTTAATTTCTTTGTTATTTATATTAATTAAATTGTTTTTTGTAAAAAAAGCGATAAGGGTACCTAAGACAAAGCTCAAAGAACTTCTCGCTTCGAGTGTGTTAGGTATTTCTATTACCGGAATCTTTTTTAACTTTGCGATATCATTTAAATATCCACTCCGTGAAATAATTATTATATTAGCTTTTTGATTAATTGAATCATTAAACATTTTTATTGTTTCTTCAGTATTACCAGAGTATGAACAAACAAATACTAAAGAGTGTTTGTTGATTGAATTAGGTATATCCCATGTTTTAATTGTTTGAATAGGTAATTTGAGCTGATTCTTGACCAGATCGATAAATACTTCTCCGCCTATTCCTGATCCCCCCATTCCCATAAAGTAAATCGATTTGATATTAGGATCAATCGATATATTATTAACATCTTTTGAATTAATTCCTTCTAAAAATAGTTCAGCAGTATTTGCTATTCTGTTAATATATTTTGTGGAATCATATGTGTCATATATATCAAGTTGATCTAAATAATCTGAATTTTTCAAAAATCTCCTAACAAAATATGTAATCTTTTAATTCATTAATTATATTTGTAACTTCTTCTTTGCTATTTGATTCCGCGTAGATTCGTACTAATGGTTCTGTTCCTGAAATTCGTATTGTTGCCCAAGAATTATCATTCAAGTAAAATTTAACTCCATCCATATTAGAAGTAGATCTAATTATTTTATCACCTATATTTTCTATAGTTATATTTTCTAATTTATTAACAATAAAAGAACTTTGTTCTGTTCTATATTGTAAGTCCGATCTCTCAAAGTACGTTCTACCAAATTTAGCATACATTTCATTTTTAAGTTGTTGTAAACTTTTTTTACTTGTTGCTAATAATTCAAGAATTAGTAATGAGCTTAATATTCCATCTCTTTCTGGTACATGAAATTTGAAAGCATATCCCCCACTTTCTTCTCCAGCAACTATCGCATTTTGAGAAAGTATAGCTTTACATAGGTGAGGAAATCCAACAGCAGTCTCTATAATTGGTACATTGTAATATTTAGCTATTTTAGTAAATATACCTCCCATTGTTAGAGAGGTAACTATACCACCCAATATTTCTTTATTTTCAAATAAATGTAGAATAATAAGTGCGAAAGCTTCAAGAGTGTTGATGTAATTTCCTTCACCATCAAATACTCCCAATCTATCAGCATCTCCATCATAAGCAATTCCCACATCATAATTATTGTTTTTTAGTTCTAGTTGCATTTCACTGAGATTTTTTGGGATAGGTTCGGGCTGATCCATTCCTGGAAATGATGGATTTGGCTTTTTATGTAATTCTGTAAGACTTATATTATTATTATCGAAAAAATCGTCTAAAAACCCTATACCTGCACCATACATATAGTCTACAAGAATGTTTAATTTACTAGAATTAATTAGCTCTAAATCAATAAATTTTTTTAAATTAGAAATATAATTTGGTTTTGGGTCAAATATTTGTAATAGGTTGTTCTTTGGTTTAGTAAAGATATTTGAATCCACTTTAGTTATTTCTAACTCTACTTGCTTAATAACATCTAAATAAGCACTCCCTCCATATTCAGATTTATATTTTATTCCATTCCAGTTGTATGGATTATGGCTTGAAGTAACTATTAAAGCCCCACCTGCGTTATTATCGACTACGCTAAAGCTGAGTGAGGGTGTTGGTGAAAACTTATCAGATAAAAGACAAGATATTGAATTTGCAGTTAATACTTTTGCTATTTCTTTAGCATAATAATCAGAGTCTTTTCTTGTGTCATAACCAACTATAATTGGTTTATTATTTTGGTTTGTATTAATTAAATAATTTGATAATCCTTGAACACATTCTCTAACTGAATCTATATTAAATCCTTGGTCCATAATGTCGCGCCAGCCATCTGTTCCAAATTTAATATCCAAAATATCTCCTATAAATGGTCTTGAATTAATTTCGCAATATCGGTTGATTCCCATGGTAAATCTAAGTCTTCTCTTCCAAAATGTCCATATGAAGCCGTGGGGCCATATATTGGATTTCTTAGTTTCATATTATCTATTATTGCTTGGGGTCTAAGATCAAAATATGTGTTAACAATATCAGATATCTTGTCATCAGAAAGATTTGACGTTCCAAACGTTTCAACACTTACTGATATAGGTATTGCCATACCAATAGCATACGAAATCTGTACTTCTGCTCTTTCTGCAATACCAGCAGCAACTAAATTTTTTGCTACATGTCTTGCTGCGTATGCTCCTGACCTGTCTACTTTTGTGGGGTCTTTCCCAGAAAAGGCACCCCCACCATGACGAGCACTTCCGCCATATGTATCTACTAAGATCTTTCTACCTGTAAGTCCAGTGTCTGCATTAGGACCGCCTAGTACAAAAAGACCAGAAGGATTGATTTTTATTACAGTAGTTTCGTCAATTAATGATTTGGGTATAATTGGATCAATTACAAATGAACGCAATTCGTTTTCTAATTGATCAGATGTGATTTCTGGATTGTGTTGAGCACTAAGAATAATTGTATGGATCCTTTTTGGTTTACCCTTTTGGTATTCTACAGTAACTTGAGATTTCCCATCTGGCCTCAAATATTTTAAAGTAGAGTTTTTTCGTACTTCAGCAAGTTTTCTTGTTAATTTATGAGCCAGGGAAATTGGCAATGGCATTAATTCAGGTGTTTCATTACAGGCATAACCAACCATCATACCTTGGTCTCCTGCTCCTATTAACTCGTTTGTATTTTCATGTTCGGATTGTCGAGCTTCAAGAGATTTACTAACAGCTGAAGATATTTCTGGGGATTGCTCTTTTACTGAAACCATTACACCACATGTGTTGTAATCTATACCAAATTCAGCATTAGTGTAGCCAATATTTTTTAGTGTTGACCGGACTATGTCAGGAATATCTACATATATTTTAGTGGTCATTTCACCCATAATAATTACTAACCCTGTAGTCACACATGTTTCACATGCTACTCTTGCAAAAGGATCTTGAGCTAATACTGAGTCTAGTATTGCGTCAGAAATTTGATCACAAACCTTATCTGGATGGCCTTCAGTAACAGATTCAGATGTAAACAAAAAACTGCTTGAATCATTAAAAGTAGATACCATATTGCTCTCTTTCTAAGTTCCTGTGGTCCAGCTATGTAAATATTCAATTTGCTCTTGAGTTAAACTGTCTATAGATACACCCATAGTAGATAATTTTAGTTTTCCGACTTCTTCGTCTATATGTTTTGGTACATCATGAACTGAAATTGATAATGAGTTACTGTATTTAATTATATATTCTGCACACAATGCTTGGTTTGCGAAACTCATGTCCATTACACTAGATGGATGTCCTTCAGCAGCAGCAAGATTTACTAGTCGACCCTCAGCAAGAAGGTTAATTTTTTTATTATTTACAGTATATTGATTAATGTATTCTCTTGTGATTTTAGAAGACGAGGATACTTTTTGTAGTCCCGGGATGTTAATCTCAACATTAAAATGACCACTATTAGCTATAATAGCTCCATCTTTCATGCCCTCAATATGGCTTGTGTCGATAGCTTTTATTCCTCCAGTAGCAGTTATAAATACATCTCCTACAGTTGAGGCTTCTTCCATTGTCATCACCGAAAAACCATCCATAATAGCCTCTAAAGCTCTAGTGGGATTAACTTCAGTAACTATTACATTTGAACCTAATCCTCTTGCTCTGGAGGCAATTCCTCTTCCACACCATCCATACCCTGCAATTACTACCTTTCTGCCAGACCAGAGTATATTAGTTGCTCTGGTAATACCATCTAATGTACTTTGTCCTGTTCCATAACGATTATCAAAAAGATGTTTAGTGTCAGCTTCATTAACTGCAAGGATTGGGTAAATTAATTTATTTTCAGCAGATAAAGCTTTTAATCTAATCACACCAGTAGTCGTTTCTTCGGTTCCTCCAATTATGGAGTCACTATATTCATCTGGGTTGTTGTGTATTACAGAGACTAAATCTGCTCCATCGTCCATAGTTATATTTGGTTTAGATGATAAAGTAGATTTTATATGCTTATAATAAGTATCATTATCTTCACCTTTTATTGCATATGTTGAAATGCCATATTCGTTGACTAGTGCGGCAGCGACATCATCCTGAGTGCTTAAAGGATTGCTAGCACAAAGTAATACTTTGGCTCCTCCATTTTTTAAAGTAATCATTAGATTAGCTGTTTCTGTAGTTACATGTAAACACGCAGCTATTGTTACTCCAGTTAAAGGTTTCTCATTTAGGAATCTTTTGCTGATGGAGTTAAGTACGGGCATATCTGTTGCTGCCCAATTGATTCTTTCAATTCCAATATTAGACAGTTTGTGATTTGCAATATCATTATTAGTTACATTCGTTGCCATTCATTTCTCCTGGGGTGAATTTTTCACACAAATAGGTGATAGTATATTAAATTACTATTTCACATGCACAATTAGTTTCTATTTGATATCTCAGATATATTAAGAATTATCTGTAGATTCAGCTTTTGTAGCTTTCTTTGTGGCAGCAGGTGCTTTCTTTGTGGCAGCAGGTGCTTTCTTTGTGGCAGCAGGTGCTTTCTTTGCGGCAGCAGGTGCTTTCTTTGCGGCAGCAGGTGCTTTCTTTGCGGTAGCAGGTGCTTTCTTTGCAGCAACAGGTGCTTTCTTTGCAGCAACAGGTGTTACAACTTCATTTTGAGCTGTACGTGCAGGGGTTCTAGTTTTTACTACTGGATTTTCTAATTTAGTCTTTATCTGCAACTTATTAGATCTTTTTCTTCGTTTCATTAAAGATACGCGTTTTGTTTTATTCACTGTTACCTCAGTTCTTCTTAATTAATTATTCTGATGGGTAGCCTTTAGCTATCCAGGAAGGGGTTCCTTCTTCTATATTAAATAATCTTTCCGAATCTATTCCCATAGAAGCTGCCAATTCACAAGCTAAGGCGCTTCTTACACCAGCTGCACAAATGAATAATAAAGATCCAGAATCAGGTAATTGATCAATCCTTTGAAGCATTTCATCAACTGGTATATGTATTGCATTTTTAACATGCCCACTATTCCATTCGTCTTGTTGTCTAACATCAACAATCGTACATTCCTCGCCATCAAATTTTTGTTTGGCAATATCTACAGTGATTCTTTGGAATGGTTCCCCTGTATTAGAATTCATAACCTCTCCTTAAACTATTTATATACCTGACTAAAAGTATTATTGAATGGTGGATATATTATACCAGACTCAGTAATAAATCCAGAAATATTTTCATATGGAGTTATATCTGTAGTTATATTTGTTACCGAGATAGCTTTAGGAGCTATCTCAGAATTATTAAAATTTATAACTTCTTTTTTGTCGCGTTCTTCGATTGGGAATGAACTACCATTCTGAGATTCCATGTCAATTATTGATGTTGGGGCTGCAACATAAAATGGAATATTATTTTTTTGAGCAATTACGCTAAGAGAATAAGTTCCTATTTCATTTGCAAAATCACCGTTCTTCGCTATTCTTTGTGCTCCAACAATTATAGAATCTATTTTTTTATTTGCCATCATGAAACCTGCAGCAGAATCAATAATTAAATTTGTTGGTATACCTAGTTGTACTAATTCCCAAGTAGTAAGTCTTGCACCATGTAAAAATGGACGGGTTTCTGTCACAACGACATTTATATTTTTTCCAGATTCATATGCTTTCCGTATTACACCAAGAGCTGTTCCGTATCCTGATGTTGCTAATGCACCAGTATTGCCATGAGTTAATATTGTTTGTCCGTTAGATATTATATTTTCCCCAAAATTTGCTATTTGGTAGTTAGTAGCCAGATCTTCTGTGTGTATCTTTTCTGCTTCTTTTTGGATAAAATCTTTCATTTCTTGTACAGTTGAGAATGAATTTAAAGTGCCAAAAATTCTATCTACAACTTTCGATAAACTAACCATAGATGGTCGTGTATTTAGAATTTCATTAGTAATATTTTCTATATAACCTAAAAATTTTTGAACATCATTAGTAGATACACTCTTTGCTGCTAAAGTTAAAGCATATCCAGCTGCAACGCTAATAATGGATAACCCTCTAATTGACATAGATTTGATACTATCCAATACATCGACATAATTGCTTGCAATAATCACAGCTTGTTCTTTTGGAAGTTTAGTTTGGTCAAGTATTTTTAATCTTTCGTTTGACCATTCTAAAGGGTAAATTTCGGGCATATTCCCCTTTCTCTAATATGTGACAATAGATCTGCCAAGGATTTCCCCATTAGAAAGTGATTCGTAAGCTTCATTAATGTCATCGAATTTATATCGCTTTGTAATTAGTTTCTCAAGAGGGAATTGTCCGTTTTTATACCAATCTAGAAACATGGGGAAATCGGTATCTGGATATGTTGCTCCTAAGCTACCTTTGTAAATTCTTTGTCCTCCAACAAATAATCTGGGTGGAATAGACATTGTATGATTGCCATGGGGCAATCCTATTAATATAGCTGTTCCTCCTATATTATTTGCCCCAGAACCGCCTGATCTTGTAGATTCAAGAATTTGTTCATTAGTGATTTTGACTCCGATTGCATCGAAGGCATAGTCTACGCCTCCATTTGTGATATCTTTAATTTGTTCAATTGGATCGCTTTCTGAAGCATTGATTAAATGAGTTGCCCCAAATTCTTGTGCGAATTTTAATTTTTCATTATCTAGGTCAACAGCTATTACAGGATTTGCGTTGCTAATTGAAGCTGCCTGTAATGCACATAATCCAACTCCACCAGCTCCAAATACTGCTACTGATTGTCCTGGATTTACTTGTGCGGTATTTATTACTGCTCCTGCACCTGTTAAAACTGCACATCCAACAATACAGGATATATCTGTTGGGTATTCTTTAGAAATTGGTACAACATAATCACTATTAGTTAGTACATCTTCTCCTAATGTATAAACATTGCCATGAACTGGGGTTTCATGATATGAAGCACCAGTGAGTTCGGCAGGTATAGATCCTTGTGTTTCGACTCGTTTTACCCATGTAACAATTACATGATCCCCTTCGGAAACATGAGAAACATTTTTGCCAGTTTTTGTAACAATTCCAGTGCCTTCATGGCCAAGTACAAGTGGTCTAGGAAGGTTTGGATTTGCCATTTGGTGGAGTTGTGAGTGACAAACTCCGCTGGAATACATTTTTACTATTACTTGGTTTTCTTGAGGATCAGGGATTTCTAAATCCACAAGTTCTAATGGCCCGTTTAAGGTAAATTGAACTGCTGCTTTCGTTTTCAAACTGACTCCTTGTTAAAAAAATAATATATTACAAGTGAAAAATTTGGGTTATTTATTATAACATAAAAAGTATATTTTTAATCTATTTTGTAGTTATTTAAATTGTTGATTTTTCTAATCTTGACACAACTTTACATAGGTAATAATATATCAGTCTGATCAGTTTCTGGAGTATCCAATTGCTGATTTCGTACGTAAAGTTGTTATTGTATTTAAGGAGGAAAATGTGAACCGATCTTTTCAACCACTTGGCGATAGAGTTGTTGTAAAACCTATCGAAAAGGAAGAAGTAACTAGCTCAGGGTTAGTACTACCCGATACTGCAAAAGAGAAACCACAAGAAGGTGAAATTGTTGCAGTTGGAAGAGGTAGAGTAACAGATGATGGTAAAACTATAGAACTTGAAGTAAAAGTGGGTAATATAGTTGTTTATTCAAAATATGCTGGTACAGAATTCAAAGAAGAAGGCGAAGATTATTTAGTACTTAGGGAGTCAGACATACTTGCTATAGTAGGATAATTCATTAGGTATTAGAAAAAATAAATTGTTTTGGAGGAATTAAATATGGCTAAACAATTATCGTTTGGTGAAGAAGCGCGAAGATCTTTAAAAAAAGGAATTGATATTCTTGCAGATTCAGTTAGTGTGACTTTAGGACCTAGAGGTAGAAATGTTATT
>JBJKVQ010000028.1:0-64871 GCA_045562575.1 Dehalococcoidia bacterium
CATGGTCATGATGAAGATAAAGAAGAACATGGTGAACATGGTGACAAAGATGAACATGAAGGCCATGGTCATGATGAAGAAAAAGAAGAACATGGTGAACATGACGAAAAAGACAAAGATGAACATGAAGGCCATGGTCATGATGAAGATAAAGAAGAACACGGTGAACATGGTGACAAAGATGAACACGAAGGTCATGGTCATGATGAAGATAAAGAAGAACACGGTGAACATGGTGACAAAGATGAACACGAAGGTCATGAAGGCCATGATCATGGAGTATATGATCCTCATTTTTGGTTCGACCCAACTAGAGTCTCATTAGCAGTTGATGCTATTAAAATAGCATTAGTAAATATTGATCCAGAAAATAAAGATTCTTACGAAACATCAGCAAATAATTATACAGCAAAGTTAACTGAGTTAGATGTTCAAACAAAGGATTTAATATCAACAATTCCAGCAGATCAAAGAAAATTTATCACTACTCATGAAGCTTTGGGTTATTTGGAAGCTAGATATGATGTTGAAGTTTTAGCTGCAATAATTCCAAGTATTACAACAGAGGCTACGGCTACACCAAAGCAACTTGTAAATGTAATTGAAGAAATTAAAGAACATGAAATAAAAGTTCTATTTATGGAATCTGAAAGTCCAACCAAAGCGGCTGAAGTTATAGCGCAAGAAACTGGAGTGACTTTGGTTTCAGGACTATGGGTTGAGACTCTACAAGAGAATCAGACCTACATAGATTTCATGGAAAGTAACGTCAATATAATTGTAGAAAATTTAAAAGTTTAACCTAGGTAAAGAGATGAGTCCTTCTCCTCCACTTCCCTTGAAGGACTCATCCCTTTTATAACAAATTACTAGTACAGTTGTATGGATACATGGTTTAAATTATACTTTCAGTCTATCTTGTTGTACTTGTTTCATTGTTGTTTTCCCTAAATTTGAGTTACACTTAAATCCTTAATACGAATTCTTATTACTTTCATAAGAAGCAAATAATGGGGATTACTTTTTCAGATAAGTGATTTTTAATAGAGTTATGCATATGCTAAAAGAAGCTTGCGATCAAATAGTTTCAAATGGATGTTGTGTTACTGTGGGTAATGCAATGATTTTAGATGATGTTTCTTTCACGATAAAGGAAGGTAGTTTGGTTGGGGTCGTTGGACCAAATGGTGGTGGAAAAACAACTTTATTTAATGCTATATTAGGACTTGCTCCAATTACTCAGGGCTCGCTCACAATAAATGGTATGAATCCTAGTAGTGTCAAAGGAATGATTGGATATGTCCCGCAGAGAGATCAGTTGAACTGGAATTTCCCAATGACAGCTAGACAAGTTGTACAAATGGGAATTACAAAGAATTCATCCTTCAATCCCTTCTTATCAAAAAACAATCAAAATCTGATAGAAGAATGCCTGGAGAAAGTATCATTACTCTCACGAATTGATAATTTAGTTGAGGACATGTCAGGTGGAGAAAGACAAAGAGTTTTTTTGGCGAGGACTTTAGCTCAAGGTGCAAATATTTTACTACTAGATGAAGTTTTTAGTGGTGTGGATGTTGGATCACAAGAACAATTAATTGACGTCTTGAGAGAACTTGCTAATGATGGAAAGACCATTTTAATGTCTACACATGATTTGAATACGATTAACGAGAGGTTTGATGAAGTATTGTGCCTTAATAGACATTGTTGCGCTTACGGTGATCCCGTCAAAGTCTTGACCCAAGAGGTATTAGCTGAACTATATGGGTCTCATACATCAATGTTTAGAAACCATACTTTAAATAATCATGGGCAGAATTATGGGAATTGAGTTTCTATATGAACCATTCACATATGAATTTATGTTGCGATCCTTGATAGTTGCAATAGCGGTTGGATTTATGCTACCACTACTGGGCGCATATGTAATAAATAGAAATTTAGGCTTTATGGGAGACGCCCTAGCTCATTCAGCCTTTCCTGCAATGATTTTGGGATTATTAATAGGTGTAAATATTTTAGTCGCTGCAATACCAGGAGTTATAATTATGGCTCTTTTACTTGGATATATTGTCAACACCTCCAAAATTGGTGAAGACACAGCAATCGGAATCCTGTTCTCTAGTTTATTCGCATTGGGTTTCATTTTATTATCAATTTACGATAATATTCCTTTGAATATTGAAGATGTGTTGTTTGGCCAAATTTTAGGTGTATCCAATAATGATGTTTTAATAACTTTCGTTTTGTTAATAATCGTTGTAATTACATCACTTATATTTTATAAACAATTTTTATTTATTTCTTTTGACCCAATTGGAGCCAGAGTATCAGGACTAAGGGTCACTCTATTGGATAATATCTTTTTAATAGTTTTGTCTTTAGCTATTATAGGTTCTTTGCAATCTGTAGGTATCATCTTAGTATTGAGTATGCTTATCACGCCTGCTGCTGCTGCAAAATTAATTATGAAAACTTTTGTTGGTTCAATAGTAGCTGGAAGTATTTTTGGAATTATGGCATCCGTAATCGGTTTGTATTTATCTTACTATTTAGATTTTCCATCAGGTCCATCTATGGCTTTAACCGCTGCATCAATATTTGTCATTGTTTGGATTCTTAAACAATCATTTAACTACACTTCCAGTAACTTTATTATTTCAAAATAAAGTTATGTTTTAGAAATACCCCGTTTTAGAATCACGCATACATATTTATATATTATTTGCACATCATATATTACTCTTCAGGTTGATATTTACCAACAATACAGATTAGAATGCGATCAAATTGGGGAAAATAATTCTTATTTAAAACTTTGGGGTATACATGCAACAAAAAATAGATCATGAAATTGCTCAATATCAATCCAAAACCATTACTTCAAAATCCTTACAAGATAGAGCATCAAATTACTTACCGGGTGGTAGTACAAGAGATGCTCAATACTTTGACCCATACCCTATATTTGCAGATTACGGAAAAGGACATTATTTATTCGATGTAGACAATAATAAATATCTGGATTTTGTTATTAACGCTACCAGTCTAATTTTAGGCCACTCACATCCAGAAATAATCACTAGTCTTCAAAAACAAGTTGAACTAGGAACTGCATTTAGTGCTCCTATAGAAAAATTAATTGATTATTCTGAACTCTTATGTAAAAGAATTCCCTCAATAGATACTCTGAGATTTACTAACTCTGGTACTGAAGCAACACTTTTAGCTATACGAGCTGCTCGAGCTTATACAAAAAGATCTAAGATTGCCAAATTTGAAGGCGGATATCATGGAACACATGAATCTGTTGTTATTAGTGTAACTCCACAATTAGAGAATTTGTCAGAATCTGAATATAACCCTGTCCGAGGTTATGAAAGCCAACCTTCGAATATTTTAGAAGATGTTGTATTGTTACCCTACAACAATCTAGATGTATGTGAAACGATTTTGCGTTCACATAAAGATAATTTGTCTTGTGTAATAATAGAACCAATAGTATCTGCATTTGGTTACACACCTCTAAATTTAGATTTCCTACAAGGTATTCGACAAATAACGGAAGAATTAAATATTTTGCTCATTTTTGATGAGGTACAAAGTTTAAGAATTTCATCAGGAGGAGCTCAAGAATATTTTGGAGTATTCCCTGATTTGACAGCTATGGGAAAAATTATTGGTGGCGGTATGCCAGTAGGCGCTTTTGGTGGCCGAAGGGATATTATGTCTATATTTGATCAGTCGGAAGGTAAATCTTACATTCCCCATTCGGGAACTTTTAATGGAAACCCTATGACATTAGCCGCAGGGTTTGTAACTATGAATCATTTAACCCCAGAAGTATATGCACAACTAAACAACTTAGGAGAAATATTACGGCAAAAATTACGATCTGTGTTTGCTGAATTTGAAATACCAACAGTCATATCAGGTATTGGTTCGTTTTTTGGAATACATTTCCGACAAAATGAAATTACTGACTATCGTTCAACTTTTGATTCAAACAAATCAATGAGAAGATTACTCTTTTTAAGTCTTATAAATAGCGGAATATTATTACAAAGCCAAGCAGCAGGTTCTTTAAATATATTATCAACTGAATTAGAAATAGATATTTTAGTAAATACCACAAGAGATGTTTTAGAAAAAATCAAATATTAGAAAAGTGGGAACTAATGACCGATTATATAGCTGATATAGTAGTAATTAATGCTAATATCCATACCGTAAACAGCAAACAACCAAAAGCAGAAAGTTTTGCTGTAAAAAACGGGAGATTTATTGTTGTTGGTAATAATTCAGATACAACAATGCTGATAGGTCAAAATACAAAAGTCTTCGATCTATCAGGAAATACTATTGTTCCTGGTTTTATTGATGCACATATACATGTATTGAGTAGCGGTTCAAGACATGTAATGGCTGCAGACTGTGATTTACGAAGCATCACGGATGTCCAAGATGCTTTAAAACGAAGAGCTGATAAAACTGAAAAAGGTGGATGGGTACAAGGGTTTAAATACGATGATACTAAAACAGAAGACAACAGATTTTTAACTTCAAATGATCTTGATAAAGTAAGTACAGAGCTTCCAATTTATGTTGCTCACCGTGCAGGACATGTTTACTATGCAAATAGTAAAGCGCTAGCTCTTGCTGGATATACAGATACATCGCCTGATCCTCATGGAGGTAAATTAGGTCGGGACCCAAATACTGGCAAATTAAATGGAGTAATTTATGAAAGAGCTGCCGAACCAATGAGGAATCTCCTTCCTCAAATAAACTCTAATGATAGAAAAAGAGGTTTAAAATTAATCAATTCTATGCTTAGTGAAGTAGGTCTTACAAGTGTTCATGACGCAATGGTTTCAAATGATGAATTTGTGACCTATCAAGAAGGTCTAAGCAACGATGAATTAAATTTACGAGTTTATATGTTAATGCATAGAGCCCACTTTCCTGATTTGAAAGAAGCAGGTATACGAACAGGATTTGGTAATAATCGGTTAAAAGTTGGTGGTATAAAAATGGTATCAGATGGTGCAATTGCAGCACGAACTGCTTATCTTTCTGAGCCTTATATTGGATCTGATCACGACGATTGTGGAATACAGGCTATGAGTGCTGAAGAAATCAATGAATCTGTAAGAGAAATACATAATGCAGGGTTTCAAGTTTGTATTCACGCAAATGGAGATCTTGCTATAGATATGGTTCTAGATGCATATGAATCTGCATTAAGTGAATTTCCAAGAAAAAATACTAGACATCGAATTGAACATTGTACATTAGTAAACCCAAAAATATTAACCCGAATGAAAAATACAGGCACTATTGCTACACCTTTTTGCACTTATGTCTATTACCACGGTGAAAAAATGCAATACTATGGTGATCAAAGATTAGAATGGATGTTTGCCCAAAAATCTTTTATGGATTATGGAGTAGTATCTACAGGAGCAACAGATTACCCACCAGGCCCATATGAACCATTACTAGGTATACAAAGTTGTGTTACACGAACAGATATAAACGGAACTCTTTGGGGTGCCAGCCAAAAAATACCTGTTGAAGATGCATTAAGAATATATACTCTAAATGGCGCTTATGCTTCTTTTGAAGAAAATATCAAAGGATCAATAGAAGTAGGTAAATTAGCAGATTACGTAGTACTAGAAGAAGATTTATTAAAAGTTGATCCATTTGCTATCAAGGATATAAAAGTTTTACAAACAGTTGTTGGCGGGAAAACAACTTATGAAATATAATTAACAAATATGAGAAACTTTGTAGAAAAATTTTATATTAAAGATATTTCATCCTACATTACAGCTATGTTAGTAGGTGCTATGCTCGGTCTTGCTATTTGTAAGTTTATGGCATAGGTAAATTTATAGCTAATTTATTTATCAATGTTTAGAAAGAGTATAAATTGAAATTAGAGCTTAAAAATCCTGAAAATGCCCCACCACCAGCTGGGAAATATAGCAACCTTGCAGTAGTACCTGAAGGAAGCAAACTGCTTTTTATAGCTGGCCAAATTGGAAACTTAAAAAGTGGAGAGATTCTAAAAGGACTAGAAGCGCAGTATGATCAGGCACTTCGTAACATAAATTCTATTATAGAATCTGAAGGTGGTACTAAAGAAAATTTAGCTAAAATTACGGTCTTTCTTACTGACGAACCAACAGACTGGAATTCAATTGGAAAGGCTAATGAAGAACATTTGAATAAACCAAGACCTGCAATGAGCTGGATATATGTTTCTAAACTATTCAAACCAGAAGTAAAGGTAGAAATTGAAGCAACAGCCGCAGTTTAACATATCTGAAGGATGGCTATTTAGAAAAAACTTTACTTAGCCTTTTAACACCTTCTACTAAATCATTTGGCTCGTATAATGTATAAGTAAGCCTTAAAAAGCTGTCATAATCACTAGTATGAGTAAAAAAATTCCCTGGTCTAAATGAAACCCCAAATTCTTCTGCTTTATCTAAAAAATTTGATGTGTTTAATTTTTCAATAATTTTTATCCAAAAATAATATCCACCCTTGGGAAATATATATTCTATTGAATTATCAAAATACTGTTTGAGAGAATTATCCATTACTGTGGCCCTATGTAAATATTCATTTTGTAATTCATGAATATGAGATTCCAAAAGATTCATTCCAATCAATTCATTTACAATTGTTGAAGTAAAGTGATTCAAGCCTCCCCCGCTAAAGGCTAACGGAGAATCTGTAAAGGTATTGATTAATTGGGGGTTAGAATAAATCCAACCAAGCCTTAATCCTGGAGCTAATATTTTTGAAAAAGACCCCAATGAAATCACCTTTCCTTGTGTATCATAATCCAATAATGATGTCGGAGGAGGTTCATTAAAATAAATAAATTGGTATACTTCATCGGCGACAATATAAAAGTTATACTTATTTGCTAAACTAACTAACCTTTCCCTATTTTGTGAAGGCATAGTTGTTCCTGTTGGATTATGAAAAGTGGGTATTGAATATAAAAATTTTGGCTTTAAACCTGACTTTAATTTATGTTCAAGATCATCTAAATCTAGTCCATTTTCATTACAATTAACACCCATAACATTTAATTTATGACTTTTAAGCATTCCTTCAACGACAAAATATGTTGGATTTTCAACGACAACAGTATCGCCAGCAACAGTAAATAAAGTACAGATAAAATCTATGGCTTGTGAAGCACCGCTTGTAATGAATAATTGATTGGAGAAAACCTTATTGCTGGAATACCCTTTTTGCTGAGACAAAAATCTTGCCAATGTTTCTATAAATGGACCATATCCTTGGGAAGCACCATATTGTAAAGATTCTGCATGATCGTAGTCAAGCATACTAAGTGTAGATTGTTTTATTTTCTCAAGAGGATGTAATCTTGCTGATGGATGCCCCCATCCAAGATCTATAACCCCTTCTTTGATATCTAGTAATAGTTTTGGTAAATCAGATTTCATAATCGACATAATTTATATATTTGGAATACTATATCATTTTTCCAAAAAGTTTTGATAAACAACTAAAGTTCGCCAGATAAACAAAAATATCTATAGAAATATTCTATACCAAGCACAAAAATGCTTGATGTGAGGATTCAATACGTATTATTCTGGCAAAAATAAATACAAATAACCTTATGATTGAATATAAGTTTAGGAGAAAAGTAATGGCCGAAGGATCCTACATTATCTATACTAAAACTGATGAAGCACCAGCTCTTGGAACATTTTCATTATTGCCCATAGTCCAAGCGTTTACAAAACATGCTGGTATTGAATTAAAAGAATGGGATATTTCCCTCTCGGGAAGGATTATCGCTAATTTCCCAGATAAACTTACAAATGATCAAAAAATTCCCGATTATTTAACAATGGCTGGAGAACTCTGTTTGGATCCAGTTGCTAATATAATCAAGTTACCAAATATAAGTGCATCTATTCCACAACTAAAATCAGCAATAAAAGAGCTACAAGATAAAGGATATGATATCCCAGATTACCCAGATGAACCGAAAAATGATGAAGAAAGAGCTATATTTAATGGTTACTCTAAGGTACTAGGAAGTGCAGTAAATCCTGTTCTTCGTGAAGGAAATTCAGACAGGAGATCATCGACTGCTGTTAAAGAGCACGGAAAACGTAATCCCCATAAAATGATGAAAGACTGGCCAGAAATTTCTAAAACTCGGGTCGCACATATGCAACAAGGTGATTTTTATGGAAGTGAAAAATCCGTAACTATTTCTTCTTCGGGAACTGGGGTAATTGAATTTGAATCTATTAATGGAGATATAATAACTCTAAAAGATGATATAAAACTAGTTGCTGATGAAATTCTTGACTGTTCTGTAATGAATGTAAAATCATTACGAAAATTTTATGCTGATGAAATGGCTAATGCCAAATCCGAAGGTGTCCTTCTTTCATTACACGTAAAAACTACAATGATGCGAATATCAGATCCAATTATATTTGGACATTGTGTTTCAGTTTATTTTGAAGATCTATTAAAAAAACACGCAAAAATCTTTAACGAACTAGGTGTCAATCCTGATAACGGTATCGCTGAACTATATACCAGAATACAAGCATTGCCAGAAAACCAGCGTAAAGAAATTGAAACTGATATCGAAAATACATATAACGTTCGACCAGAACTAGGTATGGTGAATTCTAGCAGAGGTATCACAAATTTTCATGTGCCAAGTGATATGATTATCGATGCTACAATGCCTGTTATCGTTCGTGATGGAGGTCAAATGTGGGGTCCGGATAACGAACAACATGATACGATAGCAATGATACCAGATCGTTCTTATGCAACTATTTACCAAGCAGCAATTGAAGACTGTCAAAAACATGGTGCTTTCAACCCTGCAACAATTGGAAGCGTATCAAACGTAGGTTTAATGGCAGCACAAGCCGAAGAATATGGGTCCCACAACAAAACCTTTAAGGCCCCCGACAATGGTCTGATTAGAGTAAAAGATGAAAATGGGAATACTTTAATGGAGCAACCCGTTGAAGAAAGTGATATTTTTCGAATGTGTCAAACAAAAGATATAGCTATACAAGACTGGGTAAAATTAGCAGTTAATCGAGCAAGAATTACTGGTTCGCCAGCAATATTCTGGCTTGATTCACAAAGACCACATGATGCAGAAGAAATAAAAAAAGTTAATCAATATTTGCCAAATCATGATACAAATGGCTTAGATATACAAATTATGCCACCAGTTGAAGCTATGAATTATACTCTTAAAAGAAGCAGAGAAGATAAGGATACAATTTCAGTTACAGGAAACGTGCTAAGAGATTATCTTACTGATCTTTTCCCAATTTTAGAGCTAGGAACTAGTGCTAAAATGCTCTCAGTAGTCCCATTACTAGCTGGAGGAGGATTATTCGAAACAGGAGCTGGTGGATCTGCTCCAAGACATGTACAACAATTCGTAGAAGAAGGACATTTAAGATGGGATTCTCTTGGAGAGTTTTGTGCTTTAGTTGCATCCTTCGAACACTATGCACAAGTACATAATAATAAACGTGCACAAATTATAGCAACAACATTAGACGAAGCTATAGG
This sequence comes from Dehalococcoidia bacterium, assembly GCA_045562575.1. Lineage (GTDB taxonomy): Bacteria > Chloroflexota > Dehalococcoidia > Lucifugimonadales > UBA6952 > UBA6952. The sequence goes on from JBJKVQ010000028.1 coordinate 9,628, forward strand.
AGAACACTTAGAAAACCAACGTGAACCTTCAAGACGTGTCAATGAATTAGATACCAGAGGGAGTCATTTTTATTTAGCCTATTATTGGGCAAAAGCACTTGCTAAACAAATAGAAGACACTGAGCTTCAAAGCATATTTATCAAAGTTGCAGACCAAATTTCAAATAATGAAGATAAAATTGTTTCGGAATTAATTGATATACAGGGTAAATCTGTAGATATTGGGGGATATTATCAGCCGGACGAGGAGCTAACTTCGAAATCAATGCGACCAAGTAATACTCTGAACTCCATACTTGATCAAATATAAATTTAATGTCTGACAAACCAAACATAATAATTTTTTCGACAGATGATTTAGGTTATGGTGACCTAGGTTGTCTAGGATCTGAATATATCAAAACTCCTAATATCGATTCTTTAGGATCACAAGGAATAATATTTAATAATTGGTATTCAAATAGTCCTGTATGTAGCCCATCAAGAGCATCATTATTAACTGGGAAATATCCTGGCAATACAGGAGTCCGATCTATTCTTAGAGGTCATAGAACTTCTCCTGGTCTTCCTACTACCAATTTAACTATAGCGTCTATCTTAAAAAATATGGGATATGATACTTATATGGCCGGGAAATGGCATCTTGGGGTATCAGAAGAAAATCGTCCTCACAATCATGGTTTTGACCATTGGTTTGGTCATTTAGCTGGATGTATAGATTATTATTCTCACATTTGGTACTACGCAAGTGGTAGAAATGCAAACAATCAACGTTTAAATCCAGTTCATGATCTTTGGGATAATAATGTAGAAGTCTGGAAAAATGGAGAATACTTTACAGAGCTAATCACGAAAAAATCTATGGAATATCTTCATTCCTCAATACAAAAATCCAATCCTTTTTTCCTTTATATTCCGTACAATGCACCACATTACCCCATGCATGCACCACAAAAATATATAGATAGATATCCTGATTTACCTTGGGATAAACAAATTATGGCTGCAATGATTAGTGCTGTTGACGACTCTGTTGGAGAAATAATTACTTTTCTAAAAAAGAATAACTTGTTTGAGAATACAATAATTATGTTCACTTCTGATAATGGGCCATCAAGAGAAACAAGAAACTGGTTAGATGGGACTTTAGATCCCTATTATGGTGGTACATCTGGGCAATTAAAAGGTCATAAATTTAGTCTTTTTGATGGAGGTATCAAAGTACCAAATATAATAAGTTTTCCTAATAAAATTTCTGGTAATTGGGTATCTGATGAATCATGTATAGCAATGGATTTTCTACCAACAATTCTTGATTTTTTGAATGTCGATCCAAATCTATATAAACTTGACGGTATCAGTATAAAATCACATTTAGAAAATAAAACTAACGTTTTAAATCGTAGTCTATATTGGGAACAAGATAGCTTTATGTCTAGTCCAAGTAACCAAACAGCTATTTTGAAAAATAATTGGAAATTAGTATTGAATGGTAGATTAGTTGAATTTGAAAACCCTATAGCAGATATTTATTTAAGTAATTTAAAAGACGATGTCTCTGAATCAAATAATCTGAAAGATGAATATCCTGAAATAGTTACAGATTTAAAAAATGAAGCATTAAACTGGAGAAAAGCAATCGAAAATGTACCCAGATTTGATGGAAGGTAGATATTAAAATACTTATGAATTGCTGTACACCAGAAAATACAGATAAGAATACAAGTTTTAATAATCAACTTATTAGTCCTAGTCAGAAAAATTCAATACTTAATAATATGGTTTCAATACCAGCTGGCTCATTTATCATGGGGACAAATTCAAATATTGGATTTCCTGAAGATGGAGAAGGACCAGAAAAAAATATTTATTTGGAAAACTTCAATATAGATATGTATTCAGTAACAAATACAGAATTTGAAAAATTTGTCACCGAAACAAGATATATAACAGAGGCTGAACAATATGGTTGGTCATTTGTCTTTTATAAATTATTATCGAAAGTAAATCTATCTAGAATTGAATATAAAGTAACTTCTACTCCATGGTGGTGTGTTGTTAAAAAGGCATACTGGCGCAGACCAGAAGGCCCCAAATCTAATATAAAAAATAGAGGAAATCACCCAGTAGTACATGTATCATGGAATGATGCAATCAATTATTGTACTTGGTCAAATAAACGACTACCAACAGAAGCCGAGTGGGAGTATGCTGCAAAAGGTGGCTTAGAAAATGCTATATACCCCTGGGGAAATAGACTGAAGCCAAATGATGAACATCAATGTAATATCTGGCAAGGACTATTTCCTGAAGATAATTCCTTAGAGGATGGTTATTTATCCACAGCTCCAGTAAATTCGTATAAATCAAATGGATATGGTCTATACAATATTGTGGGAAATGTATGGGAATGGACACAAGACTGGTTTAGTACTACATATCCCAAGGTTAGAGAGACTAATAATCCTCTTGGCCCGATCACAGGTGAATCGAAGGTTATAAAAGGTGGCTCATATTTGTGTCATAAATCATATTGTAATCGATATAGAATTGCTGCTAGGTCTAGTAATACCACCAATAGTTCAACAAGTAATCTCGGATTTAGATGCGTAACCTAAATCCGAGATTACTTTTTTTACATCCACCAATCATCATATGAAGCAGATTTTGCCAATAGTTCGATAAGTCTTTCCAAAAATTCTTTCATTCGTTCCAGAAACATTTCAGGCCTACCTTTCTCAATAAAGAAAAAAACAGTCTCACACCTTCAATTTAGAACATATATCAAAGAGGTCTATTTATTTTATTAATTGTTTATTTCGAATTTTAACTTTATTGGGCAATGCTGATTTGAGCTTTTGAAATGAAATAGTTAAAATTCCATTCAGTAATAGTGCATCAGCTGTTGATATATCATATGAAGAAGGGATATTAATAACCTTTCGGAAATCATAAATAATTTCATCTTTTGTAGACTCAATTTTTAATGCATTATCTTTTGTAGTAACAGACAATTCATCCATCGAGAATCCTGGAACTAAAAGTTCTATTGTCAATTCGTTATCTTGTTCCTGAAATTTCACTGGATAATTTTGCACATTTGCCCAAAACTTCTCTGCAGATATGTATGATGAATCAGTAGAATTATCAAATAAATGTCCTCTTAATAAAGAAATATTCCGCATCATAATACTCTCCTTTGTTAGCTATTTCTATGTAATTAACATAATATCATTATATAAGTTAACACGTTATTGTCAAGTTTTATACTATTTAAACATTCATTATTATTGACAACAGATATAAATTAAAGTATAATTCCGCTATGGAAAAAGGATTTTACGAAATACTAGGTGTCTCAAGATCATCTTCTGAAAAAGAAATAAAGCAAGCCTACCGTCGTTTGGCTCGCCAGTATCATCCCGACGTAAATAAAAATGACAAATCTGCAGAAGAAAAATTCAAACAAATAAATGAAGCATATGAAGTACTTTCTGACCAAAATAAAAGAAAACTTTATGATTCTTATGGACAAAATTGGAAACAAGCCGAGGGTATGAACAGTAACGGTTTTAATCCATTTACACACAATAATATGGGATTTAATTTCGGAGGATTTCAAAATATTAACTTAGGTAATATGTTTGATGGTTTTTTTGGTAACAGGTCGCAAAACTATCAATCATCCTTTAGCCAAACAAAACCAAAACCTTCTGAAGTATCAGTAGAAGTAAGCCTTTTAGAAGCATTTTCAGGATGTCAAAGAATTGTCAAAACGCCTTCCAATGCAAAATCAGTCGAAGTGAAAATCCCACCTGGGGTAGATAATGGTTCAAAAATACACATAAATTTATCAGGTACTGACGTTTATCTTAATATAAAAATTACCCCCAGTCATCAATTTCTTCGTAAAGGAAATCATATATATACAGATTTAGCAGTGCCCTACTATGATGCCATAATTGGTTCAGAAAAAGAAGTTACAACATTATCGAAAAAAGTAATGCTAAAAATTCCTCCAGAAAGTCAAAATGATCAAATTTTTAAATTACAAGGTTTGGGTATGCCTGTATTAGGAGAGCAACAAAAGAGTGGGGATTTTTTCGTACAATTAAAATCCATTCTCCCGACAGGTTTATCCGATAAAGAGAAAGAAATCTTTACATCCTTAAGATCTCTAAGAGAAAAGCCTGGAGTTATTAATGAATGAAAGAATAGATGAACCAATATTTGTTATTAGCGTTGCAGCGAAAATGATTGGAGTTCACGCCCAAACCTTAAGATACTATGAAAGGGCTGGTCTTGTAGATCCAAGCCGTTCAGATGGGAATAGACGATATTACTCTGAAAGAGACTTAGAAAGATTAAAACAAATTAAAACCTTGATTGATGATTTAGGGGTAAATCTTGCTGGCGCAGAAATAGCTTTGAAGCTTATGGATAAAATAGAAAAACTTGAAGATTCAATGTCTCAAATGCGATACCAGTTAAATATGCTGGAGTCTCGTTCTAATCCTCGCGCCTTAGGTGACGGGACAAACTCAACACAATACTAAGTATGATATTAGGAGAAAGAAACTAATGCTAAAACCAGAAAATTTCACAGAGCAAGCTCAAGAAATGCTTACTGAAAGTCAAGATTTAGTACGAAAATACAAGCATTCTAATTGGGATGTAGAACATATATTTTTAGCTTTAGTCAATATTCAAGAAGGATTGACATCAACGATTTTAACCTCTCTAGGTGTAGATAAGAATACAATTCGACATGAGATAGAAAATGTACTGCTGAAGAGAACACAGGTAGCATCCATGGGTATGCCAAAAAGTAATGGAAATTCCCAAATATATGCTTCCCCTAGAGCTATAGAAGCAATTGAAAAAGCACAAGAAGAAACTAAAAGATTACATGATGAATTTATTGGTACAGAACACATACTTATTGGAATATTGTCTATAGAAGATGGCGATTCATATAAAATTTTCCAGAAGTTCAACATCAATCAAGAAAATATATATAAATCTCTTCAACAAATTCGAGGAAATGCCCGAGTTACTGACCAAAGAGCTGAATCTAAATATAGGTCCTTAGAAAAATACACTGTCGATTTAACCCATCTTGCTCAAATAAATAAACTAGATCCTGTCATTGGTAGAGATAATGAAATCAGGCGAGTAATTCAAACTATTACCAGAAGAACAAAAAACAACCCTGTTTTGATTGGTAATGCAGGAGTTGGTAAAACTGCGATTGCAGAAGGATTAGCACAAAGAATTATCTCGAACGATGTCCCTGATACTTTAAAAAATAAAAAGATTCTCTCTTTAGATATGGGATCTCTAGTTGCGGGAGCTAAATTTAGAGGAGAATTTGAAGAGAGATTAAAAACAGTAATGGATGAGGTTAAAAATGCCAAAGGAGAAGTAATCTTATTTATTGATGAATTACACAATGTAGTAGGAGCAGGTGCGGCCGAAGGTGCTATAGATGCTAGTAACTTAATGAAACCAGCATTAGCAAGAGGTGAATTACAATGTATTGGAGCAACCACTCCAGAAGAGTACAGATCAAATATAGAACAAAATGCTGCTTTAGAACGTAGGTTTCATCCAGTTTGGGTTGAAGAGCCAGATGTAGACACTACTATAGAAATGCTTAAGATTTTGCGTCCTAAATATGAAGCTCATCATAAGGTAAAGATTTATGATGAAGCTCTTATAGCAGCAAGTAAACTTGGTGATAGATATTTAACAGAACGTAATCTCCCAGATAAGGCGATAGATTTAATTGACGAAGCAGCAAGTAAAGTTAGAATTGATACACAAAGTATGCCGAAAGATTTACGCATATTAGAAGAAAAAATACGTCAATTAAATGACGAAGAATTAGCTGCTGCAGAAACTGTAGATTACGAAAAAGTTGCCCAACTGAAAATGGAACGACTCCAATCTGAAGAAAAATACAATAAACAAAAAAAGATATGGGTTAAAGAAGAAAAAATCACTACCAATGTAGAGAGAGAAACAATTGCTGAAATTATTGCAGGATGGACAGGTATACCAGTCTCACAAATTGTTCAGGATGAAGCAAATAAACTATTAGATATGGAAAAGATAATGAATACCAGGGTAATCGGGCAAGATAGTGCTATTACAACGATTGCAGATGCTATTCGTCGCTCTAGGTCAGGAATACAAGATCCTAAAAGGCCTATCGGAAGTTTTATTTTTCTTGGACCTACTGGAGTGGGTAAAACTGAACTAGCCAAAACACTTGCGGAATTTATGTTTGATGATAGAGAAAACATGGTAAGAATTGATATGTCTGAATATATGGAAAAACATTCAGTATCCCGACTAATCGGATCTCCTCCAGGGTATGTAGGTTATGATGAAGGAGGACAACTCACTGAATTAGTACGACGACGACCCTATCAGTTAATACTTTTTGATGAAATTGAAAAAGCACATCCTGATGTATTTAATATATTATTACAAATACTGGAAGATGGTCGTCTCACTGATGGAAGTGGTAGAACAGTAAATTTTACCAATACAATAATTATAATGACTAGCAATTTAGGTACTACAGAGAATTCTAAGGATAATATAGGTTTTAAAGCCTTTACAGATAATTCAAGTGATAGGGAAAAACTGACTGCATCTATAGAATCTGCTCTAAAATCAACATTTCGTCCAGAATTAATAAATAGAATTGATGAGATTGTAATATTTAACAAACTTGATGAAGATCAAATGGCTGAAATTGTTCAGCTGATCATAAACGAAGTAAATACTCGACTCGAAGAACAAGGGCTTTCAATAATATTATCCAAATCTGCTACTAAGTGGTTAGTAGAAAATGGATTTGATAAAGATTATGGAGCTAGGCCATTGAGAAGAATTATTCAACGCAAAATAGAAAACCTTTTATCCAAAGAAATACTGTTGCATAATTATAAAAAAGGTGACGAAATACAAGTTGATATTAAAAATGGTGCACTATCATTTGATAAAAAAAATGTTAAAAAAACAAAAATGAGTAAGCGAATAAAGCAGACAGTTTCCTAATTTGTAAAAACACTCGACCTATTGACAAAAATGTAATAGAATATTAACTTGTTGCTCTGATATCTTCGAACCTATAATTTAATCAGAAGCTTCTTTTTTTGGAGGAATCAAAAAAAATGGAATATGCAGTAGTAAAAACAGGAGGAAAACAGTACAAAGTATCACCAGGTGACGTTTTGGATGTTGACCGTATAAATGAAATATCTGAAGGCGAGAATGTTACTTTAGATAATGTTTTATTAATGTGTGATTCCAAAGGACAATTAACCTATGGAGATCCTGTAATTAAAGGCGCCAAAGTAACCGGTATTGTTGAAAAACATTTGCGCGGAGATAAAATTATTGTTTTTAGATTTAAAAATAAAACCAGAGCTGGTACCAAAACTGGTCATAGACAAGAATTAACACGAATAAAAATCGATAAATTGACTAAACGACAGACAAAAACACAAAAACCTAAATCTGAAGAGTCAGAAGAAGCCCCCACAAAACCACGTACACGAAAAACTAAACCTAATACAGAATCAATATCGGAGAACTAAAATGGCACATAAAAAAGGTGGCGGTAGTAGTAAAAATGGACGTGATAGTAATTCACAACGATTAGGTGTGAAAAGATATGGTGGAAATCTAGTATCTGCAGGGACCATTTTGGTACGTCAAAGAGGTACAAGAATTAGACCAGGTGTCAATGTAGGTATGGGGAAAGATTTTACACTTTATGCAAAAATTGACGGTGAAGTAGTATATGATCATGCTACAAAAATACGTAAAAGAGTTAATATTCAGGCGAAATAAACTATGAAACAAGATATTCATCCAACATATTATAACAATGCCAAAATTGTCTGCGCTTGTGGTGCAACCAGAGTAACTGGTGGTACTAAAGAAGAACTCCGTGTGGAGATTTGCAGTTCCTGTCATCCGTTTTATACTGGGGAACAACGTATTGTCGATACCGAAGGACGAGTTGAAAGACTCAAGCGAAGATACGGCATTTAACCTAATTATCCTATTATATTTAATATAGTATGAACCCAAAAGGAATCGAAACAAAACCTTCAGAGCAAACTTTTTTCTATGGCGGACAAGCTCTCATTGAAGGAGTAATGATTCGCGGTAATAATAATTTATCTGTTTCCGTAAGAAAACCCGATGGAAACATTGAATCTAAAACATCTGTTATCAGCCAGATTTTTACAGGACCTTTGAAAAAAATCCCCTTTATAAGAGGTTCATTAGTTTTAATTGAAACAATGTTTCTAGGTATAAAATCCTTAATTTACTCTGCTAATGTTAGTGCAGGTGAAGAAGAAGAGGAAATCGGCAACGTTGGTGTAGCAATAAGTTTGAGTATATCTTTGTCTTTTACTATATTGATATTCTTTATTTTACCACTATTAGCTGTCCATTTTTTAGATAATACTATTTTAAGTTCTCAAACGGCAATAATCTCTTTCATTAGTAATTTAATTGAAGGAATAATTAGATTGACTTTCTTCATTTTATATATATGGTTAATTGGTTTTATGCCTGATATTAAAAGGGTATTTCAATACCATGGGGCAGAGCATATGACTGTAAAAGCGTATGAAGCCAACCTTCCCTTAAAAATACCTGATATACGTCAATTTTCTACAGCCCATCCAAGATGTGGAACAGCATTTCTACTTCTAGTAATGATTATCTCAGTTATAACTTTTGCCTTTTTAGGAAGACCAGACTTATGGCTTAGAATAATTTCAAGAATAGTTTTGATTCCAGTAATAGCAGGAATTGCGTATGAAACCTTAAGATTTACAGGAAAGCATAGTGATAATATATTTGTGAAATGGTTAATTATTCCTAACATGGCTTTACAAAAACTAACTACAAAGCAACCAGATGATGATCAAATAGAAATAGCTATAGATGCTATGGAAAATGCCATTAAAGCTGATCAAAAAGATTCAGCTCAAAATAGTGAATAGCTTTCGTATTTATATACTATTTGTTAGAATATATATGAGGAATAAAATTGATAACCACAAATAAAAAAATATATTTTTCAGTCACAGTTTTGATTCTAACTATAATATATTTCGTTATATTAGCTTTTGACAGTTCTACAGTTTTTTACTATAAAATTGACGAACTTTCTAAAGCTAATATAAAGTCTACAGAAACAATACGGGTAGTAGGCACACTAGTTGATAACTCATTTGATCGAGAAAAAAACTCCACAACTGCAATATTTAGTATTCAAAATGAAGAAGGAAATAATATGTTAACAGCACATTATGAAGGTATTGTGCCAGAGCTATTCTTCAATGAACAATCTGAAATAGTATTAGAAGGGAAGTTGCATAATAAAGGCAACCTAAACAATGAATTTTTTAAGGCTCAAAACATTATCGTTAAGTGCCCTTCAAAATATGAAGCAGAAGCAACTGATAAAATAGAAGTAGTTTAAACTTTGCTATTTAAAAATCGTAATCTGAAAGTAATTGAGCAACATCTCGAGATTTGACACTTTCAGTAATTCTATTAGTTTCCGCTGTAAGTGAAGGACGATTTTTATCTTCGTAAATTATTCCCACAGGAATGCCTGGAGAATTAATAAGCTCTTCTGCTGCTAATCGATCTGTTCTATCATATTCCTCAGGTATATCATACATGAGACCAGGTATACCTTTTTTTGCATTTCCTTTTAATATTTCATATGTATCATTATATGTTGTACATGGAGACTGAACGTGTATAACTGCAAATCCTTGGTGCTCCATACCGGCTTGTATTAATTTAGCCAAATCACGTGGCTTACTAGAATAGCCTGAGGCTATAAAACTTGCGCCTATAGTTAAATAATACTTCAATGGATGAATTTTATCTTCAATTTTGCCATAGGGAGTTGATGTAGTTTTTACTCCATAGTCTGTAGTAGGAGAACTCTGTCCTTTAGTCAGGCCATATACACCGTTATCCATTACAACTGAACATATATCAAGGTTTCGAGTAGCTTGCGGGGCAATATGCTCCATACCGATACTTAAAAAGTCCCCATCTCCTGCTACTGTAAGTACATTCAATTCAGGATTTGCCATTTTAACACCAAAGGCAATCGGCAATGATCTTCCATGAATACCATGTAACCCAAAAGGTTGAGGATCTTCTAACAAGTGTACTAGATTTCCAGAGCAGCCTATACCCGCAACGACTACAGTATTTTCTATTATTTCTTCTGTTTCTTTGAGACGGTCATTTAGAGCAAATTCAACAGCTCTTCGAACACCGAAGTCGCCACACCCTGGACACCACGCAAAATCATATTCAGGATTTTTCTTACTCACTTTATCACCGCCTTATTTGTTTGATTTACTAAATCATTAATGCTTGTAACAAGATCACATACCTTAAATGGCAGTCCTGTATACTGTGTTATAGATTTTGCTTTTACTCCATGGGATCTTAATATGGATGAAAATTGTCCCTGAAAATTTAACTCGGGAACTATAACTAAGTCTTTTGACCGCAATTTCTCCAATAAAACTTCAGGAAGAGGGTTAAGATACATAGTGTAAAGCCAACCAATATCTAAGCCAGAATCTCGTAATTGATTATAAGCTTCCTGAACTGATCCTTTTGAACCGCCCCATGGCATTAAGACAATAGAAGAATTATTATTTTCTTCTTCAAACTCTCCGTTTCTTAGTAGATCTAATTTACTAAATCGTCGTTCTGTCATTTGTATATGTCTACTTGGCAGATGAGTAGTATCACCCATTGAATCATGTTCACTTCCATTGGCTATATAAGAACCTGGTTTACCAGGAATTGGCATAGGGGATAATTCAAAACCATCATATCTCAGGTAGCCATTATTTCCTTCATATACAATTCTATTTTCTACCTTTATTGAATCCAAATCAGGTTTTCTTATATTTTGAACTCTTTCAGCTAAAGACATTTCAGTTAACAATATTACTGGACCTTGATATCTTTCTGCCCAATTAAGTGACATCACCCCTGCAGTAAAGCATTCTTCTACATTACCAGGTGCAATAACAGGTAAAGACACATCTCCATGTGCTGGATTAATTGCAGAAAACAAATCAGACTGTTCAGTTTTAGTAGGAAGACCTGTTGCAGGTCCACCTCTTTGAACATCAACTACTACTAAGGGTATTTCAGCCATCCACGCTAGACCTAACCCTTCACTCATCAATGAAAACCCAGGACCAGCTGTAGCTGTCATTGATTTTTTACCAGCATATCCGCCACCAAGAATAGCATTTATTGATTCTATCTCTGAGCTTGCTTGATAAACAAACTTACCATCCTGGACTAAATTTCTCTCCATATACAACAAAATTGTTGTAGCGGGTGAAATTGGATATCCTACATAAAAATTCAACCCAGCCTTAATAGCGCCTAGAGAAATTGCATCGTTACCTTTCATCATAGACTGTTTATAATCTGGAGAAATTGGAGAATCAAGTTCGCCCAAATTAAAAGCGCTTTCAGAGGCTTTCTCTATACCAAAATCTATTGCTCTAAAATTTGCATCAACAATTTCTTGACCTCTTGATAGATATCTTTTCTCAATGAATTCCTGTAAATATTTTACTGGCATATCTACTAAGGAAGCTAATGCTCCCATCATAACCATATTTGCAGTTCTTGCATCTCCTGCTTCTTTAGCTAGGTCATCGAACGGCATACCAATTGCCTTTTCATTACCAGAAGGAGTAAATGATGAATCATACAAAACAATCCCATCTGAGGCCACTTCACCTTTGTGTGTTTCATAAGCTTCTTCATTTAAAGCAACCAAAACATTTAATTCATCTCCAGGACTTAACACAGGAGAGGTTGAAATTCTAGCCTGTGTATAAGTTGGACCTCCCATAATTTGTGATGGAAAAGTAGCAAAAGTAAGAGAATAATATCCAACCTCTGAAGCAATTCTTGCTAATGCTTCTGAAGCTGTTACTACTCCCTGACCGCCTTCTCCTGCAAATCTAACAACAAAATCTTGTCTTTTAGACATTTATCTCCCCATAGGAACAAGTTATAAATTATATAATAGTCTTATAATTAGCTTTAAATTTACAGGACAAAAAGTATCACTCTGAGCTAGTATATTGACCATAAAAACTTTAGCACTGTAATCTATTTACTGTCAATATTAGAATATAGGAAACAAATATAGAAATGAGTATTTTTTTCTTTTTATGAAAAATTTAAATTCTGAATTAATCACTAGAATTAAAGAACAAGGCCCAATAACATTTGAAAAATATATGGAGCTTTGTTTATATTGGCCAAATGGTGGCTTCTACGCAGGAGATAATACAAAGATTAATAATGATTATTATACTTCACCAATGGCACACCCAGTATTTGGTGCACTCATAACCTTATATATCAAATCATTATTCGAAACCAATGTATTCAATAACAAATTAATGATTCTCGAAATTGGTGCTGGTAATTATCAACTAGCTAACGATATTACCAATTATGCTAAAAATTTATCATCTGGATTTTATGATTCTCTGGAATATATGACAATAGACTTAAGAAAGCCAGAAAAAATAAGCAATAACGGATTTACTAGTATAGTAAGTAATACTATTCCTTTAAAAACCTTTTCGGGGATAGTAATACTAAATGAAGTTTTTGATGCATTTCCGTTCCATAGAATCATAAAACACAATAATGAGCTCAAAGAGATATATGTGGATACTAAAGAAGGGGAATTCATTGAAACATATGGATCAATATCTTCAATAAAACTTAATGAATTTATTTCTGAAAATAATTTAATTATCAAGGAAAATCAAATAATTGAAATATCACTAAAAAGTAATGAATATATCAATGATATAGCCTCTATGATGGATACTGGTGTTGTATTAAACATCGATTATGGAGACACTTCGAAGAATTTACTGAATAAATTCCCAAAAGGCTCACTTTCTTGTTACTATAAACACACAATGTCGCAAAATCCTTATTTCAAACCAGGAAAACAAGATATAACTTGTCATGTTAATTTCTCAGCACTAATAAAAGAAGCTTCAAAAAATAATTTGCAATCGAACAATTTAATATCTCAACGGGATTTTTTATACCAGCAAGGTTTTAAAACTTTGCTCACAAAATTAAGCATGTTACCTCTTGATCAAACTGAAATTAATGCTAACAGGATGGGTATGCTCAATCTTGTAAATCCAGATGGTTTAGGTAATTTCAAAGCTCTAATTATGTCTAAAAATATAACTCTAAGCAAAATTGATTTAAAAAGTCCCCAGAAAGATTTGATGGATAATTATCCTATTCCACTTTTAAAGGATTACCATATTGACTTATTCAAAGCTAAATACCCTTATCAATCACAAAATTGGAATGAATTATTTGAAATTAATTAGTCGTATCTTTGTTTATAAAATCTTGAATATCTTCAATCTTACGATTGATAATAAATAAATATCCGAAATACACAAGCCATGTTATCGCAAAAACTGCAAATAAATAATTCATTGTACCCTCTTTAATAACTAGATTAGCTGATCAATTCTTCTAATTTTCTTAATTGGAATCGTCTAACAAGTAAAAATACTCCAAGAACAGTGAAAGCAAAAGTTGAATATATAAGTATGAATCCCATAGATGCTGTAAGCCCTGCTTCTGATTCTTTCAATGGCCCAATTATCATTTCTGGGTGTACTGTTCTCCACCAAACAGATGCCATGTATACTATCGGAACATTAATAAATGAAATAATACCCAAAACAGAAGCAAAAGTTGCACCCTGTCTTTGGTTTGATGAATATGCTCTCAGCATCAGATATCCTATATACATCAACCACATGATTAAGGATGTAGTAAGTTTAGGATCCCACGTCCACCATACTCCCCAAACAGGCTTAGCCCAAATCGCCCCACTAATAACCATAATTGTAGTTGTAATTACTCCGATTTCACCGGCTGCCTGGCCAAAATAATCCCAACGAATATTTTTTGTTATTAAATACATGATTGATGCAATAAAAACAAAGAAGAAAAACAGAAAACCTACCCAAGCATTCGGAACGTGTATGTATAATATTTTTTGAACATGCCCCATAATAATTTCTGTTGGTGCAAATAAAGTTATTAATGCTATATCAATAAAAATAATCACAGCAGTCATTAGCAAATAATATTTGGAATTTATTTTCATGTGTCTCTTATCTGTTAGTTAATAATCTTTCATTACATGTGTAAATAAAAACGAACACACTATAATAAATATTATATCAATAATTGCTAATAATTGTACCCATTTGTTATATTCCGACCATGTTTCTTCTCTTAATACTGAGCCAGTAACTTCTATAGCTGCTAACAACATAGGAAAAATTAAAGGAAACAATAATATTGGTAGAAGTGTCTCTCTAACACCAGTATTTGAAGTCATCGATCCAATAATTGTACCTATCACCGATATTCCTAAGGTTGCTAATATTGCAACAATAATTATTGAGGTATGTATAAGATTTAAATTAAAGATGATTGAAAATATAGGGAAGATTAATATCTCCAAAATTATCATAAACAAGAAAAGGGTAGTAACTTTTCCTAGAAATAAAATATCTCTTGATATTGGAAGAAGTAATAACGATTCAAAATTACCACTATCCGTCTCTTTAGATAAGAACCTATTCAGGCCTAGAACTGCAGTAAAAAAGATTGTAACCCATAATATCCCGGGAAGAACACGAATATATGATTCAATAGATACATCTATAGATATATTAAATATTACAACACAGGTAAATGAAAAGATTGTTGTAAGTATAATCAATTCTTTTCTTTGTAATTCAACCTTAATATCTTTTGCTGATATATACCAAATATATAAGAAATACTTTTTCATAATACACTTTCGTTAATCAATTGATACTTTCTAATTACTTTTGAGAATTGCTGTATATCTTGTGTTTGAGATTCTATTTTCCCTGATTGTAATATACCCATAGTACTTGCAACAGATAATGCAAAATCACTATTATGAGTAGTCAAAAATACTGTAATATTTCCATTGATAACTTTAGGGAAAAAGTTTTCAGTTAAATTATTTATAGAATTCGCATCCAGTCCAGCATCCGGTTCATCCATAATTAATACGGACGGATTACTCATCATTGCTTTCATAATTGATAGTCTTTTTTTTTCGCCATGAGATAATTTAGCAACTTTTTGATTTGTTAAATGTGAAAGATTTAAAATTTCAGCAAGATATTCAAATTGTTTTTTAAAATCAATATCGGGATAAAAACTACAAAAAAAACGTAGATTATCATATCCACTCAAATCTCCATAAAGCAAAGAATTATGCCCAACATATCCAATTAGTGAACGAATCTTTTCAGAATCTTTATCACTATTGTAGCCATTAATAATTATTTCTCCTTTATCAGGAGTATACAAAGTGGTAAGTAATTTAGCTAAAGTTGTTTTACCTGAACCATTGGATCCTAAAAGTACATATCTCTCAGACGATTTTATTGTCAAGAAACAATCATTTAAAATAGGATTAGCTCCAAATGATTTACTTACATTATTAATTTCGATCGAATTTTTCTCAATCAATTGCTATACTTTCTAGAATTTAAATAATAAATAGAATACAACAATAAATCGTTTCATCCTAATTCTACCAAAGGACAATTAGCAATGTTTCAAAATAATCAAAAAATTGATCCACAATTGAACAATGAAAATTCGGCCAATAGGACACCTCCTGGGCAAAAATTAACAGATAAATTTCCTGTACTTACTTATGGTGATATACCTCATATACCTTTATCAGAATGGACATTTACTATTGATGGTTTAGTTAATAATAAAATTTCATACAATTGGGATGAAATGATGTCACGAGAACAAACCACACTAACTAAAGATTTTCATTGTGTAACACAATGGAGTCGCCTTGATAATTTATGGGAAGGAATAAGATTAAAGGATCTCGTAAAAGAACATAATATAAAATCTAATGCTAAATATGTATTAATTTATTCATATGGAGGATATACTACAAACCTTCTATCCGAAGTACTACTAGAGGATGATGTTTTGTTAGCTCATAAGCATGATGGAAATCCACTAACTCCAGAACATGGAGGACCTATGAGACTAATAGTTCCCAGGTTGTATGCATGGAAAAGTGCTAAATGGATTAAAGGAATTAATTTTATCGAAACAGAGGAATTGGGATTTTGGGAAAATTTAGGATATCATTCTTATGGTGATCCATGGCAAGAACAACGATTTAAATTTTAAATATTCCAGATTATAATTATCTGTAATACAATTTTAAAAACTTGGGAATTATAATGAAATTAAAATTATTATTACTATTATTCATGGTTGTAAGTATTATCACAGCTTGTTCAAATGAAAGCCAAGATGCAGTGAAAAACATACGACAAAAAGTAGGCGATGCAATTGCAGGAGAAGCCACTGCAACACCTACTACTGAAACAGAGCCTTCGGGTGAAAGTGAGCCTACCTCAACACCTGAACCAACTCCAAAAACTGAACCTACTGCCACACCTGAACCTACTGCCACACCTGAACCTACTCCAACAACTGAACCGGATAATTGCGCTCCTGGGAAATGTAGTAAAAATCCTGTAGATGAGCCATTATCTGTAACATTTGATGAAGATGGGTTCTATACTAAACTAATATATGGAACATCAGATTTTACACTAAAGATTAATAATATTGGCTCAGTAATTCTCACCATAGAGATTACGCCAACAATTCCTGGCATAAAAAACACTATCATGATACAACCAAATGAATCCAAAAATATTAGCTTATACGAATCAAAGCAATCTCCAGAATATAATGGAAGTATTACACTAAATGGGTCATGGCAAATATCAGGATCAGAACCACTTTCTCAAATAGTAAAAGTTAGAATTGTAAATTCATAAAACATTGACATTATCCATATCAAGTTTTATTATATTATTCATATAAAACATATATAATATAATGAGAAATTTATCAAAAAATACTTCTAAAACTAAACGGCTTGATTTACGTGATATAAATGAAGCAGAAACCCGTAGAACCAACAAAGAATTATCGGTAAAAAATATTGATAATAACGATCCAACAGAAGATTCTAAAGGGTTATATATTATTAGTGTGGCTGCAAAGCTCTTAGACATGCATCCTCAAACATTACGTAAATATGAACGTGCTGGTCTTGTTTCACCATCAAGAACAATCGGAATGCTACGATTGTATTCTATCCAAGATATTAATAAAATTAGATTAATTCGATACTTAGTAGATGATATAGGCATGAATTTATCTGGGGTAGAATTTATATTAAATACTTTTGAAGAATTAGAAAAAGTAAAAATATACATCCAAAATGTGTTTGAAGCCTCAAAGGATTCTAAATTTGAATCCCATCTTAAACAGATACATACTATGATAAATAAGCCGTTTAATAACATTAAACACAAAACTGGTACGTATTATGAATAAACCAAATAAAAATACTGATGAACAGAATGAAGAAGTTTCTGAAATAGATAACGGAAAAACCATAACCGATGAAATAGATACCATTATCAATGAAAGAGACCAATATAAGAATATTGCACAGCGTGCTCAAGCAGATCTGATAAATTATAAAAATCGAGTTATTGAAGACCGTGAATCAAACTATGTCATGATAGTAACTAGATTTGTATCAAACTTATTGCCGATCATTGACAACTTTAATAGAGCAATAAATGCAATGCCTGACGATAATTCATGGTACCAAGGTTTAATTATGATAGAAAAAAGTTTAAATGAACTTATTCAATCTGAAGGAATTACACAAACGGCAAAAACGGGTATGGATTTTGATCCAAAATACCATGAAGCAATAATGGCTATAGAAGATGATTCAAAAAATGAAGGTACTATTGCAGATATAATTGCTCAAGGTTATGAATTAAAGGATAGAATCATTAGGCCTGCCCAAGTAACTGTTATAAGAAATATTAAAAAAGAAAAAGAAGATATTGATATAAAAAATCAAAATAATTCTAGCAATAATGAAGGAGATAACAATGGCTAAAATTATAGGAATCGATCTTGGTACAACTAACTCTTGTGCTGCTGTTATGGAAGGTGGTGAGCCTACCGTTCTAGAAAACAGCGAGGGGGGAAGAACTACTCCTTCAGTGGTTGGAGTTAACGTAAAAAGCGATGAAAGATATGTCGGACAAGCAGCTAAAAGACAGGCTGTCACCAATCCTGAAAATACAGTATTTTCAATAAAAAGGTTTATGGGCAGAAAACATACCGAAACTAAGTCTGAATCAAGTCAGTACCCATATGCCTTAAAAGCTTCAAAAAATGGTGATGTATCTGTAGTTTTAGGAGAAAAAGCTATGTCTCCTCCAGAAGTCTCAGCAATGGTTCTGAGGAAAATAAAAGAAGATGCTGAATCAAAATTGGGAGAAACAATAACTCAAGCCGTAATTACAGTTCCAGCATATTTTAATGATAGTCAAAGAAATGCAACGAAAGATGCAGGTAAAATTGCAGGATTAGAAGTTTTGCGTATTATAAACGAACCTACAGCTGCTGCATTAGCATATGGTTTGGATAAACAAGGAGACCAAACTATCGCCGTTTATGATCTTGGTGGTGGTACCTTTGATGTTTCTATACTACAAATTGGAGAAGGTGTTTTTGAAGTAAAAGCTACTAATGGAGATACACATTTAGGTGGAGATGACTTTGATCAAAGAATTATTGAGTGGATCATTGAAGAATTTAAGAAAGATCAAGGAATTGACTTACAAAATGATAATATGGCTTTACAGCGACTAAAAGAAGCTGCAGAAAAAGCAAAAATCGAACTATCCAATGTGATGCAAAGTGAAATAAATCTTCCTTTCATTACTGCAGACTCGTCTGGCCCAAAACATCTAGCTATGAGTCTAACAAGAGCCAAGCTACAACAACTAGTTGATGATTTAATAGCAAAAACTGTTGAACCATGCAAAAAAGCTATCGAAGATGCAGGGATAAAAGCGAGTGATATTAATGAAGTTATATTAGTTGGTGGAATGACTCGTATGCCATCAGTACAAGATAAAGTAAAGGAACTTTTTGAAAAAGAACCCCATAAAGGAGTGAACCCAGATGAAGTAGTTGCTATTGGAGCTGCAATTCAAGCTGGTGTCCTGCAAGGTGATGTTAGAGATGTCCTCCTTTTGGATGTAACACCACTATCACTCGGAATAGAAACATTAGGTGGGGTCATGACTCCCTTAATACCTCGAAATACAACTATACCAACTGCTAAAAGTGAAGTATTTAGTACAGCTGGCGATAATCAAGATAAAGTTGAAATACATGTTTTACAGGGTGAAAGAAGTATGGCAACAGAAAATAATTCTATCGGAAAATTTGTCCTTGATGGCATCTTGCCAGCACCAAGAGGTATACCTCAAATTGAAGTGACTTTTGACCTAGATGCAAATGGCATATTAAATGTTTCTGCCAAAGATAAAGGGACTGGGAAAGAACAAAAGATTACAATCACTGCAAGTTCAGGTTTATCAAAGGAAGATGTAGAAAAATTAGTGCAGGAAGCTGAAGCAAATGCTGACGACGATAAAAGAAAAAAAGAATCTGTTGAAACTAGAAACTTAGCAGACAATCTAATTTATACAACTGAAAAAACACTTGCTGAAAACAGTGATAAAGTACCTGAAGAACTAAGAACAAATATTGAATCAAAAGTTACTACATTAAAGGATGCTATTGAGAGTGATGATGATGAATCTATTAAAACATCATTGGACGATTTACAGCAAACATTACAAGAATTAGGAAATGCTGTATATAGTCAGGAACAGGATAATACTGCTGAAAATGGAGATTCCGAAGATACAAAGTCTGATGATGATGAAACTGTTGAAGGTGAGTATAGAGAAGTTTAGGGACATCAAAAAGGAGATCTTATGCCAATGCAAACTCTTATACTTGGTCAAGATTATAAAACTGACAATGGAGAAAACTCTAAGTTAAATGAAATACTATTTTCAACTAAAGATAAATCAATAGTTGGTATCAATGTCAGGATTAGTAGATCAGTACCTAACTTATTTATTCCATTACAACCACAGATAAATAATAAGAAGTCACAGCAAAAAGGAATGATCCATTTTTCTAAACGGACCATAATTCATACTAATGAGAAATCAAAATCACAATTATTTGGCGTAATGGTAGATAGTAATTCTTATAGGCCAAATTATTTTTTAATAAAAATAGGTGGAAAAATCTTTAGTGTTGATCACGAACTTTTAGATAATATAAGCTCGGGAGCTCCTACATTAAGTCCAAAAGTTGAAATTAGCAAAATACCTGTTTATTTATCTGATGAATTAGCAACTAAAGAAGCTAATTTTACTTTAACGAAATTTTATGAAGCTAACTATTCTTCTATATCAAATATCGAAGTAGAAGTCATTTCCGGGACGGCATATTTAACTGGTACATGCCAATTCAATGATCAGAGTATCTCTATTGAGAGATTTATAAGAAGTATAGATGGAATTTTATCTATACAAAATGAAATTGTTTGCTATGCTGAGTTAGAGATCGTTATTGCTAAAAAATTAGCTGATGCCAATATTTTTCATGATGGATTTGTTTCAATTAAAATTTATAACAATAAAATAGCATTAAAAGGTAATGTAGGATCTCAAAAAAGCATCGATAGAGCTCTATCAATAATTCAAGAGTTAGCTTCAATTAGGCTAATCGAAAATAATATTAAATTGAAAAGTTAAAGTGATTTTTATAATAAAATAGTGTATTTTTATTGAAGAATTATTTTGGATATTTATTTCATTCCAAAGTTTTATGAAAGGGTATCAAATTGAATTATAGTATCGATGCACATTCTATAATTGTTCCTGAAGTAGTTATTCAAAGATTGCCTCACTACCTAAATATATTAAGCATTCTCCAGATTGAAAAAACAAAAATTGTAAGTTCAGAACAATTAGGCTATTTGGCACAAATTACTCCTGCTCAAATTCGAAAAGACTTAAGTTATTTTGGCAAATTTGGCAAACAAGGAAAAGGGTATGCTGTAAATATTCTAGTAAAGAAATTACGAGAGATTCTTGGAGTAAATTTACAATGGGAAATTTGTTTAATTGGTGTAGGTAGACTTGGAAGAGCTTTGTTAAGTTATCCAGGATTTGCACCCGAGGGATTTAATATAATTGCTGCTTTTGACTCTGACCTTGAACAAATTGGACAACAAATTGGCAAAATCCAAATTAAAAATATTTCCGAAATAGAGAGTTTTTTACATAATAGTAATATTCAAATTGCAATTGTAGCAGTACCAGCTAATGTAACAAAAGCTATACTAAATTTACTTTACGATTCAGGAATCAAAGCAGTATTAAATTATGCTCCATTTACTCCGCTAGATCATAAAGACATGATTATTAGAAATATTGACCCAGTAGCTTCGCTGCAATCATTAACATACCATTTAAAGATTAATACTTAAGAAACTGAAGGAGGCCTATTTGAAGACCTTCTTTTTTGAGCAATTCTTAAACGCACCTGGTCTCTTCTTATTGATGCCACAGCATTAGCCAAGTCGATTTCTGATTGACTACTACTAATCTTTTCTTCTGCTTGCTTTATTGCTTCTTGAACTTTTTCTTCATCTATTTCTTCAACACGCTCAGCTGCATCAGCTAGAATAGTAACCTGATTTCCCAATACCTCGATAAATCCACCCGAAAGATATAAATAAGTATCTTCGGAACCATCCTGAATAATACGTACTTCACCAGGCTGGAGAGATGTCAATAAAGGAGCATGATTATCAAGTATAGCAATTTCACCTTCTATACTTGGAGCAACAACGCCACGCACATCATCTGAATAAATATTCTTTTCTGCCGAAACAATCTCTAACTTCATTGAGAAAATTTCTCCTATTTAAATTTAACTATTAGCAGAAGCTCGTGCTTCTTCAATATCACCAACCATATAAAATGCCTGTTCAGGCAAGTCATCATGTTTCCCTTCTAAGATTTCTTTAAATCCACGAATCGTATCTTGAATTGGAACATATCTTCCTTCACGACCGGTAAATTGGGTCGCAACGAAAAATGGTTGTGAGAAAAACCTTTGTAACTTACGTGCTCTTGATACAGTTAATTTATCTTCTTCAGATAGTTCTTCCATACCTAAAATTGCAATAACATCTTGCAAGTCTTTATATCTCTGCAAATATTCTTGTACACCACGTGCTACTTGGTAATGTTCATCTCCAACAATTAATGGATCAAGAATTCTAGAGTTAGATGCTAATGGGTCTACCGCAGGATATATTCCTTGTTCAGAAATTGCTCTATCTAGGGAGATGTTTGCATCTAAGTGCCCAAATGTAGTGGATACACCCGGGTCCGTATAGTCATCAGCAGGAACATAGACCGCTTGAAAGGATGTAATTGAACCATTCTTAGTCGATGTAATTCGTTCCTGTAAAGCTCCCATTTCTGTAGCTAATGTTGGTTGATATCCTACAGCTGAAGGCATTCTTCCCAAAAGTGCAGATACTTCCATACCTGCTAATGTATATCTAAAAATGTTATCAATGAACAGCAAAACATCTTGATTTTGTTGGTCTCTAAAATATTCAGCCATAGTCAAACCTGTTAGACTAATTCTATATCTAACTCCTGGTGGTTCATTCATTTGTCCAAAAACGAGAGCAGTGTTTTGCAATACTCCGGATTCTTCCATTTCATTCCAAAGGTCGTTTCCTTCTCTAGACCTTTCACCCACACCTGCAAATACGGAATAGCCTTTGTGAACTTGAGCGATATTTCGAATCAACTCCATGATAATAACTGTTTTACCTGTTCCAGCACCACCAAAGGCTCCAATTTTTCCACCTTTAGTAAACGGAGCAATCAAATCAATAACCTTTACCCCAGTTTCAAGCATTTCAGTACTAGAACTCTGATCTTCAAAACTTGGAGCTGCTCGATGAATAGGCCAATACTCTTCTGCAGTTACCTCTCCAATATTATCAAGTGCCTTTCCAGTAACATTAAATAACCGTCCTAATGAACCATCACCAACAGGTACAGCAATAGGTTGTCCAGTATCATTAACTTCCATACCTCTAGCAAGACCTTCAGTTGCGCCCATTGCCAAACAACGAACCCAATTGTTCCCAACATGTTGTTCTACTTCTAAAACTAATTCTTCGCCATTGTGTTCGAGATTCAAGGCATTATAAATTTCAGGAAGATTGTCAGGCGGGAATTCTACGTCTACAACCGTACCAATGATTTGTACTATTTTACCTTTATTTTCTGCCATTTCATTCCACCTTTTTAATTATTTAGAGCAGCAACTCCGCCCACTATATCTAATAGTTCTGTAGTAATAGCTTCCTGCCTTACTTTATTCATAAGTAAAGTTAATGAATCAATCATATCATTAGCGCTATCTGTAGCATTTCTCATAGCTACCATTCTTGAAGAATGTTCGCATGCCCTAGATTCTAATAATGCGTGATAAATTTCTGTCTCAATATATCTTGGTAATAGCAATTCCATGAGATCAATACTTGATGGTTCATATATATAACCAACAGTTTGATTACTTGATAATTCTGAGGGTATTACAGGTAAAAGTTGTTTAATAATAGGAGTTTGTAATGTTACATTAATAAACTGAGGGTAACTTAATACAACCTTATCTATACTTCCATCCATATATCCATCTATAACAAGCTTAGCAATTGGCATAATATTCTCAACAGTTGCCTTATCAGGTAAATCAGTAAAAACAGCCATAGGTTGGTTACCTGTCCTTGTAAGAAAATCTCTTCCTTTTTTTCCAACTGCAATACTAGTGATTGAGGAACTTTCACTTAGAATAAAATCACCACAAGATCTATTTAAATTGCCCGGTAAGCCTCCACAAAGACCTCTATCAGGAGTCATGTGAATAACTGCAGTATTGTTAATTTCGCGTTCAATTAACAATGGGTGAATTTCTTCCCCTTCCATGGGTTGTGCAGCAAGATCAGATAAAACGTGTTCTATTTTTTCAGCATAAGGTCGGCCAGCAAGAGTAGCAAGTTGAGCAAATCTCATCTTAGATGCTGCTATCATTTGCATAGCTTTAGTTATTTTTGCTGTACTTTGAACACTTCTTATTCTTCTTCTAATTGTTCTTACATTTGCCATATGATTCCTACACTATTTTAAGCTAGTTGAACTTTATTAAACGCCTCAATTGCTTCTTTTAATTTAGTTTCTGTTTCTTCATTTATATCTGCATTTGTAGTGATGCTTTCCATAATGTCACTATGATTGGCTGATATAAAAGCAATAAAATTACTTTCCCATTGTTTCACAGTATCAACTGGAACTTGGTCCATGTATCCGTTAATTGCAGCATATAAAACCACAACCTGATTGTTCATTGGAAGTGGTACATATTGTGCTTGTTTTAATACTTCACTAATTCTTTGTCCACGTTCTAGCCGTGTCCTTGTAGCATCATCAAGATCATCTGTACCAAATTGAGCGAATGTAACCAATTCCCTATATTGAGCAAGATCAAGCCTCAATTGACCAGCAACTTTACGCATTGCCCTAGTTTGAGCCGAACCACCAACTCTAGATACTGATAAACCAACGTTTACCGCAGGTCTGGTACCTGAGTTAAATAAATCTGTTTCAAGGTAAATTTGCCCATCAGTAATTGAAATAACATTTGTAGGTATATACGCTGAAACGTCACCTGCCTGAGTTTCAATAATAGGTAAAGCGGTAATAGAACCACCACCTAATTCTGGGCTAAGTCTTGCAGCACGTTCTAACAAACGGCTATGTAGATAAAAAACGTCCCCTGGATAAGCCTCACGACCAGGAGGTCTCTTCAATAATAGAGAAAGCTGACGATATGCCCATGCATGTTTTGATAAATCATCATAAATAATCAAAACGTCTTTTCCTTGATCCATAAAATATTCACCGATTGCACAACCAGTGTATGGGGCAAGATATTGAAGAGCTACAGGATCAGAAGCATTTGCAGCAACTACTATAGTATGCTCCATAGCACCGTATTCCTCTAACTGTGAAACTGTTGCAGCAACTTTAGCGACACGCTGACCTATAGAGACATATATGCATATTAGATCTCCACCTTTTTGATTTATAATTGTATCAATTGCAATTGCACTTTTCCCAGTAGATCGATCTCCAATAATCAATTCACGTTGGCCTCGACCAATTGGTATCATGCTATCTATTGCTTTAATTCCAGTCTGCATAGGAGTGTTGACAGCCTGACGACTTACAACGTTAGGTGCAACCTTCTCAACTGGCCTTGATTCTGAACTTGTTATAGCTCCTCGACCATCAATTGGTTCTCCGAGTGCATTCATTACACGGCCAATAACCGAATCTCCTACAGGAACCTCTGCAATTCTACCAGTAGATCGTACTTCGTTACCTTCAGCAATTCCTTTATCGTCACCTAGAATAACTGAAGAAACTGAATCTTCTTCTAAGTTCATAGCCATTCCAATAACGCCACCAGGAAACTCTAAGAGTTCTGTTAACCGTACTCCTGATAGCCCATGTATGTTAGCAATAGCATCACCTACTTCAGTCACTACCCCAACATTTACCATACTGGCAGAAGAACCATATTCCTCTATTTGTTTTTTTATAACTGACGCTATATCCTGTCCTCTAGTCGTCATAAATTCACCTCAAATAATCTTCTTATCATTATTTAAATTAAAACTATTTACTAATCTGCCGTTTAAGGCCAACTAATTTTTCTTGTATACTACCATCGATGACTAAATCATTAACCCTGACTACTAATCCGCCTAATAATTCTGGGTCTTTATGATATGAAACCTGAAGTTCCGTATTTAATCCCTTTGATATACTCTCTTTAATATTAGACTGTTGATCTTGATTCAAATCAACCGCGGTATAAACTTCTGCTCTTGCTACACCACTTGCTGCATCAACAAGTTTATCAAATTCCTCTTTAATTAATCTGATTAGATTAATTGAGTTTCTTATAGAAAGTAGACAAACAAGGTTGACTAATAAAGGATTAAAATCCTTCATCGTTGTATTCAACACAGAAAGTTTTTGTTGTAAAGAAATTTTTGCAGAATTAACAAAGGAATTTACCGATTGATCTTCCATAAGTTCAGATAAATCAGACAATTGAGAAGCCCATTCTTGCAAATCACCAGAGCTCTCTGCAATTTGAAAAGCTGCTTCTGCGTACCTTTTTGCCTTGGGTCCTTTAGCCATTTATTCTATGACTCCTCAGTTTTATCAGTAAATGCATTTTCAAGAACATTATCAATAATATCTTTGTGTGTATTCTCATCAAGAGATCGTTGAATAATTTGTTCAGCAGCAGAAACTGCTAAACCACCAAAGTTTGAACGAAGCTCATCCATTGCGGAATCACGCTCGCGCTCTATATCATTTTTAGCTTTTACTAAAAATTCTTCAGCGTCTTTCTTTGATTTTTCTCGTTCCTGATCACTAAGCTTTTCAGCTGCAGAACGAGCATCTTCAATAATTGCTTGCCCTTGTTTCCTAGCTTCAACAAGTTGGTCGTCTAATTGAGCTTGTTGTTGTGCACTTTCTTCACGAACTTTATCTGCTAACTCCAAACTATCTTTAATATTTGATGAACGATCATCAAGTATTTTCAATATTGGTTTGTAAGCGAATTTAGATAAAACTATCAACAAGATAGTAAAGTTTAACAAATAAGCTATTAAACTTGGCCAGTGAAAACCTAAAGCTTCCATAAGTTACTCCAGTATTCTATATTAATAAACAATGCTTAAGAACTAAGCAACTATGGCAAGTATTACACCAATAATTAAGGCATAAATACCAAGAGCCTCAGCAAAAGCTATTGCTAAAATCATATTTGTTGCAATAGGACCTCTTGCTTCAGGATTCCTACTCAAAGCGTTCAACGCTCCTGAGCCTATCATACCAATTCCAATACCAGGGCCTATCATGCCTATACCGACAGCAAGACCTGCGCCTATGTATTTTGAATATGTAATCATTTCTGCAATTGTACCTTCCATTAAAAACCCCCTAGTTAAATTATGTATACAAAGTTTCAATCACACTATTTTCAATGGTCTTCACTCTCATCATGATGAGGCTCAATGGCCATTGTTACGAAAACTAAAGTTAATGCAGAGAAAATCAACGACTGTATTACACCTACAAGTAATTCAAGACCGTAGAACGGCAATGAAAACGCAAAAGGAATCAAGAACGATGTCATAAGTAATAGTATTTCTCCAGCTGTCATATTTCCAAATAAACGGAAAGTAAAACTGACGAGTCTTATAAATTCACTTAGTAATTCTAATATACCAACAAAGAAATCAACGATACCTTCAAATATTTTACCCTTCAAAAGAGCACCAAAACGGAAAAATTTACCAAAATAGCCGAAACCTAAAGTTTTAATTCCCCAATATTCCACAAAAATAAACGAAACTATTGCTAAAGCTAAAGGCATATTGAGATCTGTACCTGCTGGCCTCAGAAAATGACCAGTAATATGCCCTTCTGAATCAAAGGTTGAAAGGCTTTGATATATCGGAAGCAAACCTAACCAAGCATTTACTAATACAAATAAGAAAATCGTTGCAAAAAGTGGGAAGAATTTTTTTGCATTATCTCCAACCACTCCTTCAGCAAATCCATACAAAGCAGATATAATTGACTCAATAATATTATAAAAACCTTTAGGTTCACGATCAGATCTGCCTCCTCTAGAACCTAAGACTAATACTAGAATTAACAATATTGTAGCTATCCATGAAGATATTAAGGTATTTGTAATCACAAAACGATTAGGCGGCAATCCATGATGAGCGTCTTTACCATGGCCATCATGAGAATCACTTTCCTTAGAATGGGTATCATGAGATTCATCTGAGTGAGTATCACTAGAGAAAGGATCATATATTTGTTGTGGAGGTAAGTGGACTTCGGGTTTTTTCAAAAAAGGATCACTGTCAGTAAATTTTGAACCAATAGCACCAACAATAAAACCAACAACAAACAGTGCTAGTAGTGCAACTCCGAAACCGTAAACTAAACTCTTATTCAAGCTCAATTGCATTTATTCCTTTCAAATCAGGACCGTTAAAATCTATAAGCCTGAAAAAATCGACTTTAACATTTTGTAGGTACCGTATGAAGCAATGCCTAAACCAAAAAAAGTCCCAAATACCATTAAAAATGGACCTGTATGGAATCTTTGATCTAGCCACATACCAGCAAAAGCACCTAACAAGATGCTTATGGCAACATACCAACCTAGCCCCATAATCCTTGCTGTTAACAACAAGTTATCTCTCATAGTTTCACAAAACCTCGTGAAGTTTATCACAAGCATTAAATAGGGTCAATGACCCTATTGCTTATTATCTGAGTTCCCTAAACCTTCCATGTCTAAATCATTAATAAATTCAGAAAAAGCAGACATACTATTTAGTTCATCTGAGGATAAATCTTTAGCATTTTGGGGATCCGGAGGGCTCTCATTTTTTGTGGTTTTATTAAGAGGGTTGCCTTCTTCATCCAAGAAAACTCCAGCTTTTTCTAGTACTTTATCTGCAACGTATATTGGAACCTCAGCACGAACAGCTATTGCAATCGCATCACTGGGTCGGGCATCTAATTCCAATAATTTACCTTTTGAATTAAATACTAATTGTGCAAAAAAAGTTTCGTCCTCTAAATCAGTAACATTTATACATTGCAGCTCACCAGCAAATAAATCAATCATGGATTTCATTAAATCATGTGTTAATGGTCGTGGTACAGAAACCCCTTGAAGTTTAACAGCTATAGAGTCTGCTTCAGAAGAGCCTATCCAGATAGGAATAGATTTACCAGAAGCCTTATCTTTCAAAATAACAACTCGCTGATAATTAACTAAACTAACCCTAATACTATCGACATTCACTTCATGCATTTCTAAGCAACCTAAAGAGTTGGTTGAAACTAATTAATAAAATTATCCTTTTTTGCTACTTAACATGTCAATATAGAAAAAGATCATATTAAAGGAAATTGAATCAATATAATCACTAATTCTGAAATTTGAACAACTTACGATCAATAAAAGCTAAATTTCTATATGATTTAGATTAAAGATTTTATAATTTGTTGTATTTCTAAACGAAGGTTTTTTGCTTTTTCTCGAGCTATATCTGGAAAATTTTTCTCTGCTGAACTGTATAAAATACCTCGAGATGAATTTATAATCGAACGGTTGACGAAAGGGTTTACACTTGCTTCTAGCGATTCTTTTAACGCTCCCGATTGAGAACCAACTCCTGGGATTAAAATCGGACAATCAGGTGCTAAATTGCGTGCAATACCAAGCTCTTCTGGATATGTGGCGCCAACTACCAATCCAAGGTTTTTATTTTTATCCCACTTAATTATTTCCTGAATCATATATTCATAATAACGCAAGGTAGAATCTGTTGAATTATTAACATAAACCCTTAAATCTTGAAAAGTTTTCCCATCAGAATTGGAGGATTTCACCCATGCAAAAACCCCCCTATCTTCATAAGATGTAAATGGTTCTACAGAATCATATCCTGCAAAAGGATTTATAGTAATTGCGTCAAAATCCCAAAAGTTAAATAAAGCGTCTGCATATGCTTTTGCTGTATGACCAATATCACCTCTTTTAGCATCTCCTATAATTACAATGTCATTATTAACAGATTTTATGTGAGAAATAGTTTTTTCTAAAGCCTGAAGTCCTTCAATACCCTCTGATTCATAAAAAGCAAAATTAGGTTTGTATGCACATACTAGGTCAAAAGTCTGATCAATTATTAATTGGTTAAATTGAAAAATATCATGTATCGGCATACTTTCTTTGATAGGATCCAAACCTATGCAAAGTAAACTATTATTTTTATCAATTATATTGTCTAATTTTTCATAAAATTTCAAAGTAATACTCTTTCAAATTCAGTGATGTACTATTGCTATAACAAAAACTTTGGAACATCAATATATGGGTAATAATTATTATGCTCAGGTACATCTTTAATATAGTCTTCAGAAGATTTAATGTTATAGTTTTGATCAACACTAAATAAATTTTCGATTGCTGCTCTTGCAGTATCCATAGAAGTAAAACATGGTATACGTCGTTCCACAGCATTTCTCCTAATTTCAAATCCATCACGTATAACAGATGTTAGGCTTGATTCAGTATTGATTACAACATCTACAGTTCCATTCTGTATTACATCAACAACATTAGGGTGTCCTTCAGCTAAACGTTTGGTAATCATTTTTACATCTAAACCCAATGCCTCAATCATTGCACCAGTACCTTCAGTTGCATATAAATCACAACCAAATTTAGCTAATTTTTTCATTAAATCAATAGCTTCAGGTTTATCTCTATCAGATATACTAACTAAAATTGAATTATTAGGTTGTATTGAATAACCGCCTGCTAGTAATGCTTTTGATATCGCAGAAGGAATATTGTAATCAATGCCCATAACTTCACCAGTAGACTTCATTTCGGGACCTAAATACGTATCTACACCAGCTAGCTTTGACATTGAAAAAACAGGTGCCTTGACACCATATAAACCATTATGAGGATACAAACCTGTAGTATATCCCATTTCTGACAACTTTTTCCCAAGCATAATTTTAGTTGCTAAAGAAACCATAGGGATATCAGTTATTTTTGACATAAAAGGAACGGTTCGACTAGATCTCGGATTAGCTTCGATAATATACACAACAGGTTTTTTATCTGATGTCTGGTCATGTTCAATAACAAACTGTATGTTTATCAACCCTTGTGTTTTTAATCCTAATGCTATTTTTATTGTGTATTCAGTAATAACTTTTATAGTATCTGGGTCTAATGTTATTCCTGGATAAACTGCCATAGAATCACCACTATGGACTCCTGCACGTTCTATGTGTTCCATTATTCCAGGTATTAATACATCTGTACCATCACATATCGCATCAACCTCAACTTCTCTTCCAGAAACATATTTATCAATTAATACATTATCCGTTGCACCAACTTTCGTTGCTTCAGTAAGATATCGAATTAATTCTGTTGGTGTTTGTACAACCTCCATTGCTCGTCCTCCTAGAACATAACTTGGACGTACTAACACTGGATATCCAATATTTTCTGCAATTTTAATTCCATCTTCAACACTAGAAACCACAGCCCCTGCTGGTTGAGGAATATCTAAAGATTGTAGAAAATGTTCGAATTTTTCACGATCTGCTGCGATGTCAATTGCCTCCGCAGATGAACCTAAAATAGGTAGTTGGTGTCTACCTAAACTTTGAGAAAGATTAATTGCGGTTTGTCCTCCAAATTGGACTACACAAGGGGGGATACTACTCTTATCTTTCACTATAGTCTCATTATCAATAATATCTAAAATACTTTCTTCATCGAGAGGTTCAAAATATAAACGATTACTAGTGTCAAAATCTGTTGAAACAGTTTCTGGATTAGAATTCACGATAATACTTGCAGTGCCTTCTTCTTGCAACGCCCATGCTGCATGGACACTACAATAATCAAATTCAATCCCTTGGCCTATTCTAATAGGTCCACTACCAATCACTAATGCTTTTTTGCCCTCTAGTGGAGCAGCTTCATTTTCTTGTTCATATGTACTATAAAAGTAAGGAGTTTCTGCTTCAAATTCTGCAGCACATGTATCTACCATTTTGTAGACAGGTGTAATACCAATTTCTTTTCTTTGTTGTCGAATCTGACTTACTAATCGATCTGTTAATGTAGCAATTTGGTCATCCGAAAATCCCATTTTTTTTGCTTTTTTCAATAAATCATAATCCAGTGGTTCAGATAATAATCTTCTTTCCATATCCACTATTAATTTACAAGAATTTATAAACCAAGGATCAATACCAGTAATTAAACAAAGTTCTTCAATAGAAACATCTCTGCGCAAAGCAGAAAATAGTGCCCACAATCTATTATCGTTAGAATGAAGAGGTAAGTCTTCAACAGAAAAATCTTCTTTTTTCCAATCGGAGCTTTCCCATAAAAGAGAACGTCCACTAATTTCAAGTGAGCGAATAGCTTTCTGTAAGGCTGCAGTAAATGTTCTGTCAACCGCCATTACTTCGCCAGTTGCTTTCATTTGTATACCTAAATTCCTATCTCCTGTTGGAAATTTATCAAATGGCCATCTAGGAATTTTAACAACACAGTAATCAAGTGCAGGTTCAAATGCCGCAGAAGTTTTACCTGTAATCGGGTTGTCAATTTGATCAAGGGTTTTTCCTATAGCAACCTTAGAAGCAACTCTTGCTATAGGGTATCCAGTTGCCTTGCTTGCAAGTGCAGAACTCCTACTAACTCGAGGATTTACTTCGATAACATAATATTCAGATTCATATTTTGATAAATCCATACCTTCTGGTTGCGTAAGAGGATTTGGTCTTAATGCATACTGAACATTACAACCGCCTTGTATTCCTAAACTTTTAATTATATTTTGACTTGCTGTTCGCAACATTTGATATTCTTTGTCTGACAAAGTTTGACTGGGAGCAACAACAATACTATCACCTGTGTGTACCCCCATTGGATCCATATTTTCCATTACACAGATGGTTAAACAATTGTCATCTGCATCTCGCATAATTTCATACTCAAGCTCCTTCCAGCCCAAAAGATAACTTTCTATTAGTACCTGACTGACAGGGCTGGCTTTCAATCCATCGTTAATTGTTTGATCAAATTCATCCCAATCATATACTACACCACCACCCGTACCTCCTAGAGTAAATGCTGGCCTAACTACTAATGGTAAAGCCATACCTTCTACCTTAGATCTAGCTTCTTCAATAGATGTAATACTGGCACTTGGAAGAACAGGTTCACCAATTTCAATTAAAAGTTCACGAAATTGATCTCTATCTTCGGCCTTTTTAATTGTTTCAATTGGCGTTCCGAGTAAACTAACATCATATTTATCTAATATCCCTAAATCAGATAATTGAACAGCTAGATTTAAACCCGTCTGGCCACCTAATGTAGGTAATAAACCGTCGGGGCGTTCTTTATCAATAATTTTAGTAATTACTTCAACAGTCAAAGGCTCAATATATATATGATCAGCAATACCTGTATCAGTCATAATCGTAGCAGGGTTAGAATTAATTAATATTGTTTCTACTCCCTCTTCTTTTATTGATCTGCAAGCCTGTGAACCCGCATAGTCAAACTCAGCCGCTTGACCAATAACTATTGGCCCTGAACCTATTATTAATACCTTTTTTATTTCCTTATCTAATTCCATCTATTTCCTTCTATAACTTAATCTTCCAAGATATATTATATTTACTACTTACATATTTGACTTTATAACATAGAGTGCTACCCATGACCCAATAAGTAACCAAGGTACAACACTCCACACCCAACGATCTGAAATAAAACCAGGCAACCATGAAGTTGAATCAGGATTAGTACTTAAATTTACTAAATCGAGTTCTAATTCATCATCTCCATCAGCAATTTTTCGCGCAAGATTCGATGATTTCCTCGGACCAGATTTCTGATTTTGTCGTAAAAAAGTTAAATATAAGCTAGACCTCATGCCTAATTCTTTTTCAATTTCGTTACGTCGTATTTCAGCAATTTTTTGCCCTGAAAACATTCTTCTTAAAAGCAGCCACCAACCTACAGCAAGTAAAGATGCTACTATAGAAATTAACCCTACACTATCTGTTGTTTGAGGCCTTGTAGGATCCATTACAGTTAATAAGAATACTATACCTACCATAGATAGGCTGACTAAAACTAATCCACTCATCCAGACCCTTTGCTGGAGTTGTGACCAATATGCATCGAGCAATTCATATTCAATCAATAAAACTTGCCAACGTCCCCTAGAAGATTGATTATTTGCATTATTTTTTTCTGCTTCACTAACCATTTGTTACTCCTTAATTTTATCTATGAACCTATCAAATAAATATGTATTATCTAAAGGTCCTGGAGAGGCTTCAGAATGAAACTGAATACCCATCACCGGTAAATTCTTATGCTCTATTCCTTCAACAGTTCCATCTATAAGATTAATATGGCTTACTAATAGGTCATTTGGTAAAGTATCGGGATCTATAGCAAATCCATGATTTTGAGATGTTATAGTAACCTTGCCACTACTAAGATCTTTCACAGGATGATTTGCGCCATGATGCCCAAATTTCAATTTAAAGGTATTAGCTCCTAATGCTCTAGCTATTAATTGATTCCCAAGACATATACCAAACATGGGTTTAGTATTAATCAATTCTTCGACTGTATTTGATAATTGATCAAGCATCGAAGGGTCGCCTGGACCTGGAGAAATTACTATCCCATCAGGGTTGTTTTCTAATATTTTTTCTAATGAAGCATTCACTGGAAAAACTTCAACTTTACATCCTCGCATAGATAAACTCTTTAAAATATTAAATTTAACCCCACAGTCAATGACTGCAATTTTGAGATAATCGGTTGAATTATTATCATCTTCATTCCAATCATATTTAGAATTGGAAGAAACAGATAAAACATGATTTACTTCAAGATAATGAGGCTGATTCAATAATTTTTTTAATTCTTCTTCTGGATTTGGATTATTTGTGATACATCCCATCATAGATCCAGTAGATCTTATTTTTTTTGTCACGGCTCTTGTATCAATATCAAAAAGACCAGGTATATCATTATTTTTTAAATAACTATCCAAGTCTAATTCAGAGTCAAAATGACTTGGGAATTCACAATATTCTCTAATTACATAACCTTTAACTTGTATTTGTTTAGATTGAGAATCAGTATTATTAATGCCATAATTTCCAATTAATGGATAGGTAGCCACTACAATCTGACCAGAGTATGATGGGTCAGTCAATATTTCCTGATAGCCAGTCATACTAGTATTAAATACCACTTCTCCGTATTTGGTACCTGATAAACCAAAACTATTGCCTTCAAAAATTGATCCATCTTCTAAAATTAAATACGCTTTCTCCATTCTACCTCACCATTTATCTTTTCTAATTGTTATTACCATCATAAACTACAGATCCTTTAGCTAAAGTCAAAACAACTCTGCCCTTAAACGTCATACCTTCTAAAGGGGTAAGTTTACTCTTTGAGATAAAATCTTTACCTACTATAGTAGTGTCACTATTTAAATCTAGGAGAACAATATCTGCTAATTCACCTTTAATAATTCCTTTAGGTTTTTCTATTGAATTTGATATGACTTTCACTGCACCTAAAGTTAAACGATTAATAATATCCACAATGTCTAATATACTTTTATGATATAAACTTGCCAAAAGAGTAAATGCTGTTTCTAGTCCATTAATCCCATAAGCTGCGTCATCTAAAGTGGTAACTTTATCTTGAAGTGCATGAGGTGCATGATCAGTTGCTATAGCATCAATTATCCCTTCTTTCAAACCCGTTAATAAAGACGCTATATCTGTTCTGGTTCTTAATGGAGGATTAACCTTTAGATTCGAGTCATAAGCATCTGTTCCTAAACTTACAAAAACATCCGTATCCCTCTGATGGCCTAAAAACCAACTGTCTGTCATAGTTAAATGATGCGGTGTAACTTCAGCAGTAACATTAACACCAAAATTTTTTGCTTCATTTATAAGTTCAACTGAACGAGCAGTGCTAACATGGGCTATATGCAAATGGCCTCCATATTTTTTTGCCAACTCTATGTCTCGTGCAACCATAATGTCTTCTGCTTGATTTGGCGATCCAGATAGGCCTAACCTATTGGAAATCTTACCTTCATTAACTGAAGAATGCTTTGATAATTGCGTGTCTTCACAATGATTAATTACAGGTAATCCAAGATGTTCACTATATTGCAGTGCTATTTGCATAATCTCGGGGTTATAAATAGGATCACCATCATCACTAAAACCTACACAACCAGCATTTTTAAGATCCCACATCTCAGAAATTTGTATTCCTTTTCTTCCTTTTGTAACACATCCAATAGGAAGGACTTGTATTAATTCAAACTTGTTGGATTCATCTAATATATATTTAACCGTAGTAGAATTATCAACTGGGGGATTGGTATTTGGCATCGAACATATTGTTGTAAATCCACCTTTTGCTGCAGCCAACATACCTGTTTGAATAGTTTCTTTATGCTCTTCTCCTGGATCTCTAAGATGAGTATGCAAATCAATGAAGCCAGGGCTTAAAATTTTATCTGTCCCATCTATAATATCAATATTGTTTTTTTCAGATTGAGAAAATAAATCTTTTCCAATATTTGTGATTATTCCATTTATGATAATAATATCTGAAATATTATCTATTGCGTTATAGGGATCTATTATCCTAACATTTTTAATGCCTAAGCTAGATTTACTCATTCAAATCCCCTCCACTAAGCATTAAATATAGTAAGCTCATTCTTATCGCTACCCCGTATCGGACCTGATTTTCAATTTTGGAACGATCACTATGAGCAATTTCAGAGCTTATTTCTACACCTTCGTTCATAGGACCAGGATGCATAACAATTGCATTAGGTTTTGCAAACTTTAGGGTTTTATCATTAATCTGAAAACGCGATGAGTACTCTCTAAGAGATGGAAATCCAGAAACTTCTCCTAAACGTTCTTGTTGAATTCGTAAAGGCATAACAATATCAGCCTTATCCAAAGCCTTTTCTAAATCATATTCAATGTTGACTGAATTATAGGGATCAGATTCATCAATATTAGATTTGTCCAAAAAAATTGTAGGTAGTAAACTTTTTGGAGCACATAAAGTAATATCTGCTCCTAATTTCTGAAAACCTATAATATCTGATCTAGCAACTCTACTGTGTAAAATATCACCTATAATGACAACTTTAAGACCTTCAAGTTTATCAAAAGATTGTTTGGCAGTATAAAGATCAATGAGGGCTTGGGTAGGATGCGCATGCCAACCATCACCAGCATTAATAATTTTTGTTTTTAATAAATTTTTTGCCATGAAATTTGGGGCACCCGAATGAGGATGACGAACAATAATTAAGTCGGTATGTGCAGATTGTAGGGTAAGACATGTATTTAGTAGTGATTCTCCTTTATCAATGCTTGTACCACTACCAGACATATTAATTACATCAGCCCCCAAAAGTTTTCCTGCTTCCTCAAAGGATACTCTTGTTCTAGTGCTAGACTCGTAAAATAAAGTAACAATTGTTTTACCTTTAAGTAATGAAGATTTTTTTTCATTCTTTACAAGAAAAGAATCAATAATTTCTGAGAGAGTGAATATAGTATCTAAATCAGTCAAGTCTAGTTGATCTATATCTAGTAAGTTGTTTATGGAGGGGGATAATTGATAATTATTCTCAACTATGGATTCTATACTTTTTGGGTTTTTCATTTTATAGAACCCCATCAAATATCATAAGAAAAAAAGAAGTTATTAAACAGGGTTGGTTTACCCTTATTTGTTTTCTACTTTGTATATAAATTTGAGCGCTTCTAATCAAAAAAAAAACCCCTGCACAAGACTAGCAAGAGTTTATAATAAAGAAACCAAAGGGGTTCGTTACCACCTCACAAGTCTCAACGAATTGATTCTAAAGTGTGAGTAATCAAGTGAATATTCAATCACTTTAAAATTAGCATTTATAATGTATCATTTGTTTTAATCATTTACAAGAACAATATTAGATCAAAACTGGCAATTTTAAGTTAATCATTCATTGCTTTCAAAAAAATAGCAGTTTATAATAAATCTAATATATTTTTTAAATTCATGAACGGGGATTAAATGAAGCCATTTGAATATTTTGCACCACAATCTTTAGATGAAGCCATATCAATTTTTGATAATGCTAAGGAAGTAGGAGACACTAGAGGCTTAATTGGTGGGAGCGATTTAATCGATCAAGTAAGAAATGGTAGAAGAGAACCCAACAACGTTGTTAACCTTAAAGGAATTCCAGAAACGAACCGACTGGAATGGATTGAAGGAGACGGACTGCATTTAGGTTCAGCTGTATCTTGTTCTATAACTGCAGCCTTCCCAAAAATTAAAGAACGATATTACGGACTATATCAAGCATGTGGATTGGTAGGATCAGTACAAATACAAAACAGGGCAAGTGTTGCCGGAAATGTGTGTAATGCTACACCTTCTGCTGATACTGTACCTAGTTTACTTACCTACAATGCTAAAGCTTTATTAGTAAGTAGCAAAGGTGAAAGAATTGTAGAATTAAATGATTTTTTTACAGGCCCAGGTAGAAATATCATGGAAGCAAATGAATTTTTAGTGGAAATAATTCTGCCAGATTTAGGCGAAAATACTTATAGCAGATACCAAAGGTTCATACCAAGAAATGAAATGGATATAGCTGTTGTTGGCGTCGCAAGTTATGTTAAATTAGATGATGAAAATAAGTGCATATCTTCAGGTATATCACTCGCTTCTGTTGCACCTACTCCAGTAAATGCTAAAGATGCTGAAGATTTTTTAATTGATAAAATATTTACAAAAGAAACTATAGAAGAGGCTTCAAAACTAGCCCCTAATTCCGCTACTCCTATCTCTGATGTTCGTGGTACCTCAGAATACAGAAAAAAACTAGTTAAAGTATTAACGAGTAGAACACTTAGCGAATGTCTTGAAGATTCTCTATAATAACCAACAAATTTCGTACGGAGGAAAACGTGTCTAAAATTCCAGTTAGATTTCAAGTTAATAATGAAAGTAAAGAAATATTAGTTGATCCATGGGAAACTTTGTTAGAAGCATTGAGAGATAACATTGGTTTAACGGGTACAAAAGAGGGTTGTAGTAACGGTAATTGTGGTGCATGCACAGTTCAATTAGAAGGTAAGGCTATTGTATCTTGTTGTACCCTAGCTGTAGAAGTCGAAGGTCAAAATGTTACAACTGTTGAAGGTCTTGCTACAAAAGAAGGTCTTGATCCACTACAAGAAGCATTTATGGAGTATGGAAGCTTACAATGCGGATTCTGCACACCAGGTTTTCTTATGTCAGCTAGAGCATTACTTAATGAAAATCCCAAACCCACTGAAGAAGAAATAAGACTAGCAATTGCTGGTAACTTATGTAGATGTACAGGTTATGATAAAATAGTTAAAGCAATTCAAGCAGTTGCGTATTACGAAAAGTAAAATACCATAACAGGAGTATATAAAAAAAATTAAACAATAATATTTAAGGGGGAGCTTGTAATATTACAGGCTGAGAGGCTCAATTGAGCGACCCTTATACCTGATCTGGATAATACCAGCGTAGGAAGTCTAATATGATGAAAACCGCTGGAATATACTAAGCGGTTTTTTTTATATTATTATGAATTCCATTATAAATATTAAAAATTTAACTAAAAGTTTTTTTGATCAATCTTCTAACAAGAATAGATTGATATTAGACTCTATCGATTTTCATATAGATGATGGAGAATTTGTCAGCCTTATTGGCCCTAGTGGATGTGGAAAAAGTACACTTCTTAACATAATTTCTGGTTTAGATGATCCAGATAATGGCGAAATAAGTATTACTGATATTGAAATTCAAAATCGACTTGGCAAATTAAGCTATATGCAACAAAAAGATTTGCTATTGCCATGGAAAACTATTCTTGACAATACAATACTTGGGCTTGAGGTACAAAATCAAAATAAAGATATTTCCAAAAATAAAGCAACTGCACTTTTGGAAACTTTTGGCTTAAGTGGTTATGAACATTATTATCCGAATCAAATTTCTGGTGGAATGAGGCAAAGAGCATCTTTTCTTAGAACAATTTTAACAGATAAAAAGATTTTGTTATTAGATGAACCATTTAGTGCGTTAGATTCTATCACAAGGTCACAGATGCAAAAATGGTTGCTAATATTATGGAAACAATTTAACAAAACTATACTTTTGGTAACTCATGATATTGATGAAGCTATTTTTTTATCAGATAGAATTTATGTCATGCAAAACAATAGTTCTAATTCAATGGAGATTGTAAGTGTTGATTTACCACGTCCTCGCAAGGGTGAGATTGTTTTAGATAATTCTTTCTTAAAAATTAAAAGGGAAATATTACCCTTAATTGAAAATTAATATGCTAAATACAATAATTAAAATTCATACTCAGATAAAAACTACATTTGTTCAGTGGTTTCCTGCATTTATATTAATATTTTCATTATTAGTTATTTGGGAAATATCTTGCAGAATAGCTGATGTTCCCAAATGGTTACTCCCTGTACCCACAGATATAGTGATTGAACTATATCAACACTGGGATCTACTTTTACGCCATTCATTTGTGACAATGTATGAAATATTAATAGGTTTTTCATTTTCTATAGTTACTGGGACATTAATAGGAGGATTTATTGTTTACTCAAAAACATTGGAAAAAACATTGTATCCTATTATCATTTCTTCACAAACAATTCCTATTATCGCGATTGCACCTATATTGCTTGTCTGGTTTGGATACGGTCTATTGCCAAAGGTACTAGTAGTTGGACTGATTGCTTTTTTCCCTATAGCAGTCAATACTATCGATGGTCTTAAATCAATTGATGAAGATATAGTAAAAATGATGAAAACTTTGGGTGCAAATAAATCTCAAATTTTTAAAAAAATACAAATACCTAATTCTCTCCCCTATATATTTACAGGATTACGAATAGGGATGGCTGCTAGTGTGATAGGTGCGGTAATTAGTGAATGGGTAGGTTCAAGCGAGGGTTTAGGGTATTTAATGATAAGATCAAAACCACAGTTTTTAACTGAACGGGTATTTGCTGCAATATTTTTGTTATCAATTATTGGTTTTTTATTATTTTTACTCGTTAATTATTGTGAAAAAAAAATAGTCTATTGGAAGACATCTAGTGAATAATATTTATAGTTGGAGGATTTTATGCAATTTAAATTTTTATCAATGATATTAATAATAGTTAGTATTCTATTTGTAATAAGCTGTGAAACAACCAAAGAAGATACAAAAGTTAAATTAGCATTAGATTGGTACCCAAATGCGAATCATACTGGATTATATATTGCTTTGGAAAAAGGGTATTTTAAGGATGAAAATATTGATTTAGAAATATACACTCCATCTGATCCTTCAACGGTATTACAAACTGTTGGAGCTGGGCAAGATGATTTTGGGATTAGTTATCAACCAGACTTAATTCTAGCAAAATCAAAAAATATTCCTGTAAAATCAGTCCTAGCGTTTGTTCAACATCCCTTAAACATTATAATGACTCTTAAAGAATCAAATATAATCAGGCCATCTGACCTCAAAGGTAAAAAGATCGCATACCCAGGAATCCCATTAAATGAAAATTTACTTGACACTTTATTGAAGGCTGATGGATTGAAAGGAAAACAAGAAGTTGAATTAATTAATACTGGATATGATCTTGTACCTCCACTTATTGGTAAAACAGTTGATGCATGTTTGGGTTGTTATTTAAGTCATGAAACTATTATGGCTGAAAATGAAGGATTCCCTGTCAATATAATGAGAATGGAGCAATGGGGAGTACCTGACTATTACGAATTAGTTTTAGTAGCAAGTGACGAAATGGTAACAGATAATAAAGATCTTATTGAACGTATGATCAGGGCTATATCTAAAGGCTATAATGATGCTGTTTCTGATCCTAAGGCAGGTATTGATAATTTAATAAAGTCTACAAATGGCGAAATTGATCAAGCAATAGAATATCCTGGAGCAGAGCTTTTAGCTCCATTATGGGTTGATAATACTGGAAAATTCGGTTCACAGACTGAAGAAAAATGGTCTGTCTTTTCACAATGGTTATTCGAAACAGGTCAGATAACGACTGTTCCTGAAACAAATAGCTTGTTCACAAATGAGTTTGTAAAATAATAGGAGTCGAAATGAAAATTCCAGTAAGTTTAACTATTGCAGGTTCAGATTCAGGAGGTGGAGCAGGAATTCAAGCCGACTTAAAAACTTTCTCAGCTCTTGGTACTTTTGGCTGTTCAGTAATCACAGCAGTTACAGCTCAAAATACTACTGGAGTCTATGGAATTCATGAAATACCATTGGATATTATAGAGTCACAAATAGATGCAGTTTTAAATGATTTAAATCCTAATGTGATCAAAACAGGTATGCTTGCCTCTATTGAAGTTATAAAACTAATATCAGAAAAAATTAAATCATCTAAAACAAAGAACATAGTAGTAGATCCAGTCATGATTGCGAAAGGAGGAGATAAATTAATAAAAGACAATGCAATAGGACATTTGATTTCAGAATTATTGCCATTATCGACTGTAGTAACCCCAAACATTCCCGAAGCTGAGGTTTTAAGCCACATGTCCATTAACAATACTCAAGATATTGAATCTGCAGCAAAAATTATTCATAAAATGGGGCCAGATTTCGTAGTGATTAAAGGAGGGCATTCGAATGACTCTAAATCAAATGATATAATATTTGATGGTCAAAAGTTTACTACTCTAGAAGCAAATCGTATCCTAACTACTAATACACATGGTACAGGCTGTACATATGCATCAGCTATAGCAGCAGGTTTAGCTAAAAACTATTCAGTGGAAAAAAGCGTAAAAGAAGCAAAAAATTATGTGACAGAAGCTATTAAAAATGAACCTGGATTAGGTAATGGGCACGGACCATTAAATC
Source organism: Dehalococcoidia bacterium (assembly GCA_045562575.1). GTDB lineage: Bacteria > Chloroflexota > Dehalococcoidia > Lucifugimonadales > UBA6952 > UBA6952. Next base: position 52,601 of record JBJKVQ010000028.1, read on the forward strand.
ACTTTTTCATGCTAACCTAGGTATCATTATCAATAAAATCTTCTTCGAAATCGCTAATAGATAAATAGATGCCAAAAAGAATTAAAAATCCTCCTAGATACCAATATAATGATGGTATTTCATCCAAAATAAAACTAGCTAATACTGTAGCAATTATAGGTTCAGCCATCACACTAATTGTAACTAAAACTGCAGTAGCATAACCTAAAACCCAGTTAAGTAATGAGTGTCCTATTACTTGAGGAATTAAAGCCACTAACAATAGCATGAAATACGTATAAGCACTTAATCCAAATAATTCAATTCGAAATATAATTATTAAAATAAATAAGAAAATAGTTGCGAATCCGTATACGTATAAATTGTAAGTTAGTATATTCATATCTTTTCTTAGACTTCTTCCACATAAAACATATGGAACTATGCATAAAGAACCCAGTAGAGCCAAGAAATCGCCAGTAATATTATTAGTATTCTGTGAATCACCTAATATAATTATGGTTCCACCAATCAAACCAATAAACATTCCAATTATCATTTTTAAACGAATAGGATGAGACCAAATTATCCAAGAAAATAAGAGAACAATAAATGGGTTGGTAGTGACTAAGAGAACAGAGCTTGCGACTGAGGTAAAACTTAATGACCAAACCCAAAACCAAAAGTGCATCGCAAGACCCAAACTACTAATCATTATTCGTAAAATTTGATTAGTTTTTAATGTGTACACATTTACATAGTCTGAAGACTTAATTCGGTATATTAAAGTTAAAATAAAAAATACTAATACACTAATAAACATTCTATAAAATGCTATGGCTAAAGGATGTGCTTCAGATGATAATTTAATCAATATTGCAGCAGTGGAAACAGCAAATACACCAATAATCAAATATAAACGAATTCTAGATTCTATACTAAAGTTGTTTGCCAAATTAATCTTCTATTTGAATTCTAAGACGCTTATTTATTTTCCCTTTACTTTCATGCCCCACCACCGATATATGACCTACTTCCTTAGTACTAATAACATGAGTCCCACCATCGGCTTGAAGATCGAGTGAAGTAATATCAACAATTCTCAATTCAGATATTTGTTTTGGTAATAGATCTATTTTAGTTCTTATTAAATCAGGTATTTTCAGTGCCTCATCCCTGGGAAGCATGTTTATTTCAATTTTATGGTCATTGAATACTTCCTCGTTGATTTTTTTTTCAACTATTTCTGCAAAATCAGTACTCATACTTTCCAATTCGAAATCCATTCTTGCTTTTAAAGGCTCCATATTCCCACCAGTAACTAATGCGCCAAAATCACGCCACACTACACCACATAAAATATGTAATGCTGTGTGTGTTCTCATAAGTTTATATCTTCTATCCCAATCGATTCTAGCAAGAATTTTATCACCTATATTTAATCCGTCAGATACAACTTTGTGGATAATAGTGCCTTCAAAATATTGAACTTTATCAACTTTATAATCTATTCCATTTGAATTCAGAAAACCAAAATCACAAGGTTGACCTCCTCCTCCAGGATAAAAAGCAGTTTGGTCTAAAACTACACCTTCAGAAATAATATTTTCTATAGTTGCTTCGAACTCTTTCAAATATGAATCTATATGATATAACTGTTTAACCATAGTATTAATTCTACTTAACAGATAACTCTGATTTGATATCATTCAATACTTGATCCCAAGTTCGATTTTGCCATCTTACTCGTTGATTAATTGGGACATTTTCAATTTCAGGATTGATTTTAAGATGTATAAATACAGGTCCTTCTTGGCCTAAAATTTCAGCGATTTTCTGATCAAAATCTTCCAAGTTATCTATAAAATATGTTGAACCATAGCCCATACTTTTGGCTAGGCCTGTATAATCAACTTTTTGCGCGTTTGGTACAGGTTGACCACCAGTTGTTGCATAACATTCATTATCTAAAAGAAAATGATAGAAATTTTTTGGAGCTAAGTCAGCTATAGTTGCAAGAGCCCCTGTATTCATTAATAGATCGCCTTCTGAATCAAATAGTATTACTGTTTCGTCCGGAATAGCCAGGGCTAAACCAAAAGCATAAGAAGCATGCCCTCCCATTGCAGGATCTCCTAGAGGAACATCTCGAGAAGGATTATCCGTTAATGTAACCCAATGTTTACCACCTCTTCCAGGTATAACAACACTGTTGCCACGATAATTCTTAAATATTTTTAACATTTCTAATGTATCTATCATCTATTTTCCTACCTAATAATTATAAATAATCTACTAGTTCCAACTAGAATATTCATCGCCAACTAATACAGCTACAGGTTTTTTATTTTCACCAGCTTCTTCAAAAGCATAGGAAATCCGATCAATATCGCCATCATTTTCTACTAGATAGTAATTGATACCCATAGCTATAAGAAAAGGTTCTGTAAATTTTGCAACATCATGAAATGCATTCTTTCCATGTCTTGTCCATCCCCTGTACCCAATAAGCATTACAACAGGAGTTTTAAGACCTATTCCCCAACCTCTCAAGGAATCACCAGACTCTAACAAACCTGTATTTTGTATTAATATCACAGGTTTTTTTCCACCCGTAGATAACCCAGCAGCTACTGAAAATGCCTGACCCTCTCTACTTACAGGTACTAATTCTATAGTAGGTTCATTTTTCATTAATAAATAAAGCCAATTTGTTTCACTATCCGGAAGCCATACAACGTGGGTTATATTGTTGGATTTCAATTGTGATAAAACAGACTCAGGGCTCAAACTTCCTTCGTTTGTCATCTTTTATCCTCCTGAAATTTTACTCGAAATAAAATATGTAAGTACCTAAGAACTATATCAATATTATATTAATTAATCGATGAAAAGATTGACAGTATAAGTGAATCACAAGAAAATTATACAAATGTCAGCAAATAAAGTAACAGCAAAAGTAATTCTTTCTTCTATAGGACCTTCATTTTCGGGTCTAAATAATCCTCGTGAAGATTTAGAAATAGCTTCATTACAACTATTATCATACCCAAATAGCCTTCGGGCATGGATAGAAAAAGGAAACTCGTTAAAACTTCTAGAAAGATTTACTGATTCTCTTGAAGCATTTAAGACAGTCTCTACATTAATTCCTCAAATAAGTACACCAGAGGAACTAGGTTTATTAGCTTGTGCATATTTCAATATTGCAAATCTTGAATCATCTATACAAAAGTATTCAGACTACAAGAATAACTACATTGATTGTATTCATTATGGAATGAAATCAAAACATCCCTTGGGAATTATGTTTAGTGCTATGGCATGTTTTGAACTAGGACTCTGGTATAACCAAGAAGAAAACTTTAACTCCAGCATACATATGCACAATAGAGCGGCAAAAATTGGAATGCTTTCAAATTTACCTGAAGGTTTATATATAACCTCAAGAGCATATTTCAATATAGCAAACTACGAGGGACGATCCGAAAAATATAACCGTTATGAAACATTAATGAAGAAAAGTATCGAGTATGGAATGTGTTCCAAAACAATATCTGGTATACAAACATCAATACAAGCATGCCAAAGTTTACTATCTTGGTATGAATCAAAAGATGATTATTACGAACAAGAAAAGATTGAACAGCAGATTCGAGACTACAATGTAATATTATCAAACACATCTGATGCACATAAATGTATACTCGAAGGTCAGGATTTTGAATCTAAAGATCAAATTGATAAAGCACGTATTTCATATCGTAAAGCTATTGATCTTTCTAAATCTTTAGAAAATATAATTGCCAAAGAACTAGGTACAAAGGCAGCTCTTAATCTCGCACAAATAATAAGAAAGAAATCAAGATCATCTAATTTAATTGAAAAGGCCTACATACAAATTATAGAATTAGGAGAGTCTACATTTACACCTTGGTCTCTTGATCAAGCTGCATTTGCTGCCCTTGGGATTGGTACTTATCTAGATCATAGAGGAAAAACCAAGGATGCTAACAAATATTATAAAAAAGCAAGTAAACTCGCAAAAACAAGTACAACAAACCAAGGTAAGCGAATTATTGGATTTGCAAAATCATATGAATCAATGAAAAGTTAATTTATTTCATCTATTGCTTGATCAAGGAGAAATACACCATCAACATCATTGTCAGCAAGTTTGTAACATCTTTCAATGTAGAGCTGAATGAGCTTACCAGAATTTAATGAGCTTTCTTTTATCAATTGTAAAATAGCTCCTATTTTATAATTTTCAGGAAAGTATGAAGAAATATTATTGATTTCTACTTCTGCTTCTTGAACTTGATCTAAATCTTTCCCTTCAATTGCAAACTGTAATTTACCAATGAGTTTTGATATTTCTCCTAATTTATCTTTTTCAGACATCAAAGACAGCATAACATTTTGAACATTGAAATCTTCAGATGTTTCGGCTATGGAAGTATGATGCGAGGTTTGAGAGTTTTTATATAATTCAGAATATCTTTCAACCTGATTGTTTACAGATTGAGCAGATTCAATAAAATCGGATTCATTGAATGTACCCCCATAAATCAAATCATCACTTCGAATAATAGCTAAATCCTTTATGAAATCATATCCATCTGGTATTTCTTCTGGAACAGGAGGTAGAGCAAAAGCAGAAAATCCTGCCATATCTTCAATATTTATTTGTGCTGATATTACTGGGGGCATAAATTTAGAAAAATCAAAAGATATTGGTATGATTACTATATATGCCATAAAATATTTAATACCTGAGGTATAGTAAATAATTGCATGGCCTCTAGGACTATATTCATCCCCAATTTCAAAAGATAGACTCATAAATAAACACCTACACTAATCATTATTATCTCTTATAATTTTACCACGATGTTCAGTATTTACTATATTTTCGTTGTAAGCTAAATGTCCATTTACTAAAACGGATTTAATTCCTACAGAATATTGATGTGGATTAGCAAATGTTGATTTATCATCTATATTTTCAGAATCAAAAATTACTATATCTGCCCAATTATTAACAACCAAAGATCCACGTCTTTTCAAATCTAGTCTGCTCGCTGGTAATGATGTCATTTTGCGTATTGCCTCTTGCATAGTTAACATTTTTTTTTCTCTAACATATTGTTTGATAAATCTTGGAAAAGTTCCATAACTTCTTGGATGAGGTGATCCAACTGATAAGGGTCCTTCTGTACGAATAGAACTCCCATCACTTCCAACACAAACGTAAGGATGACATGCAATTTTATCTACATCATCTTGTTTTAAAGAATGAGCTATAACATGAACTGTACCACCTCTGAAAAGAATAATTGCAGCATCTTCTGGTTCACAATTCATAACATCTGATATTTCTTCCAAATTTAATCCATCAAACTCTCGGTTATCTGGACATTGAGCAATACTAATAGCAGCTGCACCACCTCTCCTATAAAAATTCCTAGAAATATCTTTTTTTAATCTATCATAAAGAACTGGATCATCTATTCTTGAAAGTGCCTCTGATTTTCCTCCTGCCTGTACCCATCTAGGAAAAACTGCACCAGCTAGCATAGTACTACTTCCGGTATAGGGATATTGATCTGCTATTACGTCATATCCGCTGCGTCTCATCTCATCAATTCTTGCTAATAAAATATCAGCTTGCCCCCACGTAACGGGACCAATGCATTTTAAATGGGATATTTGTGTTTTTACTCCAGAAATTTGAGCGATGCTCATTGTTTCTTCTATCGCACCACGAAGACCTATAGAATAATCACTTTCATCTCGCATATGGGTTGAATAAAGCTTGTTGTTTTTTGAAGCAACATTACATAATTTTATTATTTCTTCTGTACGTGAATAATTCCCAGGAGCATAATAAAGACCTGTAGAAAAACCCATAGCTCCTTGATCTAAACATTCATTTAAAAGTGTGATCATATTATCCAATTCATCAAGTGTTGGGTTAGTATCTCCTGAACCTATAACACTAGTTCTCAAAGTTCCATGTCCAATTTGTCCAGCTATATTAATTAACGTACCTTTTTCTTCAAGTAAATTAAGATAATCACCATAGTCCCCAGTTAAATTAAAGTTTGGGGTAAAGTTTAATGTCTCAAGTCTCTCATTTGTAAGATCAAATCCTTCACCAAAAAGTGGACCACCATCACTACGACCACAATTGCCAATTAGTTCAAAAGTACAACCTTGTCTTAATTTGCTATCTGCTAATGGTTCTATTAGAAAAGACAAATCGCTATGAGTGTGTAAATCTATAAAACCTGGTGAAACGGAAAGTCCAGAAGCGTCAATATTATTCATAGCTTCTTCTTCTATCTTACCAATCGCTAAAATCATACCATCTGAAATAGCAATATCAGCAATATAGGGATTTGAACCTAAACCATCATAAATTAACCCATTACGAATAATAACTTCATACATAATTTTATTCTTTCTAAAAAAAAGAAGCCGCCATTAAAGAACAGCGGCTTCTTTTCAAATTTAAGCTTTAACGGCTAAGCCTAGGGTTGCAGCATCCATAATCTGCATAACATTTGATTGATTTTCGAGATCCATAATTAAATTTAAAAGTGTGTCTACTTGGCTTGGTGAAATTACCGCACCTGCCAAAGCCTGAAATTTATCAATTACTTGAATGTTAGTATACGGGCCATATGTGTCACCATGTCCAGGAACTCTTGTATTTAATTGACTTCCATTTTTAAGACTTACGGTAACATCCCACCAGGATTCACCACCAATTGCACGATTTGGGCGATCTGCTATAGTTTCCTCTTGAGTTATGTTTACTCTTTCTAACATTGCTTGTAGTTCTGGTCTGTTGGCGGAATTATCTGTAAAGCTTTCTAAGTCCAATCTACCTTTATCAACAATTAGTGATGCAACAGTATACCAAGTAGAAAATTTACCTTGCAAACCACTTTTTGGCCATCTCAAATTTGGAGCCATACATGAAGGATTATCAGTTGTAATAATATCTACTGACTCTACATCTTCAGATTTAAATGAATGTTTGTTGAGTAATTCTATTATGGCTGTATTTGAACCATGTGTTCCACCACAACAAGGCCATATCTTTATATCAATTCCATTTGCTACTTCTTTACCTGTTCCCATTATGGCCCATGGATAACCCAAATGCCTGGTCATATTGCCTAATTGAACCATTTGTTCACCTAAACACGCAGCATATCCAAATCTATCTTCCATAATGTTTGGATTAGATTCATATCCCTTTCCCGCCATTTTTGCAGCTATTATTCCACTTTGGGAAGCTCTACCTGGATGAAAAGGTTTTGTCATTGTTCCAAAATTTCCACGCAAACCTGAAGCCTGAGTGGCACCTAAACCTATAGCCATTCGAGTTTCCATTTCATCTAATCCAAGAGCTTTTGCTGCAACAGCAGTCGAACCCAGAGTTCCTACACTTGAAGTGGAATGCCATCCTTTAGCATAATGATCAGGCCCCATATTTAAAGCAACATTTGCAAAAATGTCAAAACCTACTAAATAAGAAGTTAATACATCTTTTCCATTCAATCCTAGTTCTTCGGCTAAAGCAAAAGCTACAGGCATCAACACGACCGCTTGATGTCCTCCGGAGCCCATATCATCAAAATCTTCTGAATGACCTAAAGTACCATTTGCTAGAGCAGCATTAGCAGAATTAGTTTTGATTGAAGTCCCTAGAACTCTAGATTGAGGAGTCCCCCCCATTTCGTCTACTAGTTCGGTAATAATTTTACCCAAAGGCCTTGTTGTTCCATAAATTGCGCATGCTATAGAATCTAAAATACAAAGTTTTGCAGCATATATTGCAGGCTCTGGAATATCGGAATATTTAGCCTCAGTAATAAATCTTGCCATTTGTTGTGTTGTACCCATTGGAAACCTCCTAATTTACTAAATCCAAAATAAAATATGGATTTCTAAATAACAACTTCAAAGGATTTTAGAAATAACTTATACCAAAGTCAATATTGTGAAAGTCAGTACAATTAGTCGTACTTGATTATTGAAAAAATATCTACATTTTTTAGCAAATCTCTGCCATTTAAAAAACTTAATTCAATTATTACAGCTATTCCATTAACTTTAGCCTTAAACTGATCTACCAAATCCAAACACGCACCTAATGTTCCACCTGTAGCTATTAGGTCATCAATCAATAATATTCTATCATTGGCTTTAATTGCATCTTCATGAATTTCGATAGTGCCACTACCATATTCTAAATCATAACTTGCTGACTTGGTTTTATAAGGTAGTTTCCCACTCTTTCTAAATAAGACTAATGGTTTTTTCATACGATCAGCTATTGGAGCTGCCAACAAAAATCCTCTAGACTCAACACTTGCAACTACATCTATTTCATCAAAATTATAATTATCAATTATCCTATTGATAGTTTCTTGAAATGCATGCGTATTTGACAACAGAGGGGTAATATCTTTAAAAATTATCCCCTCGATAGGAAAATCTGGAATATCTCTAATGTACTTGCTTAAATCCATATGTCTCTTTTTAATATATATCCATTGCAAAACTGAGACCATCAGGTGTCTCTTTAAAATCAAAAATAACCCTCTCATATTGGGTTAATAATTGCTCATTTATTAGTAACACAATTTGTTCATTAAATTCTATCTTAGTATCAAATTCTTGCTCTGTATCCAAAACTATTCCAAAGTCTCCAGGACCAGTCCATGAAGGTGGAGTAGTTAATCTCAAATACTGACCTTCTTCCAAATTCAATCTCTCTAGTGTTTTAGATAATTCCATTTTGGCATTATCAGTAACTTCTATACTCATTATACCTATCCAATCTAATTGCTATTGTCACTATATCTACTAAATGCTAACATTAAATTTCTCAATTTTTTACTCTATCAATAATAATACATCAAATATATGACAAACAGAATAAAAAAAACTTTTGAAAATTTACAATTGAATAATAAAAAAGGGATTATATTATATTTAACAACCGGTATACCCAACAACGAAACAACAGCCGAATTAGCCTTAGAATTATTTAATTCTGGGGCAGATATAATTGAATTGGGTATTCCTTTCAGTGATCCTCTGGCAGATGGTGTAACAATACAACAATCAAGCCAAAAAGCCTTAGATAAAGGTGTAAATGTTGATACATGTTTTGATGTTTGCAAAATGATACGTAATAAAAATGAAAATAATCCTATTATATTAATGGGTTATTACAATCCGATTTTACAATATGGACTAGATGAGTTTGTCGCTAATGCAAAGTCTTGTGGAGTGGATGGTGTTATAGTCCCAGATTTACCATTAGAGGAATCTTACGTTTTATTAGATAAATGTTCTTCAAACGATATTAAACTCATATATCTCATAGCACCAACAACATCTACAGAAAGAATTAAAGAAATATGTAAAAACGGTGATGGCTTTTTGTATTGTGTAAGCGTTGCAGGTATAACTGGTGCAAGGAATACATTGAGTACAGAGGGTATTAATTTAGTTAAGGAAGTTAAGCTACATAGTACCGTACCTGTAGCTTTAGGTTTTGGTATTTCAACAAAAACACAATTAGTTGAAGTAAATAAACACGCAGACGCTGGAATAATCGGTAGTGCTTTAGTCAATATTATATCAAATTCTGATGAAAATAATGTGGTACAAAATGCTACAGATTTCTTAAAGGAATTGCAATAACAAAGGAGAAAATCCATGGCTCAGATAGCATGTCGAGGGATTAGAGGAGCTACGACTGCAGATAATAACGACAGAGAATCAATAATAGATGCAACTAAAGAACTATTAGAATCTATTGTTAATGAAAATGATTTGAATGTGGGTGATATTGCGGCAGCTTTTTTCACCACCACAAAAGATCTAACTGCCGAATACCCAGCAGTTGCTGCAAGAAGATCCTTAGGATGGACAGAAGTTGCTTTGTCTAATACACACGAAATGGAAGTTCCAAACGATATATCGAGATGTATTCGTGTATTGATACTTGTTAACACTGATAAAAAACAATCTGAAATTAATAATATTTATTTAAAAGATGCAATCAATTTACGTAATCGTGGATCAGATATAAATTAAACTAAAAAATTATTAATTGACCAAATACAAAAAAAAGTACATAATATCCGCCTCTGATAAAATATTAAATTTGGTTTACTTGAGGGAATATGAATAAAACAGCACAAGATAATCCTGACTTATATGATGCTAATGTCATACAAACACAACCATTACCTGCACCTACAGAACTTATAGAAGAATTTCCTGTATCTAAAGAACTTGGATATTTTATTAGAACTGGAAGAAATGAAATTCATGATATTCTTACAGGTAAAGACGATAGATTTCTTATTATTGCTGGACCTTGTTCAATACATGATACCGATGCAGGTCTAGATTACGCTAAAAGGCTAAAACCATTAACTGAAAAATATAATGATAAGCTTTTAGTTGTAATGAGAGTCTATTTTGAGAAACCTAGAACTACAGTTGGATGGAAGGGATTAGTTTATGATCCTGACTTAAATGGCACTTTTGATATGGTCAGTGGGTTAAAAAAAGCTAGGAAATTCCTTCTCGATGTTGCTAACCTTGGACTCTGGTCTGGTACAGAATTCTTAGATCCTATTACACCTCAATATTTTGGGGACCTCATTTCTTGGGGAGCTATTGGAGCAAGGACTTCAGAAAGTCAAACCCATCGCCAACTTGCAAGTGGTCTCAGTATGCCTATAGGTTTCAAAAACGGCACTGGAGGAAGTATTCAATTAGCTGTAGATGGAATAATATCCTCAAATTCCAAACATGGATTTCTAGGTGTTGACCGTTCTGGTAAAGCTGCAATTGTGACAACAAGAGGCAACCAAGATGCGCATCTTATACTTAGAGGTGGCAGTGATAAACCAAACTATGATTCACCATCAGTTTTAGACGCAGTTAATAAACTTAAAGACTCTGGTGCAAATACGAGTATTGTTATAGATGCCTCGCATGCTAATTCATTTAAAGACCACACAAAACAACCTGGCGTATTCAGGAATATCATAGATCAACGAATTTCAGGGAACAAAAATATCATAGGTCTTATGTTAGAAAGTAATATAAATCCAGGAAATCAGAAATTAGATGAGTCTGATCCTTCAAATTTAGTTTATGGAGTTTCGATTACTGATGCCTGTATTGGCTGGGAAGAAACTGAAGTATTGCTCGAAGAAGCATACAAAAGTATAAAATAATTATTTATTGTTTTCATGTGAATAATTTGGTGATATGGACGAACTAAGAACTCAATTAGACTCTTACAATATCCATCAAAATACAATTTTTTCAATTGGAATGTTTGATGGAATTCATTTAGGACACCAACATTTACTCAATCAAGTTTGTAAGATAGCCAAAGAAAATTCCTGTAAATCTGGAATTATTACTTTTACTGATCATCCTAGAAAACTATTTAACCCTTCTCTCGATATTTCTTTAATAACGTCTGTAAACCAAAAGAAATCTTTTATTGAAAATATGGGTATAGACTTTGTTATTCCCATCGATTTCACAAAATCTATTTCCGAGTTGACCTTTGAGCAATTCATTACAACAATAATCGATTCTGCAAATTTAAAAGGATTGGTGCTCGGACCTGATACTGCGATAGGATACAAAAGGCAGGGAACTCCAGATAAGTTAGAAAAATTAGGTAATGAACTAGATTATAAAGTATTTAATATTGATCAATTGAATTTTAATAATAAACGTGTAAGTAGCAGCTTATTAAGACAAGCAATCTCAGAAGGCGATATGGATTTATCTACACAGTATTTAGGAAGAAATTATTCAATTTCAGGAAATGTCATAAAAGGTAAGGGAATTGGAAATACAGTTCTAGGATATCCAACTGCAAATTTAGATATATCTTCAGTGGAAACTATAATACCAGCAAATGGTATTTATGCCACAAAAGTTAAGCTAGATGGAAGGGAATTTATTGGTGCTACAAGTATCGGTTATAACCCCACATTTAATAATGAAGAAAAATCTATTGAATCTTTTATAATAGATTTTAATGAAAACTTGTATGGAAAAGACATAGAAATAAATTTTGTAAAATGGATCAGAACAGAAGAGTCTTTTGATAATACTGTTGAATTACAAAAACAAATGACCGATGATATTAACCAAATAAAACAACTTTTTAAGGGAATAAATTAAGTTGATAGACCAAAATACAATAGACACTATAACAAAA
>JBJKVQ010000029.1:0-23431 GCA_045562575.1 Dehalococcoidia bacterium
CATGTTTAAAACTAAATTGATGTGATTGTTGAAGAGTATTTGAATCAACATGTTTTATATTCCACGTTATTACTGCAAGATAAATCATGTACCCTGCACTTATATATTTAAATAATGTATATATAGTTGAATATTCAACTAAGATAATTCCAATTCCTAATCCAACAAGAATATCTAATGGGATTTTTCCAGCAACGAGTCCAATAATAAAACCAATACATGATTTAAAACCTTTTTGTGATCCACCGAGCATAGCTAGTAAGTTTGCTGGGCCAGGTGTTCCTGCCACAAATATTATGAAAACAAATAAAGATATATATGCTTCTTGCATTATCCGGAAATTTCGCCTCGTGCTAGTTTTTCTAGCGGTAGTAAAGCGTTATATATAAAGTTATTAACTGGTATTGTTACATTATTTTCTTTAGCGATTCTAACTATAGATCCTATTTGATGTTCAATTTCTGATGGTTTACCGTCTGCAATATCTCTATGCATCGAAGTACTTCCAACACCCTGAGGTAAATTATCAATTCTGTCTTGTATTTCTTGATAAGGAACATCTATATTAAGACTTTTTGCAACATCTCTTGTTTCTTCCATATTTTTTATCCACATTTCAACTACACTTGGTATTTGTCTCCATATTGGTGAATTACTTCTAGTTATAGCCCCAATAGAACCTAATGCGGAAACAGCCATTAGTTTTGACCATTGGTCAACTTGAAAACTTTTTGGTATTACGGCATTAAATCCTGCATTATTCAGTGTAGATTGTAATGAAAGTAGACGTTGTGATTTCTCATTATTTGTTTCTGCGATAGTTAGTCTTGGACTGTTTGCCATACCCCGTATAACACCAGGGCTTATTACTTGTGCTCCAAAGTGACAAATCCCTTCTAATACTTTTTCTTTTCCAAGAATTTGTCCTATTTTTTGAGACGCTGTTAGTCCATTTTGTGTTTGTACTATGATCGTATTTTTATCGATCAAGGGTTTTATCATTTCGCTTGCAATTTCTACAGCATCAGCTTTAACACAAATGATTATTGTGTCTACGATACCAATTTCTTTTGGATCATCAGTAATGTGTTTTGGGGTTACTGTGTAATTTTTATTTTCGTTATGAATTGTTAGACCTGAGTTACGTATTACCTTAAGTGTTTCCCCTCTTGATATAAGAGAAACTTCTTCTCCAGCATTTGTTAAACGGCCCGCTATGTATCCACCTATTGCTCCAATACCAAAAATTGCAATTTTCATTAATTCTCCTTTTAATTGTTTTTGAACAGCTATCTGTAATAAAATATTTGTAATTAGTATAAATAATAGTAGTACTTTGGAAGACAATTTATCAATTCAAATATTGGATTATTATACATGGAATATTCCTGATTCTGAATTAGGTCAAGGTTTGTTGTTAAAGACGTCTAGAGGAAACATAAAAACTATTGTTCACCAATCACCAGAACTACAAACAGATAAAGCTATTATATGGGTATGTGGTGCAAATGGTGGATTTGAAGGCCCGGCCAATGGGATGTATAGAGCAATTTCAGAATCTTTAAAAAATAGTATTAGATCGATAAGAATAGATTATAGAAAACCAAATGTATTGAGTGAATGTGCATTAGATATTTTATCAGTGATATCTTTTTTAAAATCTCTAGGCCATTCTCAAATAGTATTAGTCGGACATTCTTTTGGAGGAGCTGTAGTTATAACTGCTGCTGAATTTTCGGATCTAGTTATTGGTGTTGTATCTTTATCAAGTCAAGGATATGGAACTACCACTGTAGCTAATATTGAACCAAGATCGTTACTTTTAATTCATGGCAGTTCAGATACTCGATTGCCATCTGAAATTTCTGAAAAAATATATTTATACGCAAAGGAACCCAAAGAAATAAAAATTTTTCCTGGAAATGGTCATGGCTTACGAGAATCTTCTGATGAAATTACATTGTTTGTAAAAAATTGGATTCTTAGTATATTGGAATAAAATTCGAATAATTATTATAATTATATATATAAGATTTATAATTAAGATATGTTAATAAACCCCACAAAATTTATAGCCAATTATTTAAACCAGATTTCTGAAGGATATTTAGTTGTTTTATTTCCAGACGGTTCAAAAAAATCTTTTGGTGACATAAATTCTGATCTACAAACAGAATTACACATTAGAGATAATGCACTTCTAAAAAATCTATTATTTCGAGGCGAGATAGCTTTAGGTGAAGGCTATATTAATGGTTTATGGGAATGTGATAATATTGCTAATCTTTTAAAGTTATTTGTTCTAAATTTTCAAAAAACTGGAAGATTAAAACCAAAATTCCAAGGAATATTTAATTTATTAGACAAAATTTCTCATCGATTTAAGAGAAATACAATTACGAAAGCTAAAGATAATATTTCTGCACACTATGATTTAGGAAATGAATTTTTCCAAACATTTTTAGATAAAAATATGGTTTATTCCTGTGGTTTATTTGAGAAAGCTGAAGATTCCCTAGAAGTAGCTCAAAAAAATAAGATACAACAGATTATAGATCAAGCAAATATACAATCAGGTCAGAAAGTATTGGAGATTGGTTGTGGATGGGGAGCTTTTTCACTGACATTAGCTCAGCAAATAGATGTTAGCATTACAGCAATTACTATATCAGAAGAACAGTATTATTTTGTTAAAGAACTTGTAGCAGAACATGAATTAACAAGTCGTATTGATGTTAAATTAGAAGACTATCGAAATTTGGAAGGACAATATGATCGAATAGTATCTATCGAAATGCTTGAAGCTGTTGGCCATGAAGGGTTAACAGATTTTTATACACAATGTAGTAATTTATTAAATGATAATGGTTTATTATCAGTGCAAGTAATTACTATGCCTGATTCCCGTTATGAAAGTTACAGAAAAAATGTCGATTTTATTCAAAAGTATGTTTTTCCTGGGGGTCATTTACCTTCTTTAGGAGCACTCAATCATGCTTCATCAATACAAAATTCTTTTTCTCTTCAAAACACGAATAATATTGGTATACATTATGCCAAAACATTACATTCATGGAATCAAAACCTACAACAAAATAAACAAAAAATTTTTGAACTTGGCTACCCAGAAAGATTAATTAAAATATGGGAATATTACTTTGGTTACTGCCAAGCAGGATTTGAGACGTATTTATTAGATAATTTACAATTGGTATATTCGAAGTAAGGAAAAATATGTGGTATGAATATTTTCTTGATAGAGGTTTAATTCCATTTCCGTTAGTTAGATATTTTATTAATAGATTAAATGGCCGAACCCATAACAAATTAAAAAATATTACAGAAGAGGAACGAAGAGTATTTGCCGAATTAATATCAGAAGGGCCTATAGCCTATGATACTGAAATTGCAAATCAACAACACTATGAAGTCACGTCAGAGTTTTTTGAATCGATTCTCGGCCTACGCTTGAAATATAGTTCTTGTTTCTGGGATGAATCAACAAGTAACCTTGATGATGCAGAGATTAAAATGCTAAATATG
This sequence comes from Dehalococcoidia bacterium, assembly GCA_045562575.1. Lineage (GTDB taxonomy): Bacteria > Chloroflexota > Dehalococcoidia > Lucifugimonadales > UBA6952 > UBA6952. Next base: position 3,544 of record JBJKVQ010000029.1, read on the forward strand.
TATATTGAGAGATGTGAAATAAAAGACGGATTATCTGTATTAGATTTAGGGTGTGGTTGGGGTTCGGTTACTTTGTATTTAGCGCAAAAATTCCCTCATTCAACTTTTACATGTATATCTAATTCTGATACACAAATAAATTATATTACAAATATAGTTGAAGAAAAAAAATTAAAAAATGTAGTAGCAATAAAGTCAGATATTAATGAATTCAATCCACAAGAAAAATTTGACAGGGTTATTTCAATTGAGATGTTTGAACACATGAATAATCTACAAGAACTTTTACATCGTATTTCTCTTTGGATGACCCCTGATGCGATTTTATTTATTCATGTATTTAGTCATAAAGATACACCTTATTTTTTCCTAGACGAAAAGTCTTGGATGGCAAAACATTTTTTTCGTTCTGGTATGATGCCCAGTTATGATTTATTTGATAACTTTTCTGAAGAATTATTATTGACTCAATCGTGGTTAATTAATGGAACCCATTACCAGAGAACTCTTGATGAATGGGAGAAAAAATTACTTAGCAATAAGAAAGAGATTTTAAAAATCTTCCAAAAGGATGTTGATAAAAAACATTCCTTAATTCTTTGGCGAAGATGGCGAATCTTTTTAGCAGCATGTTCTTCCCTATTTGGGTTTAATTCAGGAGATATTTGGTTTGTAGCTCACCATAAATTTCGTTTGAGAGAAAATGCATGAGTAAAATCGCGATTATAGGATCTGGTGTAGCAGGTTTAACTGCAGCATATCTATTGAATAGAAAGCACGATGTGTATTTATATGAACAAAATCAATATTTTGGGGGTCACACAAATACTATTTCTGTTCAAGAAAATCCTAAATCATCAGTCAATATCGATACTGGGTTTATTGTATTTAATTCAAAAAACTATCCTTTATTTTTAGCGCTGTTAAAAAGTTTAAAAGTGCCCTATTTTTTGTCAGATATGTCTTTTGCTTATTATGACCCAAAAAGATCATTAGCTTATTGTGGTGGACGTGGATTGTTTAGTTTATTTGGCCAGCTAAAAAATATATTTAATATTGCTCATTTGCAATTTTTATTAGGTATTAGAAAGTATTCGCGCAAAATGGTTAAGGACCAAAAGATCGGTTTAACACAAAACAAAACTTTATTTGAATATTGTTCAGAATTTAATGTCCCCCCCAAAGTTGTAAATGATTATTTTATACCTATAGGCTCTGCTATTTGGTCTTCACAAATTCATGATATTAAACATTTTCCTGTCGATGCATATATAACATTCTTCCAAAACCATGGTTTGTTATTTGAAGAAAGTCCCCCAACTTGGTATTCCGTTGAAGGTGGAGCACAATGTTATGTTGAAAAAATAATTAACTTTTTGGGTAATAATGCTAATCTATCCTCTAAGGTTAATTCAGTGGTTCGTTTTACAGATCATGTAGAAATCGAATTAGATAATGGAAATACATATGATTATGATAAGGTTGTTATAGCGACCCATGCAGATCAAGCAATTAATTTGTTAGAGAAACCAACTAAACTTGAAAAAAAGCTTCTTTCAGTATGGGAATATAGTGAAAATGATACCATCCTACATAGTTATGATAAATTTATGCCCCAGAACAATAGATTGTGGGGATCATGGAATTTTTTAAAAAGAGATAATGATAATTCCATAGTCACATATAATATGAATAGGCTTCAATCATTAAATTCCAATACACAATATTTAGTCACATTAAATTCCGATATAGAAATCCCTGAGAAATATATACATTACAAAACTAAATATACACATCCTAGATATACACAAGAGTCAATGAGTACTCAAGAGCAGCTACCATTATTAAATGGTGTGAATAACACATATTTCTGTGGTAGTTATTTTGGATATGGTTTTCATGAAGATGCGGTTAAGTCAGCTGTAAATATTGTCACAGAAATTGATGGATCTTATGAATTCTAAAATAATGTTTGGTCATTTAATGCATACACGGAAAAAAATTCATCAATTTAGATTCCGTCATTATTTTTTTGCTCTTGACCTAGATGAGCTTGAATCCATAAGTAAGTATAAATTGTTTGGATGGAATAAAGGATGGTTTTTTTCTTTTTTAGATCAAGACTATCTTGGACAAAGCACTGGTTCTATAAAATCGAAACTAAACTCTCGATTATCAAATTTAGGGATTGATATAGACAAATCAACTGTTTTACTTGTTACCACTCCCAGATTTATTAAACATACATTTAATCCAGTAAATTTTTATTATTGTTATACAAGTACAAAAGAATTGGAAAAAGTTATTGTTGAAGTAAATAATACTTTTGGAGAAGCTCATTTATATGTTCTAGATAATCTCATTGAAGAGAATGGATACTTTGTAGATTCACATGCTAAATTATTTCATGTTTCTCCAATGAATAATATGGAGGGCGAATATACTTTTTATTTTACCGACATTTTGAATACCAATCATTTAGATTTAGGTATTAATTTACAAAATATGGAAACACCATTTTTTACTAGCAGATTCATTGGTAATGCAAAAAACTTTAGTGATAGATCGTTATTCTGGCTTGGTATTAGATACACTCTAAGTACCTTTTTAGCATTGCCAAGGATATTGATACATGCAGGAATTTTACATTATATTAAAAAATTACCAATTTTTTCTAAACCAGATCCATCAAGTGATATGACGTATACCTCAACATATAAACCATATATCAATGAATTCAAAAAATAATTTTAAGCAAGCTCACTATGTACATAAAATCCATCTGTCCATGTAGGTTCAGATTCGAGGTGTTCCATCATTTTTAAAAATGACTCATGTTGTTCAGGTCTGTTTGCATTAGCAACATAAGCATCTTGGCTTTCAAAAACTGCAACACCAATCCATTCATCTTTTTCATCTGGATTCATTACAAACCATGCGATCATTCCTTCAGGTTTAGGTTCATTGGAATTAAATGCTTTTAATAATTCTTCTTCATGTCCTTTTTTTACTTGTATATTAGCTATTGAACCGTAATACATTTTTACTCCTTTAATTTAGGTTAGGGCTTTTTGTAAATCAATATTTGATGTAAGCCATAATTTAAGTTTTTGTTTAATGAATGATTTAATTCCAGGAAGAGGTGCAACTTTAGAACCAATTCCAAGAGATTCTAAAATAATTTCACCAACTAGGCCATGGCAACCTCGAAAAGATTTAACTAATTTGAAAAGTTGTGCCTTAGGGAATTTTTCTAAATACTTTAATTCTTTTCCGTTACTCATACCAAACACAACCCTAGCTATTAAAGATGGGTCATCTGAAATCTGTTGTACTTGAATAATAATTTTCTTTAAGAGGGTTGCTACACTTCCGCCCATTAAAGGAATCCATTGCTGAGCTTTACTTTCATATTGAGAAACTAATTCGATTTTATTTGCAGGCATTTCAAAGTGAGCAACTGTGAAAAGGCACGGTTCTAATAATCCAGGATCATCTTCAAGTTGAAGTGCTGTCATATCTCTATATTGAACAGTATGAAGCGCTTCTCTACCTTTTACTTTTTGAAGAATTTTTTTTGCATTTGAACCCGTAGGAAAAAGAGATGCTTGAAGTTCATACCAATAATCTGTTATACATTCCTGAAATAAACCAAATGTCGTTAATTGGACTGGCATTAATCCAGCTTCATGATTTTCTTTGTAACTTGTTTGTTCATCAGCTTCTTTTAACATAAGATCTAGTTCATGTTCAGTATAACCAAAGTTCATAAGAATCTTTTTATGAGGATCAGCATGGCCAAGCTCATCTGGTACCCAGAATCCATTTATGTAGGTTCTTAACCAGTCTGCGTTATATAAATCTGCACCCAATCTAAATGCTTCAGCATATTGTTCGGTTAGAGATTCAGTTATCATTGAAAGTTTGAATGTGTCAATGAAGTATTCTTCAGAAAATCCTGGTTTATAGGAAATTTGATTCCTGTCCACACAATCTTCTAAACTCATGGAATCATATTCTGTCATGAAGCCACTTGTATTATTTAGCTGGCTTTCAGCAAAATCGTTAAGAATTTTATTTGTTTTTTCTGATAAGTTATTTATCATCTTGAAAAACGAATCTCTTTTTTTCTGTTATTCTATTATTATACCAAAATATTTTTTTATTATGCTAATTTATTTTTGGAAGGTTGTAATTAATGAATGAAGAAGAATTAAATAAATTGTATGAATTACTGGATGCATCTTATACAGCAAATTGTATGCTAATTAGTAATGAATTAGCAGGATTTAATGATAAAATTGCCCTATTTTCTTCATTTGCTACAGGCGGTTTTTTTCTAGCTCGAAATATTTATAATATAGAAAATTTAGATGAAGTTATAAGAGGCAATATTGGAATCAATTTAGTTTCGCAGGTTTCAGAATTATTATCTTGTTATTCCATTATAATATTTGCTTTAAGAAGCCCTGATAAAAACCGTGCAAGAGAATTCTTTGATGAATTTCTAGAAATTTTTGAAATAAATAAAAATAAATTAAAGTTATCATTATTATTTGACCAGGTTGATCATGAAGTTTCTAGCAATACTCTTCCAAATCAGGCTATGCGTTTTTTATTAATTACCGATATGATAAGAGAGATTTTTACACTAGATACTTCTATAGAATGGGACCATATTCAAGTACCAATAGAATTTGATTCTTCTTATATAAAAAATATTGAAGATTATGATCAATTTGTAAATTATTGGACAGTAATGGAAGAAGAATGCTTTGAATTAGTACTTGAGGGTATAAAAGAATTTCAGTCTGAGAATTAATTATTTATGTTTTTATCTGAGGTTGTTTCAGAATCCAAAATAAAAATGTCGATATTATATATATTCCACACATAATTTGCATCGCCAATACATAATCTCCTTGTTTATCTGCTAACCAACCTGTTAATAATGGACTTACAGCTGACATGATGCTTTGAATCATGGTAACACCTCCACGTAAGCTACCATAATTTTTTCTTCCAAAAAATTGTCCAACCAAAGCCCAGCCAATTGAATTACTAGACATTGCTATACCAAAAAAACAAACAAAAATAATACCTGTTACAATTCCATTTGGCCCATAAAGTATAATTAATGTTGCACCGATTCCGGCAAGCATAGCTAGCCCAGCAACTTTTGGTCTAGACCATCTGTCAGATATAATACCCATAATTAATATCGCTGGAATACGTGCAAATGCAGCAGCAGGTACAAGAATAGCTGCAGCAATTTGTTCATCTATACCTCTTGAAACTAAAATTGGTACCATGTGTACCAATATGGCTGATTGTGCTGTTAGTCTTAATCCTATAGCTATAGATAAAAGCCAATAAGTAGAAGATTGTAGCGCTTCTTTAATTCCAAAATCATAAAGATTTAATGGCTCATGATTATTTGATAAATCTTCTTCATCTTCAATATCAGCTTCATGGTGTTTAGGTAATCTAATAAATAAAGATAATGGAATACCAATAACTAAAATAATAATCCCAGAAAATATACAGGCTACTCTCCAATTAAAAGAGAATATTATTTGCGCAATAACAAAGGTTAGTACAGTGCTTCCAATGGCTGAACCTACTGTAGACCAAGACATAGCAATTCCTAATCGCTTGCGAAACCATGCATTGATAGCTGCAGAAATTCCGTGATGAGGTATCGAAAAGCCAATTGTTAAAAATGTTAAAAAGGTAATAAGAAAAAACATATAAGTGGGAGCTATTCCTATAAGAATAAATCCAATCCCTCCACTTATAACACCTATTAAAATTATCGCCTTTGGTCCATATTTATCTACAAGATAACCAGCAATAGGACCTTCTAAACCACCTTCTAAACTGCGAATTGTAAAGGCTAGTGACATTTGTGTTTTAGTTAGATTGAAAGTTCGGCTTATAGGAAGAAAATAAGCCGACATACCTGTGTGATATAAACCGCCAAAAAGGAGTTGAAAAATAGCCGAAACTACTACAACTTTCCACCCATAATATGAGCTTTTGGGCTGTTTGGTAAATTTGTTATCTACAGACATCTATATACTCAATTAGGACAGCCGAAAGTATAAATACTATATTAAATTTGGTTAAAAAACAAATTTGATATTGTATAATAAAGGGTATTGTACAAAAAAAGAGTAAAAAAATGACTAAAGGACCTATTACATATTCTTATTGGGTTATTCCTGAAAAAGTATTAGCAGGTGAATACCCTGGGAATCAGATGAGAAAAAGTGGAATTTTTCGCGTGCTTAGAACTATATTGGACCAATCTGTAGCATTTTTTAGACATCCATTACAAGGATGGCCTACAGGTAATAAAAGAGTAAGAAGCCTTTTACATGCAGGCATTACCAATTATCTTGATTTAACTCAATATGATGAATTATTACCATATGAAGAGGTATTAAACAAAGAAGCAGAATTACTTGGTATGTCTGTACAATATAAACGTGTTCCTATTAAAGACCAAAATATTACTACAAACAATGAAATTGCTAAATGTCTTTCTTTTATTAATGAAAGTATAGAATCAGGAGGCAAAGTTTATATACATTGTTTACGGGGATTGGGAAGAACAGGAATGATAGTTGGTTGCTTTTTGGTAGATCAAGGCTCAACAGGGAATCAAGCACTGGAAAACTTAACTAATCTTAGAAAAAATCTTTTGAATTCATTCTTACCATCGCCACAGAATAAAAGACAATCTGAAGTCGTAAAAAATTGGAAAAATATTGTATAAATCAGATACATTTTTTTAATAATATGGTATAGTTTCTTTGCTGTTTGTGATTTTATATTTTGATGTGATTTATTGATATATAGATGTTGAATACTAACGAAAAAAAATTAAGTTTTGATGACATATTAGTCATTCCAAAAATATCTACAATTAATTCTAGAAAAGATGTTAACTTAGATGCCAATATCAAATTCCCAAACTCTAATTTAGACTGGGTAGGGACGCCAATTATGGCTTCTAATATGGACTTTGTTGGTACATTTGAAATGGGTATGGCTCTGCAAAATTATCATATAACAACTGCGGTTAATAAATTTTATACTACAGATGAATGGATAAATGCAATTAACCAGGGTTTGGATATGAACTACAATTTTATAACATTTGGATTAGATAACATTGAACATATTCATCAAATGATTTCTGATATATCGACAAAGTCAAATCAAAGTCCGTCAATAGCTGTTTTTGATGTACCAAATGGGTATATAAAATCATTTTGTGAATTGATTTCTGTTGTGAGAAAAGAATTTCCAGCATTAGGAATTATCGCTGGTAATGTGGTAACTCCAGATGGAGTTAAGCAACTAATGGAATCTGGTGCCGATGGAATAAAAGTAGGGATAGGTTCTGGTGGTGTATGTAGTACTTCTGCCACAACAGGAGTTGGTTATCCTCAATTGTCAGCCGTTATAGAATGCTCAGAAGAGGCGAAAAAAACCAACGGATTTATTATATCAGATGGTGGCATTAAAACTTCTGGAGATATAGTTAAAGCTTATTCAGGTGGTGCGGGTTTTGTTATGCTAGGCTCATTACTCTCGGGGCATGAAGAAGGAAAAGCAACGCTCATAACCAAAGATGGGAAGTTTTATAGAAAGTTTTACGGAATGAGTTCAGGAGAGGCTATGAAAAAACATTATGGTGGCGTGGCAAATTATAGGGCTCCTGAAGGTATTTCAATATTAGTAGAAGACAAAGGTAATGTTGAAGATACTGTACATCAATTGTTAGGTGGAATACGTTCTGCTTGTACTTATATTAATGCTGAGAATATTAGCGAAATATACGACAAGTCCACATATATTTTAGTTTAAATTAGTCTGCTAATTGATTCAATGATTCATCAAACTCAGCAGGAGTATTAATTAAGTAACCAATACTATTCAATCCTCTCATTAACCCCTTGTCGTCCATACCATAACCTACTAACCAATAATCACTCTCTAAGGTAAAGCAAGTATAGTCGGGTGTAATATCTGAATTTCTTTTAGCAATTTTATCTACAAGTACTGCTACTTCTACTGTACTTGTAGTTATTTCGTGAATTATATTTTTTACTATTGATAGTGTAATTCCTGTATCTAGGAGGTCATCGATTAAAATACTTGGAGTACCTTTCGTAAACTTGGTTTCATAATCGCTTACATGAATAACTTCAGGTTTATCTGGGTTGTAAGAATATTCATATGCACTTGCAATTATTGGGTTTATTAACCATTTTTTGGGGCTTAAAGATTCTAATTCAATCATAAGTTTTGTACCAAAGACTATCCCTCCAGTAAGTACAGGTATCAAGTTTACTATTGGTTCATTTTGCCACTTGGTATCAATATCTTTAGCAATAAGTTTTATGTGTTTTTCTATGGTTTTTTCATCCCATAATATTTCTAAATCTTTCATACAATTATCCATTCTTTTTGTATGTTATACCTAATGCTTGAGGTTGATTTCCTAGTATGAGTACTTTTAATGGTTTTGGTAACCATTTACCTTCATTTTTATTGGCATTTTGTATTAATACAAGGGTTAAAATCATTAATGGGAATGGTATAAGTGGTAATATTTGTGACAATCCAATTGTTACTGTTTGTAATTTCAGTGCAATTACCTGAAGAGCACTAAACCCATATACTCCTAAAGAGGCACGAATAGGATTCCATCCGCCAAAGATCACGATTGCTAAGGCTATCCATCCATAGTTTATGGTATGTCCTTCTGACCAACCATATTTTGCATGTAAACTAAATGCAGCTCCTCCGATGCCAATAAGAATGCCTCCTATTGAGGAGTAGATGAGTCTTGTATATAAAACATTTATCCCTCTTGCATTTGCAGCTTCAGGATTTTCTCCTACAGATCTAAGATTTACTCCAAGTTGTGTTCTAAATAAGAAAAACCAAGAAGAGGGAATAAGGAGTATTGAAAAAATGACCAATAAGTTACTACCAAATAGTGTGGGGCCAATATATGGTATTTCACTAAAGAAAGGTATAGTAATTTTGTCTAAATATGGTCCAGGAATGCGAACATATGATTGCCCTAAAAAACTACTAAGTTTCCATAAAAATATCGTTAATATGAATCCTATAGCAATCTGATTTATATATAAATTCATATTAATAATAACTATAAAAAAGGCTATTACTCCGCCTAATAAACCTGCAGCAATAATACCTAAAAGTAGAGAATTTGTTGTTATGGTCACAGCAAAACCAGCTAGAGCTGTTATTAATAATGTACCTTCCATTGATAAGTTAACAATACCTACTCTTTCAGAAATTGTTTCTCCAATTACTGCAAATATTAAAGGGCTAGACATAGCGATTATTGTGACAAATGATGCTTCAAAATTTTCCATTATTCAGTAACCCTATTATTAAAACGATTTACAATCAACATATCAATTTTACTTGCTCTGATAATCAGCCAAGATAATACAAATACAGATTCAATAATATATGGAAAGCTTGAATCAAGATCTAGTCTTAGTTGTAATTGAATTCCTCCTACCATAATACTCCCAAATACAGTACTAACCAAAATAACAGTAAAAAGATTTCTTCCTGCAATAAGTGCAATTAGTATACCTAAAAATCCATAACCTCCTGAAATATTGGGAACTAATTTATGATAAATACTCATGGCTTGAATAGATCCAGCTAAGCCTGCAACAGCTCCAGTAATAAGAAATGCAATACAAATATATTTCATTGAATCAATTTTAAATCTCATGGTCGCATCTTTATTTGCACCTGTTGCAATCAAACGTAAACCTATTGATGTCTTATTTAATATGAAATACAAAGTAAATATAATTACGGACACAATAATTAGTGGTCCTATTGGGAAGTTACTGCCCTCAACACCAGGCATCCATGATTGTGGAGGAAATATATCAGTACCTCCTGTTGATGCAATACCTGCTCTTTTCCATGGTCCTATGACTAAATAAACAATTAACCCAGCAGCAACAAAGTCTAGACCAAGTCCTCCAAAAATTTCATGTACATTAGCTTTAGTTTTTAAGATAGCACATACTAAACCTAAGAAGGCCCCAAATGATGCGCCAGCTAATAATTGAAAAAGAGGAGCGAAATTAGTTTCACCAATCGCTGTTCGCGCAATGAAAGTTGCCCCTATGGCTCCAAATAGTACTTGGCCTTCAATGCCAATATTCCATAGACCAGTATTAAATGTGATAACAAGAGCAAGCCCTGCTAAGCACATAATAGTAGTAATTAGAAGTGTTCTAGAAAATTTATCAAAATTTCCAAATGCGCCTTCAAATATTGTTAGATATATTTCGAATGGTGAAGATTTCAACAAAAGTAATACAATTGAAACAACTGTTATAGCAAGGATAATCCCAGTTATGTTTTGTATTATTGATTTCATGATTATCTACCTGATATTTTTTGCATTGTAACTTCTCTTGGAAGTTCTTCTTGAGTCCCATGTGCAACAATATCATCGTTATAAAAACAAATAATATAATTTGCATAATTGTAAATTTCATCAAGATCGACTGAAGAAAAAATTGTGATTAATCTTTTTAATCGTGATTCTATTAAATTTGACCAAATATATGTTGCTGACTGAACATCTAATCCTCTAGTAGGTTGTTCTAATAGTAAAACTTGGGTTTCTTTTGGTATTAATGACAGCATAAGTCTTTGTTGATTTCCTCCAGAAAGATTTTGTGCTAAAGAGGTTGCTATCCCTCTAATACCATATTCTTCTATAAGATTTTCCGCTAATATTTTTATTTCGGGCCAATTAATTACGCCATTTGAGTTATGGACGAGAGCAACATGTTGCATGATATTCATGTCAGGAAATAATCCTTTTTCAAGTCTATCTGCAGGTACATAAGTGATAGTATTTTTATCGATATAGTCATTAGATTCTGTAAGTATATTTGTGACGTGATTTGTTTTAGTAATAAAACTTTGAATGAATGAATCAGCACCTGATCCCTGTAATCCGGCAATACCTACAATTAAATTTTCATTTAATTGTAAATTTTCCTTAGTTTTCAATTGATTATTTTTCATTACTTCTATTGTGATATTTTGCGATGTTTCTGAGTATAAATTAAAAGAATTTTGAACATATGATTGTTCACCAAACATAAGGTTGACTAATTCATTGGGTTCAATCGGTAACGATACTGTCTGAATAACTTTCCCATTCTGCATAATTGTTGCTTTTGAACAGATTTCTAATATCTCTTCAATTTTATGGGAAACCAAAATTACACTATATCCTTCTTTTGCTAAAGTACGAAGGGTATCAAAAACTTTTTCTTTTTGTTCTAGAGAAAAACCGCTAGTAGGTTCATCTAATATAATTATTTTCGTCCCTTTTTCAAGTAGACGGATCAATTCTAATTGTTGTCTTTCACCTATTGATAGGTCTTTGATTAATGAATTGGGGTTAATGTCCCAATTAAATTGTTTCGAATAAAGTTCAATAGTGTGTTCTATCTTAGACTTGGATAGAAAGACTTGATTATTTTGTGAGCCGGCTATAAAACTTTCTAATACTGTAAAATTTGAAAAATCTAATGGATCTTGACCTAATATACCAATACCTTGTTCAGTTGCGTTAGATGTAGATCCTAGAGTGGTAAGGTTATCATTAATAGAAATTGTCCCATGGTCTGGGTTTAATTGACCAGATAATATTTTGATAAGGGTAGATTTACCAGCCCCATTTTCTCCAATAATTGCATGGATTGTACCAGAATCTATAGTAAAGCTAATATCATCATTAGCCTTAATATCACCAAATTCTTTGCTAATATTTTGAAATTCTATTTTCATGATGGTTAAAGAGAAAAGGCGATTTCAATTTTTTGACAATCGCCTTTTCTATATATAAATATTTTAACTATTTCTTTTAAGCACTATCTCCAGTCATTCCTTCTAACAACTGTGGTGTATACCAAATATCGTTTAAGGTTGGATTTCCACCGGCTGGAACATAATTAGTACCATCTTGGAAATTGATAGGACCGTTAAACAAGGTAGTTAGGTCCTTATCAAATGATTCAACTATGCTCTCAAGTTTGGCTTGTGACGTAGCAGATAAGGCATCCCCAAAAATAAATCCAATTGATGAACTATCTTTGTCGTTTAAGTTAGCTAAGTTTGGTCCTACCCAATGAAATTTAGCTTCAAAATGATCGTGCGACACAGCTTCAGCAACTTCTAAATAGGAAGGTCCCCAGTTAAAGTAAGGTACACCTAAACAGACTTTCGGAGCTAGTTCACAAGCACCTTCGTAGTCATAACCGACTACTAGGACATCTTCACCTGCTGCTGCTCTCTTGTCAGTTTCTATTAAAGCTTCTGGTGTATCAATATGTGAAATGACAACATCAACTCCTGAGTCATAAAAATCATTAACGACTACCGTAGGGTCTAAAGTAACGCCAGGTATATGGAACCAAAATCCAATCCATTTTACTTGGAAGTTTAAATCCCCAGCAGCAACATTTTTAGATGCCCAACAATCTTTTGCACCTAAGTATGCAGCATTTGTTAATCTTCTAGTTTCGTCATTGATTAATGGTCCAAGGAAACCGATATTTCCACTTTTTGATTCTAATGCTGCTGCACATCCAGCGAGATATTTACCATATTCCATTTGTGGCATAATGTTGCCAAGGTTTGTTAAATTAGGTTTATATGCTTTTCCATCTGCCCATGCGCTATCTCCAGATGACCAAATCATTGGTACTTCTGGATGAGCCTCTGCTGCAGCAAGTATCCCGTCTTTCATATCGTCAGATGTGGCAAAAATCAACTCTGCACCCTGATCAATCATATCTAAAGCAACTTGTTCAACAGTTGTGTTAGGAGAGTCTGCAGGATTGATGAAGTCTGCAACAATCATTTCTGCGCCAAGTTTTTCTTCAATATAAGCTCCACCTTCAAAGTGTGCTTGGGACCATCCTTTATCATCTCGTGGTCCAACTAGTATCATTCCGAACTTTTTAATGTCACTGTGTCCATCATGTTCATCTTTGGAATGTTCTTCTTCAGAATGTTTTTCCTCAGAATGTTCTTCCTCAGAATGTTCTTCCTCACTTTCCAATAAATCACAACCACCAATAAAGGTAAGTAGAAATAATGAAAGAATTGAGAAGAGAAAAAAATTGCGTGTTCTATATAATATTTTGGCCAACATAAAATACCCCTTAAAAATATTTGAAAAAAGAGTCAATAGAAATGTGCGCTACACCACTTCTATTGATTAATGAGATTATATCATTTGATTAGAATGAAAATAACACAAAAAAAGGTAATAAATATTAAAAAATATTAATTATGAAGAGGGTACTCGTAATTGTCCGACTCAGAGTTCTCTGCTAACAAAACTGCATTATTCCCAAGATGAAAAGTTTTTGCCATTTCGGTTTTGGGAGAAAGGGTTATAAATCTTGCGACTGTTGGGTATTCATTTCGAATATGTTCAGCTGCAGCAAATACAATTTTTCTTCCTGCGCCTCTTTGGTAGCTCCAAACAGTATAAAATACAGCGATACTGTTAGTTGCATGTGGTGAACAAGAATGTTTATCTAAATCATTAATTGTTTTTGGAACTTTATTAGTATATGAAACACAAATAATAGCACCAGGTTTATATTGATTATTTTCGCCATAATATAGACCATGATCACCCATTGAAGAATGTATAGCTGGATCATCAGAAATCTGTAAGGAAAATACTTCTCTGTTACTTGAAGTTCTGTAATTTGCATCGAGTTCAGGCCTGACCGGATCTTCGTTTACATATCGCAAAGCTCCAGGATGGTTTTTTTCTAATACCAGTTCAGAATGAGTTAACATGATATAGTCCTTCCAAGGATATTTTTTAAGGCAAGGTGATAATGAAGCAAAAGGGTCCTCTAGATGTTCTCATAGGTTGCATAGTTTATGAGTTTTGAACAACATTGTTGAGTAGTTACATCGTATTTAATTATACTATTTAATGAAAAAAATGTCGAATATAGGTTGTTTTTTCATTAGTATGTTAATAAATGCTAAAAAGGAGAATAGATAATGGGTTTAAAAGATCGTCTTCCAACGACAATTGAAGAATATAATAATTACAAAATTAAATATAATAATTGGGGTAGATGGGGTAAAGAAGATCAATTAGGCACGCTGAATCATATAAAACAAGAAGGTATCAAGTATGCTAATTCATTAGTTAGGGAAGGACATACGGTTTCATGTTCTAATCCCTTAGCTACTCCAAAAGTTATTTCTGACTCAAAAAGAAATCCTAGACCTGCTGATCATATAATGACAGTAGGACCATTAAGTTCTGGTGATTATGTTGGGGTCTCTTATCATGGATTTGTGAACACACATATAGACGCTTTATGTCATATATTTACCAATAGCGTTGAAGACGGTGGACGGTTATATAACGACCGAGATCCGTCTCTTGTTACAGATGAAGGAGCACTAACAAATTCGGTTGATAATTGGAGAAAAGGTATTGTAACTCGTGGTGTATTGTATGATATACCTCAATTACGTAATGAGGATTACGTTTCTCTTGATCAACCTGTTGAAGGTTGGGACCTTGAAGAGTGGGCTAATTTAGTAGGGATAGTTCCAAAATCTGGGGATGCGGTGTTAATTCGTTCTGGAGCTGATATGTTTTGGAAATCAAATCCAGATTTTGAATTTTCTTTTCCCCCGAATACACCAGGAAATGCACCGTCTATAATTGAATATCTATACGATACAAATGCAGCTTTATTGGGTTGGGATTTACAAGAAGCAGGGAATATGGCATTCGATTATTCTGCAAGAATTCCCATTCATGAAGTGGTAATTCCTCATATGGGATTACCACTATTAGACAACGCAAATTTTGAAGAATTATCCAATATGTGTCGTGAATACAATCAATATGAATTTTTGTTAGTTATAGCACCATTGGTTGTGAATGGGGGTACTGGCTCCCCAGTCAATCCTATAGCTATATTTTGATAAAACTGAATAAAAAAGTCAGCTGATAGAATTTATGCAGCTGACTTTTAATTACCACTGGAGTTACAACTAATAGATTCACAGTCCTCGTACTAAATTTATAACGGCTTTAGTATCTTTTACCTCTACATGTTTTCCAGAGATAAACGATACTATTTTTCTTGGGTTAGCTTTCTCTCCTATAATTAAAATTAAATTCTCTTTCATGTGAACTTTTAAGGTTAATCCAAGTTCAAACATAAATTCGGAAAATTCAATGAATAATTTTCTGAGATTTCGTAATCCGCCCAAGGGCGGTAATGTGAGACTGTTTTCTTCAATTTGAATATTAACTTCATTACCGTCAAATGCAATATTAGCAAAAGGGCTATCGTTTTCTATAGTTAGTTGTCCAGTTACATCAATTTTAAAACTCATTGTGTTCCTTAATTATTCCTGGGGATTTTCGTGGGTACTTACACTTATCGTTCCCGATATATTCCATTCAGCTTTTTCAGAGTCTGAACCTAGTGATTGTGGTACTAATACTGTCATATCTGTAAATTTATAATTAATAGTAGTTTTTCTTCTATTTAAAAAATCGTATAACCCTTCAGCCATATCAATCCATGCACTTAAATTATTTGTTGTCATTTTCCCCCTCCAAGGTGGTTATAAGTTATTTGATAGTAATAATGTAGTATATAATCTACATAATGTCAAGCATAATGTTAATTATTGATGTTTATATACCACATACCCTTATCATTCATTGATATTATCCAACTTTCTATTATAATACGCATATGATTGTAACTAACGTATTAATGGCATTTATTTCAGTATGGATTATTAGTGAAGTTTTTCTTTATTCCTCCCTAAGGTTTGTCGAAGATAATTCTTTTTCCAATTCAAATTCTTTTATCTGGGCATTAAGAAGTATGTCGTTGTTGTTACTAGCTGGTACTTTTGTGGTGATGACTTTTTTCTCTACTTTAGAAATTGAGAGTTTCTTATTCTACTGTTTAATTTAGGAGTTAATGTTGAGTTCAAAAATTCGGAATATTAGTTATGCTATGCCTATTGTTTTGATAGGTGCATCTGGCTTAATTCTTATAAGTAGAGGTATGCATAACAGTTGGGGTCTTTTTCTCATACCTATGACTGATCATTTAAATGTCGGTCGTGAAATTTATAGTATAGGAATATCTTTAAACGTTTTATTTTCAGGTTTGGGAGCTCCCTTATTTGGTGCACTTGCCGATAAATATGGACCAGGAAAATCAATTCTTGTAGGCGTAATCCTTCAGATTATCAGTCAATATTGGTTATCAAATGTATCTAATTCCTTTGACTTAATTGGCTCTTTATTGCTTGGGGGATTTGCAGCAGCAGGATTTATTGGTATTGCTATGGCAGCTGTAGGGAGATCAGTGAATCCTCAAAACAGATCTCTTTTTGTTGGATTGGTTATGGCATCAGGAGGTCTAGGGCAATTTCTAATCACACCATTAATGAGTGGAATAATTCAAAATTCGGGTTGGTTAACTGCTGTTTATTTATTAATGTTTTTTAGTTCTCTTCTTCTTATATTTTCATATCTTATAAGTTTTTCGAAAGATACCAATTCAGATTCTAATAGTATCAAACAAACTGTATCTGAAGCTTTTAAAGAAGCTGTTAAAAACAAAAATTTCAATTTATTAACACTTGGTTTTTTTGTATGTGGTTTTCATGTAACATTTATTGGTTCACATTTTCCTGCTTATCTACAAGATCAAGGGTTGGCATCAATTGCAGGATGGTCACTAGGACTTCTTGGTCTTTTTAATGTCTTTGGGACTACAATGTATGGTTTTCTAGGTGATAGAATGTCAAAGAAAAACCTTTTAGTTAGTATATATACATTTAGATCGTTAATTTTTTTAATTTTTATTTTCATGCCTAAAAATGAATTTACTGTCATGGCTTTTGCAGGTATTTTAGGTCTCTTATGGTTATCTACAGTACCCTTAACTAGTGGTGTTATTTCCGATATTTTTGGTCCTTCGTTCACTTCAATGTTATTTGGGATTACTCTGTTTTCACATAATTTAGGATCAGCTTTAGGTTCTTGGTTAGGTGGAAGAATCTTTGATCAATATCAATCATATGACGTTATGTGGATAGCATGTGTAGCTCTAGGATTACTGGCAGCGCTCTTACATTACCCAATTAAGGGAGCAGCTATTCATAGGATTAATGTCAATCCAGTTACAAGTTAGCTACAAATGAAATTTAACGAACTACCTCTTAACAATAAACTTCTTTCAGCCATTAGTGATATGGGATATATTAATCCAACCCCAATTCAAGAAAAAGCAATACCTATAGCTTTACAAGGAGAGGATGTATTAGGTCTGGCACAAACTGGAACAGGTAAAACAGCTTCTTTTATGCTCCCTATTCTCGAAAAGCTTTCAAAAGGTCCATTAAGAAAAGTACGGGCATTAGTCATAGCTCCTACGCGTGAACTTGCTGAACAAATACATCAATCAAGTATTAGTTTATCGAAACATATGAGAATTAAAAGTGTATCTATATATGGAGGGGTAAGTAAATTCGGACAAGTAAAAACTCTAAAAAATGGGGTTGAAATCATTATTGCATGTCCTGGTCGATTACTTGATCTTATTGGAGATGGAGTCATCAATTTGTCCACAGTTGAAATGTTGGTTTTAGATGAAGCAGACACGATGTGTGACATGGGATTTTTACCGGATGTTCGAAGAATATTAAAGTATTTACCTAAAGACTTACAAATTTTATTTTTTGCAGCGACTATGCCTGATGAAATAAAAACCTTAACGGATGATATTTTACATAATCCACACACAGTTCAAATAGGAAGAATAGAACCTGCTAAAACAGTTGCGCACTACATATATCCAATAAACTCCATTACTTTAAAGACAAACTTATTATTAGAATTTTTGAAAATAACTCCTACTGGGAAAGTAATAGTATTTACACGAACTAAACATAGGGCGAAAAGGTTATGGGATGATTTAGAATCAGCTAAATTAAATGTTACAGTTTTACAAGGCAATATGTCTCAGAACCGTCGTCAACAATCTATCACTGGTTTCCAAAAAGGAAAATACGATATTTTAGTTGCAACAGATATGGCATCTCGTGGTATAGATATCTCTGAAGTATCACATGTGATAAATTTTGATATGCCAAGCACTACAGACGACTATATTCATAGAATAGGCCGAACTGGAAGAGCAGAAAATACTGGAGAAGCGATAACATTTCTTCTCCCTCAGGATAAAAAATTACTCTATAAAATCGAATCTTTATTGGGCTATAAAATCCCTGAGCAATATATAGATAATTTTGATTATCAGCAAACGATCGTCCCTAAGAAAAAAACAACTGTTAAACCTGAATCAGAAAAAGTAAGAAATAATTACAGGAAGCCTAATAGGAAGTTTCAGTACAAAAAGTAATGATTTAGTTAGAACCTGTAGTGCTCACCCTTGATAATGCATTCATCGCAAAATTATTATAAGAATATAGTGAAAGTACCTTTTCAGGTGAGTAGGTTTTCTTTGACGTTGTAGAAAAAATATTTTCAGAGCCGCTGGGTCCTTGATAATTAAACAATAAATCATTTCCTTGAATTGGGAGATAAGTATTTGGGGTTGCATCCTGTATAACAGCTGTTCCATTAACTTGGATTCCAGGTGTAATAGAATTTGGAGTTATTAATCCTTGGTTCGTTGATGTCGGTATAATTCCTCTAAATAGCAATTCTTTTGTACCAGATCCAGAATAGTATTGCATATATAATTTACCTGATTCATTACTATCCGATATATTTTTTAAGCTCAAGATTATGTAAGCTCGATTAGTTGTCTGACTTGTTCCGTCATAATTCAGAGAAGTTACTTTTACATTTGAATTAAATTTGACTAGTAGATCAAAGGTATCTCCGTTATCTAATCCTGAACCTCTAAATGCATCATCATTATAATGGATACCTTCCATGTATATTTTATCGGCTGCAATACTGAATCCTGATCCATTTAAATTCAGTGAATAGAGTCGTATTTCATGGCTTGTGAGGTTCATCGTTTTGTAGTTTAGATCAGGGATAACAGTGCCGTCTGGTTTATATTGAGAAACTATGTTATTTGGACTTTTGATTTCAATTTCTTGGATAGCATATTTCCCATTTTCTGTCCAAAAGTCTCCATTTGCTGCAAATTTTATTGAACAGGTTGTAATACCCGATAAATTAGAAAATACATAACATGATTGAGTATACGAACCACGATTGGGATTAGCTATATTCTTAAATCTAACGCGTACATCATTAGCACCTTCTTCTGAATTAGTAAATCCGATTTTAATTTCGAGATTTCGCGAAATATTTGAATTTACTATTTGAAATGATTTTAACTTTGGTTCATTGGTTGGTATAGGAGTCGGAGTAGGAGTCGGAGTAGGAGTAGGAGTAGGAGTAGGAGTCGGAGTAGAAGGAGTAGGAGTAGGAGTAGGAGTCGGTGTAGGAGTAGGAGTCGGAGTAGGAGTAGGAGTCGGAGTAGGAGTAGGGGTAGGTAAAGGAGTAGGACTAGGAGTAGGTGTTGGTGTTGGAGCAGGAGTAGGAGTAGGGGTAGGTAAAGGAGTAGGTGTTGGTGTAGGAGTAGGAGTAGGTGTAGCTGTTGGTAAAGGAGTAGCAGTAGGAGTCGGTATTTTTGCTATACCTATTTCGATTGCAGCATCGATAGTAGCTTGAACATTTGGAGCTTCCTTTTGAGAATCATTTCCACACGCAGAAATT
>JBJKVQ010000030.1:0-61086 GCA_045562575.1 Dehalococcoidia bacterium
CTGGTCTGAAATTCTGACCGAATATTTCAGCTGTTGCTACTAATTCATGAAGTATCTTTTGTGCTTCAGGTAATTTGAGATTTAAGGTTATACTTTTTACCCCTCGGTTATTAGTCTCAAAGAAAGAACTTATTCCATTGATAATCTCACCAGCTCTACGGGAATTATCACCACCATTAGGAACTTCGATTTTGATAACTTCTGCTCCTAAATCAGCCATAAGCATATAAGGAACGGTTCCTGCTTGTGCAGTAGAACATGTTACCACTCGTACTCCTGAAAGTGCTCCGATTGAATTAGTCATAATCTCTCCCTAAATAGCTTTGATTTCTTTAAGATGTTCAATTGATTGATCGTCGTAACCTAACGAATTTAATATTTCTTTGTTATGAGCACCAAGTTCTGGTGCAATACCAGGTTTACTTGGTGTTTCTGATAACTTCCAAGGTGTACCATGAATTTTTAGATTCTCTCCATTTGGATATGACATGGTTTGCACATACCCATTAGCTATCATATTTGGATCTTCAGAGGCTTCTAACATACTATTTACTGGTGCTGCAACCATATCTGCTTCCCTTAACAGACCTACCCAATGATCTCGTTTATTAGTTGCGAATAATACTGATAACTGATCTAATATCTGATTTTTCTTTTCATCAGATTCAAATGATATACCAAGATCATCTAAACCTTTTGCTACCATGGATTCATGAAATCCAAGAAGTTTTAATGCGGGAATCCAATCGTTTGCACCAAGCTGTATTGCTAATGGCTTTCCTTCTGAGTCATTAAAACATGCAGCTATCCCTGCTCGTTCTCTACTTCCATTGATTCTTGCACCAGTTATGGGGGGTTGGTTTCTCCACATTGCTGTTGCCATTGTCCATCCCATTAATCTAAAGGCACTTCCTATAAGTGATGTGTCAATCTTCTGTCCCTGTCCTGTTGCTCGTGCATGAATTAATGCAGCAAGTGCACCTCCAAAGGTAACAATGGCACAAGTTTCATCGGCAATCGAAACTACACCAGTCCTCATTTGTTGACCGGGTATTGAAAACGCTTCAGTGACACCAGCAAGTGCTTGGCCAACAGAATCTGTTCCTTTCAACTTTGCATCTGGTCCGTCTGGTCCATAGGCGGAAACACTCGCATAAACAAGTGCCGGATTTATTTCTTTCAGTTGTTCGTATCCAAATCCGTATCGTTCCGCTGCACCTGGTCTGAAATTCTGACCGAATATTTCAGCTGTTGCTACTAATTCATGAAGTATCTTTTGTGCTTCAGGTAATTTGAGATTTAAGGTTATACTTTTTACCCCTCGGTTATTAGTCTCAAAATATGAACTAATCCCATTTTTAATATCACCTGATTTCCGGGAATTATCACCGACATTAGGAACTTCGATTTTGATAACTTCTGCTCCTAAATCAGCCATAAGCATATAAGGAACGGTTCCTGCTTGTGCAGTAGAACATGTTACCACTCGTACTCCTGAAAGTGCTCCAGATGAAATTGTCATATTTCTTCCTTAATCCACATTTAGAGTGGGTTTATTATTTGTATGGATTCGGTATTTTTTTCAATATCCTCAATATTCCATAAAAGTGGATTATATTCTCCTGCAAAATATTTTTCTACATTATCCTTGTAATGAGAACTTGATTGATCTCCAGAATTACCAGGAGGAATTATAAATAAAGATTTAGAAAAATCACTTAGGTCAATTATCTGACGGAAACTAGGCATAGAAGTTGCTCTGAAGTCTGGACCACTGGTGTGGTTGAAGTTACAGATGGTATCTCCAGAACCGGGTATTTTAAAAGGGCCAACGTTCAAAAGCGATGCTTCAGGCTCTTTTCTACCATTTCCATGTCTGAATAATATAGTATGTATATTGCCCCAAAACCATTCCTTAGAATCGTCTCCTAGCTTTTCCGACATAAATTCACCAACTTCGTCTAATGATTTTGATAAACAGTCATCCCAATTAGTATATGGAAATATATTTGATTCAAAAATTGAATTATCATCTGAGCAAATTAAATATTCTAAAGCTGTCATATGAACTCTTAAAGTATCTTCTGCTGGTTTTTCACCAATCATAACATCTCTAATCCTATTCAGAATATTAACTTGAATTCGCCAGCGAAGTATTTCGTAAATAGAACCATAACTCTCGAATGAAAGATTTCCATCCCATGTAGCTAGGAGATTTTTGGCTTTTATGCCATTTTCTGTGTTAGGTACAATATCTTTAATACGCTTGGTTAGATTTAGTCCGGGTATACTAAATGTATCCATTTGAATTTTTGCAAAACTCGAAATATTATGTTGATTATTGTTCTGTAGTAATTCCTTAACTCTTTGTCCTCGATAGGGTGTACCCGTAGCATTAATATAATAGGGGAAATCATAAGAAACGATCAAATTATTTGATGTATTAAGGTAATGGGCTTTAGGGTTAACATCTCTAGGCATGTCTTCAAATGGTATTTCTCCAATCCATTCATGTTCACCTGTCCAGCCTGGAACAGGAAACAAATTAGGTACATTGTTTTTACGTATTGGAACTTGCCCTGATAACATATATGCAATATTCCCTTGTGTGTCAGCAATTATTCTATTGGTATGAGTAGTCCATTTTCTATGTGCTTCAATTAATTCATCAACAGTCTTGGATGAATGCATAGCCTTAAAACTACTAAAAGTTTGTTGAGTTTCTTTTCCTGACCAATTCATTGAAATGCTATATTTACTCTCGCCAACTGGATCCTGAATAATTGGACCATGATGAGTTTCAAAAACAATTTCCTTAATAGGCTCTTTTTCACCTTTAATATATATTAATTCTTCGTGCTTTTGTGCTGTTAGCCATTTATCCTTATAAAGATATTCAGGAGATTCAGGTGTTCTAATTTGTTCAAAATAGATATCCTGTGCATCTACACCAGCAGTGGTTAAACTCCAAGCTGTGTGACCATTATGACCATAATAAGTCACTCCAGGGACTCCTGGCATCGAAGCTCCAATAAATGAAAAATCTGGACCAGAAATATGTTGGACATGCCAAAAGCATGGCACTGTTACAGCAAGATGAGGATCACCAGCAAGAAGAGGGAGACCAGATTCAGTGATTGATCCATCAACAGCCCAATTATTAGATCCCGTTCCATGTAAAAAACCAATTTCAGAATATGCCTTTTCAAAAAGTGTATTTAAATTTGACATCGATCTTTCACCTGCTAGGTCCCCCATAGGTACCATGACTGGCGCATCAACAGGATAATATGGAAAGATTTTTTTGAAATTATCAATTCCTAAAGCTTCTAACATCTGCATTCGACTTATCTTGGCATGACCACTCAATGATTGTGAATGTGCTATGAGTTTCCAACGACCTGTAACATCTAATGGAGACCATTTTTCAGGAACATAGTCTAACAATTCGAACTCAATAGGCAGAGGGAGTTCTAAATCAAGATAGGCATTTACACCTGCCGTGTAAGCTTCTATAACATTCTTACCATCATCTTCTAAAGAATCCCATTCATTTTTTGCAGCTCTCATAGTACCAACGCGTCGAAAAAATTTGTCTGGACCTAATCCACCAGGGCCAATTATTTCCGATAAAGTACCTTTTACAAATCGCCTTGTACGTTCCATTCCCCAAAGTCTATCTTCAGCATGTAGAAACCCTTGAATAAACCACATATCCAATTCACTACTAACTTTTGCATGAGGTACACCATAAATATCCCAATTAATAGTAGCAATACCATCTAAACCTTTTACAGACTTATTCCCAGATTTTAAAAACGTTCTTTCTTTTACAGAATTTTTTAATTTATTAAGTGAATTTTGATCCATTATATTTCCTCTACTATTTCTACTGGGGTGTTTCTAGCAACAATCATAGTCACTTCAACATTCCCAGTATTTATAGGTTTGTGGGGCGCCATAGAAGGGACATGAAAAAAATCTCCAGGTTCAAAAAATAATTCTTTTTCCAGCTTTTCCCCAACTAGAAATTTTCCAGAGCCACTAATGATATATATGGCAGATTCACAATTTGTATGAATATGTGGAGTTGCACTACATCCTGAAGGTATTGTAGCAATTGCCAAATGAATACCTTCGGCACCTACAATATTTTTAGATACACCAGCTATTCTAGTCATAGATCCAGAAGATATTTCAACTTCCCGTTCAGCATGTTTGATTATTTTAACTTCACTCATTATTACCTCTTACCAAATAATTCTTTGTTTAGAAAATATGTCAAGTTTATCATGTTAGTGTAAAAAATAAATCATAATAGTTATTCAAACACGTATATGTTTATATGTATCTAAGATATACTGTTCCAAATTTATTGAGGCTTTCAAAATACCTGTAGGAGATAATTATGAAATATGATTATATTGTGGTAGGGGCTGGTTCTGCAGGAGCAATAATAGCTACGAGATTATCAGAAGACCCATCAAAATCTGTACTATTAATTGAGGCAGGACCGGATTATCCAGATATGGATAATATGCCTGAAGAAGTTAAATATGGATATAAATCAACGGTAAACATTTGGGATAGCTCTCATAATTGGCAATATAAAGCGCGTGCAACAAATGAATCTATTATAGATGTTCCACGGGGTAAAGTAACAGGAGGATCTAGTTCTATAAATGGACAAATCTTTCTTAGAGGAATTCCAGAAGATTACGATAATTGGAAATTGTGGGGAAATACAGAATGGGATTTTCAAACATTAGTTCCTTATTTCAACAAAATTGAAACCGACACTACATACCAAAATGATCCTGGTGACTTTCACGGTACAAATGGCCCAATCATATGCCATAGATTCCCAGAAGATGAATGGAAACCAGCATCGAAAGCTTTTTACAAAGCCTGCATCGAAGCTGGGTATCCTCATTGCGAAGATGCAAATGCTCCAGATACAATTGGCACTGGCCCTATACCACTGAATAATCCAGATGGTATTAGATGGTCTACTGCAATAGGTTATCTTGGGCTTTCAAGACATAGACTTAATTTAACAATTCGTCCTAATGTATCTGTTAAAAAGATACTATTTGATAAAAACCAAAAGGTCCCTAAAGCTATAGGTTTGGAAGTATCCTCAGATAATGAAGAGTTCATTATTGAAGGTAATGAAATTATTTTATGTGAAGGAGCAATCGGAACACCGCAAACACTTATGTTATCAGGAATAGGCCCCAGAGAACATTTAAATGAACATAATATCGAAGTAGTTTTAGATTCCCCTGGAGTAGGTCAAAATCTAAGAGATCATCCCTTGTTACCAGTTATCTGGAAAACTAAACCTGAAGTAGATCTAGATACTGTGGGACCTCGAATACAAGTATTGCTTCGTTATACTGCAGAAGGTTCTCCTATACATAATGATATGATTGTATACTTTAATGCAGTTGCAGGTGAATCATATAAAGCTATTGGAGCACCAGTAGGGATAAGTGCAGCATTAGGGTTAAATTTGGCATTATCTAGTGGAGAAATTAAATTACAGTCATCAGATCATCGAGACCATCCATATCTAGACTACAACCTACTTGACCATCAAGAAGATATACGTAGATATCGTGATGGAATTCGTATGTTAGTTAATCTGGAAAATAATTCCGATTTATCTGATTTAATTCTAGAAAGATTACGACCTACAGACTTTGATTTAGATAACGATGAATCCCTTGATCTTTGGATAAGAAAACATGTTCTAACGGGACATCATGTTTCATGCACTGCAAAAATGGGACTACCTGAAGATTCAATGGCGGTTGTAAATCAATATGGAGTGGTCTATGGAGTTGAAGGATTAAGAATTGCAGATGCTTCTATAATGCCAGATTGTGTCAGAGCAAATATCAATGTAACCGTAATGGTAATAGCAGAAAAGATTGCTGATTTTATAAAAGAAGGAAATTAACTATAATTGACCATTAATATTAATTGAGTTATATTGCCCTTTGTGCTCTTTCTTTGAGCGTTAATCATTAAAGGATATAAGTATCAATACACCCTATCATACTAATAAGGACAAAAAATCTATATATTACGGGTGGTTTATAGTCCTAGCTGTAGCTCTAGCAGGATTTAGTCAAAGTGCAGGAACCTTTCCTGTTCTAGCAGTTATTTTAGATCCGATAACAGAAGAATTTGGTTGGTCCAAAACTACTTTTACATATGCTACTTCTTTTGGGACAATAATCGCTGGTATCGTTGCTATATTCATCGGGTCCGCCCTTGATAAATATGGTGGTCGATGGATTTTAACAACTTCTGTATTCATATTAGGATTATCATTTATATTGCTTGCAATTGTTGAGAATTACATGCAATTTTTTGTAATTCTCATTATCAATCGAATAATGACTATGGGAATTATAGCGCTTGCAACACAAGTCATAGTATCCAAATGGTTTATTGTTAAACGTGCAAGGGCAATAGCATATAGTGGCCTTGGAATCATGTTAGGCAATTCAATAACCCCATTATATGTTGCATTTGTAGCTGATGTTTATGACTGGAGAATGGCATTAACAATATCAGGAATTGTCGTTTTCGTAGTATCTCTATTTCCAGTAATGATACTTATTCGTAAAGAACCAGAAGACATGGGCTTATTACCAGACGGTGAATTAAATCCAAAAGATAAAATATTAGAGTCAACCCCCCCCCCCAAAGAAGAAGTATCTTTTAATAGGAAACAAGTATTAAAACAACCGAATTTTTATTTATTAGTAGTTGCTTTTTCTTTATTATTTGTTGTTGGACCTGGATTGTGTTTTCATTTAATATCTTATCTTGACACACAAGGTATTGAAAGAAATCAAGGTGCCATAGTTATGTCTATATGGTCGTTTAGTGGAGCAATAGGTGCATTTTTCTCTGGATTTATGGCTGAAAAATTTGGTACACGAAAAACAATAGTCGCGACATTCCTTATTAATTCCCTAACAATTTTTCTTATTTTACTTATCAATAATTTTTATATTGCTATTATCTGGGGTATAGCTCAAGGAATACTAAGCGCAGGCTTGTTTAATACTTTATATCAATTAATATTTGCTGAATATTATGGACGTAACTCATTAGGATCTATAAGAGGAATGATTTGGCCTGTGCAAATGACTACTAATGCTTCTGGACCACTTTTTGGATCAATCATATTTGATCAAACACAAAGCTACGACTACATGTGGATTGTATTTGGATTCCTAATGCTGATTTCTGCCATAGTAACTTATTTTGCTAAACCACCTAATGTTCAATAATTTAAACTTTTAGAAAAATCTTTTATGTTTTTATCATGTTCTTCATAATGCAAATAAGTTTCATCTTTTATCATACCTGCAGTAAAAGGATTGTCACCAAATAGTTCTTCGGGTAATTCTTCTAAATATTTCAGTAATTTTGAATGGTTAATGAGAAGAAGTTTGTATAAATCTTGGAAATTAGTGTCAAGATACTCATCAACCTGACTTTGATTTAATTCAGCGACATCTTCATCGTTGAGGTCAATCCATTTAGGCATTTCTTTATTGTTACAATAATCTTTCAAGTTAATTAGCAGTTCGTTATCCCACGCAAATATATGTATCACTGCCTCTAAAAAAGACCAGGTACCAACTGCACCAGGTATTTTTTCATGTTTAGACGAAAATGAAGAAATAGTATTAAGTAAATTATCCCATGTAGAATTTATTTTAGTAATCGTTTCTAATTTACTCATTAGTATTATTTCCCTTGAAAATTTGGTTTTCGTTTTTCTCGAAACGCCAAGCGCCCTTCAGTATTATCTTCTGTATTATGAACAATTGCACCAAGATTTTCTTCGTAATCACATTGAGTTATTAAATCGACATTTAAGCCATGATAAACAGCTTTTTTGGTTAATTCTAAGGTAATTGAAGGACCTTCTGCAATTCGATTTGCCAAGGCCATTGTTTCATCCATTAATGAATCATGTGGTACCACCTTGTCTACTAAACCAATTTGTGCAGATT
Organism: Dehalococcoidia bacterium; assembly: GCA_045562575.1. Lineage (GTDB taxonomy): Bacteria > Chloroflexota > Dehalococcoidia > Lucifugimonadales > UBA6952 > UBA6952. Next base: position 8,046 of record JBJKVQ010000030.1, read on the forward strand.
CTTCAGCGCCAACATCATCACTTAGCCATAACATTAATAAAGCTTTTGAAACACCTACAACTCTTGGAAGAAACCAAGTTGCACCATTATCTGGCAATATAGCTCTTCTAAGAAATGCAGTAACAAACCTTGCTTGATCGGAAGCTATACGAATATCAGCAGCTAATGCTAATGAAACACCTCCGCCGGCAGCTACACCATTGACAGCAGCAATGATAGGTTTATTGATAGAACGAAATCTGCTAATCCATTCAAATCGAGTTTCTTCAATTTGTTTTCTTGTTTCTGTTTGCTTATAACTACCTGAGCTTCCCAAATCAGCTCCTGAACAAAAGCCTCTTCCTTCTCCAGTAATAACCATAACTTTTGCATTGTCGTCTTCTTCAAATTCCATTAAAACACGTTTCAATCCATGTCTTATAGGAGTGGAAAGGGCATTTAATCTATCAGGATTATCTAAAGTTACTAATAAAACACCATTATGCAATGTAACTCTCATATCCTCGTAATCTTTATAAGAAAAAATAGTTTGTTTTGTCGACATCACAATACTCCTTGTAGTATTAAAATTAAACGAAGAAATAGTTTTGTGGGATATTTCGTTAAACAATATATGACTAATCTTTATTCGTCTAGACGAATAAAGATCGAATGGTTAGAATTCTGTCTTAACTAAGGAGATAAATTATGACAATAGAATTTAGTAGCATACATACAAAAGATGATTTAGAACACATAGGAATCTTATCGAAGATAGACTCTCCAAAAGATCCTGAAGAATGTTTTTTATTGATTCATGGATCAAGTGGTAATTTCTATGGAGCTATGAATCTTGCTTTAATCGAAAGATTTGGAGAAGCAGGTTACGACGTAGCTAGCTTTAATACCCGTGGGCATGACTTAATATCAAGGTATGGTGACAGATTTTATGGAAACGCCTTCGATATTTTATCTGAATGCAATTATGATATAGATGCAGCTATAAGCTTTTTAGCTAATCGCGGATATAAAAAAATACACTTGTATGGACATAGTATGGGTGCAGTTAAGGTAGTATATTATGGAGCAAAACATCCTAATCCTACCATCACATCAATTATATCTTCATCACCTGTGAGACTTTCGCATGATTATTTTATTAATCATCCTGATGCAGTAGAAGAGTTCACTAGATGTGTGAATTTAGCGAATGAGTATATCAAAAATAATAAACCAGATGCATTAATTGATGTGCAATTTCCAATGCCACATACCTTTGGTGCAAAAGCTTATTTGGATAAGCATGGTAGTGAAAAATATAATATGACTCATTATGCACAAGATATTAAAGTACCTACGTTGTTAATTGCAGGCTCTTTAGAAACTCATCCGAGATTAGAAAACTGCGCAACTGATACTCACGAAATAATGAAATCCTCTCACAATAAAAATTCAGTTGTAATAGTCGAAGGAGCCGATCACGGTTGGACTGATATGCATGATCAACATGCAAAAGAAATATTAAATTGGATAGCAAGTCTTTAGAAAGGATATTATGGATAATTTATTTAAAAATGTTCGTTCAGAAGTAACTTATGAAGTAGAAGTAGAAAAAGATATCAAAGTGAAAATGAGAGATGAGATCAACTTATCTACTGATATATATTATCCAACAATTGATGGGAGAATTGATAAAACTCCAAGACCTGTACTTCTTCACCGGACACCATATGATAAAGGTTCTGATAGATTTGCTGAAGAGGCTGAATATTTCACCAAAAGAGGATATATAGTTGTAATTCAAGATAATCGTGGAAGATATAATTCTGAAGGCGAATTTCATAAATATACACAAGATGCAAATGATGGTTATGATTTAACTGAATGGATAGTGGATCAGGAATGGTGTAATGGTAAAATAGGTACTTACGGAACTTCTTATGGAGCTCATACTCAAGCTGCAATGGCTTCAATGAATGCTAAGGGACTACAAGCCATGATTATAGATTGTGGTGGTTTTTCTAACGCATATATGAGTTCTGCTCGACATAATGGTGCATTTGAATTGAGACAATTGGGATGGGCTATTTCACAAGCAAAATTAAGTAAAGAAGCTATAGAGAATCCTGTTGTGGCCAAATACTTAGATGAAGTTAATCAAGAAGATTGGCTTTTACGGTTACCATGGAAAAAAGGACACTCTCCATTAAAATGGACTCCTGCTTATGAAGACTATATTTTGGAAGAGTGGAGTAGGGGCGAATATGATGATTATTGGAAACAACCAGGTTTAGCAGGAGAGCTATTTTATGACGAGTGGTCAGATATACCTCAAATACATACTGGAGGATGGTATGACTCATATACACGAACTACTTTCGAAAACTATGTAGGGCTATCAAAAAAGAAAAAAGCTCCCGTACGTGTTTTAATGGGGCCGTGGACACATGGACAAAGATCTGTTTCTTATGCAGGTGAAGTAGATTTTGGGCCAAATGCAAGTATAAATTCGTTAGCTGAAAACTGGGACGATTATAGACTATTGTGGTTTGATGCATGGATGAAGGATTTCGATAATGGCTTTCAAGAACAGAATTCTCTTCTTTTGTTTATAATGGGTGGTGGAAACGGTTTAAAAAATGAACAAGAAAGAATGCAACATGGAGGACAATGGAGATTTGAAAATGAATGGCCATTAGCTAGAACTAATTTCACTCCGTATTATTTCCATAAGGATGGGAGTCTAAATGTAAATAAACCCTCAGATAATCAGGATTCTTCAACATTCAGATTTGATCCGGACAATCCAATTCCTACCATTGGTGGAGGATTATCAGGTGGAATAATTGCTCAAGCAGGTGCATTTCATCAAATTGAAAGTCCTGTTTTTTTTGGTTCGAAAGCTCCTTTTCTTCCACTTGAATCAAGGTCTGACATATTAGTATTTGAAACTGAAGTACTGGCTGAAGATATAGAAGTTACTGGACCAGTTCAAGTTCATTTAGAAATTTCTTCTTCTGCTAAAGATACTGATTTTACTGCAAAACTCATAGATGTATGCCCTCCAAATGGAGATTATCCCGATGGATTTCATATGAATCTTACGGACAGTATCATGAGAGCTCGTTATAGAAATTCTTGGGAAAAAGAAGAGTTAATGACACCTGGTGAAATTTACTCCTTAAATTTTGAATTATATCCTACAGGTAACCTATTTAAGTCAGGCCATAAAATTCGAGTTGATATTTCCAGCTCTAATTTTCCAAGGTTCGACATTAACCCAAATACTGGTGGACCTTTAGGAGTTGACCAATCTAAAATTATTGCTTTGAATACAATACATCAGTCCAAAGAACACGCTTCATACATAATGTTACCAATTATTCCTCAATAGACTTACCTAGATTCAAAACAGAATTACCATAATCTATATATGATAGATTATCTAATTTAATTCTGTAATGTACATATGCAAGTGAAGTAATTATGGGTACTAATGGCTGTAAAATAAATGATAATAATTCATTAAATATAATTCCTACTGATCCAGCAACTATATAAGTTGAACTAATAAATTGTATTCCAGTTATTCCGATTAACGGAATCCAAAATTTGAATAAATCAAGCCAAGACCTTGATAAGAGTTTGATACTTCTTAATAATGCAGATCCAGGCCCTGAATTTTCAAAATATATAGCATGAGGATAAACGATAGTAGCTAAAATCCATATTAGTAATAACGGAAGACCTATCAGAAAAAGACTTAAAAATCCAAAAAATAACAATACTAGGTAAAAAATTACTACATTTAGTATTAAGGAATATCCACGTGTTAAAGCAAAATAATAAGCACCAATAGTATTAGCGCCGTAACTATTAAATCTACTGCTAGTATCATATGAAATTATAATTCTTCCTACAGCTATAGTCATGGCAGCTAAAGCTAGTGGATCTAAAAACATTTGAAGTATTAATAAAAAATATACAGTGAATGAGATGTTAGAAAAGTTCACAGGATCGACTTCAGAAGATTGTAAAAAATAACCGATTATTGAAGCTGTTTCTTCAATATAAAACATACTGAGTATTAAAGCTGGGATAAAAGGTATTATGGAAATTAGTAATAATTGAGGATATTTGTTTTTATAAATATGAAAAGCTTTAATTGATATGGAACCTATAGAATTATAGGTAACAAAAGATCCTAGATACCCATCTTTTTTTATATTTTGTTCTGGTTCTTGAAAAGGGTTAATGAACATTAGAGTAGAAATTTCAGAATTAATTCATACCCTGGCCAAAGGATTAAAGGTACTACTAAAAAGCCAGCTAGTGTAAGAAAGAATGTATTGTATAAAGAGTCATAATTTAGTACAAATTTAATTGCAACCATCATGGTCATAAACCACCATATAGTTCCAATTAACAACATTGTGTTTAAGTCAAAAAATGGCAAAAGTCCTAAAAGAATAACCAGATTTGGTGTTTGTGCAAATCCAGTAGCACGGACTAATTCCCCAAAAGATGCATGTTTAGATGAGGTTGATAATAAATTAATTCCAATAAAGTAACAACCAAAAGTCCATAGTATCCAAACTGTCATTTGTGCAATTACACCAATAAGAAAAATCCATAGATCATTAATACTATTGTATGATTCGATAACATTTTCAGGATTATAACCTGTTACAGTTATACCCCTGATTACAGCTATCAAAAAAGGAATAAATAGTGCTTGTAATAGTGCGGAGGAATAAATCTCAGCTTCAGCATATACACGTGAACGCAATAATAACGTATCGATAATACGCTTGAAAAAAGGCGATTTTTTTATGATTGAAGTTAAATTATTATAATCTAGCATTATTTAAAACCATTATTTAAAATGTGGAATTATCTCTGTACGAAACAATTCAATTTGTTCAAGAACTTCACTATGAGGTAAGCCTGCCCATTGCATACGAAAAAACATATGTGTTACTCCAAGTGTATCTTCATACCTCTGTATTTCTTCAACTATTTCTTCTGGATTACCTAACATGAATCTATCTTTAGCAAGTTGTTCAAACGGTATTTTAAACGTTTCATTGTTCGGTAATACATCGTCTTGTCCCCATGAAGCATATGCAGCATATTTAGGTTCTAAAAATGGTTGAGCTTTAGAATATGCCACAGAACTATTTTTATGAACATATAATTCTTTTAACATTGGTAAATCAGGGACAAATCCATTCGTTTCCATAGCAACTTCTTTATACATTTCAATCTGAGGTGAAAGACTAGTAGTAGTAGCATGAGGATTAATTAACCAAGGATAACCATTCCTTGCGGCTCTTTTTACTGCTACATCAAGATTAGCTGCCATCCAAATTGGTGGATGTGGTTTGGAAACAGGATGGGTTGCAACTTTCGAGTAAGGGACGGTATAAAATTGGCCATTAAATTCAATTTCTTCTTGAGTCCACAATTGTTTTATTAAATCTAATGATTCAAGTAATCGAGGTATTCTTTCTTTCGTTTTTACATTAAAAGAAATAAATTCTTCGTCTCTATAACCAATACCAACACCCATGATAAATTTACCATTTGTCATTGCATCTAATGAAGCTGTTGCTTCTGCTGTTTCAACTGGATTTAACAAAGGAAGTAGGAGTACACCTGCGACCACCTCCATATCCCCAGATTCTTGTGTTAATCTAGCTAAATAAGGTAGAGTAGATACCATCTGAAAAGGATATGAAAGAAAATGCTGCCCAGTGCCAATAAAGTCAAAACCTGCTTCTCTTGCAAATTTTACTTGTTCAACACCTTCATTAATTCTTTGGGTCATATTGTCTCTACTGTCCCATTGATTTAATACCCAAAAACCAAATTTCATAAAAGTCCTCATATATCAAATATTTCAATACAGTATAAATTATATCATGTATAATCGCTATAAAATATTTCAATGAAACTTTGATATGAAGCAAATAAATAATAACGATCTAGTACAAAGGACAATCGTTAATAATAAATACGTACTTGGTGTAGACATTGGTGGCACTAAAATACGAGTAGGCCTAGTTGATATTAATGGTGATGTTAAATGGAGTATTACTAAAGCAAATCACAATTTTGATTTAATTACGGACTGGGTTGAATATTTTGTTAAAACTGTACTTAATGAGATTCCTAATGAATATAAGTATTCATATACGAAAATAGGTGTTGGTGTAGCAGGATGGATAGATGAAGGATCAAATATAATTATTCATTCCCCAAATACGAATTGGAAAAACGTAGACCTTAAGTCATTATTAGAAAATGAAATAGATATGCCTATAACAATAATTAATGACTGTTCAGCTGCTGTAATAGGTGAACATACCTATGGATCTATCAAGGATTGTACAAATGCATTAGGAATATTCATAGGTACAGGAATTGGTGGAGGAATAATATTAAACAATAATTTATATCAAGGATCTCAAGGATTTGCAGGAGAAATTGGTCACACAATTATTATTGAAAATGGAAACCTTTGTGAATGTGGTAGAAAAGGCTGTTTAGAAGCATATTCTGGAGGTAAAGCTATCGGAAAAATTGCACAAAGGGTTGCCTCCGTTGATAACAATTCAGTGTTTAATTTTTTGTCAGCAAAAACTAATAAAAAAATTACAGCTGAAACTGTCTCTATTGCATATTATGAAAATAATACTGAAGCGGTGGAAATTATCAAGGAAATTTCAAATAAATTAGCAATATCAATAACTAGTTTTTTTAATATATTTGATCCTGATGCTGTAGTGATTGGTGGAGGAGTAGTCGATGGTATACCCGAAATTGTTGATTACATTGATAAATATTTTAAAAATATGTCTATCACTGAAAATAAATATAACAAAATCAGAAAGGGTAAGTTAAACGAAAATATGGTTTTAGTAGGAGCATCTGTTGTTGCCAGGAATATTATTTAAAAGTGTTTAGTTGTTAATCATTTTAGAGTAGATTTGTATTATAGAAACACCCATAATTATAAAAGTCATACCTAAAATAGCTGGAACATCAGGAAATTGGCGGTATACAAAAGCACTAATTAAAACTACAAAGCAAAGGCCTGTACCTGTCCATATTGCATATGCAACCCCAACAGGTATAGTTTTTATTGTCAATGATACTAGGTATATACTCACAATATAACAAAAGATTACAATTAAACTTGGTATGATTTTTGAAAAGCCATCTGTCGCTTTTAGTGTTACAGTTCCTGCAACCTCAAAAACAATAGCTATTGCTAGATATAGATATGCCATAATTATTCAGACAATTCTATATCGAGTAATTTTTTCAAACGTCTTGAATGTCGTTCTTCACCAGAAAATTTTGCATTGATAAAAGAAATGATTATTTCTTTTATAAGCTCTATCCCTATAATTCGTGAACCAATACATAATACATTCATATCGTCGTGTTCAACTCCTTGATGTGCAGAATAGCCATCGTGGCATAAACCAGCACGTACACCCTTAATTTTATTAGCAGTTATAGACGCTCCAACACCACTACCACAAACAATAATACCTTTTTGCACATCATTATTTCTAACTGCATATCCAACACTTTTAGCGTAATCTGGATAATCATCTAGGGAATCAAACTCATGTGCCCCAAGATCAACAAAATCAATATTTAGGGACTTTAAGAAGGAATTAATTTCTCCTTTGATTTCAAATCCTGCATGATCAGAACCAATTGCAATTTTCACAACAACCTCTTCAATTTAATACAAAATACTATAAAAAAATAATTACAGGAGTAAGTATAACAAAAAACGCCCATAAGGAGGAGTGGTACTATCGAGTTTTGCTTGACGATAAATATAAGAAATGTGTAACCTGAACAAAATCATCAAATAGGAGGAGTTATGAAGGGCGAATTAGCAATTGCAAATATCTTAAAAAAGGAAGAAACTGATTATTTATTTTGCTACCCTGCAAATACACTTATTGAAGCTGCTGCAAGTTTGGGTATTGAGCCAATAATGTCGAGGACTGAAAGAGCTACAGTTAATATGGCAGATGGATATACAAGAACAATGAGTGGGAAGAAAAATGGAATCGTTGTTACTCAAACTGGACCTGGCATTGAAAATGCTTTTAGTGGTGTAGCACATGCATTTGCTGAATCGGTGCCTATATTCGTAATTCCAGGTGGAACGGCAAATGCAAGATTAGGACAATCTCCTGATTTTCGTTCGAGCGAAGTCTACAGACCAGTAACAAAATGGTCAGATAGAATTAATCAACTTGATAGAATCCCTGAAATGATGCGAAGAGGATTTACATATTTACGATCAGGTCGTGGGCGTCCTGTTTTATTAGAAGTAGCTCAAGATGTAGCCCAAGGGGAATTCGATGATTCAAAACTTAACTATGAAAAAGTAAAATTTAATAAAACTGCTGCTGACCCAAATGATATACGAAAAACAATAGAATTATTATTAAAAGCAAAGAATCCTGTTCTTTATGCTGGTGCTGGCATTTTATGGGCCGAAGCAACTTCTGATTTGGTTGAATTTGCTGAACTGCTAAATGCACCAGTTTTAACTAGTAATACAGGAAAAAGTGGTTTTCCAGAAGATCACCCATTATCACTTGGGACCGGAGGAAATACTTATACAAAAGCGGTAAAAGTGTTTTTGGAAAAATCTGATTTGATATTTGGTTTGGGATGTAGTTTTACTACAAATTTAGCTTCAATTGGGGTTCCGACAGGCAAAACACTAATCCAGGCAAATGTGGATGAAATAGATTTAAATAAAGAACAGCAATTACATCATTCATTGATGGGTGATCTATCGCTAGTATTACCACAACTCATTGAAGAGTTAAAAAAACAAGCAGGAGAAGAAGCAAGAAAAGGCACTAGTAACATTGAACAAGAAATACAAAAAGTCAAAGATGAGTGGTTAGATGAATGGATGCCTTTACTTACATCTAATGAAGCTCCAATCAATCCATATCGAATTATATGGGACTTTATGAATACTGTTGATCGTTCAAATACAATACTAACACATGAATCAGGACACCCTCGAGATCAAACTATTCCTTTCTATCAAACAGTAACACCTCGCTCATATATGGGTTGGGCTAATTCGAGTCAATTAGGCTATTCTCTAGGAATTTCGATGGGAGCTAAACTTGCTGCACCAGATAAAACGGTAGCTGCCATAATGGGGGATGCCTCAATAGGAATGTGTGGAATGGATATAGAAACTGCTGTACGACATAAAATCCCAGTACTTCTAATTGTTTTTAACAATCATGTTTTAAGTGGTTATTCAGTTAATTACCCTAAGGCTACAGAAAACTTTGGTTTTACCAATTTATATGGTGAATATGCAAAATTAGCAACGACACTAGGAGCTCATGGCGAAAGAGTTGACGACCCTGCCGAAATCATACCGTCAATTAAAAGAGCACAAGAGGTAATGAGTACCGGTAAGCCTGTATTATTAGAGTTTATGACTAAAGAAGAAAACAGACTGTGTAGAGGTTAAAGTAATCGATTTAAAATAAGATGTCATTATTTGAGCATAATATACGAAAAAATCTAATTCAGTCATCGCCATTGTCTTCAAGAATGCGCCCTAATAGCTTGGATAGTTTTATAGGTCAAGAACATATACTTGGAGAAGGTAAGATTTTACGAAATCTTATCAAAAATAAAACTATCCCTTCTATGATATTTTGGGGGGCACCTGGGACAGGTAAAACATCTCTTGCTAAAATAATTGCTCAAGAAATAGATATGAATTTTACAGCATTATCCGCTGTTTCTTCTGGCATCTCAGATATAAGAAAAATTACTGATGATATATTATCGAATACAAGTATAAACAAAGCTAAAACTATGCTTTTCTTGGATGAAATACATCGGTTTTCTAAAAGCCAGCAAGACTCACTTTTACCATTAATTGAAAACGGGATAATTATATTAATTGGAGCAACTACTGAACATCCAGGATTTTCGATTATCAATCCGTTAATATCTAGAGTGAAGATATTCAAATTTGATACTCATGACGAAAAGACATTGTATACAATATTGGAAAAAGTTTTGATAAATACACAAGAATACCTAAATATAGATGAAAAAATAAATATTGATAATGAAGTGATCGATATTCTAATTACTGGATCTTCTGGAGACGCAAGAAAGGCCTTAGATACTTTTGAATTAGCAGTCAATTCTACAATCAATAATAATGGTGAAAAAACAATAACTCAAAGTATTATTCGAGAACTACTGGAAAATAATGCTCTTTATGATCGAAAAAATGACAACCATTACAATACTATATCAGCTTTTATTAAATCAATACGAGGTTCGGATCCAAATGCAGCAATATATTATTTAGCAAGAATGTTAAAAAATGGTGAAGATCCATTATTCATAGCTCGTAGATTAGTTATAAGTGCGTCAGAAGATATCGGGTTAGCCAATCCAAATGCCATGGTGTTAGCAAATTCTACCTTTGACACTGTAAATAAACTTGGTATGCCAGAATGTAGAATACCTCTAGCAAATGCTACAATTTATTTAGCATTATCTGAAAAAAGTAATTCTTCATATAAAGCTATAAATAACGCCTACGAAGAAGTAATTAATAATCCAATAACAGAAATACCTAATCATTTGATTAATTCTGAAACATCAGTAGATAGAGAATTTATGATAGGAGAAGGATATAAATATGATCACGATTCGAAGGATGGATTTATTAAACAAAATAATTTTCCTAATAAAATAAAAAATACACGTTTTTATGTACCTAAAGAAAATGGGGTAGAGAAAACCCTTAAAGAGAGATTTGAAAAATTATGGGGTGATTTGTAATTATAATATTTGTATATATTTACACAATTACGAAAGGTTGAGTAATGACCTTTTACCGTAACAAAAAACTATTGCAGCAGGAATTAATAAAATAGCTGCTATACCCATTGTTAATTGAATTCCAAACCCAGGGTCAAAAACATTAGAAGCATCAATTACTCCAGCCATAGAAGCTACAAGAAATGTACTAAAGCTTGTCATTCCAAATTCCATCATATAAACGGACATAACACGGCCTCTAAATTCATCACTAACATAACTTTGCACTAAAGCATTACTTAAAGACAAACGTAATGATTGGAAAAATCCAACAAACATCATAGTAAGGCATCCAATAACAAACGATCTAGTGAATGAAAATATTGTTAGAGTTATCCCTAATGCAAAAACACTATAAATAAATATTTTACCCCTATTGGTATCAGACAGGACGGTTACTATAAGTGAGCCAATCAAAGCACCAATTCCCGAAATACTCATCAAACATCCAAGTCGAAAACTTGAATATGTCAAAAGTTCAGGTAGATTAAATGAACTAATAATTGGTGCAGAATTCATCCAGTCGAAGTCAGAAGCAATTACAACTTGTATATCCTTAGCAAATATAGGCATTAACCCCATGTAAGGCATAGATAGTACAACACTGAATAAAGTAGCAAGTAATAAATAAAATATGACAGATTCATTGAAAATATATTTAAAACCATCTATTAAATCTCTTAATGGAGTCTTTTGTTTAGCATTAGGATTCAAACTTTTAGTTATAGGTAAAAAGGAAATAATTATTGTAGCTAAAACATATAAAAAAGTCATAAAGTAATAAACTGTAGTAATGCCCAGTAAAGCTATCATTAAGCCTGCAACCCCAGGAGCTGCAAGACGATTTAAATTCATTCCGGATTGGTTTAACGCAATTGCATTAGTTAGATTTTCTCTCCCTACAATTTCAGGTATAACGGCCTGCCTTGAAGGCATTGTAAAACCCATAATAGTTCCCTGAAAAACTGAAGCCATCATAACGTAAGAAACCCCTGCTCCAGTAGATAGATTGATGAGATCCATAGAAAGGCATATTGCTACAAATAGTGAGGTAACTGCAAGTAAAACCTGACCACTTTGCATAAGTCGTTTTTTTAGAAACCTATCTGCAAGTACTCCTCCGAACATCGAAGTGAATAACATTGGAAGTGCATGAGCAACAGTCATAGCACCTAAAACTGTATAAGAGGCAGACAATTCATATATTAACCATGCTCGAGAAACCATCTGCATATTTAATCCAGCCATTTGGGCCATCATAGCGAACCAGTATGTGGAGAATCCTTTTATATTAAATGATCTTAAAGGACTTGGTTTATATGATTCTTCAGCAGAGATAGTATTCAATTATTTTTCACAATTAATAAATTAACAAAAGTAATATTTAAAATAAAAAGGCGCCAGTTCAAAATATCATACTTGAAGTGATCTATGCAACTATCTATAAGAAACTGTTGAAAAATTAGATATTTTCACATCTCTTAGATCTAACATACCGTAGGGAGTGAAGTTAACATCACTGACGTGATCTTTAATTAAAGCAAAGGTATTTCCATGATACAGTGGAATCAGTACAGCATCATTAATAAGTTTATCTTCAGCATTTATATAATACTGTACCCTTTTTTCTTGGTTAGTTTCTGCTGTTGCTAATTCAATTAATAAATCATAATCATAATTATTATATTTACTGATATTACTACCAGCTTTGGAATGAAATAATGAATATAGAAAATTATGAGGATCAGGATAATCAGCGATCCAACCATAATCATAAATATCATAAGCTAAATCATCAAAAGAATAATAATATTGATCTGGGGGTATAACATTTGTTGTTATATTAACATCAAGATTTTTAATCCAGGAATCAATTATTTCACTAATTAATGTATTAGGTCCAGTGTATCCTGGTGTGCTATAAAATATATCAGGTAGTGTTTTATCAAGATAATATTTTGAATTCGATAGATGATTTAATGCTGATTCTGGGTCATATTTATAATCATCTTGATTCAAATTAGAATTAAAATCAGGCATTTGTGGAGGTATTAATCCATATGCGTTTTGATGAACAGAGTCAAAATAATTATTAACAATATTTTGCACATTACTACTTTCGACAAAAGCTTTTCGGACATTTATATCATCAAAAGGAATTGACTGAGTATTAAATCCAATATAGTAAGTACTCATTTCAGTAGATTTAATTAGATTTCTTTCTTTAATTGGAGATCCTCCATAAATTAAATTAGAGTTATAAATATCAATAACTTCATCAGAATAAAGTGTAGTTGCATCTATTTCTCCAGATTGATACATTAGAGCAGGCTTCCCTCCATACAGGCGAAAAATGAGGCTATCAATTTCAGGTTTGTTAAGATGATAATCTGGATATGGATATAAATACATAATCACACCAGGGATCCAATCACCCATTACAAAAGGTCCAGTACCTATAGGATTTTCTTCCCAAGCTCTATTATTTTCGCTGTATCTGGCAAGTTGATTTAGATCTACCAAAAACGTATGAGAATGAGAGAGTTTTGAAATAAAATAGGGAGTTGGAGAAACTAATTTGATTTCAAATTTCTGGTCATCAATTATATTAAAACCTTCTAAATTATTTATTTTTCCACTACTAAACTCTGTTGCCCCTACAATATCTCCTAAGTAGTTGAGTACGTTTTTATTATTTTGAGACTTTAAAGCTCTTTCCCAAGAATATTTGATATCAATACTTGCAACATTACGGCCTGAATGATATTTAGCATTATCTTTAATAGTAAATGTATAAGTTTCTCCATCATCTGATATTGACCAAGTATCAGCAATATCAGGTTGTAAATATCCATCTTTATCAAAACCTGTTAAGCCACTAAAGATTTGTTGAATATATTGTATAGATTTTGATCCAGTAGCAAATGCCGGGTCTAAACTAACAGGACCAGAATCTATGTGCAAAACTAAACTTTCATAACGTGGAATATCATATGGCTGTGGTTCAAGTGGTTGAAATGAATCAGCAAGTAAAAGGATAGATGGCAAATTGTTTTCATAAATGGATGAATCTGCTTCAAATATTATAATATAATTTTTAATTTTATCTGTTACAGATTGTACAAAACCTTTTTTGACAGTATTAGTATCTTCCCATTGATATTCCATTTGAAAAGCTTCGATACCATTATTTAATCTGGAATTAAGTTCTGAAAGGGTAGTGAAATTGTTTTGTTGTTTGATAGGGGTTATAAATTGATCAACAATATCTTTATTAGATGAATTACCATCAGTATATACTAGGTATATATCACCAATTGTATCATTTGGAGTTAATTTGATTTCAGCTATAGATGGTACACTTTTAGTAGAGTCTACTTGCCAATTCGATGGAAATTTTACAGAAAAACCAAAAAGACTATCTATATATAGATCATCTAGTTTAGGAATAGGTTGAGTGTTAATATTAGTATCTTGATTTGCTTTATCAATATCATTATTTTCTGTTTTATTTATATCTTTCTCATCAGTTTTGTTATTATCTTTTTCGTCAATAATTAATGGCAGGGTAGGGGTTGGTATAATTATTTCTGGCAAGTTTAATTTATCCTCCTGAATTCTAGGTAAATCGAACCTAGCACACGCTAAGGTGGAAAAAAGAAACAATATTCCAAATAAAATATAATTAATTTTCATATATGATAAACTTTTAGATGATATAATCATCGCATTATATGTACATATATAATTATCTAACGAATCATCAATGAGAGCAAATTATGAAGATTGTATTGTTTAAAACTACCGACAATAACACTCACCCTGGTATTATGACTGAAAACGGAGTAATAGATATATCAAGTCTATATGACAACAAAGGTTTTTCAGGTCAAGAAGTTATAGTAGATGTTATTGATAGTTTTGAATCCAATAGTCAAGATATTTCTAATATTGTTGAAAATAATCATGCTATCTCTTTTGAAAGTATACAATTACTACCACCTTTACCTCGACCCAGTAAAATACTCTGCTGTATAGGTAACTATTGGGAACACGCACAGAGAGATGCTAGGCCTCTTAATATGTTTTTAAAATCACCAGAAACCATCATTGGACCAAATGGCACAGTTATATTACCCAATAATACTAGTCCGTATGTTTTTCATCATGAAGCTGAATTAGCGATTGTAATGAAAGGACCAGCGAAAGATATTACTCAGGCTAATCATCTTGATGCAATTTTTGGGTATACATGTTTTGTTGATGTATCGGGAAGAGGCGAAGGCAGAAGTACCTGGAGATCTGGAAGCTGGATGGGCAAATCGTTTGACACATTTGGACCTATAGGACCATGCATTGTAACAAAAGATGAAATAGACAATCCAAATAATTTAAATGTTGAATTGAAAAATAATAATGAAATAATGCACAGATATAACACTGATGATATGGAACATCGTGTACCAGAGCTTATAGAATTCGCAACAAATATTATGACACTAAACTCAGGTGATATCTTAAGTTGTGGTACTAACCATGAAGGATTAGGTCCAGTGCAAGATAGTGATGTTTTGGAACTCACTATAGATTCAATAGGAACACTTAAGATTAATATTGCAGATCCGTTAAAACGTGAATGGGAAAGAACTGTATATTTGGGAGAGAATACAACTTACAGAGGCCATTTAAACTAAAGGAATGATATGGAAGAAGATTTTTTAAATAAAGTTAAAAATATTTTAAATCCCCCAGATGCAGATGCCGAATTTGGAAAATTGAAGTATTTAGGTTGGGTAAAAGATGAAAATGTAATTTCTGATTTTTTGGCAGATATTTATAATGCAGCTGTTCATAGCAGAGAACAAAATAACCTTGATATCCTTAATGACATGCTAGAGACATGGGAAACAAAGGCTACCGAATTATGGCAAGGGCCACATACACGTTCAAAAATACAGAATGAAATACCTTGGGCAAATGTTACCAAACCAATAAATGAATCTAAAATTGCATTGGTAACTACAGGTGGATTCTATACATCTGAGCAAAAAGCATTTGAAACTGATGGACCTGAAAAATTAGGGGATTGGTCTTACAGGACTATAGATATCGATATTCCTACAAGCAATTTAAATGTAAGTCACATTCATTATGATACTACTGGACCTAAGAAAGACCCTAATTGTGTCTTCCCTTTGGATATTTTCAAAGAGCTTGAAAAAGATGGAATTATAGGGAAGATAGCAAATACTAATTATTCATTTATGGGATATATCCAAAAACCTGATTTACTTACCGAAACAACTGCAAGAGAAGTAGCACAAAATCTAAAAGCAGATAATGTTGATGCTGTAGTATTAACTTCTACCTGACCTGTTTGTAATAGGTCCGGTGGACTTATAGCAAGAGAAATTGAAGCTTTAGGAATACCAACAGTTATTATTATGATGTATAAAGAAATGGCAGGTGTAGTGAAACCTCCTAGAACACTGCATGTAAAATTTCCTTTTGGAAGGCCTATGGGTGAGCCAAACAACAAATTACAACAAAAAGTAATAGCACAGGATGCCTTGAATGTTTTACATTCATGCAATACGCCTGGAGAGATAATAGAGTTGCCATACAGATGGAGACGAGAAAATTATGAAGAAATTGCTAAAGGTAAAATGTATTCTTTATAGGCTAGTATTGATTGGAACTAATAAAGTAATTTAGATACTCCCATAAATGGTCACTGTGTGCTCGAACTACAAAATTTAACGTTTCTTTCTCATCCATAGCATGAAGATCACATAAAGATAACAACGATCCGCCATATTTATTTTTTAAAAACTCATTACTTATATTGCCTTCTGCAAAAGCGTCTATTTTATTTTCCAAAAGTTCTATAACTACTTTTTCTTGAGATTCAACATAAGGAAGTATTTGTGCTCCAATTGGGACATATCTATCAATTGCATCGATATGTGCTGTGGAATCAGGGGTAACAACAATTTTTTTGTTTAGTAAATTACTAAGCGAATTAAATATATGGGTATCGTCTTTTCTTACCAATAAAGATCTATAGACTTCTGAATATGGGTTACTCCATTTCGCATGAATGCCTATATCTCGATCATTTCTAGCCATTATACCTGCTGCTGCAATATCACACTGATTTTGGTTAGGTGCTTCCCAGAGTTCAGAGAAATTCATAGTAACTATACTAATTTTATATCCTATAGAATTTGCAAATTGACCTAGAAATGCTAAATCTGAACCAATAATTTCTTCTTCGAATTCGTATGAAAATGGAGCAAATTCAGTATAAGTTCCAATAGTTAAAATTTCAGGATATAAGGTATCAAAATTGTAATTGTTTGAAAACATGCTACTTTTAATTAGTTGAAAAATTACCGAATTACAAAACCCTTAAAATGTTCGGCATACTGAACACCATAAAGCTGACCTATTTCACGTTTACGTTCTCTTGTTCTATCAGCAGCTTCTTGGCCTAACTGACTTTTATGTGCAAGAAGTCCCTTTTCTGCAGTATCAATAGAGTCTGTGATATCGAACCAAATATTAGGGTTATCATGTCCTATTATTAAAACTTCTCTCACTTTATGTGGTTCCAAACCTTCTTTATCAAGTTCTGGAAAAGTCAAATGATCTCTTGCCGATGGATACACAGCTGATAATGCAGCCTCACCTGCCGCAAAATGATCTGGATGGCCTATATAATTTTCACCAGTTAATGTTCTATTAGGATTAGTTGTAATTAATATTTGTGGTTTATGGATACGAATTTGTTTAGAAATATCCTTCCTTACATCCAATGTGGGTTCTAAATATCCATCAGGATAATCAAGGAATGCTACATCCTTAAGACCTAATATTTTACCAGCTTCAATTTGTTCTTTTTTTCTAATATCGGCAAGTTGCTCTGGAGAAATTGAACGGTCTTCAGTACCTTTACTTCCATCAGTCACTAAAACATATACAACTTGTGTACCTTCAGAAATCCATCTAGCGACTGTACCTGAACAACCAAATTCTGCATCATCAGGATGAGCGGTTACAACCATTGCAGTTTCATATTTACCTAAGGGTTCGAGCATTAAAATCTCCTTTATTATTCTTCAGGGGCAAAATATCCACTAGGAACAATTACACTACCTTTACCAACTCCAGTAAGATTTCCATCATCATTTGTTGCATTTATTTCCACAGTAACTTTATTGCCATTTGCTTCTCGTGCAATATCAATAATTTTACCTGTAAATGTTATTGTGTTTCCTGGTCGAACTGGCCGTAAGTTGCGTAAATCTACCATACCAGTACGATTAAATGAATCAGCACCAAAGTTTCGACGCATTAATTCTAAACAGAAAGTGACAGACATTCGTCCTGACGCTATTGTTCCTGCCGTTCCTAGTCTTTCTTGTGCAAATTCTGTGTCAGTAAATTGTGTTGGGTGTTTTACTCCGGCACTTCCTTCAAAGTCATTAATAGCCTCTTGAGACATAGTTTTCACTAAAGGAGTAATTTCGTCCCCTAAGTTATAATTCCGATATTCTATCCCCATTTTTTACCTACTTCCCCAGGTTGTTTCATTTCATGGGTTATAACTCTATCAATTAATCGACCATCTTCATCAGTAGTAACAGCCTCAGTAACAATATAATTCTTTCCTCGTTTTAAATATTTATCAGCTATCCATGCAGTAACGAATAATCTTTTACCAGGAATCGGAGAATTGTAACAAAAAAAAGAACATCTAGCATTTACTGAGCCATTATCAGTATATTTTTTATCATATTGTCTGACATCTACTTTGTGAGAAATGGTAGGAAATGATGCGTCTGGATCCATTACACCTGTTCGAAATTGATCAATATTATCCTGTTGAATCATATATTCATATACAGGGAAAGTTTCACCAATTTCAAGAGCCTCCCAATCTAATAATACTTTTCCTTCTTCAGCAACCATACTTAACTCCTTTCACCAAATCCACCAGTAGTAGTTCTACCAGCAGCCCGATCAGCAGTAGCTTGATCAATACCCTTAGGCCATTCACGTTTCAAATCATCGTTAACAAAAACTGTCAAACGATTCAAATTTTCAATCTCAATTTCAATTTTATCTCCATTTTGAATTGCGCCTAATCCTTGATGATTAGTACCTGTAACAATTATATCTCCAGGTTCTAGAACTGTAGTTTGCGAGACCCATTCTATACATCTAGCAATATTATGTCCCATATCATTCGAATTGAAATCTTGTCTTAAAACATCGTTAACCCATAATTTTATGTCAAGATTTTGGGGGTCTGAAATTTCATCAGCAGTAGTGATACATGGGCCCATTGGACCAAATGTATCCCAAGATTTGCCCCAATAAAAACTACCATTGCCTAAACCTCTTGCAGAAACATCAATAAAATTCACGTAGCCAAAAATATAATCGTACGCATCTTTAGCTTGGATTTTAAATCCCTTTTTGCCTATAACTAATCCTAATTCAGCCTCATGATGAAATATTGCAGCATCTGCTGAAGGTAATTCAACAGTGTCGCCATTACCAATTACTGAATCTGGTGATTTTAAAAAGGCGTTAATTGGAGCTGGGGCAGACCTTGCTCCAAATTCCATATAATTGACAGCCATTGCAATTAATTGATTCGGATAAGGAAGAGGTGCACTGATATTGACTGAACTAGCAGGGACACCATCATTTCCATTAACTATTTCTTCTATTTTAGATTTATAACTTACAAAATTAGTTATAACATCATTCATAATTTCCTGAGGAGAAAAATATGTATTACCGCTTACAGCACTAGATACATCAACTACATTATCTCCTTTAAAGACACCTAATTTATCTCGATCAAACAATAATAATTTCATAGAACATACTCCATATACTATATATTTACTTAATTCGAGGAGCCATAGTCTCCTTTTCTCCTTTTTCCTGTCGTTCAAGTCTTGTTTCATCTGCCCATTGTCGCTTCAATGAATCTTTAACAAAGACAGTAAGTTTTCCTAAATTTTCAATTTCCATTTCAATTTTATCACCATCGTGTATAGGGCCTAATCCTCTATGGTTTGTACCAGTAGGTACAATATCTCCTGGATTCAATTTCGTAATTGATGAAGTCCATTCAATACAACGTGGTATTTGGTGTGCCATATCGCTGGTGTGATAGTCTTGTCGCAGTTTTCCATTGACCCATAGTTTCACATCTAAATTTAGAGGATCTGGTATTTCATCTGCTGTAACAATAAATGGGCCCATAGGAGCAGAAGTATTTGGAGATTTCATTGCAAAAAAACTATCCATAGGTGGAGCACCCAATCCTCTTGAAGAAACGTCAATAAAATTCATATAACCAAAAATGTAATCTCTCCAATCATCCTTCTTAGCATTTTTTGCCTGTTTGCCAATAATCATTGCTAATTCGGCTTCGTGCTCAAAAACTATAGCATCTTGCTCTGACATTTCAATTGTGTCACCATCTCCAATAACAGAATTTGGTGACTTAAGAAATGCATTTATAGGCGCGGGTTCACTTCTCGTACCATTCTCCATATAATTAACAGCCATACAAACCATTTTGCCAGGCTTTGGTAATGGAGGTAAGATTTTATGGGTTGTTATATCAGTACCAGAGTTATTTTCAATACAATTATTGAATTTAGGTTGATATTTAGACCAGTTATTTATAACTTCTACAACTCGTAAATTTGGTGGCATTTTATCAAAATTTTCCACCTCATCAGAAACATTTACTACATTTCCATCTTTATTTAAAACACCTAGTTGGTAATCATCGAATAATAATAGTTTCATAGAGCCTCCTTAAATTTCATTTACAAAACTTTCTACCAAAACTGTCTCTTCTCTTTGAGGGCCAGTAGATATTATTTTTATAGGCACCCCAATATACTTTTCTAAAGTTTTCACATATTCCAATGCATTAATTGGAAAATTATCTAAACCAGTCATCGATGCTGTGGGATCTGACCAGCCCTGTAATGTTTCATATATAGGTTCACATCTATTCAACGTTGCATTATCAGTAGGAAAATCTGATATAGTTTTATCACCAAACTGATACTTATTGCAAATTTTCAACTCATCAAATCCATCCAAAACATCTAATCTGGTTAATACTATCGATGTGAATCCATTAATATGTGCTGAAAATCTAGCAGCAACTGCATCAAACCATCCGACTCTTCTTGCTCTTCCAGTAGTGGTTCCATATTCTTTGGCTTTTTCCCGTATATTTTCTCCTACTTCATTATGTAATTCAGTAACCATTGGCCCAGAACCAACTCTTGTACAATAAGCTTTAAAAACTCCAACAACTTCATTAATAGCAGTGAAGGGTACTCCTGTACCTGTAAATACACCACCAATTGTAGGAGAAGATGAAGTTACAAAAGGATAGGTTCCGTGATCAATATCTAATAAAGCACCTTGGGCACCTTCAAACAATACATTTTCACCTCTTTCCAAGGCATCATGTAATATATGGTCAGTTTGAAATACATACTTAGATAACCGTTCACCCCAAACTTTACATTGTTCAAACAATGGTTCAAGTTCTATTGGGTCAGAATTATATATTTTTGCAATAATATTGTTTTTAATACTAAGTATGTTGGTAAGCTTTTCTACAAAACTGTCAAATGAGGAAGGGTCTGTATAGAGATTAGCCAATTCTCCAATTCGTATTCCTATACGTGATATTTTATCCACATATGCGGGGCCAACACCTTTTCCTGTCGTTCCAATAGCATTGTTCCCCTTTGATTTTTCTTCAAGTTGATCTAATAAAATATGGTATGGCATAATTGCATGGCTTCGATCACTTATTATCAATCTTTCAGTATTTATTCCTCTGTTCTGAAGAGCAAATACTTCTTGGGTAACTACCTCAGGATCAACAACTAATCCATTGCCAATTACAGGAGTTACATTTTGCCAAAATATTCCAGAGGGGATTAAATTCAAAGCAAATTCACCTTCGGAGTTAATTACTGTATGACCAGCATTATTTCCACCAGAATATCTGACAACATATTGGGTTTTTTCAGCTAAATAATCAATAATTTTGCCTTTACCTTCATCACCCCATTGTCCTCCAATAACTGCAATTCCGGGCATAGGTCTCCTATCATTTTAGTTGAAATTTTTAGACGCCAGAGAAGTATATCAAAGGTCAGTAATTAATTAAAGTACATACAAATAGTGTAAATATAAGAAAGGTTGATTACTAATCTTTTTAATGATAAATTTCATTAATATATATAAAAAAGTATAGGTTATTATGGGATACGTTTCTAAAAAGATTCAAAATTTTCTAGAACAGGGTTCTGAAATTAGAAAAATGTTTGAGGAAGGTGCGATATTAAAACAAAAGTTTGGTGCTGAAAACGTATTTGATCTTTCTTTGGGAAATCCTATTATGGAACCTCCTCCAGAATTTTATACTTCCTTACAAAATATTGCTAATAATCCTCCTAAAGGTATTCACAGATATATGTCAAATTCTGGATATCAATTCACTAGAAAAGCTATTGCAGACAACCTCAGTAGAGAAACCCAATTAGAATTTCCTGAAAATAATATAATCATGACATGTGGGGCTGGAGGAGCCCTTAATGTGGTTTTGAAAACATTATTAAATGAGGATGATAATGTAATTATTCTCAATCCTTATTTTGTAGAATATCGATTTTATATTGACAATCATAATGGAGAATCTTTAGTTGTAGATTGTGACGATAATTTTTATCCAAACATTAATGAACTTAAAACAACTATCACTGCCAATACTAAAGCTGTGATTATTAATTCTCCAAACAATCCTACTGGAGTAATTTATCCTGAAGAAGTTATTAGCGATATCGTCAATGTTATTCATGAAAAAGAAAAAGAACTCGATATTAGTATATTTATTATTAGCGATGAGCCGTATAGAAAGATAATATATGATGACAAAAAATATCCTTTTTTGTATAAATTTCATGACCGAACAATAATTGCAACTTCACATTCAAAGGACTTGGGATTAGCTGGAGAGCGCATAGGTTACATATCTGTTAATCCATTATTGAAGGAATCAGAAAACCTGATTGATGCTATGATTTTTTGCAACCGCACACTTGGATTTGTTAATGCACCCGCATTAATGCAAAATATTATTGGAAATTTACAAGATATTACTGTCGACATAACAGAATATACTCAAAAGCGAGATTTTTTATTTAATGCATTATCTAATATTGGATATGAGGTAAAAAAACCAGAAGGTGCATTTTATATGTTCCCGAAGTCACCTCTATCCAATGATAGAGATTTTACTCAATTATTGAAAGATCAAAATGTTTTAGTGGTTCCTGGAGCTGCTTTTGGTAAGCAGGGATATTTTAGAATTTCTTACTGTGTGACTGAAGAGGAGCTAAAAGGGTCTATACCTGGATTTGAAAGAGCATTTCAAAAAGCTAATAAGTGAAACTAAGAATCTAATGATTCTTTAGACAATCAGCATCAATAAAGCAAACATTTATTAAGAATTCATCATTGGTAAAACTGAAGCAATATTATCAACGTCTTCAAGGTTCCAGAGAATAGAAAGTAATTGCTCGGTTCTTTTTTCCCCAAGAACACCTTGAACTAGTATATTAAATTTATCATTTAGTTGATTGTCAGTTAAAGGGTTTTCAGGAGATCCTGAACAATTTTCTATTTCAACTACAACACTAGTGTTGTCTGTATAAATAACTTCAACAATTGCTTGTTCTTCAGAAAAGTCTTCACGTATCTCACATTGTATTATATTTCTCATTTTTTCGACTATAGTATCTTTAACCATAATGTCGGTATATTCTAAAGGGGTAGCTCGTCCATACAACAACCCAACAGCCATACTGTGGTGAAAAGAAAATTTACCTTCCAATCCAATAGTAGGGTGTTGTTTGTGGCCAACTAATTCTGGAACTAAATGATGTACATAAGCTTTAATACTTTTAATATCATCTATATTAAAAACATTCTCATTTTTAAATTTTATCATGGCATCAATTAGTGGATGGTTTACAACACCACAAGCGTAAGGTTTAAGTCCATTTTGTAATATTTCCCACTGGGAACCAAAATTGCCAGTTAAAATACTTAGGTCATAATCAGGTGCAAGAACATCGAAAAACCCTCGTCTACCTTCAAAAATATTAGTGGCTGAAGTAAAGCCTTTTGATGCTAAATTGGCTGCTAATAATCCCGATTGTGCAGATCGACCTGCATGAAATGGTTTTGACATAGTTCCAAATACTTCTCTAACACCAGCAGCTTGAGTCCCTGCAATACCAAAGCAGTTTTTTAATTGAGTCTCATTTAAATCTAATAAAATACCCGAAGCGACAGCTGAGCCAAACACACCAGTAGTTCCTGTTATATGCCAACCTTGATCATAATGAGATGGATGCATTGCGACACCTACTCGACAACAAATCTCGATACCGAGTATAGAAGCTAGTAAAAATTCTTTTCCAGTTTTACCTAGATTTTCTGCTAAAGCTAAAGCAGAAGGAAAAGTAGGGGAAGAAGGATGTATAATCGTAGGGAAATGTGTGTCGTCAAAATCCTCTAAATGGCCAAGATATCCATTTGCTAAGGCTGCATTATCTAAATTACTTTTTATATTTGTTCCAACTATTGATGCAAGTTGCTTATTTGTATTTTCATTAAATAAATCTAACAATATCTTTAAACTTGGATCAGTCGATGAATATATGGATACAGCTAAGAAATTAATAAATGCTTTTTTCCCAGCGTGAATAACATCAGGATTTAGTGACTTAAAATCTGTGTCTAGTATAAATCTTGCTACTTGGCTTGTTGTACTCATGATATTCCCTAATTTAATTCAAACGTTCAAAAATTGTTGCACAACCTTGGCCACCACCCACACACATTGTTGCTAAACCAAGATTCATATCCCGATATTCCATTTCTTCCATCAATTTAACAGTCATTATAGCTCCTGTAGCGCCAACAGGGTGTCCTAAGGATATGCCGCTGCCATTGACATTAGTAATCTCTATATCTAAATCTAATTCTCTCATACAATACAAAACCTGAGAGGCAAAAGCTTCATTCAGCTCTATTAAATCTATATCAGTTATATTTATTCCTGTTTTCTTGATTAATTTTTGTACTGCTGGGACTGGTCCTGTACCCATTAATGAAGGGTCTACACCAGCTACAGAACGATTAACCCATTTCATTATTGGTTTCAAACCTAACTCTTTCGCTTTTGATTCAGACATTATAACTACTGCAGCAGCACCATCGTTGATTCCAGAAGAATTTCCTGCGGTGACAGTTCCATTTTCTCGAAAAACAGGTTTAAGTGTTGATAAAGATTCAATACTAGCATCCGATCTAGGTTGTTCGTCAGTAGAGACTATTATTGGGTCACCTCTTCGCTGAGGCACATCTACAGATACTAAGTATTTTTCAAATCTACCATTTTCAATTGCTTTAACAGCTCGTTGATGACTCATGGCTGCTAATTCATCTTGGTCAACTCTTGATACTTCAAATTCTTGAGCAACATTTTCTGCAGTAACGCCCATATGATATTGGTTAGCTGGACAATTTAGACCTTCTATTAGTGAATCTTGCAGTTTACCATCTCCCATTCTCAAACCATCCCAACGAATATTCCTCATCAAGTATGGTGCTCCAGACATATGTTCTATACCACCAGCTACTGCTACGTCTATTGCTCCAGAGAGGATCATTTGTGCAGCAATATTGATTGCTTCTAAACCAGATGAACATTGTCGATTTATAGCTATTGTCGGCACTTCATGAGAAATTCCTGCTTTTAATGAAGCCATTCTAGCAGCGTAACCTGCTTCATCAGTTTGTAGGGCATTACCTAATATCACTTCTTCAACATCTGCTGGTTTTATACCAGATCTCTCAATTGCACTTTTAATAGCAATTGAACCTAGGTCGGAAGCATTCATAGCTTTAAATGCGCCGCCATACCTACCTATTGGTGTTCGTGCACCACTAACGATAACTGCATTATCCATAGATCTACTCCTTATCTATTATTAGGTATATGAAAACATATATAAAGCATCAATTCAAGTAGAAATAGACTCGATATAGCTACTCATATACGAAGATATTCTTTGAATTTAGTTTCATATATATATCGCCATATTGTAAATTATCTGAAATAATTTGTGTAATTGATTGAACAGTTGTTTTTTTTAACACACATTAACAAAAAACTATACTACAGTATTTAAACAATAATCGAGTTAAGTATCAAATGAAAATAAAGAAAAATAGATATCAAATAGTTGATAGTAAAACACCCTTTTTCTATGGATGGATAATAGTGCTTGGTGCTTTCTTAGGATCTTTCGCTGGTGGTGGAATGCAAAGTTTTACCTTTGGAGTATTTTTAAAACCTATGTCGGAAGATCTTGGATGGAGTCGCTCCACACTAATTGGTGCTCTTACTCTTAGGACATTTGTTACAGCTGGGCTCGCACCTTTCTTAGGTCAATATGTTGATAATAAAGGACCTCAGTTTATTATGGTAGTTTCTTCGATTGCTGGGGGTATAGCATGTTTGTTATTAACTCAAGTAAATACTATTTGGCAGTTCTATTTAGCATTTATCTTAGTTGGTCTTGCTGGCGGTGCAGGTATGGGCGGTGTAGTAGCAAATGCAACTGTATTAAAATGGTTTATACGATATAGGGGGAGAGCTACAGCTTTTAGTACAATGGGGAATACGGCTGCAGGAGCAATTCTTGCCCCTGCTGTAGGTTTTGTTATTTTAAATTCAGGTTGGCGTATGGGATGGATTTTAATTGCGATAATATTTTTCTTTTTCCTTTTTCCTGTCTCAACATTAATGGTACGGAAACCTGAAGATATTGGACTCTTACCTGATGGAGCAAAAGACCAATCTGAAATTGATTCTAATCTATCTAAAAGCAAGAAAAATATTACTGATAGATCATGGACATTAAATGAAGCATTGAAAACCAAAACACTCTGGATATTAACATTTTCAATGCTCATAGGAGGTGTTGGAGTTGCATCGGTGGTAGTCCATGAGTTTAGTTATATTACAGATCTTGGTTTTTCAACAAGTATTGCTGCTTTAGTATTAAGTGTCCATGCTGTCACAGCTTCGTTTGGAAGATTAGTTTGGGGATTTTTAGTTGAAAAAATAGAAGTTAAATACTGCATGGCAATTTTATATATTGGTTGTGCTATTGGATTAGCTATTCTACAATTTTTTGGAACTTCAATATTTATGCTTCTATTATTTGCAGTAATTTATGGGATTTGCGTTGGTGGACATATTGTATTAAGTAATGTGGCTTGGGCAGATTATTATGGAAGAGAATTTGTTGGATCCATAAGAGGGTTTTTAACTCCCTTTACTACAGGTGCATCCGCATTAGGTCCAATTATTATTGGTTTAACTTATGACTCTATGCAAACCTACACACAAGCTTTTAATGGCTTATTGATTATGTTTTTATTAGGGACTTTTGTAATATTATTTGCCAAGTCACCTGATAATATGACTCACCTTTCCAAATAATTTTCAAAACACTTTTTTGATTGATTTAGAGAGTCAATCACTGTAGAATATATTGGTTCTATTTAATTATTTTCCAATGTATAAGGATGTTATCAGATGGCTAATTATAATAATATTTCATTAGATATTAATCCAGAAACAAAAATTGCAAAACTAACACTTCGAAGGCCAGATAAATTAAATTCTATAACTCGAGAAATGGGTTTAGAGCTTGTCGATGCAATTGAAAAAGTTTCCGATGACGATAATGCTAGAGTTCTAATATTGACCGGAGAAGGTAGAGGGTTTTGTTCTGGAGCAGATACTGGAGGAATGGCAGGAGGTGATAACCAAGGGCCACACTCTGGTGATAGGGGAGCTGAAGAGATTCGCAGAGGATTTAAAACAGCCCAAGCTATGATACTAGGACTCCAACGAATGGAAAAACCCACAATTGCTATGGTGAACGGTGCGGCCGTAGGAGCAGGATTTGATTTAGCATGTGCATGTGATATTAGAATAGGAACTCCTAAATCAAGATTCATGGTTGCCTTCGTTAGAATTGGTTTATTTCCTGGATATGGTGGTACATGGTTATATGCAAAAGCTTTAGGGAGTGTATCCAAAGCAGCTGAATTGTTATTTACTGGAGATTTTTTAGAAGCAGAAGAAGCAAAGCATCATGGCTTACTTAATCATTTAGTTCAAGAAGATGAGCTAGAAAATTTTACTATGGATATGGCTTCTAGAATTGCAAATGGACCTCCTATAGCAATTCGAATTGCTAAACTTATGCTGTATAAAGGATTAGAATTTGATCTTGAAACAGCTATGAAAATGGCAGCAGCAGCAGAAACAATAACCTTAACATCACAAGATCACCGTGAAGGTGTTCAAGCCTTCCGTGAAAAAAGAAAACCTACTTATGAGGGTAAGTAATGGCAGATTATAAAGAATTACGTGTTTTGAGTGGTACATCTCATCTAAAACTAACAGACTCTATATGTGAATATTTAGGAATTTCTAACGGAAGACTTAATATACATAAGTTTGCCAATGATAATACCTTCGTACAAATTGAAGAAAACATTCGAGAGAGAGATGTCTTTATAGTTCAGCCATTTAGCAATCCTGTAAATGATAAAATTATGGAAACTCTTATTATGATAGACGCTGCTAAAAGAGCATCTGCTGGGAGAATAACTACAGTTATTCCATATTTTGCATATGGTAGAACAGATAAAAAAGACCAACCTCGAGTTCCTATAACTGCTAGATTAATTGCAGATTTAATATCTACCGCAGGAGCTAACAGAGTTCTTACCGTTGATCTACATGCAGGGCAAATCCAAGGTTTTTTTAATATTCCTGTAGATGAACTCACTGCAATTCCAATATTAACTAGATATATCAAAGAAAAAAATATACCTAATATGGTTGTTGTTGCTGTTGATATGGGGGCAACTAAAAGAGCAAGAAATGTTGCAGCAGGACTGAATGTCCCATTAGCAATTATGGAAAAAAGAAGAACTGGAAATAATGATGTTACCGAAGTATTAAATATCATTGGTGATGTAAAAGGTAAAATTGCCCTGACAGTTGATGATGAATTAGATACTGGAGGATCTTTAATATCAACAATTGATGCTCTTAAGAATAGTGGGGTTAAGGAAATATATTCTTGTGTTACCCATGGGGTCCTTTCAGGATCTGCCACAGCAAGAATAGAAGAAAGCTCATTAAAGGAATTAATTATTACGGACACTTTACCTTTAGAGGAAAAATATCCTTCCGATAAAATCACCGTTCTTTCAGTTGCGCCATTACTTGGTGAGGCGATACATAGAATTCATAATGGCCTTTCAGTAGGAGCTATGTTCAACGAAGAATAATATGGAAGCGAGTATTAATGTTTGCCAAATTATTGAATATATTTTCTGACTCTAATCAAAAAGTTGTAGACCAACTTCAAGAAAAAGTAGACATTATAAATTCATTAGAGGAGTCAACACAAAAACTAACCAATGAAGAGTTAGCAAATAAGACCAAATATTTTCGCGATAAGATCTCTGGTAGTTCCACATTAGAGCAGATACTTCCAGAAGTATTTGCTACTGTTCGCGAAGTTTCTAATAGAATATTAGGCCAACGACATTATGATGTCCAAATAATGGGTGGAATTGTGTTACATCAGGGATCAATTGCAGAAATGAGAACTGGCGAAGGTAAAACGTTAACTGCCACACTACCATTATATTTGAATGCATTAATGGGCCAAGGGGTTCATCTAGTTACTGTAAATGATTATTTAGCTAGAAGAGACTGTTCGTGGATGGGACCTGTATTTAATTTCCTCGGTCTTTCAGTTGCTTGTCTGCAGTATAACGGCAAAGCGTTTATCTACAATAACAACTTTGACAGTGACAAAGATTTACCTCAACTTATCGAATGCACACGAAAAGAGGCTTATTTAGCAGATATAACTTATGGAACAAATAACGAATTTGGTTTTGACTATTTACGTGATCATATGGTAATTCAAAATCACCAATTGGCACAACGGGATCGAAACTTCGCCATAGTTGATGAAGTTGATAATATCTTAATTGATGAAGCGCGAACACCTCTAATCATTAGTGGCCCCTCCCAACAACCAACAGATGTATATAAAAAAGTTAATCTGGCGGTTAAACAACTAACACATGAAGACGACTTCGAAATTGGTGAAAAAGAACGATCAATACAACTTACTGAAGATGGTATTAATAAATTAGAATCAATCTTAAAAGTTGAAAATATGTATTCTCAAGAAAACTACTTATTATCACACTATGTTGATAATAGCTTAAAAGCACATCATATTTTTCAAAAAGATGTAGATTATGTTGTATCTAATGGTGAGGTTGTTATTGTTGATGAATTTACTGGAAGATTAATGCCTGGAAGAAGATATTCAGAAGGTTTGCATCAATCTTTGGAAGCAAAAGAACAGGTCAGAATTCAGCAAGAAAGTGTAACTTATGCAAGTATTACTCTACAAAACTATTTTAGATTATATAAAAAATTATCTGGAATGACCGGAACAGCAGCAACGGAAGCTGAAGAGTTTTATAAAATATACAAGCTTGAGTCAGTTAGTATACCTACACATCGTCCAATGTTAAGAGAAGATTTAAATGATCTAATCTTTTTAAATGAAAACTATAAATTTAATGCTGTTGTAGATCAGATATATGATTTGTTTGAATCAAAAAGACCTGTACTTATAGGAACTGCTTCTATTGAAAAATCCGAACAATTAAGTATCTTGCTTAAAAAACGACGAATACCTCATCAAATACTTAATGCCAAGCAGCATGATAAAGAAGCAACTATAGTTGCGCAAGCTGGAAGATTAGGATCTGTTACTGTTTCAACAAATATGGCAGGACGTGGTACTGATATAGTTTTGGGTGGCAATCCCGAGGATCGAGATCCAAATGACTGGCAAGATGAACATAATAAAGTTATTACATTAGGTGGGCTCTACATTATCGGAACTGAAAGACATGAGGCACGAAGAATAGATAATCAGCTTCGAGGTAGATCTGGTCGTCAGGGGGATCCTGGCACAACTCAGTTCTATGTTTCTTTACAAGATGACCAAATGAGAAGATTTGGTGGAGATAAGATACAAGGGATAATGGACAAAGTTGGTATGGATGACAAAGCTGTAACCCACTCATGGGTAACTAGGGCTATTAACCAAACTCAGATTAAAATGGAAGGTCATAATTTTGATATAAGAAAACATTTAGTTGAATATGATGATGTTATGAATATCCAAAGAACAATTATATACGACCAAAGAATGAATATTCTTCATAACAATAATTTACTCGAAATACTTAAGGAAATATTTGAAAAAGAAATTGAAAACTTAGTCGATTCATTTTACGAAGAAAATATTACTGAAAATACTAATGAATCAACTATTCCATTAATTTTAGATTTAAATAGAATTTTGCCTGGATTTGAAGACTTTATCACTTCAGATATCAATAATGCAGATGATTTTATATTTATTGCCCTACAATACTTTGAAAAATTATATGAAGAACAATTTATTGAAAATGAAAATCATCAAGAACTGCAAATAGCTTTTATGTTACGAGTGATGGATTCTGTTTGGGTAGAGCACTTAACAACAATGCAAAACCTTAGAGAGAGTATAGGGTTACAAGCATACGGTCAAAGAGATCCTTTGGTGATGTATAAACGTGAATCTCGAAACTTATTTGATATCATAATCGAAAAAATAGGGCAGGGTATTTCGCATAGTATATTTAATGTTTCTAATATCGCCACGTCAAGAGATTATACATTTCAAAACAAAAAGACAATATCTAATGCTAGCAATACAGAATCTAAAATGTCTAATACACGTATAGGAAGAAACGACCAGTGTCCGTGTGGAAGTGGTAAGAAATATAAAAGGTGCCATGGAAACTAAAAATCATACTCGGTGCGATAACCATATGAATAAATCAAGCGAAAAAATTGAGAATCGAGATTTGATCAGTATATTTCATCAATCTATCATAAATGGTAATGATTGGGTAAAAGAATTACTAAACGTAATTAAATATTGGAACATTCCTGAGGAACTTGTTGGGAAATTCACGTACAAATATCTACTGCAAAAAGAAGCATTTGATTGGAAAATGCTGGCAAACAGAATAATTAATGAATCACGGGATCTAATTTCTGCTAATGAAGCTCATGAATTACTATTTAATAATATTATTCCTAACGGTTATACTTCCAACAAATTTAAACAAGCTATAGGTTTTGATAAATATACAGGCCATTTAAATTATTTCTATGGCATTATTACTGAAGAATGTCTTTTATATGCTGTAGAAGAAGAAATTCAAAAAGAAAGATATTCTAATGGTCTAACAAATTATGCAAATGTCACGTCTGAAGCATATAAAAAAATCTATGGCTATTCTGAAAAAACATTAATTAATCAATTTCAAAAAATGAACTATGGAGAAACTCGAGATATCAGAGAAGTTACAGAACTTAAAGAGTTTACATATTGGTTATTTAAACTAAGGATAAATACAAAAGATAGTTCTAGAATAGCAAGTGACACTGCAAAAGGTTTAAAAAAATTTAATGAAATCCATAAAACTAAAACTTTAAATAAGGAATTTATCATATCGTGAGGTATTTACTTTTATCATTATTATTAATTGTAATTGCTTGTTCTGAAGAACAAGATTTGAATTATTACCTCGAGGGTGGTCAAACTAGTATACCTACAGTAACACCTACACCAGTTGAAACAAATCTTTCATTAAACAAAAAAGATAAACTTTGTAAATTTAATACCAACTTGTGCGAAAGTTACTTTAAGAGTATTGAAGATTTTAATTTATTAAATAACTCAGTGATTAGTAATCAAACGAAGTGGTGTAAAACTATAAACAAAGAACACAATGTTATTATTCATCAATTAAAATCTGATGAGCCATCAAGGGAATTATATTTACAGTATGAACCCTTCAATAAATATCCAATGATATCTTTTGGTAAATATCCAGATATTAATATTGACGGTAACCATATATGTTCTTATATAGACATTCTTGAATTTGACAATAATTTAACAAGCTTTTTAGCTTATGAACATTTAAAAACCACTATAGGCGACCATGGCTGGACGTTATATCAACATGAAATTTCTTATCAAGAAAATATCAACAAAGATTCCTACTTTATAATATATGAACCTCCCGCAATAGATATTACAATTCAAATGTATTGGATAAATGGAAATAAAATATATAAGCTTTTAGACAACTACACATTAAGTAATACAGGGTATTTTGATGTTGAAAAGGATTTATATAACAATGTTAAATCATTACAAAAAGATCTTTATCAAAATCATTCAAATAAATATTTAAGGATATTAACAGATTTTGATAAAAATACAGGAGGCTAAACATGTGGGAATTACGTCCAAATAAAATAAAAAAGAAACTTGCCAATGGTGAATTAACGACTGTTTTGATGTCACCAGTTGCATTTAGCGCAGATATGGTGGAATTTGTAGGCCAATTAGGTTTTGATGGAATATGGATCGAAACAGAACACGGTGCTATCGATTTTAGAGATATACCAAACTTAACTAGAGCTGCCGATTTATATGGAATGACGTCAATTGTTAGAGTTAACTATAAAGAACAAGGACTGATCTATAGAACTTTTGATGTAGGCGCACAAGGAATTATTGTACCTCATGTAGATACAAAGCAAGAAGCAGCAAGCGTCGTTGAAGGTGCTAAATTTGCTCCACTTGGCAAAAGAGGTAATTTTGTAAGTAGGCAAGGGATCGGAGTAGATAATTATTTTGAAAAAGCAAACAATGAAACACTTGTTGTAGTTTTGATTGAAGATATCGTTGCAATAAATAATCTCGATGAAATTTTGTCGGTGGAGAATATTGATGTATTTAGTGTAGCACCAGGCGATCTTGCGCAAAGTATAGGCCACTTGGGAAATATATCTCATCCAGAAGTTCAATCAACAATTGATAATGCAATAAATAAGATTGTCAGTCATAACAAAATCGCAGGAACTCTTGTCACTGGCGAAAATGTTCAGAAATATGTTGAATTAGGTGCAAAATTTCTTATGACCTCATTTGATACTTGGCTAAAAGATGGCGCTAAAAGTTTTTTAAATAAAATAAAAGTATAAGCACTACTTATTGTTTTTGGTTATCATATCTTTTGTGGCAGAAGTTATAAGTGAAGGAATATGGGTATAGAGATAATTAACACCTATATTACGGTATTCATTAAGCCAATTTGGGGTGCCAGCACAACCAGCAATTTTACCTAATTTTACTATATTTTGTAATGTATCAATTAATAATTTATCAAATTCTTCGGTTCTTTCCATATAACCAAGAGAAATAGATAAATCTGTAGGACCTACAAAAATCACATCAATATCATCTATTTGTGATAATTTTTCAATATTATCTAAACCAATTTTATCTTCTATTTGAATACAAATAAGAATATTTGAATTAGCCCATTTCATATATTCTGATCGCGAAATGCCAATATCATATTGTGATATACGTAAAGCAGAGGATCCAATTCCTCTGAAGCCTTTAGGTGGGTATTTTGTTTGTTCAATAATTTTATTTGCTTGATCTAATGTACTAATATGGGGATATTGAACCCCCATAACACCTCTATCGAGTAATGGCCCAAGGTTAGTACTAAAAGCAGTAGATGGTCGCAATATTGGGACTATATTTGATGCTTCGGATGCTATTACTAAAGATTCCACAGACTCATTAGACATGCTACCATGCTCGCAATCTATTAAAGCCCAATCAAAACCTGCAAATGCACACATTTCTAACATATGTGTGGATGGAAAAGTAAGTGAAATTCCCAAACTAGGTATCCCACTCTTCATATTTTGTAGAACAAAATTATCTCTCATAACAAAAACCTCTTATATGTATTTACATCATAATAAGTTCTGGTAGATTAAATTACAATTATAAAAGGAGTAGGTTATGAGTAATACAGTATTAGTAGAAATTGATAATCATGTTGCAGTAATTACTTTAAATAGACCAGAAA
This sequence comes from Dehalococcoidia bacterium, assembly GCA_045562575.1. Lineage (GTDB taxonomy): Bacteria > Chloroflexota > Dehalococcoidia > Lucifugimonadales > UBA6952 > UBA6952. The sequence continues at coordinate 43,230 of JBJKVQ010000030.1, forward strand.
AACATAATGCAATTAATGAAGAGATGAGAGGAGCTATTGCAGAAAGTTTCGAAAGTGTCCGTACTGATAATAGTATAAGAGCAGTAGTTTTGACTGGAGCGGGAGATAAATCATTTACTGCAGGAGCAGACTTAGTAGCTATGTCTAAGGATAATGAACAATCTGTAAGTCAGAACTTTTGGTCACCTCCACACATTTCAGGTGTTGCTAGTGGTTATCATGACATATTTTTCAAACCGGTTATTGCAGCAGTAAATGGCTATTGTTATGCTGATGGTGTTAACATACTGTGCCAAACAACAGATATAAGAATAGCCTCTGAAACTTCTACTTTTTGTTATGCTGAAATACTGCGAGGTTTTAGTGGTGCTGGACCTGCTATAGCTAACTTACCCAGACAAGTTTCATACGCAAAAGCAATGGAATGGCTTTTAACTGGTAAAGTTATTGATGCTAATGAAGCGTTACACTTTGGATTAGTAAATGAAGTAGTTCCCTTAACCGAAACAAAAACAAGAGCTATTGAGTTAGCACACCAAATATCTCAATTAGCACCAGTTGCTGTTAGATCATTAAAAGAAGCAGTTATACGCGGTCTTTCAATGGACTTACCTAACGCTGTACAGTTTGCTAATTCCCTCAGCACACTAACTAAATATACAGAAGATGCTAAAGAGGGGCCGAAGGCATTTGCTGAAAAAAGGAAGCCAGAATTTAAAGGATACTAATTTAGTTAAGTAATTGATTTAAGAATTTCCTCAAGTTGATATTTTCTTTCTTGAGATTGAATTAGTCTTTCCTGCTCTGATTCAACTACCTCTTCAGGAGCTTTATTTACGAAATTTTCACTTTTAAGAAGATTTTGCAATCTACTGATGTTACTACCCACTTCTAAAAGTTCTTTTTTTAATCTTTCGATCTCTTTTTCCATATTAATTAATCCAGTGAGCGGTATTGTAACGATTATGTCAGCTACAACAAATTTTGCAGATTTAGATAAATCGTTATCCTCAACTTGTGCAAATAAAATATCATTAATTTTTGTTGAGTTTTTTATAAAATTTTTCTCTAGATCAATTATTTCAAGTGAATTAGAATTAGTTGTACTGAGATAAATATTTAAATCTTCATTCCCCTGTATATTGAATTCTGACCTAACATTTCGTATGCCACGAATTAATTCGATTATTATATTTATTTTTGAATCGTCTCCAACTACCTCAATAGAAGATTTTGGGTATTCAGATATCATAATACTTTTGATATTGGTATTAGTTGATTTCATAGAGTGAATACGATGCCATAATTCTTCAGTTATGAATGGCATAAATGGATGAAGTAGCCTTAATAGAATATCCATAATATAAATTAATATTGAAACAATTTCTTCATCGCCTTCTGAAAAACGAACCTTAGCCATTTCAATATACCAATCACAGAAATCACTCCAAATATAATCGTGAAGAATTCTTTCAGCTTCTCCTAATTGATAATCTTCTAACAGTTTATTAACGTCTTGTATTAATATATTTAGCCTAGATAGAATCCAAATATCTTCAATATTGAGTTTTTGTTCATCAATTTGTAAATTTGTTTTTGTATTAGTCTTAGAATATAAAAAATTAATAAATCGACATGAATTCCATAATTTATTACAGAAATTCCTACCGGATTCTAATTTATTTTCACTTATTCTAACGTCATTACCTGGAGTAGAACCAGTAGTTAAAGCAAAACGCAAAGCATCTGCACCGTATTGTTGAATTGCATCTAATGGATCCAGCACATTACCTTTGCTTTTACTCATTTTAGCTCCAGTTTCATCTCTCAACAACCCATGTAGGTAGATAGTATGAAAAGGCGATACACCCATATTTTCTATACCAAACATAATCATTCTAGCAACCCAGAAAAACAAAATATCATATCCTGTCTCCATAACACTTGTAGGATAATATTTATTTAGGTCTTTGGTAGTATTAGGCCACCCCAAAGTAGAATGCGTCCATAAACCAGAACTAAACCATGTGTCTAAAACATCAGGATCTTGATAAATGTCTTTCGATTTGCAACTAGAACATGTTTCAGGTTCTGTAATTGATGCCGTCATATCATCACAAAGATTGCAATACCAAACAGGAATCCTATGCCCCCACCATAACTGTCTGCTTATACACCAGTCTCTTATGTTGTTCATCCAATTGAGATATATTTTAGAAAAACGTTCAGGTATTATTTTTATATCTCCATTATTCACTGCCTCTATTGCAGGTTCCGCTAATGGTTTCATCTCAAGAAACCATTGTTTACTAATCAATGGTTCTACAATAGTGTCACATCTATCACAACGACCAATGGAATGAACAATCGGTTCGATTTTTTCAAGTAGGTTTAGTGATTGAAGTTCAGTAACAGATTCTTCCCTTACTACCATTCGATCTTTACCTTCGTATTTACCAGAAAATTCATTTAACGTGCCATCAGGATTCATTACATTTATTGTATCCAATTCATGTCTTAAGCCTATCTCAAAATCATTGATATCATGAGCGGGAGTAACTTTAAGTGCACCTGTACCAAATCCCAGTTCTACAGCATCGTCAGAAATAATAGTAACTTCTCTATCGATTAATGGAATGGTTATTTTACTTTGTAATAAATGTGAATAACGTTCATCTAGTGGGTTAACTGCTACAGCAGTATCTCCAAAAAGGGTTTCAGGCCTGGTGGTTGCAACTGTAAGTGTCTCATTAGTTCCAACAATATTATATTTAATATAAAATAAATCACCTTTTTCTTCAGTATGTTTTACTTCTAAATCAGATAGAGATGTCAGACATCTTGGACACCAATTTATTATTTTTTCACCACGATATATTTTACCTTTATCATACAGATTTACAAAAGTAGTTCGTACCGCAAGGCTAGGGCCTTCATCCAAGGTAAAAGATTTCCTCGACCAATCACAAGAAGCACCTAAACTATTAAATTGTTCATCGATAATACCGCCATATTTTTCAACCCATTGCCAAACGTATTCGAGGAACTTTTCGCGACCTATTTCATGCCTTGATAGTCCCTGAGTTTCCATTAACATTTTTTCAACGACAACTTGAGTGGCAATCCCTGCATGATCACTACCTGGCAACCATAATGTTGACTTACCTTTCATACGGTTCCAGCGGATCAAAGCATCCTCAATAGCTGTAGTTAGAGCATGACCGTAATGTAGGGTTCCAGTAACATTTGGTGGGGGCATTATTACAGTAAATGGATCTTTATCATCATCAACATTTGGTGAAAAAAGGTGTTCTTCTTGCCAATATGAATAAATGATTTTCTCAACTTTATTATAGTCATATGATTTTGGAAATTCGGTATCTGTTTGATTCATCTATATTGTATTAATTTTTAGATTTTATTATTTGTGAAAGTTTATCAAGAATGATGTTAGCAACGTCATATTTAGATTGTAAAGGGTAATCTGTAATAGTCCCAGATTTATCAATAATAGAAACTTTATTTGTGTCTACAGCAAATCCTGCACCCTCAAGAGTAACATCATTAGCTACAATAAATTCTAGATTTTTATTGTTTAGTTTTTTTATAGCATTTTGCTCAAGATTTTCTGTCTCAGCAGCAAACCCTATTTTTTTTACATTATCTGGAACTTCTTTTAGAAAATCATCATTTTGAACTAATTCAATATACATATCATGATCTTCTCGTTTTTTAATTTTATTGTCAGCAATTTCTTTTACTCTATAATCACTGATTGCTGCTGCCATAATTACTGCATCAGCATCACTACATTCTTGTAAAACGGAATCTCTCATTTCAGAAACTGTTTCAACATGAGAAATTTTTACACCTAAAGGATCTGGTAATATTTTTGATGCAGTGACCAAACTTACTTGAGCACCTCTTTCTAGAGCAGCTATTGCTATACTGTAACCCATCTTACCTGAAGACCTATTCGAAATTACACGAACTGGATCAATTGGTTCTGATGTACCACCCGCACTAACAACTATTTTACATCCTTCCAAATCTCCATGTTCTCCAAGTTTTAAATTAATATAGCTTATTATTTCTTGAGTTTCTAATAGTCTTCCCCATCCTTCTAGTCCAGAAGCCATACGGCCATAATTAGGTCCAATCATGCTAAATCCACGTTGTTGAAGCATGCTTATATTTGACTGAACTACAGGATTATCATACATATTTGCATCCATAGCAGGAGCTAAGATAACTGGAGCTTGAGTAGCAAGAACAGTGGTAGTTAAGCTGTCATTGGAAAAGCCATGAGCAAGTTTAGCTATAGTGTTTGCTGTTGCTGGGCTTATCAGAATTAAATCTGCCATTTCTGCCAAAGCTACATGTTCCACACTAAATTTAGAATTTTCATCAAACATTTCAGTAATGACAGGTAAATGTGTAATACTAGTAAATGTTAAAGCACTAACAAACTTTTGAGCAGATTTAGATAAAATCACATATACATTTGCTCCGAGTTGCATTAATTTACTAGCAAGATCTACTGATTTATAACAGGAGATGCTGCCCGTTACTCCTAATATGATATTTTTATCTTTTAATATGGAATTGCTCATAAAATTTATCTTTAAATATTTAAATTATAAATAATCCTTAAACCTTCTAGTGTTAAATTTTCATTTACATAATCAAATATATCCGTAACATTACTAAATAAAGTCGAGAGGCCACCAGTACCAATTATTATTGGATTAGCTTCCATTTCTTCTGCAAATTTTTTAACCATTCCCTCTATCATGTATACATTTCCTAAAACTAATCCTGATTGTAATGAAAGTGTAGTCGATTTACCAATAACATTTTCAGGAGCTAATAATTCAACTCTTTTAAGTTGAGAAGTATTAGAAAATAATGCATCTGCTGATAATCGAGCTCCTGCAGCAATAGACCCCCCGAGGTATTCGCCATTTTGGGATATAGCATCGAAAACTGTAGCAGTTCCACAATCTACTACTACTGCAGGACCGCCATACATATTAAATGCAGCCACTGCATCTGTAATTCTATCACTACCAACATCTCTAGGATTATCATATAAAATTTTAATTCCAGTTTTAATTCCAGTACCAACGATTAAAGGATCAACAGAAAATAGGTTTTGCGAAACTAAAGTAAAAATTGGATTTAGTGGAGGTACCACACTACATATAACACAAGAATCAATATCATTCGGGTTAATATTTCTTAAAGACAACAATGAATTTATTGAGAGTAAGTATTCCTCTGCAAAACGATTCGTATCAGTATTTAAACGAAATGAAGTTACTATGTTTTCTTTTTCGAAAACTCCTATAGTAACATTTGTATTACCTATATCCACAGCAAAAAGCATATATACTTTAAACTCCTTTTAAACTATATTTTTAAACCATTTTAACATTTTAACTAAATATGTAAAAAAAATTATTTCCAGTCTGTTATTTCCTTAATTGCAAAAGGTATATTATCTGCAATATCTGAAGCTAACAAACCTCTACTTCCATAGTCATATTTTTTCAATACTGCACTTAATCCGTGCAAATATACGCCTAGTAATGCAGAATTTAATGTATTAACACCTTGAGCTGATAAAGAAGCTATTAATCCTGCTAAAACATCCCCACTTCCAGCAGTAGATAAAAGAGATGTAGCAAACGGAGAAACATAATGCATATTTGATCTATCTGTAATAAGAGTATAAGGTCCTTTAGCAACTAGTACGTTATTTTCATAAACATCTTCACCAGTTAACTGATTTATTATCTGTTCAGATACTGCAAACCTGTCATTCAAAGTAATATTAGATAAGTTAATATGGCCTAAATTAGCTAACTCTCCAAGATGTGGAGTTAAAATGGTATTTTTTAAAGCTATATTGGAATGTTTGGTTATTTCAGCTAAGTTATTAATACCGTCTGCATCAATAATTAAATTCAATTGCTTGCTATATTTATAATGGTAATCAATTACAAATTTAAGTATCTCAATTGTTTCTTTTGATTTCCCCATTCCGCAACCTATCAATACTGCATCGTAATCAGAAATTTGTTTTTCGAGAATACTATAATTTGATTTATTTGAAGAAATCATACCATTTGTTTGTTCAACTAAGGGACAATAAATTGCCTCTGGCAAATAAGAACCGTACAGAGATATTGCACTTTCCGTAGTTGCTATTGAAACTAAACCCACGCCTGTACGATATGCAGCTTTACCAGCAAGGAAAGCTGCTCCAGGGAATTGTCTTGAACTACCAATTATTAATAATTTCCCAAAAGATCCTTTGTAGCTTGAAGCAGGTCGCTGAGGTAGCATTTCTGCAAAATTATTTATTTGCATTAATAATTTATTAGAAACCATACGAGAAATAACGCCTGATTCCAAAACAACAAAATCTTGAAAATATTCAAAAGCTGGCAATTGAAATAATCCATTTTTAGGATAATTTAGCGTTAGTAATAGATCAGCTTTTACTGCCAATTTATTATTTTCTAAAAAATTATTCTTATAAACCTCGCCTGTATCAGCATTTATTCCGGTAGGAATATCAATTGATATCACTGTATTCTTATTCGAACTGTAATTATTTATCATGTTTGTTAATTTTGATAATTCTTCAGAAAGAGGGCGGTTCATACCAATACCTAAAAGTGCATCGACAATGATATTGGCTACTACTATTTTTCCCAACAATTGTTTTTCGACCAAGGCCGTATTGGAAAATTCCACGTAATCTATGTTTTTTGTTTTTTGGATTTCTGACATTTCGTGTCTAACAAAATCTGGTAATGGAATTTTTTTTTCATTTCCATATCTAAATATCGTTACCTTATATCCATAAGCTGATAAATAGCACCCTGCTAAAACCCCATCATTTCCATTATTTCCTGGTCCTGAAATAATCACAACGTTAGTATGTATATTTATAGGGAATTCTGAAGAAATATAATTTGATATAGACTGTGCTGCTTTTTTTATCAAAGAATTTGATGATTCGCCCATAGAATATGATTCTAATTCTGCTTGCTTCGTATCCTGAACAGACAATATTTGAATCATTTACACCTCTAATATTTTATAGCAAGTGTAGAGGCTACAGCATAACCTCTAGAATGAGAAATTGTTAGCTGTATTTCTTTAACATTTTGACTTTCAGCAATAGCTAATGCATTGCCATGCAGTACAATAGTAGGTGCTCTACCACGTTCGCGAACAACTTCAATTTCAACCCATAGAAGTCCACGTTTTCCTGTTCCCAATGACTTCATCATGGCTTCCTTGGCAGCAAACCTAGCAGCCAATTGAGGGAACCGTCCTCTGCAATATTGCTGTTCTTGTTGGGTATAAATACGATTGAGGAACCGTTCGCCCCATTTCATACAAGCATCTTGGATCCTGTCAATTTCTATAATATCTATACCATTGCCAATCATAAATAACCTATATTTATTTTATTTCAACTATCATTTCTATTTCTACTGGCCAATTATTAGGCAGGGCTGCAACTCCTACCGCAGATCTGGAATGTTTGCCAAATTCACCAAAAACTTCTACTAACAAATCAGAACAACCGTTAGCTACTAATGGTTGGCTTGTAAAATCAGGAGATGAATTTACCATGCAAAATATTTTTACTATCCTTACAACATTATTTAATGTACCTATTTCATTTTTTATTCTTGATAGAAGATTTATACCAGTAGCTTTTGCTGATTCATACCCTTCTTCAACCGAAAGATTTTCGCCAAGCTTACCTAATTTTATATTGCCGTCATTATCGGGTAGGGGGCCTGATCCTGATAAATACAATAGATTTCCAGTTCGGATTCCTGGTACATAATTTGCTATTGGAGCTTGGACTTCTGGTAATTGTATATTCATTTTTTCTATCTGCTCTTCAAAGTTTGCCATAATATTCTTCCTCTATATATATACCTAGGTTAAAATAATATTAATTTAATTCTTAGGTTATTATAATGTAAATTAAAATGAAAAATAATAATCATTAGAGCAAATATTAAAGAAGTATATAAAATGAGTGCAAATATATTAGATGGAAATAAAATAGCAAGAGACATCCGCAACGAAGTAGCAGCAAAAGTTTCAACAATTGCCGATTCACAAAAAATACCTCCAGGATTAGCAGTTGTCCTAGTTGGAGATAACCCTGCATCTATATCGTATGTGAGAGGAAAAGAAAAAGATTGTGAACTAGTTGGTATTAAAACTCATACATTTAAAATGGAAGAAAATACTACTGAAAAAGAAATAATAGATTTAATCCAGCAACTAAATATGGATAATAATTTCCATGGCATTTTGACACAACTACCTTTTCCTTCCCATATAAACGAAAGAAAGATTATTAATTCAATAAATCCTACAAAAGATGTAGATGGTATAGGAATTAATAGTGCTGGGTTATTAAGTATCGACAAACCAATTTTCATACCAGCAACACCATTAGGAATACAACAAATATTAATTAGGTCAGAAATAGATACAGCTGGTAAACATATAGTGATTTGCGGAAGAAGTAATCTCGTTGGTAGACCATTATCTATACTATTAAGTCAAAAAAGTGTAGGAGGTAATGGTACAGTTACGATTTGTCATACTGGTACACCCAATTTAGTAAAATACACTTCGGATGCGGATATATTGATTGCTGCTATTGGACAAGCAAATGCCATAACATCTGATATGGTAAAATCCAATTCAACTATAATAGATGTAGGTATAAATCGGATTGACGATTCTAGCAAAAAATCTGGTTATCGATTAATTGGAGATGTAGACTTCGAAAATGTAAAAAATATTGTACAAAATATAACTCCTGTACCTGGTGGTGTAGGGCCAATGACAAGAGCTATGCTACTTGAAAATACATTGAAGGCATATAATATACAATCAAGTAAGGATTAATATTGAATATTTCAGAATTTGACTATAATTTACCTGAAGAGTTAATTGCACAATATCCAATTAGTAATAGAGATGAATCACGGCTTCTTGTCCTAAATCGATCAACTCAAACCATATCTCATCATATATTTAATGAGCTTCCAAATTTGCTAAACAAAAATGATGTACTAGTCTTCAATAATACAAAAGTTATGAAATGCAGATTAATTGGAGAAATAATTGAAAGTAAAAGAAAAATTGAAATCCTTTTTCTAAACCAAAATACTGAAGGCTATTGGGAATGTATAGGAAAGCCAGGACGTCATTTGAAAAAAGGAGTTTTAGTATCATTTAATGAAGATCTCCATGGGGAAATAATAGACAAAAGTACAGATGGTACAATGTTGATAAAAACAAGCGATGATAGCATGATTCAAAAACTAGGCACTATTCCACTTCCTCCATATATAAACAATCAAAATATAAAAAATACAGATCGATATCAGACAGTATATGCAACAGATACTTTACTTAGTGCAGCTGCACCAACTGCCGGGTTACATTTTTCCGAAGATATATTTAAAACTTTAAATCAAAAAGGTATAGAAAAAGTAGAACTAAGCCTTCAAATTGGATTGGGAACATTTCAACCAATCCGAGTTGATAACATAAATGAACATAATATGCACAGTGAACAATGGATAATTAGTAATGAAGCAGCTAATTCTATAAACTATGCAAAAGCTAATCATAAAAGAATATTATCTGTAGGAACAACAGTAACCAGAACTTTAGAAAGTGCATATTTGGCAAGAGATGATAAGAATTCTTCCAAGATAAATTCAGGATCACACTGGACTGATTTATTTATTAAGCCTGGGTTCAAATTTAATGTTATAGATATGCTCTTAACAAACTTCCATCTTCCAAAGTCCACATTACTAGTTTTATTATCGTCATTTGCTTCTAAAGACTTAATAATGAGGGCATACGAAGAAGCAATAAGAGAAAAATATCGTTTTTATTCATTTGGTGATGCAATGTTAATTATCTAAGGATTCTGGATATAAACTGTATAAAAGTTCTAAAAATGAATTCACAACTAAACTTCTATTTATTGAATTACGAACAATGACAGAAGTGGGTAATACAACATTGTAGTCTTCAATTATTTCAATTTGTGTTAAGGTACCCAGTTTTAGCTCTTGCTCAACGGAATGTCTAGGTAAAAACGAAACACCTAAACCTCTTTCTATCATTTTTTTAGTTGCTTCTATACTATCTAAATCCATTGTTACATTAGGAGCTATTCCTGCTTCCCTAACCACTCTGTTGATCAAAACAAAATAGCTTGAACCTTTATCATAAAGTATGAGTGGTTGTGATGCTACGTCATAAATACTTGCCTGTCCTTCAATAGCAAATTTATGAGAAGGATCAGTAACTAGTATTATCTGTTCATCATAAAGATGCCGTACTAGCAAATCTGGATGGTATATTGAACGCGTTAAGCCAATTTCCACTTCATCTTCAAGAACCATGTCTACAATGTCAGAAGATCTACCAGTTTTAATTGTTACATCTATTCCTGGATACAATTCTCTGAATTTTTCGACTATGTTTGGTAAAACATATGCGCATATTGCTCTAGCTGAACCTATTCTTATTTTACCAACAGAGTTACTATGCACACCAAATACCGCTTCTTTTCCATCATTTATGGACTGCAATATTTTTTCAGCATAAGGTACTAAAGCTTTCCCTGCATCAGTAAGTCGAACACCCCTTCCGGTTCTTTGAAAAAGTTGTTCATTCATTTCTTTTTCCAGAGATATAATTCGCGCACTCAGAGAAGGCTGAGTTAAATCTAATATTTCCGCTGCTTTTGTGAAACTTTGATGTTCAACAACTGCAATAAATGCTGAAATTTGAGAGGTTTCCAATTTTTTCACCGTAAAAAAACATTATTATTGAAAAAGTATTCATTACCTATATGAATTATACTATTATCTATTGATATTTTCTATCTATCACTAATAATTACTGAGGTAAGTAAAATTAATATGTAGAATTTTTGATATTTAAATTTTAGAGGTACCTATGGAAAATACAAACCAACCATTATCAGGCCAAATAGCGTTAGTAACTGGAGGTTCAAGAGGAATAGGAAAACAAATAGCTATTGATTTGGCTAAACTTGGTGCATATGTCGCCATAAATTATAATAATAGTAAACAGTCTGCTGAGGATGTAAAAGAATTAATTAGAAGCAGTGATGGGAAAGCAGAAATATATCAATGTGATATAGGTAAAAATGCTGATGTAACCAAAATGATGGACAAGATACAAAAACAAATGGGCGACATTGGTATATTAATAAATAATGCAGGTATCTCTAGAGAACGTACAGTTCGAAATATGTCTTTAGATGAATGGAAAGACGTAATTGATACTAACCTAAATAGTGTATTTTATTGTAGTAAGTCTGTAATTCCTCAGATGATTGAAAATAAAAAAGGTACGATTATTAATATTGCTTCTCTTTTGGGGCAAATAGGTAATATAGGTTTGGCAAATTATTCTGCAAGTAAAGGTGGTGTCCTTGCTTTCACAAGAGGTTTAGCACTTGAACTCGCTAGACACAATATTACCGTTAATTCTATTTGTCCTGGGTGGATAAAAACTGATATGACAGAGAGAATCCCAGAAAAATTAAAGGATGGAATACTCTCATCAATACCTTTGAAAAAATTTGGTGAACCTGAAGATATATCTGATATGGTTTCTTATTTAACACTCAAAGGTCGTTATATTACTGGCACACAAATTCATATTAACGGCGGTCTTTATATGTAGATATCTATTATGTCTACTCTTCAGAATCTTCTGCTGAAGAATCATTATTATAAATTTCACCATCTTCATCAATTCCACTATTTTGTAAGGTAGTTTCCAAAGCAGCTTCTTTACCTTTAGCAGCTCTAGGTTGTGTGTCTCGAGCATTCCTCAATATAGGATCCATCGAAGCAATTGATACAGTTTTGTCTTTTTCTTCCATATTAACAATACTAACGCCTTGAGTTCTTCTACTTAATATCCGTAATTCAGCCAAGCTTGTTCTAGTTACCTGTCCTTGCTCTGAAATAATTAGTATATCTTCTGCTTCTTTTACAACTCTAGCTGTAGCTACAGGACCACTTTTAGAAGTAATTCTAAAAGTGGCTACTCCGAATCCTCCCCTATGGGCAGTTCGATAATTATTCAAAGAAGTAGGTTTACCATATCCTTTCTCACTTATTACAAGTAGTTGACCTTCAGGGTCAACAATATCCATAGCAACAACAAAATCATCGTTTCTTAATCGCATACCTCGAACACCACCAGCTATTCTTGAACTTGACCTAACTTCAGAAGAGGAAAATCTTATAGAAACGCCTTGATGTGAAACCATCAAAACATCTGATCCTCTATCAGCTAATCTAACTGAAATTAAATCATCTCCATCTTCTAAATCCATTGAATTTATTCCATTTGCTCTTATGTTTACTATTCGCTTCAAATCCATTCGTTTGATTTCACCCAATTTTGTAGCAAATAATAAATCCTTTTCGTCTTCTTCTAATGACTCGACTGCAAGTATAGTCTGAACCTTCTCATCAGGTTTAAGATTTAAGTATTGAACGAGAGGAGTGCCTCGCGTTGTTCTAGAAGTATCAGTATTGATTTGATATACCTTATTCTTATAAACTCTACCTCTATCAGTAAAAAATAATAAAATATCATGATTGTCACATACAACTAAATCTTTTAACCAATCATCTTCTCTTGTAGTTTGCCCCTTTACACCTTTACCACCTCGGTGTTGTCGTCTGAAGGTTGTTGCAGGTATAGATTTAATATATCCTCTATTACTTAATGTAATTATTGTTTCTTGGTGTGGAATTTGATCCTCTAAATTAAATCCAGATATTTCTTCCACACTGATTTCAGTTTTGCGTTCATCACCAAACTTTTTCTTCAATTCGGTTGTTTCGGTCTCGATAACAGTTAATATCTTTTTTCGATCTGCAAGTAATGCTAGATAATCGGTCACTGCGTTAACCAGAGTATCGTATTCATCTTCAATTCTCTTTCTCTCTAAGGCTGCGAATCTTCTAAGTTGCATATCAAGGATAGCATTTGCTTGGACCTCATCTAGATTGTATCCTGAAATCAACGCTTGTCGTGCAGCATCAGTATCATCAGAATTCCTTATTAAATCTATAATTTCATCTAAATTATCTAACGCAGTTTTTAAACCTTCTAAAATATGAATTCTCGCATTTGCTTTATCAATTTCAAATTGAGTTCTGCGTCTGACAATTTCTTCTCTAAAATCAATGTAATGTTGTAAAACTGATTTCAAGGAAAGTGTTTGTGGTTGCCCATCTACGAGTGCTAACATGTTGTAATGAAGAGAGGTTTGCAAAGCAGTTTGCTTATATAGGATATTTTTAACTACTTGGGCTTGAGCATCTCTTCTAAGTTCAATGACAATCCTCATACCTTTTCTATCTGATTCATCACGAATTTCAGAAATACCTTCAATTTTTTTCTCTTTAGAAAGAGTTGCAATTTTTTGTACTAAATTTGCTTTATTAGTCATAAAGGGTATATCTGTAATAACAAATTGATATCTCCCATTTCTACCTAATTCTTCTATTTCGATATTCGATCTTATAACAACTCTTCCACGACCAGTTTCAAATGCCTCACGAATACCTGTCGTGCCCATAATTAGGGCTCCAGTAGGGAAGTCAGGACCTTTAACAAATTCCATTAAGTCTTCTACATCTGCTTTAGGGTTTCTAATTAAATGGACTATCCCATCACAAATTTCAGTTAGATTATGAGGAGGGATATTTGTAGTCATACCAACAGCAATTCCTGTAGAACCATTAACTATCAGGTTTGGTATACGAGAAGGCAAAACTACAGGTTCAGATAAAGAATCATCGAAATTTGGTGCAAAATCTACCGTACCTCTATCAATATCTCCAAGCATTTCCATTGCTATACTTGCTAGTTTTGCTTCAGTATAACGCATAGCAGCAGGTGGATCATCATCAATACTACCAAAGTTCCCTTGACCATCGACTAAAGGATATCTCATTGAGAAATCTTGAGCCAATCTCACCATCGCATCATAAACAGAAGTATCACCATGAGGATGATATTTACCTAATACTTCCCCAACAAGTCGTGCACTTTTCTTGTATGAACTACCAGGGCGCATGCTTAATTCATCCATAGAATACAAAATTCTTCTATGAACCGGTTTTAATCCATCTCTTACATCAGGTAAAGCCCTTGCGACTATAACTGACATAGCGTAGTCAATATATGAACTACGCATTTCATCTACTATTCTTACAGGTTTTATAATCTCATTAGTAGTCATTTTACCCCTACAAAAAAATACAATAATATGTATCTAGCTAACAAATTCTACCATATCTAGTAGGGCAAAACAACGATTATTCTAATGCTCGTTCAATAAAACCATCAATTACTGCCCGTACTATTGAAGGGCCATCTACAAATGGGTTAAATTGGTAACCTAATACCCAATCATGTAAAGTGCTCTCAATACCATGTACGTAACCTGTACCTAATTCATAAACAGAAGTTATTAGATCGTTAGATCTTTGAAAATCTTTCATTGATAATGGTAATGAATTTGGTATTTTAAAAAATCCTCCAGAACCTATTATGGCAGCAGTTTTTGATCCAGGTGAAATAAATATATCTAATAAATCATCAGAAACATTTATTTGATCATATATTTGTTTATCATTTCGATGAAATAAATCATTTAAAAAATACATTCCTTGGCCAATAGCTAATACTGGCCGATTCTTATTTAGAATAGATTTTAAATAGGATTGTATTTGTGAAAAATGATTAGGATTGTTGTAAATAAAATCATAGGTATTTATTTCTCTTTTATCATCTAGTAATAACATACCTGTATAAACAGTTTCATCGTTTGTTTGATTTTGTGAGATAAAATCATTAGTAATAATAGTTATATCAATAGCATCAGAAAGCTTATTTAAATACTTTGGTTTTTCAGATTCTGATATCCCAAAAACTAATACGTTTTTATTCATAGATTAATCACCTTAAATTTTTATGATTCAAATAATTTTTCAATTACAAGCATTTGCAATTCTTTTACTTTGATAAAATCTGGCATTGTCTTTTCAAGTTTACAATCATAGACTTTTTCATTTTCTATATACACTTCTAGACGCCCCTGACCAGCAGGTGTTATTGTAACTGCAATATCACCTGGATTTTGAGTCGATAGAAACTCTGCAGCCATCCACGTGGCTACTGGAAAGTATCCTCAACTAACACAATATATAATTTCTACATCTATTTTTCCAAATTCAGAATTAGCCATATTATCCCCTTTATTTATTCAAAATTCCCAGCGTCAGCATCACCACCAAAAGGATTTAAATCCCATAAGTCATATTTTACACCTATCTCAGGTAAAACGTGCATAGAAGATGGTTCATTTATACTCCTAATGTAATGCCAACTTTCAAGTGATTGAAAGGATGCTCCACAATATAAACAACATAATCTTTTTTGAGTATTTTTCATTAATTCAAGATATTGATCGTACTGCATTTCCGCATATATATTACTTGTAGTTTTTATCTTAACAAACCTGTCATTATCAAATGGAATTAACTCTTTTCTAATTGGTTCACTTGAAAGATAAGGTAAGGTAATTTCTTCCATTTTTTTACCCTCAGTCAATTTATCAGGTAGATTTATTGGAGATGCATAATTACAACTCATACACCATAACCATAATTCCATTTTCACCCCACTAAGAACATTATTTATAACAACCAAGCAAATTATTCAATCTAATCCTAATAATGTCTATAAACATTTTTACTGAATCTACTGTAGGTCTAACTTTACTATTGCCATAATAATACCAATCTATTGGAATTTCTTTGATATTAAGTTTATATTTCTTAGCCAAGTAGAATAATTCAACATCAAATACAAACCCATTCATAGTTTGTTTCTCAAAAATATCTCTACAAACACTCATATTAAACATTTTGAAACCACATTGCGTATCTTTGACCCGAATTTGTAATATTAATTTTGCAATTAGATTAAATACCCGTCCAAGAATATATCGCAAATAAGGTTCTCCAATTCTTCTTGATATCTCATTTTCTCTAGATCCATACAATATATGGTCATTTTTACCTAAAGTTAATATAAATCGATCTAATTGATCAATTGGCATAGATAAGTCTGCATCGCAAATAAAACAATATTCATCATTCGCCATCCTAATAGTATCTTTAATTACCGCCCCCTTACCTCTATGAGGAAACTGAAATAAATGTACATTGGAATATTTTTCAACATATTCATTAACGATCTTTGCAGTATTATCATTACTACCATCATCACCAATAAGTATTTCACAATGAAAATCAGAACTTGCACTATATTCAAGAATAGTATCTAAAGAAAGAGAAATCCTTTCCTGCTCGTTATAAACCGGAATGATGATGGATAAATTTGATAAGACCATTTTATTTGCTTAATCCGAAAGCAGAGTGTAAAGCATTTGCAGCTGTTTCAATTTGATTTTCATCTATAATACAAGTTATGCGAATCTCTGAAGTAGTAATTAGTTCTATATTGACACTACTATCAGCCAAAGCACCAAACATGCTTGTAGCATATCCAGGGTTATTTTGCATACCTGTTCCAATAACACTAATTTTGACCAAATTTGAATTAGTTTCGTAACCAGTAGCACCAATAGTTTTGATTAAATCTTTTATTATTTCGATTGTAGAATTTAGATCTGAACGTGCAACAGTAAAAGTTAAATCAGTAATATTATTAGAACCTGCATTCTGAACTATTGTATCAACACTAATACCTTTTTCGGAAAGAGGTTTAAAAATTGAAACGGCTACACCTGGTTTATCTGGGACCGATAAAATTGTAACTTTTGCCACATTTTTATCAACTGTTACTGCATTAACTCTATTATCATTTTCCATAGTATTCTCTCCACCTATGAGGGTACCTTTCCCTTCTTTAAAACTCGACTTTACGACTATTGGCATATTAAAGGCAGCAGCTAACTCTATTGATCGGGGTTGCATTTTTGCACCATAATTTGCCATTTCAAGCATCTCTTCAAAACCAATATATGGAAGTAATTTGGCTTTTTTTACAATATTTGGGTCTGCATCAAATATACCTTCAACATCTGTATAGATTTCACAACGGTCAGCTTTTAAACCAATCGCTAAGGCTACTGCAGATAAATCTGAGGCACCTCTTCCTAATGTAGTAACCTCATTATTTTCATTAACTCCCTGGAATCCAGCAACAATGACAATTTTTCCTTGGCCAAGTTCTTTATTTATTCTCTCAGGAACCATTTTATTTATTCTTGCTTTTGTATGAAGTTGGTCTGTTCTAACACCTGCTTGTTCACCAGTAAGAGCAATGCTTTTAAATCCTAGTGAGGCAACAGCCATTGAAACCAATGAACAAGAAACTATTTCACCAGTAGACATTAATAGATCCATTTCTCTTGGATTAGGATCTGTATTTAATGAATTTGCTAAATTAATTAAATCATCAGTAGTTTTACCCATAGCAGAAACAACAGCCACGACTTGAAACCCTTCTTTATGACTTTCCACAATTCGTTGTGCAACATTACTAATTTTATTTGTATCTGCTACCGAACTACCACCATATTTATGTACTACTATGCCCATTTTAATACCTTTGTGCACCTTGGTTAGATGGTGCAGTAACTATTACATCTCCATCCAATTGTAATTTGTCTCCAGCATCTCTCATT
>JBJKVQ010000031.1:0-5759 GCA_045562575.1 Dehalococcoidia bacterium
TAGACAGCATAAAATGTTACAATTCCTGTTATAACACCAATGATTAAAGCAGAATCCACACCAACAAATCCAGAAGCTGGAGTAATAGTTGCCAATCCTGCAATTGCACCTGTTGCAGCGCCTACACCACTAACTTTGCCACCATGAGTCATACCAAGTATCACCCAAACAACCATAGCAGTTGCTGCAGCTGTATTAGTGACTAGAAATGCACTGACAGCTTGTCCATTTGCTGCTAGACCAGATCCAGCATTAAATCCAAACCAACCGAACCAGAGCATTGAAGCACCAAGAATAACAAAAGGTACATTATGTGGTTCTATGCCCTGTTCAATATTTCTTCTTCTACCAACTAATGCTGCAGCTGCAATTGCTGCCATACCTGCATTAATGTGAACTACCGCACCACCAGCAAAATCTAGAGCACCTCGTTGTGCAATCCAACCTGATGGATCCCAAACCCAGTGTGCTATAGGTGCATATACTACTGTTACCCAAAGAACTAGAAATACTAAATAAGTTTTAAATTTAAATCTTTCACAAAATGCACCAGTAATAAGTGCTGGTGTAATAATTGCAAACATCATTTGAAAAATAGCAAATACCTGTGCATCAGGAGTATCAACTCCATTAAGTGCAAAGTTTGAAAGTGATCCTATATAGGCATTTCCACCTTCACCAAAAGCAAGTGTGTATCCCCATAAAACCCAAACAACACTAATCACTCCTAATGAAATGAAAGAATACATTACTGTCGATATAACATTTTTACCTCGTACCAAACCTCCATAAAAGAAAGCTAAACCTGGTGTCATAAATAATACTAAAGCTGATGCCATTAACATCCATGCTATTGAGCCAGAATCCATATACTCCTCCTAATCACATATTATTTTTTCCCTAAAAACTATTAGGAATCAATTTATAGAAGAAATGTTAAATTCTTGTTACAAACAAGTTATATATATGTAAAGCATAGTTTTTACACATGAGTTATTAAATAATAAACTCTATAATTAAAGAATTAATAGAAAACTAATTAGTTGATATTCAAAATGCTTTTGTTATGTTGACCAAGAGTGGGTGCAGGTCCTTTTATTTCAAGAGTAGCTTGTGACAATTTATAAGGAAATCCAGTATATGGTAGAACTCCCGCAACAGGATGATTAATCTCTTGATAAAATTCTCGACTATTCAATTGTTTAGATTTATATAAGTCTGCAGCAGTATTGACCGGGAAAGCAGGTACATGTGCGTCCTGGCATGCACGATAAATTTCCTCTTTTTTTCTAGTACAAGTCCATTTTGAAAGTAATTTTTCAAGTTCTACCCAATTTGTTTGTCTAGCTTTTCGTGTTTCATATTTTGGATCCGTAGACCATTCTGGGTTATCAATTATTTTTAACCAAGCTTCCCATTGATGATCTTCTCTAGGAGAAATAGTTATATATCCGTCTAGAGTAGGGAGCATTGCAACTATAGCACCAACTTTTCTGTCACTTGCTTTTCGAGATTGACGTTTTTTTGAAAAGGCTGCGTCAGCTAGCGGACCTTGTGGCATCATTGTGATTGATTCCAGTTTAGAAATATCTATATGAGTTCCTTGATGTGTTTGTAATTGATTGAATACCGAAATCATTGTAGCGGTTGCTGTAGATAGACCAGAAACAAATTCTGATTGATGTCCTCCAGCCCTGATAGGAGGCTCTTGATTGGGATCTTCAACTGAACTAGCTATTATGTGAGCATAACTACTCATATGAAAAAGAATTAAATCATTAGCTTTATAATCTTTGTAGGGGCCTGTTAAGCCAAATGGCGTAATAGTAGCAATGATCAATTTAGGAAACATTTTCGTTAATTGATCATAATCAAATCTAAATTTTGAATTTATTTGGTATGATTGATCTTCAATTAAAACATCAGTAGTTTCTAAAAGACGATATAAACGGTTTATATGATCTTTATTATCAAAGTCTATAGTAATACCAAGTTTGCTGGTATTTAGCGATAGAAAAAGCCCACTTTTTTCTGGGTTTTCGATGTTGTTAGGGAATGGGCCTATTTGTCTTGCGACATCTCCTTCTAGTGGTTCAACTTTAATTACATCCGCACCTAAATCAGCAAGTAATTTTGATGCAAATGGAGCAGCAATATGTTGTCCGATTTCAATGACTTTTAACGTTTCTAATAATTTAGGGTTATGATTCAAATTGTTATTGTCCTTTAAATTCTGGTTTTCTTTTTTCTGAGAAAGCAAGTCTTCCTTCAGCATGATCTTCGGACTGTCTAGCAAAAACCTGGGCGATACCTTGATAGTCAAAAGCAGTATCAAGATCTTTATTCCATCCTTTATAAATAGCTGACTTAGTTAAACCCAGAGATCTTGTAGGGCCATTTGCTAATCTTTTAGCAAATGCTAGTGTTTCTTCCTCTAGTTTGTCATCAGGAACAATTTTATTAATTAATCCTAGCCTTTCTGCTCGTTCAGCATTTATTGAATCTCCGGTAAAAGCTAATTCTAAAGTTAAACCTATACCAATATGATAGTGTAATTGGTTTGCTCCTGTTGCTTGTGCCCATTTAATAAATGGAATGGCCATATCTAAAGTTTCTGATGCTATACGGATATCCGTGCCCATTGCAAGATTAAATCCACCCCCGTGAGCATGTCCACGTAAACTTCCTATAATTGGTTTCGCAAGTCTTCGCATAGCGTTAACTACTAAAGTCCAACGATTTGTCCCAAAGGTATAGTGTTTGACTTCATCTGGCCCAGTTTCTCTAGGAAATTTATCATTTTCCATGCCTTTTAGGTCATCTCCAGCACAGAACGATCGTCCTGTACCAGTAAGTATAATACATCTTACGTTATCATCCATTTCACAGTCATTTAATGCATCGAGGAATTCGTATCCGAGCTCTATATTAATTGCATTTAATCTTTCAGGCCTATTTAATGTAATAGTGGCGATAGATTCAGATTTTTCTAAAGTTATAGTGTTATATTTAGTAGACATATGACTCCTATCAATTCTAAATTTTTGTCACTTTAGCATAAATTCATACTATTTCGAACCCGTAAATACAAAAAACCATCGCTATCCTTTTACTTTCAAACTGTAGCGATGGTTTTTTGTATTTATTTACTATATTTTAACTAAATTGTCCGCTTTCAGTGGATCCTGCTAATGCAGTTGTTGCTGAATCTCCTCCAGTTATAGACATAATAACTTTGTCAAAATATCCAGCACCTACTTCTTGTTGATGTTTTGTTGCTGTGTATCCATTTTCTTCCAAAGAAAATTCCCGGTCTTGCAATCGTACATATGCAGGCATTCCTTCTTCTTTAAATTCTTTAGCTAATTCAAATGCATTTAGGTTTAACATATGCCAGCCAGCTAGTGTGATAAATTGGTATTTATATCCCATTTCTGCCAATTGATCTCTGAATTCAGCGGTTGTTTTTTCATCGATATTTGCTCTCCAATTAAATGAAGGTGAACAATTATAAGCCATTAATTTATCTGGAAATTCAGCATGAATAGCATCTGCAAATTCTTTTGCTTCGTCTAGGCTTGGATGTGACGTTTCAAACCACAATAAGTCTGAATAAGGTGCAAATGCTAAGCCTCTTTGAATAGTAGACTCCATGCCACCTGTTACTTGAAAATATCCTTCAGCTGTTCTTTCACCAGTTAAAAACTTGCGATCCCTTGGATCGATATCACTTGTTAGTAAAGTTGCATCGAGTGCATCTATTCTTCCTATCAATATAGTTTCAACATCTAAAACATCTGACGCCAATCGTGCAGCATTTAACGTGTTAATAAATTGTGAGGTAGGTACCAATACTTTGCCTCCCATATGCCCACATTTCTTTTCAGCAGCTAATTGATCTTCAAAATGAACTCCAGAGGCCCCACTTTCAATCATATTTTTCATAAGTTCAAACGCATGTATAGGGCCTCCAAATCCTGCTTCAGCATCAGCAACTATAGGCGCAAGCCAATTCACTGAATCTTCGCCATTTAATTTACCGATTTGATCTGCTCTTAATAATGCATTATTAAGTGTTTTAACTAATGTTGGGACACTATTTGAAGGGTAAAGGCTTTGATCAGGATAAGTTTGACCTGCTGTATTACCTACTCCGTCTCCAGCAACTTGCCATCCACTCATGTAAAGAGATTTAAGTCCAGCTTTAACCATTTGTGAAGCCTGCGATCCAGTCAAGGCGCCAAAAGTAGATACATAAGGATCAGAATGAAGAAGGGACCATAATCTTTCTGCGCCAGCTTGAGCTACAGTGTTTTCTATCTTTAATGAACCTCTTAAGGCGACTACATCTTCAGCAGCATAATTTCGTTTTATACCTTTGAATCGTTCTGATTCATTCCATTTTCTATTTAATTCTTTTATTTGATCTTCTTTACTAGGCCAAAACATTTTTAAAAATCCTTCCAATAAGTTATATAACTAACAAAAAACTACATGATGAAAAAAAGCGCACAAATCTACGAAATAATTATATATATGAAATTTATATAAGAAATACGTAATAATATAGTGATATATATATATTATCGAACATATATAGTACTAATTCCATCGATTATTTTATTATCTATTATCTTGTGGTATTTATCAATATGATGATATCTATATTTTCTATAGATTTTATCTATGGCTATCTCGCTGTGCTAAAGCTTACTTAATTTGTTTCCGATTTACTTAATTTTTTTTTATTCTATTGATGGAAATAAATTAATTTACTCTGAGTACTAAATGGGAGGAATTATGAATACTGAATACATTCATGTTGAAGAAAATGATGGGGTTTTATTTATAAAAATGGATGATCCTAAAACAAGAAATGCTTTAGGTTCAGATATGTCTGACGAAATTAACGATCAATTAGATAGGCTTGAATCCGATCCTAATTTACGTGTCTTAGTTTTAAGTGGTGAAGATCCTTCTTTTTGCTCGGGTGCAAATGTTCGTAACTTCAACAAAAACATTGAAGAACGCGAGAAACAAGCGGCTGATAATTTAGATGTCGAACAGACTATTTCTGCCTGGGAACGTATGGAAGCTGTATATGCAAACAAGACCGATGAGAGAGATCGTTTACGCTTTTTACCATTAAGAATACATAATTTACAGAAACCTTCTATTGCTATGGTTAATGGTTATGCGATGGGTATTGGTATGGGCATGGCTATTTCATGTGATATAAGAATTGCCTCAGATAAAGCTAGCTTTTCAGAAGCATTTATACGAAATGGATTAATTCCAGCTGATGGTTCATGTTGGCAGTTGCCAAGGATGATTGGTCTTGGTAATACTCTTTTATTACAGTATTTAGGTGATCTTGTCCCTGCAGATAAAGCATTACAGCTGGGTTTAGTAAATGAAGTTGTAGAACATGATAAGTTACTTGATACTACTATGGAATTAGCAAAAAGAATTGCTCAAGGCCCTACGTATTCAATGTCACTGATAAAGTATTTAGTTCAAAAGTCTTTATATACAAATTTAGAAGATAGTCTAAAAATTGCCTCTGTTGCTCAGAATATTGCAAGAGGTACTGAAGATCACAAAGAAGGTGTTAGAGCATTTTTGGAAAAACGAAAACCTAATTTTAAAGGTCGTTAATTTATATTTGAATATAAATATTCATTTAAATTCGAAAAGGGTTGTCTTAGTTTTTCTAAGCTATTATTTTTTATTAGTATGACTTGATCTGCAAATTGCTC
>JBJKVQ010000032.1:0-60462 GCA_045562575.1 Dehalococcoidia bacterium
CTTCTATGTCAATTATAGCTAGAACAAGTGCAATAAATTTTGTAGGTATAGATGAGGCAGTTGAAAGAGTAAAAAAATATTCACAGTTAGATATAGACGGAATTTTCCTTACAGGGGTTGATTCTGAGGAAAAATTAGAACAAATTGCAGCTGCTACAGATAACCCATTGATATTAGGTAGCGCACCTGCTTTTGAAAAGGTATCAGAGGAAGACTTAGCAAAAAAATATAAAGTCAGAATAATATTAGCTGGCCATGCTCACTTCTATGCAGTAATGAAATCGCTGTTTGAAAGTTACGGCAAACAAGCTAATGGAAAATATTCAGAGATTGAAGTTTTAGAACAAGAAAAGATTGATTTATTCACAAGAAAACAGTATTACGATAATATTACCAAAGAACTTATGTGATATGTGAATTGGTATCAAATCATATCAATATTTATTATTGACATATTAATTATTAAAAATTACGCTTAAAGATATTTTTTGAATCAAAATCTTGAATTCTTAAGGATTTATAAAAGATGCGTGGATATATAATCAAAAGGTTATTACTTGGGGTACCGACAATACTGGGTGCAATGCTATTGATATTTACTATCATGAGGGTGATTCCTGGTGACGTTGCAGTACTTATTGCTGTTGGTGGTAGTGAAGGCGAAGAAGTTGTTAATGAAGAAAAAGTAGAGAAAATACGAATTCAATTAGGTCTCGACCGACCTGTTTATGAACAATTTGGTGAATGGGTATGGCAGGTTGCAACTTGGGATTTAGGAGATAGTTTTATTTTACGACAGCCCGTTACTGAAATGTTGGCACGAAAACTGCCAATGACTCTGCAATTAGGTCTTATGGCATTGGTTTTATCATGGATTATAGCAATTCCTATTGGTATTTTGAGTGCAGTAAAACAAGATACACCATTAGACTACATACCTCGTTTTATTAGTATTATTGGTCTTGCTATACCAAATTTTTGGTTAGGTATCTTAATTTTAACGTTTGCAGCAGCGTGGTTCAATTGGTTTCCGCCAATAATTTATCAAACTCCGTGGGATGATCCAGTGGTAAATCTAACTCAGTTATTTTTTCCTTGTTTAGTCTTAGGTGCTTCACAAGCAGCAATTCAAGTTAGAATGATGCGTACAACTATGTTAGAAGTTCTTCGTGAAGATTATATACGTACAGCAAATGCCAAAGGATTAAAGAAATTTAGTGTTCTCTGGCGTCATGCTATGAAAAATGCATTAATACCAGTGGTCACAATTTCAGGAAGTCAATTGGCTAATTTAATCGGTGGGGCATTAGTAACTGAAACAGTATTTAATTTACCAGGAATTGGAGCAGCAACTGTGGATGCAGTTAGGCTAAGAGATTATCCAGTGATACAAAACTTTGTTCTAATCATTACTACAGGACACGTTTTAGTGAATTTATTAATTGATCTCTTGTATGGTTGGCTTAATCCGAGAATACGTTATTCTTAAATTATAACAAATATTAGGTTCGTAAATGTCAACAAATTCAAAAATAACAGAACAAGAAATTGGAATCGAGTTTAAGGTTTCAAAATTCAAATTGTGGCGACAAAGCTTTGTAAGATTTTGCAAAAATAAGCCTTTTGGCGCAGCTGGTGGTCTGATCGTAATTGCAGTTGTAGCTATTGCAGCAATTTCATACGTCGAAGAATTAATTAATAGATTTTTTATTGATGCTAGTCAAGGTCAAGAATATTTCAAAATAATCTCTCGACATGATCCACTATATATGAATATATTTCAAAAATTCGATGCTCCTTCTTGGACATACTGGCTAGGTACAGATGAATTTGGAAGAGATTTGTTAAGTATGACCATTTCAGGTTCTCAAATTTCAGTTTACGTAGGTTTTGTTTCTGTTGTTATAGGTACTGGTATTGGAGCCTTTTGGGGTTTAATCAGTGCATATTTAGGAGGTTGGTTTGATTTGATTAGCCAACGTTTTGTTGATATCATGCAAAGTATTCCTACACTAGCTTTTGCTTTAGTAATTATAGCTTCATTCGGTGCAAGTTTGAACAATGTCGTATTAGCAATTAGTATTGGTTTAATAGGTGGATCAGTCCGCGTAGTAAGAGCACAAGCATTATCAATCAGAAATACTACTTACATTGAGTCAGCATATTCAATAGGTGCTAACTGGGCTAGGATAGTGTTCAGGCATATTATGCCAAACTGTATTCCTCCTTATTTGATTATTTCTACAGGTGCTTTAGCAGCAGCAATATTATCAGAAGCTTCTTTGAGCTTTTTAGGAGTTGGTGTTCCACCCCCTGATCCTTCTTGGGGAAGAATGTTAGCAGGCCAAGGTAGACATTATTTAACTGTATACCCTTGGTTGTCATTTGTTCCAGGATTAGTTATGACAGTAGTAGTTTTAGCATTTAATATGTTTGGAGATGCTTTAAGAGATATTTTAGATCCACGACTAAGGGGTTCTGAAAGGCGTTAAAAAATAATTTTTTGACAAACAAAATTTTTGAAAAATGGAGTTGCTATGGAAGTCAAAGTATTTTTTCGACAAGGCTGATTTACTTGTGGAAGAACGAAAGAGTATCTTTCGCAAAACAGTATTGATTATATTCCTATGGATGTAGCTAAAGACCCTCAAGCACTAAAAGAGTTGGAAGAATTAGGTCTGAAAGTTATACCTGTAACAACAATTACCTTAACTCCTGGCATAAAATCATTTGGTGATAAAGTTATTATTGGCTTTGACAGACCTTCTTTATCAGAAGCTTTGAATTTAGGAGAAGTGAGTATTACAGACTCTGACGCAGAATGGATGTTAGGTAAATTTATGAAAGTTCTTTCTGCAGCTAGAAGAGCTACATTACAAATTCCTGATGATTTAATAGATTGGGTTTCTCCTGAAAGAGACAGAACACTTAGACAGTTTACATTCCACCTATTTGATAGACCCTATATGATGCTTTTGGCATATGAACAAGGAGAATATAAAGCAGAGGATCGTCAAAGGTACATAACAGATGCTTTAAAAACCCAAGATGTGAAATCTATAGTTGAGTTTGGTGAATCAGTGATCAATAGAATTGAGAAATTTTTTGAAAACATTGAATTAGATATCTTAAAAACTCCTGTCAAAACTTATATGGGTACTATGCCACTAAATCAGCTGATGGATTTGGGCCTTGGACATTCAGTACACCACTTAAAACAATTATATTACTATATGAGTAAGCTTGAGATAGAGCCAGAAGACCCTCTCACTGAAGAAGACTTTGATGGAATTTCTGTACCGTCTGAATTGTTTTAAGTTTTTAAATTCTTTTCTATCGATTGTTCTATTAATGGATATTGACAAGTAAATCCTGTTTGAAATAGTTTGGAAGGATTTATTTTTCTGCTGTAAAGTACCTCAGCAGATACACCCCCCAATATTATCTTTAACGCTAGCTTGTATAAATGTCCAAGTAGAGGAAACCACATAGTGTTAGGTCTTCGTAATATTTTGGAAAGAGTACCCACAAATTGTTTTTGTCTTACGGGATTTTGAGTAGTTACATTGTAAAGCCCCGTGTATTCATTTTCGATGAAGAAAACTATGCATTTATATATATCATCTATATCCATCCATGACCACCATTGGTCACCAGTACCAAATTTCCCTAAGACTCCAAATTGAGAAGGTAATACGAGCCTTTTTAGTCCTCCACCATCTTTTCCTATAACAATACCTGCTCTGAGAATGACGTTTCTAATATTGTTGGGTATATTATTAGTCATAGAATTTTCTGATTGTACTACGATTTCAGCTAACCATTCATTACTAATTTCTGAACTTTCATCAAGTTCTTTTTCCCCTGAATCGGGATAACAACCAATACCGCTAATCATGCCAATAAATGTATTTATTTTATGATTAGATAACGAAAGTGAACTGATTAAATTTTCAGTTCCTACAACTCTACTTTCATAAATTTTATTTTTTTTAGACTTTGTCCATCGCCCAATAATAGGTGGGCCAACCAAAGGTTCGCCAGCTAAGTGAATAAGTATTTCTGAATTTTCTATGCCTTTTAGCTGAAAGTTTGAATCCTTAGGATCCCAATGAATATAATTCACATTCGGTATAGGATTTTTGATACCTGAAGGATTTCTAGTAAGAATAACAACTTGATGACCATTTTCTATAAATTTATTCGTCAAATACTTCCCAATAAATCCTGTTCCGCCTGTTAATGCAATTTGCATATACACCCTCTGATCTTTACATAAGTTACAATATAATGTAGATTATAAATCACTAATGTTTAAATATATGTTATAATAATTCTACATTGTGTTAAGTGTTTTTATCAAGTTGCATACGCGAGGTTCAATTGACATCCATATCTAACAGTATAAAAAATAATGAATATAATTTGTCTCGATACATAACATTATCTGTTGAAGGACAAATTGACCAAGTTAGTGAACTTGTTGATTCATATATTAATGACGGGAAGACTGTCAAAGATATTTTATTAAAAATGTTTATGCCATCCTTAGTTAACATTGGTGAATTATGGAAAAAGGGACTACTAAATATAGCTGAAGAACATTTAGCTGTAACTGTAACCCTTTCTCAAATAGAGAGATTGACTCAATCTTTAGCACCAAATGGAGATATTATTGGTACGGCTGCTATTTGCACTCCGGTTGGTGAAAAACACTTTATCGGACCCAAAGTGGTGTCAGAATTGATGAGAATCTCGGGTTGGAACGTGCATTTCCTAGGTACTGAAATGCCTACTGATGATCTTATTATTTTTCTGAGTGAAAAAGAAATTGACTTGTTAGTTTTATCAATAACACTAGAAGAAAATCTACCTGGTGTATTAGAAATAATTACAGCTGTTAAAGGTATGGATAAATCTGTGGTAACAATGCTTGGTGGATCTGGAATAGTTGGAATAGATGAAAATTTACTCTCAGGAGTAGATATAATATCCAAGGATGTTTCAAGTGCAATTATAGAAGCTTCACGATTAGTTTCATCAACTACCCTAAATGGTAATTTAGAGGACTATCTTTCATTTATTGGAGATAAAGTGAAAAGGACAAGAATACTAAAAGGGTGGAATCAACAAAAACTTGCCGACGAATCAGGCTTAGACAGAACATACATTAGTTCTGTTGAAAATGGGAAACAAAACCTAACTCTGGGAGTCCTTTTAAGAATTGGAAATGCTTTTGGAATAGATATACAAACGTTAATAAATCGTGATTAATATTCTTGTATAATATATTTAAATTTTGTGTGTAAATAGAAATGGGGATTTGTGTTGTCTAATCAAGAAATAATTGTTGCAAACAATGTCTATAAAACTTATCAATCTAAAGATGTAAAAGTTGAGGCACTCAAAGGTGTTTCTCTGTCAGTTAATCAAGGTGAAATTGTTACCATTATGGGACCTAGTGGATGCGGTAAGACGACACTTTTAAATTGCCTTTCTGGGCTTGATGAAATTGATTCAGGTGAAATTATTATAAGGGGCTCAGATATAACTCAGATGTCAGATAATCAATTGACAAATTTCAGGGGTAAAAATATGGGTTTTGTTTTTCAAGCCTATAATCTATTACCAGTGTTAACTGCTCGGGAAAATGTTGAATTACCCTTAGTACTAGCTGGAACTTCGCAGAGTACATCAAAGAATATTGCAGAAGATCGTTTGGATTTAGTTGGTCTTGCTGATAGATATACCCATTTACCTACCGAATTATCTGGAGGAGAACAGCAAAGGGTGGCTATTGCACGAGCTTTTGCTAATGATCCGGCAATAATATGGGCAGATGAATTGACAGGGAATTTAGATTCTAAGACCCAAGATGAAGTGATAGATTTAATACGTAAAATGAATAAAGACAACAATCAAACTTTTATAATTGTTACTCACTCAGATGAAGTTGGTTCTATCGGACATAGAACTATACGTATGAGAGACGGTTTAATTGAAGATGATGGGAAATAGAGAGATATAAATGGAAGAATTATTTGGTGTAGATATAGACATTTTAGCTGGTGTATCAACCAGTATCATGATAGTTGCAGTGTTAATTGTTGCAGTGCTAGGTTTTAGGAATAAACTATTAGTAAAAATGGCAATTAGAAATATACCGCGTAGACCTGCTCAATCTGTAGTTATTATGTTTGGTTTAACTTTAAGTACTGCGATAATTTGTGCAGCGTTAAGTATTGGTGATACAGTCACAACTTCAATTCGGTACGCGGTTCTCCAGGGATTAGGCAATTCAGATATATATATAACTTCCACACAATCATCTGTTTTCGGTGACAATTATCTTGATAAAGAAGATTTTGATATTATTCAATCTAAGACAAGTCAATACGATGAAATTGATGGTTTTGCCCCATTTATTCGTGAAGATTTTTCTGTATATCTCCCTTCCACAGAGAAAACAAATTCACAAACACTTATTTTGGGATTTGATAAAGAGTACTTACGTGGTTTTGGAGATGTTAATTTACCTGATGGAAAAACCTATTCACTAACTGAATTAGGAGAAGGAGAAGTAGTTATATCAGGTGCACTTGCATCCAAAATAGACGCTAAAGTGGGGGATACATTAAATATCGTAACACCAAATGCAAAATATCCTTATTTGATAACAGTTGTTGCTGCTAGAGGAAACCTTGCTGCCTCTGATCCAAGAGTCCTTATGAACATATCAGAGCTCCAAACTATACTAAACAGACCTGGTCAGTTTAATAATATCTCAATTTCTACATCTGGAACTCAAGATGAAGGTATACAAAGGTCAAAGGAATTGACTGATAAACTTTATTTAGATTTTTCAGATAGAGAAATGGCTACTGATATTTTTAATATTCTTTCAACAACGGTAGTAACTGATTCTCTGAATGCATATATATTGAATAATGAAAATTTACCTCAGAGTATAAAAGATGATATGGATACTTTATCCGTAGAACTAAGTTCAGGCACAATGAGTGATGAATTTATTAAATTAATCGGAGATCAAACTAATCGCGGGTTAGTTTTAGGTGCCTTAGAAGATGCAAAGTTAACTAATGAAATACAGTCTGTTGGACCATTATTATATACATTTCAAGATTATAATGTAGACCCTATAAAGTATAGATTAAATGAATTAGCAAATACTGTTGGAACATCTATAACAACATTTTTTAGTATTTTTGGAACTTATTCTATAACGGTTGGTTTATTATTAATATTTTTAGTATTTATTCTACTCGCAGCTTCTCGAAGTACTGAAATGGGGATATCCCGAGCTATAGGTATGAAAAGAACTCATCTCACTCAGATGTTTACCTTTGAAGGAACAGCCTATGCTTTAGCTGCAGCATCTCTTGGTACTCTTATCGGAGTGCTTGCAAGTTATTCCTTAGTATCAATTGGATTATCAGCACTTAGTAATGAGGATGACGGATTTGTCATCAAATATTCCTTAAATATGAGAGCACTAGCATTAGCATTTTCATCTGGAATGTTATTAACCTTTATCACAGTGGTTATATCCTCTTACCGTGTCAGCAAACTTAATATTGTTGTTGCTATCAGGAATTTACCTGAACAGTTTGCAAAAGATAAGCAGGTACCAATCAAAGTTTTATTTTTGAGTTCAATTAAATGGTTACTAGGACCAATATATCTTGTAGCTATTATGATTAGTGATAAGAGAAAACTTACGATAAGTAATGTTATTTTGGGTTTGATTTGGGTTGGATTAATCGTATCGATTTTTGTTGTACCAGATCAAACAGTTCAAAATGCCATTTCTATGTGGTTTTTAGTTACATTATGGAAATTAATTACTATTATATTGAGGTTCTTTAAAACTGGTTGGCCACTATTAATTCTAGGACCAATTGTACTGTTTACAGTTTTTGGATTAGAAGATGCACCTGTATATAAAGATGCAGCATTATTCGGTTCAGGAGTAAGTTTGACCTTACTTGGTATAGGTTTGACCTTAAGATGGATGTTAAATTACACTTCTCTTCTCCCTAGAGTTATAGATAGGTTAGCAGCAAGTATTACTGGTTTAACCTTGGCAATATTTTGGGGTATGCCATTTGATACCTTGGAGGGTATAACTGGAAAATTGGAAGATTCTCCACTTACATTTGTATTGCCAGGTCTTTGGTTAGTTGTTTCAGTCATGACGGTTATTATGTACAATGCTGAAATTATAGTATGGATAGGTAATAAAACATTTGGAGCTATCAATAGTTTTAAAGCAGTATTCAAGATTTCTGTTGCTTATCCTATGGCGTCGCGTTTTCGTACTGGTCTTACCGTTACAATGTTTGCTCTCGTAATTTTTACACTGGTAATTTTTGCCACATTAAATAATCTTGGTAATGAGATACAAGATAATCCAGAAAGAGTTAGCGGCGGATATGAAATCAGAGCAAATATTAATAGAGAAACTCCTATAGAGGATGTTTATACAACGATAAATAATTCTGATATAGTTAATTCTTCAGATTTCGATGTTATAGCAAGTCAAACAAACTTCAGAGCACAAGCTCGCCAGGAAGGTACGGATAATTCGCGATTTAAAAATGCTTCAATAAAAGCTCTCGATACTTCATATTTGGAAACAAATCTATTGCAAATTACTCATTATGATCCAGCTTATGGCAGTGACGCTAGGTCAATTTGGGGTGCTTTAGCTGAAGATTCAACTCTTGCTTTGATAAGGGGTGATGCTTTATCGACAGCAAATCAGGGAGGTCCTGGCGCACAGTCTTCAGATTCTTTTAGATTAGATGGTGTAGAAGCTACAGAGCAAGGAGAAATGACAAGTCAATTTATTGAATTGCAATTGCCATTGGGGCAAGGGGTTTATGGAGAAATTGTTACACGTAAAATAATTGGTGTCGTAGATCCTATAGCTGGTGGACTAGATGGATTTGAAGGGCAAGGCCGATCAGCTATTTATACAAATACTGATTTGGTGAAAGAAATCTCACCAATTGATATTACCCCTAATGTCTATCGTTTTAAATTAACTGATCCCACTCAGGATGAGGAAATAGCAAGAAAACTTGAAACTGTTTTCTTAGAAAACTCTATGCAAGCAACTGCTATTGTCACACAACTTGCTGATCAACGTGCACAAGATGATGCATTCAATCTTCTTTTTCAAGGTTTTCAGGGTTTGGGTTTGATAGTTGGTGTAGCAGCCCTAGGTGTTATCTCTTTCAGGGCTGTTGTCGAACGTCGAAGAGTTATTGGTATGATGAAAGCAATGGGGTATTCCCGAAGAATGATACAGTTTCAATTTTTACTTGAATCTGCAGTTATAGCCATATTAGGATCTATTGTTGGTATTGGCTTAGGGACTCTTGTTTCATGGAATATAGTTGAAGAAATTAGAAAAACTGTCGAAGACCTAACATTTGAAATGCCATGGATTAACCTTATTGGAATAACTTCAATCACTGTCCTATTTGCCCTGATAGCTACATGGGTTCCTGCAATACAAGCTTCAAGAATATACCCTGCTGAAGCTTTAACTTATGAATAGATTATTTAGGTTGGTTTTGTAGCAGAAATTTCTGTAATTTTGGATTGATGATATACACACAATATGGATTCATAGGATTATTTGCAAAGTAATCTTGATGATAATCCTCTCCGTTATAAAACACATCGATCTTAGATATTTCAGTTACGATTGGCGCATCAAATATCTGATTCTCAGTAAGCATTTTAATTTTATCGTTTGCAATACTCTTTTGGGTATCATTATGATAAAAGATTTCTGATCTATATTGAGTACCGGTGTCTGGACCTTGTTTATTCAAAGTTGTTGGATCATGAATATCGAAAAATATATCTAAAATATTAGAATAGCTTATTTCTTTGGGATCATATTCTATTTGTACAACTTCAGCATGTCCTGTATTACCACTACAAACTTCTTCATACGTGGGATTAATCGTTTGACCTCCCGTATAACCTGATATGACTTTATTTATGCCTTTGACTCTTAGATATATAGTCTCTATACACCAAAAGCACCCTCCACCTAGTGTAGCTAATTCTGTTTGATTGTTATTATTATTTTGTCCGACCATGATTAAATCCTGAAAATTGTTTAAGTATTTTTTGTAGTATAATAAAGTAGTTAAGAGCTTGCAATAAATTTATAAGGCTGATTTATGACCCTCAATAAAAACCAGTATGATGTTATCATTATTGGAGGCGGAATTGTTGGATGTGCTACATCCTATTTTTTAGCTAAACAAGGTGTCCGTTCCTTGATTTTAGAAAGAGATACTGTTGCAGGTCATGCATCAGGATTTGCTTTAGGAGGACTAAACCCATTAGGAGGATTTGGTATACCAGGTCCACTTAGTGAATTTAGTTTAGAATCTTTTGATCTTCACACTTCTATTCATCCAGAATTGTTTGAAAATACTGGAGTTGATACAGAATACGATAGTCATTTACATATTACTTTGGCTATGTCTGAAAAGGAATCAAATGCAATAAAAAGTAAATTACCGTGGCAACAAAGTGTTAAAGATTTTAATGTTGAATGGAAATCAAAAGAAGATATTTTGGCGATTGAACCGAGAATTTCTCCTCAAATTATCGGAGGTTCAATAATACAAAATGTTGCAACTGTAGATCCATATAAAACTACGCTAGCTTTTTTAATGGGAGCAGAAAAACTCGGTTCTCAAATAAAATATACCGAAGTTATCTCTGTGAGTTTAGAAAAAGAAGGTTACTACAAGATAAAAACAAAGTCAGATAATTTTATTGCCGAGAAAGTTATTTTTGCTATGGGGCCATGGACTCAATTTACAAAAGAATGGATCGGATTGGATATTCCAGTTGAACCTTTACGTGGCCAAATATTAAAAATGAATATAGCGGGTCCGCCATTAACATATGTTTCTTGGGGCTCTAATTATATTGTAACTAAATCTGACGATTTAATTTGGTTAGGTACTACGGAAGAACGTGTTGGATTTAATGAAAAAACTACTAATGAAGCAAGAAAAACGATGCTTGATTCAGTTCTATCTGTTTTCCCTTATTTATTAGATGCCCAAGTTGTTGGGCATACCGCTTGTTTAAGGCCTTTAAGTCTTGATGGATTGCCAATTTTAGGAGCTATAAATCAATCTGACAATCTGATTATTTCAACAGGTGGCGGTAGAAAAGGTATTTTATATGGTCCTCTTATGGCGAAATTAACCTCAGCATTGATCACTGGTTCGGATATAGATATTGATATATCTATGCTTAATCCAAATAGGATTTTTGAATATTCTAAAGAATCAGATAACGATCCCTTTAGATTTTAATCAAATCAAACAAAAGCTCTCCTATTTGAAAAATCTTGTTCCTCACTGGTAATAAATTCTAATAATGCAGCTTGCCCATTTTCTGTAGCAGACTTAGCTCTCATGAAGGCATTTTGTATATCTTCTGGATCAGTTACCTTTTCAGCCCATCCATCCATTGCTTTTGCAAGTGCAGTGTAATCTCCCTTAAGGTCTCGAGTGTTATATATATCATGTGAGCCTTGCATGTTGTTTATCTCAATAGCCATTGTATTGTTATTAAACACAACTGTAAGAGTTGGAATATCAGATCTAACTGCAGTTTCAAAATCTAAACCAATCATTCCAAACGCAGCGTCACCCATAAAATTCACACAGAACTTTTGAGGTTCTGCCAACTTAGCACCAATATTTAATCCAAGTCCAGTACCCAATCCGTGAGATTTACCCCATCCAATATAAGTTCTTGGGCCATCTGATTTGTAAAATGGCATTATTTGATCACGAGGACTACCTGAGTCATGTGTCACAATCGTTTTACTAGGATCAGTTACTTTCATAAATTCATTAATAACGCGGTATGGTGTCATAGGGACTTCTTTCGAATTCAGTTTATGCTCCCATTTTTTCAACCATTCTGTTTTAAGTACATTTATATTGTTTACAGTGTCATTGTATTTTTCTTTATTTGTATTTTTTTGTAAGTCTTTGATCGCATCAATTAATTGTCGTAATACTAATTTACAGTCACCAATTACAGCATTTTTTATATCGTAACTTTTTGAGATATCTCTAGGATCATTTGTTATCTGTAACAATGTTTTTCCTTGAGGAATTGTTGTTGTCATACCATGTTTTGTAAAGCTTGTTCCAATTCCTAGTACAACATCTGATGTGTCAATATAATGATAAACTGCATCATTCATGAC
The DNA here is from genome assembly GCA_045562575.1 of Dehalococcoidia bacterium. Lineage (GTDB taxonomy): Bacteria > Chloroflexota > Dehalococcoidia > Lucifugimonadales > UBA6952 > UBA6952. The sequence continues at coordinate 12,290 of JBJKVQ010000032.1, forward strand.
TCCTGATGAGCTACCAAGTGATAAAGGGTGAATTTCAGAAAATGCACTTTTACCAGCCATAGTAGTAGTTACTGCAATTCCTGATAGTTCTGCTAATTCTTGTAGTTCATACGTTGCTTCTGAATACAAAACACCCTGCCCTGCATATATAACTGGATTTTTAGCACCTAAAAGTATTTTAGCTATTTTATCAACATCAGATGGATTTCCTTGTGAGATTATGGACGGAGTGGTTGAGTAACCTTTTAATAATTCAGCAGAGACTTCGGCTTCTCCAACATCAGTTGGTATTTCTACAAGCACTGGGCCGGGCCTACCCATCCGAATATTGGCAAATGCTCTACGCATTGTTTCAACGACTTTATTAGGATAATTGATTTGTTCTGCATATTTTGTGATTGTTGCAAAACTTTCAATAGAACTAAAGTTAGGGAATATTCTATCTCGATCTGTAGGATGCCCTAACGGTAGTAATAACATTGGCACTGAATCAGAATATGCTGTAGCTATACCCGCATAAGCATTTTCAGCGCCAGGACCATATTGCATTGCAAATACACCTAATGGAGATCCATTATTTACTCTAGAAAACCCATCTGCAATACCTACTCCTGCACGTTCTTGACGACAAATTATAGGTTTTATACCTATTTTTGCAGCTGATTCAATCATATTTGTTGTCGGGAATGCTGAAAGATAATTTATACCTTCAATTTTTAATATTTCTGCAATGATATCTAAGGTTTTCATTGGTTAACTCCTTTATGTGAGTCATATTTTTAAAACAATAGTAGTAGTATTTCGTTGATAAATCTAGTAACTTTTTGTTACAGTTTTGTCAATATTAAAAAATATATATAAGGTGAAAAAATGAAACAGCCTGTAATAATAGATTGTGATCCTGGAACCGATGATGCAATAGCGCTATTTTTGGCATTGAATAACCCAGATTGGGATATACTCGGCATTACGATTACCGGGGGTAATGCTTCTTTGACAGATTGTGTAAAAAACGCGTTGTATTTATTGCATGCTACTAATAACACACATATTCCTATTATACCGGGTGCATCTAAAGCGATTAATAGAGAATTTCGATACGGGTATGATTATCATGGGCTTAATGGAATGGGGATAGATACTGATGGATATCAAGTTGACCTACAATTAGATGCCATTAGTTTTATGACTTCTCAAATAGAAAACTCTGTTACCCCAGTTAATATTATAGCTTTAGGTCCGTTGACTAATGTGGCCAAAACATTTGAAAATAATCAAGATTTACTGACTAAAGTTAATGAAATAATTGTTATGGGAGGTGCTTTTGGTAAAGGAAATATCACACCTTATTCAGAGTTCAATTTTTTTAATGATCCCGAAGCAGCTAGCATAGTACTAAATTTAAAAAAAAATATTACACTAATCACATTAAATTCCTTAGAAAATGTTTTTTTAAATAGAGAGCAATGTAAGCTTTTGATGACCAAAAGTGTATACGGGAAAGTAACTGATATAATATTGACCAGATGGTTTAAATTTAGAGGAGAATTGAGTGATAGAGGGTATGAGCCTTGCGATGTTATTGCGGTTGCAGTGGCTATGAGCCCAGATATTTGTGAATATGAACAGGGTTCTGTAAATATTAGTTGTAGTTATGATGATCATGCAGGAGCATCAGAATTTACTATAGGGCAAGGCGAAGTTAAACATGCAATTAATGTAAATTCTGATAAATTTATAAAATTGATTCGTGATTCTTTTTCGGACTAACTTACCAGATGATCCTTAACAACTTTTTCATCCAGTTCAACACCTAAGCCAGGACCTTTTGGAATTTGAATAAATCCATCTTTAAACTCTATAGGTTCTTTGAATATTTTTTTATGTAATGGACCTTGATTTGCTTCAGTTATCATAAAATTTGGCGAACATGCAGCTACTTGTAATGCCGCTGCTGCTGCTATAGGACCGCAGTACATATGTGGCGCAATAACGGCATAACTGGCTTCAGCCATACCTGCAACTTTTTTCCCAACCATTATCCCCCCACATTGTCCGATATCAATTTGAATTATCTGGGCAGCTTGTTTCCTGATTATTTCAGAAAATTGAAAAATTGTAGCGAGTCTTTCACCAGTTGCAATCGGTATACTAGTATGAGCAGCAACTCTTGCCATTTCATCAACGTTTTCTGGTGGAACAGGTTCTTCAAACCAAAATGGTTGGTATTGTTCTATAGCCTGCGCTACTCTTATAGCACTGTAGGTAGTTAGTTGCCCATGAGTGCCTAGACCAACTTCTAATTCATTACCTACTGCAGATCGGATACTTTTAAATATGTTTTCACAATAAGTGATTTCAGGTAATCCAATATCTCTTGCTGGACCTTGAATTGGATGAAAAGGATCAAATTTACAAGCTGAGTTACCATCTTTTAATAGGTTTTCAGCAATTTTCCCAGCATTTTCTGGTTTTCCTTCTGGTATAGGTGGCATGTAAGCATATGCTCTCAATTTTTCCCAATATTTACCACCTAAGAGATTATAAATTGGTTGGTTAGTAGCTTTACCAACTATGTCCCAAAGTGCCATTTCTATTCCTGATAAAACCATTCCATAATGCATACTTGGTAATCTATAATCGTGACGACCTGCATACATGTCGTACCAAATCTTTTCGATATTAAATGGATCTTGACCTACAACAAAAGCCTCCACAGTTTCATGAACTAATTTTATTTGAGATTGAAATGTATCCCATGTCATATCACCAGTGAAAGAGCTTCCAGTTACTTTTTCTCCAATACCAACAATTCCTTCATCTGTCATAAGTTCTAAAATCAGAAAGAATTTACCACCTACATACCATTTAATTGTTGGATCTCCCCCACCAGATCTTTCTCCAGGTTCATTTTCAACTACATAGGTTTTTACGCCAGTAACCTTCATAATTATCTCCTTAATATATTATTGTCAGGCAAACATATTATAAACCATAGATTATTTGCAAAATATATAACTTTATTGTTCTTCTTTTAATAAGTTTATCGCTTTTATTCTATCTGAAATTGGAGGATGAGAATATTGAAAAAAAACTAATAGTGGGTGTGGTGATAAATTGGAAAGGTTTTTTGCAGCTAATTTTTTTAACCCAGTAATTAAATTGTTTTTGTCTTTAGTTGTTTCTATTGACCATTTATCTGCTTGATACTCATTTTTTCTAGATATGAATTGTATAATTGGTGATAGTATTAAATTTATAGGGGTAAACAGCAAACCAAAAAATATTATACTCGCATAGATCGAAACTTCCTTCATATAAAAAGCTTCAAAAAGTAGACTGTTTTCAATAAATAATGATAGAAGGAAAAACATTACACCAGTATTAATTATACTTAATATTGTTGATGTTATTATATGTTTCTTTTTACTATGGCCGACTTCATGAGCAATAACAGAAACAATTTCTTGTTCATTTAATTGATCAATTAAGGTGTCAAAAAGAGCTATACGTTTTGTTTTTCCAAAACCTGTAAAAAATGCATTGGAATGATTACTTCTTTTAGAACCATCAATTACAAAAATGTTGCCGAAAGTAAAATTAACAGATTTTGTATACTCAATAATTAAATTTCTCAATTCACTGTCTTTTAATGGTGTGAATTTATTAAAAATTGGCATTATCCAGACAGGTGCAATTATTTGAATGATTAGTGAAATAATTATGATAAATATCCAGGAATATAACCATGCAAATGCACCTGTATACTCAAAGAAAAATAAAATACCTCCGATGAGAGGTGCTCCAATAGCGATAGAAAGAATTAGACTTTTTAGTGTATCTGTACAGTAGGTGGATAAAGTCATTTTATTGAATCCAAACTTTTCTTCAATAACAAATGTCCCATATAAATCAAAGGGTAAGTTTAGTATCATACTAAGTCCACTTAATATGAATATAAAAAGAATCCCATTAATAATTTCATTAAATTCTAATGTTCGAATAATTTGATCTACAAAATTAAATCCACCACTAAACCAAAAAATCAACATAGCTATAATTTGTACAATATTAATTACTAAGGAAAACTTTGATCGTGTTAACGTATATTCTTGTGATTTTTTATATTCCGAAGAATCGTATATATCTTCTAGTCCATTTGGTGGAGTGGTGTTGATAGAACGAATATTTAAAACTGTTAATATCGTATCAATAATAAATTCTAGAATAATTGCTATTAAAATAATCCAAAACAAAATATTCATTTAATAAAAACCTTTAATAAATTAATCAAAAGATTTAATAGATTTCACTGTAGTTTCATCTAAATTTTCAACTAAGCTTTTAACTAACGTTTTCGCTTTAATAAAGTCATCAAGATCTATTATTCCATTGTGACTGTGTAAGTACCTTGTAGGAATCCCTATGTTAATTGCTGGTATACCTCCAAAAGATTTTTGGGCTGCAGCACCATCTTCTCCATAGCCAGAAATTACGGAAAATTGAATTGGTATATTCAGTTTTTTTGCTGTATCAATACAAAAATCTCGAAGTTTTAAATTTGGTATCATTGAGCTGTCATGTAGAAATATCGAAGGTCCATCACCCAGTTTCTCTTGAGCTAAATTTGGATTCATACCTGGGTAATCTCCTGCAACACCTACTTCTAGATTAATATTTATATCTGGTGCAATAGTGTAACTGCTTGTAATAGCACCTCTTAGACCTACTTCCTCTTGTACTGTACATGAGCCAAAAACATTATTAGGTAATTTTTTACTATTTAAAGAATTTAAAGTTTCAATAAGTAAAGCGACACCAACTCGATCATCCCATGACTTTCCTAGCAATATATTATCACTATTAAGGAATTCAAAAGAACTATCTGGGCTTATTGGATCACCCGGCAATATCCCTAGTCTTTCTTCAGCATCTTTTTTATTTTTTGCTCCGACATCGATGAAAAGATTATCTTTTGGAAATACTTGCTTACGTTCAGCTTCAGTCATCACATGTACTGTCTTGATCCCAGTTACCCCTTTAATATTCCCCGATTTAGTCATAATTACCCATCGTTGATTTACTATTGATTGATCTAGCCAACCACCCAATGTTTGAAATTTGATAAACCCTTCTTCAGTAATATATCTAACCATTAAACCTAATTCGTCCATATGAGCTGAGAGCATAACTTTAGGGGATTTATTATCTTTTTCAATTTTACAAATTAATGAACCCAATCCATCCGTATCAATACTAATTTCAGGATTTGTTATTTCTTCACGTATAATTTGTCTAATTTGACCTTCAAATCCAGTAGGACCATGACCATTTGTTAATTTTTCCAATAATTTTATAGTTTTGTTCATTGAGAACTCCTTGTAATAAAAAGTAAAAATTATTACATTTAGGTTTACATTTTATAGTTAATAAAATAACACATTATGGAAGAATTATATTGAATATTGCCATAATCTCAGGTAAGAAAGGTGATTATTGTGGATGAATTAAAAAACAGAGCCTTGATATTAAATTCTCGCCCCAATGGGTTTCCCGATGAATCTAACTTTAAATTGATTGAATTTGATATACCTGAAATAAACCTTGGAGAATTTATAGTGAAAATTCTTTGGTTGTCTGTTGATCCATATATGCGTGGTAGAATGAGTGACAAAAAATCATATGCCCCTTCTGTTGAAATTGGTGATGTTATGGTTGGGGGTGCTGTAGGTAAAATTATTTCAAGTCGAAATCTTGATTTTGAAGTAGGAGATTTAGTTGAGGGCCGATTTGGTTGGCAAGAATATGCTATTTCTAATGGAAGTAATGCAAGAAAATTATCAATAAATGAATCTGACGCATCAAAAGCTTTGGGTGTTTTAGGAATGCCGGGTCTAACTGCTTATTTTGGTTTGTTTTATTTAGGTAGACCTATACCGAATGAGACTGTTGTTATTTCTGCAGCTTCTGGAGCTGTTGGGGCTGTTGTCGGTCAATTAGCAAAAATGACTGGCTGTAAAGTAGTTGGTATTGTTGGCTCAGAAAGTAAGGCTTCATATATTACTGAAGAATTAAATTTTGACTTTGCAATTAATTATAAAAAAGAAGACGTTTATAATAAATTATTAGAACTTTGCCCAAATGGCATTGATATATACTTTGATAATGTCGGAGGGCAGATTTTAGAAGCTGTGTTAGAAAACCTTGCATTTAGAGCTCGAATTGTTGTGTGCGGGCAAATCGCTCAATATAATTTGCATAATGATGAAATTGCTCATGGAATAACAAATTTTAGGAATATACTTACTAATCAAGCAACTGTTGAGGGATTTATTGTAAGTAGATTCTCCCCAGATTTTCCTCAAGCACTCACATATTTAGAAAAGTTATTTGTTGAAGGTAATTTGAAATCTAAAGAGGATATTATACTAGAATTAGAGAATACTCCTGATGCACTATTAAGAGTATTAACAGGAAATAATTTTGGTAAGCAAATAGTGAAAATAGCACTGGAGACATAGGATGACAAGAGTAAAAGAAATTCGAGAAAATGATGACGCTTCCGAAGATATACATTTAGTTCTGGATAAATTGAAAGAATCATACAATGGCCGTATTGTTGGTCCATATAGAGTTTTATTATATAAACCTTCCCTTGCTGAAGTAGTATGTAATACTGCTGATCAAATTAGGAAAGAGACAACACTAGAGAGTGAAATAAGAGAATTAGTGACTATAATTGTTGCTCGTCAAATAGATTGTGTTTATGTATGGTCAGCTCATCAACCAGGTGCATTACAATCTGGAGTACCGATTGAAGTAATTGATTCAATAGAAAAAAAACATGAAATCAATTATAAATTATTATCTAATAGACAAAGAATAGCTGTAGATTTTACAAATGAATTAATTAAAAATAATAGGGTTAGTGATCAATTGTTTGATGATGCACAAAAAACTTTTGGAATCGAAGGTGTTGTAGATTTAGCATCGACTATAGGTCAATATTATATGCTTGGTTCTGTGTTAAATTCATTTGAAGTAGATCCAGATCCAGACAGACCTGTCTTATCTGTTTAATTGTAACGAAAGGGGAAAAATTATGGCACAAGTATTTGGAAGTGGTGCGTTTACCTATGAACATGTGGAAGGATGGCCGCATATTCCTGCTGATATTACACTTTTAGAATGTCCTGGCGTAGGTATCGATTCCCAAGATAATGTATTTTTATTAACTAGAGGTAAAGATCCGATTGTTGTTTTTGATAAAGAAGGAAACTTTATAAACACTTTTGGCAAAGGTTTATTTAGTGAAAATAGAACTCATGGATTATATGTCGCGCATGATGACACCTTACTTGTAGCTGACGATGGGATTCATACAATACAGAAAATTTCTTCATCAGGGGAAAGAATTATGGAGATCGGTGAGAGGAATAATCCTAAGCCTATTTGGAGTGGAGAACCTTTTAATAGACCTACCTCAGCTGCCATTAACCCGAGTAATGGGGATATTTATGTATCAGATGGCTATGGAAACTCAAGGATTCATGTCTATACAGGTAATGGAGATTATAAATTTTCATGGGGGAGTCCTGGAATAGATGCGGGTCAATTTATGAGACCTCACAACATTGCAGTTGATGAAAAAAGTAATATTTATGTTGTGGATAGAGAAGCACATAGAGTTCAAATATTCGATCAGCAAGGGAATTTCTTACGAATGTGGAATAATATACATCGACCTGACTCAATGGTTTTATGGCAAGAGCATATTTACATTGGTGAATTAAATGGTATGGGGGGATTAGATGATGCTCCAGGTATGGGCCATAGAGTGGGAATATATGATCTTGATGGTAACTTAGTATCTCGATTTGGTGATGCAGAAGAAGGTGATGGTCCAGGGCAATTTTTCGCACCACATGGAATAGCTGTTGACTCAGAAGGTTCTATATATGTTTCTGAAGTCTCGTATACTATACGAGGTTCACGAATGGATCCACCTCGTGAACTTAGGAGTATTTCAAAATATAAGAGAGTTTAGTTCATTATGTCGTTACCTTTAGCTGATATTAAAGTATTAGATTTTTGCCAAGTATTTGCTGGTCCTGCAACAACAATGCATTTAGCTGATCAAGGAGCTCAAGTTATAAAAATAGAAACTCCTGAAGGTGATAATTCTAGAAATTTTGTACCATTTGCAGATTCTCCTGACTTAAGTAGAGGTTTTGTTGCACTAAATAGGAACAAAAGGACGATAGCTTTAGACTTAACAAAACCTGAAGGATTGGAGATAGCGTATAAATTAGTTAAATGGGCTGATGTCGTAGTTTGTAATCTACGACCTAGTGTCCCTGAAAGATTAAAAATCTCCTATGATCATCTTAAGCTGATAAACCCAAAGATTATATATGCTGGGATATCTGCTTATGGTGAAAAAGGTCCAGATGCAACTTTACCTGGATATGACTTAATTGCTCAAGCTAAATCAGGTATAACAACAACCCGAAGGAATGCAGATGGAACTCCAATTGGGTCTTTTATATATTATGCAGATATGGCAGTTGCTATGTTAGGCGCATATGCAATAATGGTTGCTTTGCATGAAAGAAATACTACAGGTGTAGGGCAAAAAGTAGAATTAAATTTATTGCACAACTATTTAGCTTTGCAAGCAGTACAGATGGTAAAAACTGATAATGATAATCCTACAGATCAAGGTCGAGTATTAACTGCATTAGCTACATCTTATTTGGCAAGCGATGGAAGGTATATACATGTCCATTCGGCATCAGCTCGCCAATGGGTTAATTTGTGTAAAGCATTGGATTTAGAACATTTGATAGATGATCCGCAATTTAATACACACCAAAAAAGAGGACAAAATGCTGAAAGTCTTTATCAAGTTATTGCTGGGGTTATAAACACAAAATCTGCAAAACAATGGGAATCTATTTTAAAAGAAAATAATTCTCCAACAAGTGTCATACAAGAATGGAAAGAAGTTTGGAAAGACCCGCAAGTTTTGGCTAACGATATGATTATTGCATACGAACAGCCTGGTGTTGGAGTCGTTCACTCAGTAAATACACCTTTTAAACTTTCAAACAATAGTAATAACCACAATGTATACAGAGCAGCTCCGCATTTTGGTCAACATAATGAAGAAATACTAATTGAATTTGGTTATAGCAACGATGAAATAGATAAATTTAAAGAACTAGGTGTGATAAAAGATTCTCTAGATTTAAATTAAGAAACTTTTATTTTACCTATTCCATCTTCTATACTAATTTCAGTACCATAAGGCTTAGACATGTCTTGGAATCTTTTCAAAACACGTTCATTTACTTCGCTTCCTGGTTCTGCTAGTATGGGCCTTCCAGCAATAGATCTTGGCAATCCCATACCTAAATCAATTGGATAAAGAGAAATTTCTCGAAGTTTTTTTTCTGTAAATTTACAAGTGGCTATGGCGCTTTCCCATCCTTCAACTCTAGAATTCCATCCTCTTTTTTTTCGTTCTTCATGAAAATCAGAAGGAGTGTCTGAATGCCCTAACCCAAATCTTTTCATTACATCATAGGGAATCCATTGAGGGGTATCATTTTGTAAAATGAAGTCGCCTAAACTGTAAAAAATAGGTTTCCCATTGTATATTTCTATGCCTCGATCTCTGTGTGGACCATGACCAATAAAGATATCTGCTCCATTATCAATTAGTCCTTTTGCAAGAGTTCGTGTGTGAGATGATGGAAGTTCTGGAGAATTACTAGCACCATGATTATGGAAGCTGAAAATGGTCCAGTCGGCCATTTGATTGGCATCTCTCATCCATTTATAGTTTTCTTCTAAATCTTCTTTTTCAGCAATTGTTTCCATAGAGAACTTTTCACCAACAACAAATGTTGAACCGAATAAATGTATTTGTTTATTGTCTTCATTTACGTTAAATAGATTCTTTGCCAGTGCCTTAAGTTCGTTATATACCGACTGAGTCACTGTGAATTTTGTTGAATGGCGAACTAAGTTACACCCAGGTCTACCTATTGAGTAGGGTGATTGCTCACCAGCCATAACACCCATAGGAAAAGGCCATGGTTCAGCACCAGTCCCTCTAGGCCCCCAGTCAGCAGCTGCCATAAGAGCAATTCTTCCTTTAGGATTATCAAGATACGCAGGAGCTCTTGCTTCAGCTAGGTTCATCCCTGTACCAGCATGAGGCATTCCTGATTCTTCTAAAAATTCCAAATTAGAGATTATTCCTTGGTCTCCAAAGTCTGATGCATGATTGTTAGCAGTAGATACAATATCGATACCTAACCATCGTAATTCTTCAATACTTTCAGGTGGTGCAGCCATATAAGTACCTTGACCACTTCCGCCACCAGCATATGTGTTGGGATAATCTGCATAGTCTTGAAACAAACATTCAGCATTTGAAAAACTAACATCTGCATTCATTATTATTTCTCGAAGTTTTAAAAAATATTCTTCACGAAAAACAGAAAGTTTACGAGATATAAGAGATTCTCCAGTTAAGCAAATTTCTATATCACCAGATTCAGCTTCATAGATCATTTCTGACTCCTTATTAAATTTTAGAAATTAGTGTAAGTTATTCAGTTCTATAATAAAATAAATATATAGTAATTAACGAATTAATAGTATAAAAAAATATGAAAAATACACTTATAAAACTTAATCATGTATCTAAACGTTATGAAGAAGGTTCTGATAGCCGAGAAATATTGACCGATATCAATGCTGAAATCCAAGCTACTGAGGTAGTTTCATTTATTGGGAAAAGCGGGATAGGAAAATCGACACTGTTAAATTTAATTAGTGGGATCGACGTATGTGATTCAGGGGATATCTTAATTGATGAGATATTTATTAATAAATTATCTGACACAAAAAGGACTTTATTCCGGAGAAAGAATATTGGGTTTGTTTTTCAATTTTTCAATTTAGTTTCAACTTTGACTATAGAAGAAAATATTGCCCTTCCTCTTAAATTAAACAAATTTGAACCTAAAATAACAAATCAAATTGTAGATGAATTATTAGAACATGTCGGTTTACTGGATAGGAAAAAAAGTTTTCCTGATAAACTATCAGGCGGAGAACAACAACGAGTAGCAGTAGCTAGGGCTCTTTCTCATAGCCCAAAACTTATTATAGCTGACGAACCTACAGGAAATTTAGATACAAATAACAGTTCTATACTCATGGAATTATTAGTTTCTCTCGCTAAGGAATATGGAACAACAATTATTATAGCAACGCATAGTGATGAGGTTTTGAAATATTCCGATAGAATCATGTCGATAGAGAGTGGTATTTTAATTGAAAAGTAAATCTTTATTTTCGTTTCCTCCGTATATATTATGGATTAATGCTTTTCGGTATTATTTCCGTAGCTTTACCCAAAGTATTCTTGCTGTTTTAGGTGTGGCGGTAGGAATTGCTGTTTTTGTAGCAGTAGACCTTGCTAATGATAGTGCTAAACAGTCGTTTAGAAATTCAGCAGCGAGTATTTTTGGAGAAACAGAATTCCAGTTAATTGGTAGTACATCTGGTATACCTGAGAAGGTTTATGCTGATGTAGTTAAGTCTGCAGAATTACAACCTTTACTAAATATAATTAAACCTATCATTGATAAACAAATAAACTTAGTCGATACCGATGGAGTGGAACAGAAATATCGGTTATTGGGTATAAATGTGATAAATGAAAATGTATTCTCGGGTACGAATAATTATGGAATAGATTTTTTAAATTCACAAACTGGTTTAAATCTTATTGCCGAGAACCAAGTCTTCGTTTCATCATTGCTAGCTACTACTAAACAATTAAGTATTACTGATGAACTTTTAGTAAAAGGTACAAACAATAAAATAAGTATCGTTGGTTTTTTTCAAAATGATAACTCTTTACAAAGAGAGCTCATGCAAAATGTAATAATAACTGATATTTCTGTGGCCCAAAATATCACTAATAGTAAAGGCGTTCTCTCAAGAATAGATATATCTAGTATTGATCGCCAAAACCAAAAAACAGCTTTGGATAAATGGGTTTCCTTATTACCATCTGGAGTACAATTAATACCAAGCTATACCTATTCTGATGCCAGAAAATCTATAACTAAATCATTTGATACAAATTTACTAGCATTAAGTTTATTAGCATTACTTGTAGGTTTATATTTAATTTACAATATGATGACATTTTCGATTCATAGGAGAAAAAATCTTTTTGGAACTTTAAGAGCAATTGGAGTAACCAAAAATGAAATCTTTTCTTTGGTTCTTGTTGAAGGACTTCTTATAGGTTTACTAGGCGCGATACTTGGAATCATGTTAGGTATGTTATTAGCTTATTTTCTTTTAGGTCTGATAAGCTCAACAATAAATTATCAATTTTTTTCGAGTTCTCCTAATACAATTGAGTTTGAGACAACCATAATATATCAAGCACTTATCTTAGGAATTTCCGGATCGATTGTTTCAGTTTTGATTCCAGCTTGGAGTGCCTCAAGAATTCAACCTCGTGAACTTATTGATATTTATGGAAAATATTCTACATATAATAATTATCATATTATTTTATTCTTTTTAGGATTACTGCTTTGTTCTATTGGTTATTTAATTACTTTAGCCCCACTAACAAACCTTATTATCGGATTTATAGCCATGTTTTTAGTAATAGTTGGTTTATCGTTAACTGTTCCAACAATCACTCAAATGGTTCTTGTTGTTATGAGTTTGATATTAGAGAAAATTGGGAGACCTACTATTATTACCCTATCAGTAGAGACTATCAAAAATTCTCTTAACACTATAGCGATCTGTATAGCTGCTTTAAGTGTCAGTATAGCTATGACCATAGGTATAGGATGTATGATTCAATCATTTAGAGCAACAGTAGAAGAGTGGTTAGATCAATCATTAGTAGCTGATATTTATATTGCTCCCCCTACGTTAGGTTTTGGACAGGATCTTAAAGGAATTGATGATGAATTTATTAGATATGCATCTGACATACCCGAAATTAATTACATAAGTCAATTAGGCTCTTATGAAATCTTCAAAGATGGATATTTATTGAACTTAATTGTGGTGGATTCTGCTGAAAAGATTTTTGACGATGTTGTGCAATTAAAAGAAGGAGAAAAAAAAGATATCTGGAAAGATTTTATACAAACAGATTCAATATTAATTTCTGAACCTCTTGCATTTCAGAAAGACATTAAACTTAATGATTCTTTTGACATATTAACTGATAAGGGTTTGAAAAGTTTTAATGTTCGAGGTATATATTATGACTATAGCTCAACTTCAGGAATCGCTATGGTAAGCAAACAGGTTTATGACAATTACTGGAATGATTCAAAAGTTACTTCTCTGGCACTTTATTTAAATGACCCTGAAAAATCTGAATCAGTATCCAATGAACTTTTAGATAAATTTGATACGGATTGGGATTTACAAATTATTTCAAGTAAAAAACTAAACGACGCTTCAATGGAAATTTTTGATAAAACTTTCGAAATAACTTTTGTATTGAGATCAATTAGTCTAATAGTAGCATTTATAGGAATACTGGGTGCTATAAGTGCAATTATTTTGAGTAGAGCCAGAGAATTTTCTATTCTCAAATCTATTGGTTTTACCAATAATCAATTAAGATCAATTATAGGTAACCAAACGTTGATTATTGGTATAATTTCAGGTTTAATTTCTATACCTTTAGGAATAATAATTACAAATCTTCTTATTCAAATCATAAATAAACAATCTTTTGGTTGGTCAATTCCCATGCAACTTTTACCTTCAGTATTTATAGAAGGCATAATTGTTGCTATTTTATCAGCTGTACTCGCAAGTATTTATCCTAGTGTAAAAATTAGTCGAAATAATATTCGTAAAGCATTGATGGGAGAATGATAAATTGTACAGGATAGGTAAATATCTTTTGATAACTATAGTTTGTATTTTAGTTAGTGGGATGCTTTATTTTTTTATTTTCGCTAGTGATGAACCCAAACCCATTGAGACTGCAAATTTATCTTTATTAAATCTTCTTAGTAACAATTCTACTGTTATTGAAGGTGAAATTCCTCAACCAGATAAAGATATTTTACTACCTCAAGATCATTATGATCATCCAAATTTTAGAAATGAATGGTGGTATTTCACAGGAAACCTTAAGGATAAAAATCAACAAGAATTTGGATATCAGTTTACAATATTTCGATTTAAGAATAATGAAGATAATTCTAATTCCTTATGGTCAGCTTCTGATATATATCTAGGGCATTTAGCCATTACAGATATTGCTAATTCAGAGTATTTACACAAAGAAATATTTTTCAGAAAAAGTGATTTGGGACTTGCAGGTTCAGATAAAGATAAAAATAAAATATGGATTAGTAACTGGATGCTTGAATTTGATGGTAATGATGTTCATTTATCTGCAAGACAGGATGAGATAATATTAGATCTAACCTTGAAAAGTAGAAGCATTCCTATTTTGCATGGTAAGCAAGGCTATAGCAAAAAAGGAGCAGATCCTTCTAATGCTTCTTATTATTATTCTATTACAGATTATGAAACTACAGGTAAAATTTCTATCGATAAAACTGTTTATGAGGTAACTGGAAATTCATGGTATGACCATGAATGGAGTTCTGGAGTATTACCTGAAAATGTAATAGGTTGGGATTGGTTTTCAATAAATCTGAACGAAGGTTCTCAATTAATGATTTATCAATTAAGAAATATTAATGATGTACCAACACCTTACAGCGCTGGTACATTTATCGATGCAAATAATAAAGTTATAAATTTAAATCAAGATCAGTTTCAATTAAAACCTATAAAGTATTGGGAAAGCGAATCTACAAAAATTAACTATCCTTTAGAATGGGAAATTGAAATCCCAGAATTAGGTATAAATCTACTAACTGTCCCTAAAATTAACAAACAGGAATTCAATGGTTCAATTATATATTGGGAAGGTGCGATTGATGTTGCGAATAGTAGTAATGATTCACTTGGAGAAGGATATATGGAGTTAACTGGATATAACTAAGATTTAAATGGGTTGAATTGATAATAATTATTTAATACACTTATTAACGAAAAACTTAATACTAATATAGGTGCTGTTTCTACAGAGAATAGGGAACCTGGTGAAATTCCGGGACGGTAGCGCCGCTGTAAACTGAAAATTGATAATAAAAAGACATTGATTTTATATTGAGAAGTCTTTTTTGAAACCTTCAGTGAGTCAGAAGACCTGCCTATATTAAAGCCTACGACTCTCTTCGCATAAAGGGACAGCTTACTTGATTAAAATCATAAAAGGTCTCACGTAGAAGTCGTGAGACCTTTTTTATTTGATTAATTATTTAAGGAGAAATTCACGAAATGACAAAGCAATTTATTTTTATGATAACTATGATGTTTTCGCTTTTATCATGCTCAATGATTGAAGACACAAATGAACAACAAAATGTAAATTTCAATATCCAAGATAGTAATGGTCAGGCAGTTGTATTTGAAAACCATCCAGAAAAAATGGTGGTTTATGATGCAGCAGCTGTAGAAATATTGCTTGCAATGGGTGAAGAAAATAAAATTATTGGTACCCATGAATTTGTAGAATTACCTAAAAATACACCTTCAATAGAAAGAGTCGGTGATGCCTTTAACGTTAATTATGAAAAAGTTGTTGAATTAGATCCGGATTTATTTTTTGTATTTTATGATACTTTTACACCAGAATTAGAAAATTTAGGTATAAAGGTACTATATTTAAATTCGTTAGATAGTGATTTAGAAGATGTTCGAGCTCACATAAAAATATGGGGACTCATAACTGGAAATAATGAATCTGCAGATGAACTTTTACAAACCTTTGATACTAAACTAAATGCAGTTACTAATAATATTTCCATATCCTCAACAAGACCATCTGTTTATTATCATACTTTTGATTATTGGACTCCTGGAGGAGATACTCTAATTGGAAATATATTTGAATTACTAAATACTGATATGGTTTCAAAAGAGCTATCCGGGTACAATCAAATAAGTCTTGAAGAATTAGTTGCCAAAAACCCAGAGTATATTATTACCGATGCTTGGGGTATAGACCAAATTAAATCTGAAAAAGCATTACAATCTGTATCTGCTATAAAAAACAACCAAGTGTATGTATTACAAAATGGCTCATTGAGTATAGCTAGTCATAATATAGTTCTCGCCATAGAGGAAATAAGTAGCATAATTTACGAATAGTACATGAAAAATTTTAACTCATATAAAATTTATAGTTTATTAATAGTAATTCTATTAATAACTATAGTTTTATCTATTGGTATTGGATCAGTAGTAATTTATCCACAAGATATTTTCTTATCTCTTATAACATTGATACCAATATTTGATTATCAAAGTGATATCTCAGAAAGCCTAATTGTTATAATTAATCAAATTAGATTGCCTAGAATAATCCTAGCAGGTATTGTAGGTTTTTCTATAGCATTGTCAGGAGCCACATTTCAATCCATATTTAAGAATCCCCTAGCTGATCCATATCTTATTGGAGCTGCTTCAGGCTCTGCCTTGGGCGCTACCATTGTTTTAATGATAATAGGGCCTGTTATTCTAATACAAATTTCAATCTTGCCTTTAGCTTCATTTTTAGGGGGTATAGTAGCTGTAGGTATCACAGTGATGATTTCTTTTTATTCTCGATCGATGAGTTCAAATACGTTAATTTTATCTGGTATTGCAGTAGGTGCTTTGGCAAATGCTTTAACAAGTTTAATTATAATAAGTTCTAATCCAGACGTTAGGCCTTTACTTAGCTGGCTTCTAGGAAGCTTCAATACTGCTAATTGGGATAAAGTTTTAATTATTATTCCTTATGTATTAATTTCAACAATTTTATTATTTAGGTACCGCAGAATTATGAATATTATTCAATCGAGCGATTCTGAAGCACAACTTGTTGGTGTTGAAGTAAACAAAACAAAATACATATTAATTGTTATTAGTACTTTGTTAACAGCTATCGCAGTATCTGTAAGTGGGATAATAGGATTTGTGGGGCTAGTTGCTCCACACGCTGTACGCTTATTATGGGGTTATGATTATAAGTATTTGATTCCATGTAGTGCTTTATTAGGATCCATAATACTTATTTTAGCTGATACGATTGGAAGAACAATTTTATACCCTCAGGAGTTACCAGTTGGAGTTATAACAGCATTTATTGGAGCTCCGTTTTTTATATTTTTGATTATCAAAGGCCGAAGTTCATTTTATGGATGATAAATGTATATTAAAAATAAATAATGTCACATCATTTATGGGCAGTACTAAGGTTCTTGATAACATTTCATTAGAAATTAAACCTGGTACTTTTAATGGTTTGATTGGTGTGAATGGGTCTGGTAAAACCAGTCTAATAAATACGATTAACGGACTAATTAAACCGACACAAGGAAGTCTAAATATTGATGATCTTTCATTGGATTATATTTCTGATAAAGATATAGCAAAATTAATTGCTACAGTTCCTCAAAATCCTACAAATATGTTTGGATTTTCTTGTCTTGATGTTGTACTTATGGGGCGTAATCCTTATATTCCCACTGCTGGATGGCCAAATGGTTCTGATATAGATATTGCATATAAATCAATGAAATCTACAGGTGTTGATCAGTTTGCAAAACGAACTTTAGATACATTATCTGGAGGAGAAATGCAGCGTGTTTTTATTGCCAAAGGATTAGCTCAAGGAACTGGTATATTACTATTAGATGAGCCGATTGCAAATTTGGACATCTCTTATCAAATACAAATAATGGATATTTTACTATCTTTAGTAAATGAACAAAATTTCACAATAATTACATCTCTACACGATTTAAATTTAGCTTCACTGTATTGTGATAATCTTATCGTTATTGATAAAGGCTCTATAGTAAAAACAGGTCCTCCTATAGATATAATAGAGAAAGACTTTATACAGAGTATATTTGGGAACAGATTAAATGTAATACGAAATCCTGAAGATAATCGAAGTATTATAATTCCTAAGTCTATAAACTAACTATTCATAATCTATATATTAATTTATAGTATGTGTATTAATTAAATTCGAAATTTATTGGAGATAGTAAGATGTCAAAAATGTCCGGTGGTGAAGCACTTGTAAATTCTTTAGTTCGAGAAGGGGTAGACGTTATTTTTGGTTTACCTGGTGTTCAAATGTATGGTGTAGTATCAGCTATAAAAGAAAATCCAGCTATAAAAATGATAGTTCCTCGACATGAACAGGCAACTACTTATATGGCAGATGGTTATGCTAGAGCAAGTAGAGGAATTGGAGTAGCAATGGTCGTTCCTGGCCCAGGTTTGTATAATGCTGCTGCTGGTTTATCGACTGCGTATTCAGTATCTTCGCAAGTTCTAATGATTGCTGGTCAAATACCACGTGCGACTATAGGAAAAAACTTAGGTGGACTTCATGAAGTTAATGATCAATTAGAAACGATTAAACCTGTCACGAAATTTCAAAAAAGGGTATTGAATATTAAAGATATTCCAGATTCAATGGCTGAAGTCTTTTCAGAATTAAGAAATGGTCACCCTAGACCAGTTGAAGTTGAAATGCCACCAGAAACAATGGTTGAGAAAGACGAAGTCGAGTTATATGAACCTGCACCACAAATTCGTGTAGCAGCTTCAGATGAAGAAATTGAAACTGCTGCAAAATTAATTATTAATGCTAAAAATCCTATAATTTATGCAGGGACAGGAGTGGTGAGATCACAAGCAGAAGAAGAATTAATTCACCTTACTGAAACAACTAACATCCCAGTGATTAATAGTGCTGGTTCTAAAGGAGTTATTTCAGATGAGCATAAACACAGTTTAGGTTCTTCATTGAGTGGTATTGGCCCCATTAAAGAATTAGTAGAAAATTCTGATTTGATAGTAGTTCTTGGATCAAGGTTTGCTCTAAGAAATCCAGCTGGAGATAATTGTAAAATAATACATCTCGATATAGACCCCAATGAAACAACAATATTGGAGGGTCGAATACAAAAATCTGTTACCTCAGTTCATGGCGATGCAAAATTATCCATACAAAAATTGACTGATAAAATAAAAAGTCTGGGTGGTACATCTATAGATTCACCTAGTGAAATGGTTGCAAGAATACGACAACAAATAACATCAGGGGATCAGATTACAGAGCCTCAAAATACAATTTTGCAATCTTTGCGTGACGGAATGCCAAAAGAAACGATTACGGTTTGGGATATGACTCAAATGGGATATTATTCCAGAGCGTTTTGGAAAACTTACTATACCTCTACATATATTGATTCAGGGTATTCTGGAAATTTGGGCTATGCTTATCCTACTGCATTGGGAGCAAAAGTCGCAAAGCCTGATGTTCCAGTGGTATCTATTTCTGGTGACGGAGGTTTTATGTATAACGTCCAAGAATTATCAACAGCTGTAAAGTATGGAATAAATACAGTTGCCGTGGTGTTTAATGATAATCATTATGGAAATGTAAGAAGAGACTTAGAAGAAGATTGGACCGGAGATTATGGGACTGAATTTGTTAATCCCAATTTTGTTAAGATGGCTGAATCATTTGGAGCTCTAGGTATTAAAGTTACTGATCCAAATAAAGTTGGTGATGCTATCTCGGAAGCAATAGCAGCAGAACGACCTGCACTTATAGATGTAGATATGATTGATACAGCTAAGCTCCCAAGACCATTTGTTGGCAAAGCTCCATGGGCAATCCCGCATGAAGATCTTTTGCCATAACCTGACATTTTAGTAGATCACTCGTTTATACCTATACAAACAGTTTGTAAATAAGAATGTTATAAATAAATTCTAGTGAGGTATAAAATGAGAAAAATGAAAAAATGGATTACAGGTTCTATAGTTCTTGGCGTTTTAGTTATAGGTATGACATCCACGGCCGTATTAGCTGATAATACTTCTGAAAGAATTGCAAATAATCCATTAATAGCTAGGGTAGCTTCTATATTAGGAATAAGTGAAACAGAATTAGTTGGAGCATTTACTACAGCAATTAGTGAAATGAAAAGTGAAAAATTAGAAGAAAAATTAACTGAGAATATTGCTAATGGTAATATAACTGAGGAAGAAGCACAGGCTAAGCGTGAAAGATTTGATCAGAAGTTAGACCGTAAAGGTGACCGTTTAGGTTTAGAACATTTTAAGTCAAGACATCATGTACATCACTTCAAATCATTTACTATTCCTGGCAAACCACGTTTAATGACACCCGATGAGTTAGAATCAAAAATGGCATCTGCTATAGAATCAGGAGTTATTAGTGAGGAACAAGCTCAATCTAGGAGAGATAGATTGCAAGAAAAGATTAATGCTTCTATAGCTTAATTAATAAGAAAAAAGTATTTTGAAAGAGCCCAAATTTTGGGCTCTTTCTTTTTTTTATTAAGAAGTATGGTATATAATTATATTAGATCAAATAAACTAAGAGAAAACATATGAAAATAAAATTTACCCCTCTTCTTCTGTTATTTCTAATACTTCTTTCATGTTCCAATAGTGAAAGTACACCAATAGATAATACTGACAAAGGAATAACTAAAATAGAGATTCCTACACCCACTGCTACTTTGATACCTGTCGAAGCAAAGGAAATTGAAAATTCAACACAAGATGTAGCTACACCAACCCCAACACCAAAAGTTTCTACAGAAGAATCTCAAATCAAAGAAGAACCTATCAAAGCGAATGTTAATGGCAAATTGTCAGTCGATATAGATCCTAACTCTATAGCTCGTTATATTGTTTATGAGCAATTGGTTCGGTGGGCTTCTCCGAAAGATGTTGTTGGTGAAACAAAAGTTACAGAAGGTAAATTAGTTTTTGATAAGGATGGGGATGTTATACCTGAAGAATCTATAATTATAGTTGATCTCAAAAACTTAAAAAGTGATTCAAATAAAAGGGATGATTATATTAAGAGAAGTGCTCTTGAATCAAATAAATACCCTGAAGGAATTTTTATCCCTGAAACTATACAAGGGTTAGAATGGCCTTTCCCTACTGAGGGAGACCATACTTTTACAATGTTAGGTGATATGACAGTTCATGGAATAACAAAACCTGTTGAATGGACAGTGGAGGCCAATGTTGTTAATCAAGAGGTTAAAGGTAAAGCAAGTACAAAATTTGATTTTTCATATTTTGATATAAATAAACCAGACCTAAAATTCATTTTAATATTAGATGATGAATTAAGGATTGAACTTGATTTCACAGCAAAAGTTAATTCTTAAAGAGAACTTACCATGTTGTTCAATCGATCAATAGCAATATTTATATTCTCTATAGAGTTTGCGTATGAAAGTCGTATAAATCCTTCCCCATAACTGCCAAATGCTGTGCCTGAGAGAACAGCAACTCCAGCTTCTTGTAAAGATTTGGTTTCAAATTCGCTGCTTGAAATTCCAGTATTGGTTATATCTGCGAAAACATAAAAGGCACCCTCGGGATTTGGACATTTAATACCATTGATATTCTGAAGGCCCGATACTATAACTTCACGTCTGCGAGAAAATTCTTCAACCATACTTACTACTCCTGATTGATCTCCTTCTAATGCTGCAATAAGAGCCATTTGAGAAAAAGCACTTGTACAAGAAACACTATTTACCGCTAATTTAGTAATATGAGGTACTAGTTCTTCAGGGAATGCTCCATAACCTAATCTCCAACCTGTCATCGCATAGCTTTTTGAAAGACCATCAAGAATAATTACTCTATCTTTAATACTTTCATACTGTGAAACACTTAAATGTTGCCCTGTATAAATAATATCTTTATAAACTTCGTCTGATAGTACATATAGATTTGGAAATTTTTCTACTAAAGCCACTATAGCTTCTGTTTCTTCCTTATTTAAGACGGAACCACATGGGTTATTAGGAGAGTTCAGAATGAGTAATCTTGTTTTGTCATTAATCAAAGTCCGAAGTTCTTCTATATCAGGATGATAGTTGAGACTTCCACGTAAAGGCATAGGTACAGCCTTACCACCACAAAAATTTATCATTGATTCATAAATAGGGAATCCAGGATCTGGAAATACAACTTCAAAATTAGATTCTGCTAATGCAAGAATTGTAAAAAACATTATGGGCTTTGCACCAGGTGTAATTATAATTTGCTCTGGGTTAAAATCAACCTGCCTTGTATTATAAATATTTTTTGAAATACTTTCACGAACTTCTAATATCCCTGCAGATGGAACATAATGAGTAAACCCCCCATTCAAAGCTTCAATAGCTGCATTTTTTATATGGTCAGCAGTTTCAAAATCAGGCTCACCTATTTCCAAATGAACTATATGCTTACCTTCTTGTTCTAATTTTCTAGCTTTTGCCAAAACTTCAAAAGCAGTTTCAGTACCTAGTCGTTCCATTCTTTTAGCAAGGTTCATTTAGTCCTCCAGTTAGTTTAATCGTATTAAACTTTTGTTTCGTCAAATTAGTACATTATAACTAATATAGGAAGATAATGTGTATTAGCATTTCTTACATTAATTACTATAATACGTACAATATTCAATAAAGACTAAGAGGAAAATATGAAATTAGGAGTTTCTTTAAGTGGTATGTGCCAACAACCTGTAGGTACAGATATGATTCAAAATTTTAAGAATATTGTTACTTATGCTAAAAAAGCGCAAGAGCTAGGGTTTGATTTAGTGTATCAAGGGCAACATTATTTAACCCACCCATATCAACAATTACAAACTATACCCTTACTTTCAAGATTATCGGCAGAAATTGAAGGTATGGGTATAATTGGCACGCTTGTTATTCCATTACATCAACCTGTAGATTTAGCAGAAAGAGTAGCAACTATTGATGTATTAACTGGTGGCAAGTTTCATTTAGGATGTGCGTTAGGGTATCGTGACCAAGAATATGATTCATTTGGAATAGACCCTAAAAAGCGAGTTGCAAGATTTTTAGAATGTTTAGATATAGCACAAAAATTGTGGACTCAGGGCAAAGTTACTTACGATGGTAATTTTTTTCAACTTAATGATGTAGAAGCTATGTTAAAACCGATTCAAAAACCACATCCA
The DNA here is from genome assembly GCA_045562575.1 of Dehalococcoidia bacterium. GTDB lineage: Bacteria > Chloroflexota > Dehalococcoidia > Lucifugimonadales > UBA6952 > UBA6952. Next base: position 35,493 of record JBJKVQ010000032.1, read on the forward strand.
CCTATTTGGATTGCGGCCAATCATGATAATGCTATAAAGAGAGCTGCACGAAGAGGTTATTCTTGGTATGTAAATCCTCATGCTGGATATGGAACAATCAAGAGGCAAATAGAACTTTATCATGAGACTGCTGAAAATGCAGATTCTGGTGCTCCTAAAAAACTACCTATAATGAGAGAAGTATTTGTTCATGACGATCGACAAACTGCCTTTTCAGAAGCAAACAAATATTTAGGTGGAAAATATGAAGCTTATTCCCAATGGGGTCAAGATAAAGCATTACCTGAGGACGATGAATTTAGTGATGAATTTGTAGAACTTGCCAAAGATAGATTTGTTATTGGAAACCCAGAAGATTGTGTTCAAGACTTACTAAAATATAAAGAACTTGGCATGGAATATGGTATTTTTCGTATGATGTATCCTGGTATGAGCCTAAATTCAGGTTTGCAACTTTTGGAAACATTTGCTTCGAAAGTTATGCCTCATATTAAATAATTTTGACAGGAGAGTAGAAAATTGAAAATAAATCCAAAAACGTTTGAAGGCTTTAATCGAGTATTAACTGGAGTTGTTGTACCTCGTCCGATTGCCTTTGTTTCAACTATTTCAAATTCAGGAAATGTAAATCTCTCCCCGTATTCTTTTTTTAATGCAGTATCTTATGATCCACCGTTAATTATTTTCTCTTCCTCGAAATTTACTTCAGACGGAAAATTGAAAGATAGTTTATCTAATATTGAGCAAAATGGTGAATTTGTCGTGAATATAGTCAATGAAAATATTGTAGAAGCAATGAATACAACTGCTGCAGAATATCCTGAAGATGTTAATGAATTTGATATTGCTAATCTTACACAAATTGATTCTGATTTAGTTAAACCACCTAGATTAAGTGAGAGTCCTGTGAATATGGAATGTAAACTAGAGAGAATTATAACTCTTGGAACTGAGGCTCATCCACAAGGATTGGTTATAGGAGAAATTATTCAATTGCATATTGATGATGAAATTATTTCTGGTCATAGAATAAATCATGAGAAACTAAAACCAGTTGGTAGATTGGCAGGAAATATGTATACCCATACATATGATGTTTTCGAATTAATGAGACCAAGTTATGAAGGGTAGTTTAAGTATGGAAAAATTAATAAATCGTATGAATACTATGTGTTCGGAATCACCATTTCAAAGTGGATGGTATCTAAAAAACTTACAAACTAATGAAAGTGCTAATTATTATGGCGATGTTGTGGTTCCTTCTGCAAGCACAAGGAAAATTGCTATATTAATGAATGCTATGAAATTGGTATATGAAGGGAAACTCTCACTAGATCAACCTATACGTATCGATGAAACGAATCAATATGTCGGGAATTCATCTGGTTGCTTTCAATATCTTCGTCCTGGTTTTACTGTACAACTTTATGATGTATTAACTATGATGATTATTGTAAGTGATAATACATCGACGGGTATCGTTGCAAATTTGTTAGGTTTGGATAGTATTAATGAATTTTCTCAATCCATTGGAATGATTGGTACAACTCATCGACACAAATTACCTCCATTAGATTTACCCATAGACCATTCTTTAGATTACACGAATAGTACTACACCAAACGATGTTGGATTAATATTAGAATTAATTTTACTGGGTACAAATGATGAAAAAGTTGCAAATAAACTTGGTTCTTCCAAAGAATTATGCCAGATTGCTTTAGATATCTTACTAAATCAAAAACTAAATAATAAACTACCAGCTCTACTTCCTAAAGGCACAAAAGTTGCTCATAAAACAGGTACAGGAGCTAGAAATTATAATGATGCTGGGATAATATTTTTAGACGATTCCCCTTTGTTTATTTTGACTGTTTTTACTGAAAATGTTCCAACTAGTTTGGCAGATGGTAGAGCAGGCCATGGAGTAGCTTGTGATTTGGTAGCTCGTTTATCATCAGAAGCATACAATTACTTTATAAACTAAATGCTTCTATCAATAGTTATTATTCTCAACCTAATTTCGCTGATTTTACTATCATTGGATAAACGATATGCAATCTATAATCAGCGTAGAGTTCCTGAAAAGTATTTTTACCTTTTTGCCTTAGCAGGAGGATGGTTGCTAGGGATTTTGACAATATATACTATAAAACATAAAAATCGGAAAAGATCTTTTTTATTTAAGTATTATGGTTTTTCAATTCTATCGATTGGGATGTACGCTGGATTTATATTATAAAGACCCATCAATAACAATATCTAATAATGCAGGTTTCCCCGATGCTATAGCTTTATCAATGGCTGGTTTTATTTCTTCTGGTTTAGTAATTCTTGTTCCTGCGACACCCATACTATTTGCAATAGCAGCCATATCAAATGGGGTATTAAAGTCCGAATATAATAAATTAGCGCCCGCAGTTTCTGGTAAGTCTAATATATCTTTTTGATATACGTTAAAATTAACCTTCAAAACACGGTACATACCATTATTACAAATAATAAATACGCAAGGAATGTTATCGTTAGCAGCTGTCCATAATCCTTGAATAGTCATCATTGCACTTCCATCACCAATAATTCCAAAAACAGTTCTTTCAGGATATGCGCATTGATTCCCAATAGTAGCACCAATACCTCCACCTATAGATTGCCCTCTTACAGCTCTTAAATCTCCACGATTCTCAGGCTTAAAGTAGTATCGTAATGCAGCACGATTACTAATTGAGTCATCTAAAATAACGGCATTTTCAGGGACAGCATTTGCAATTTCATACATCATTCTTGCCGGAATCATAGGACTTTGATTCCATTTAGCCGACAAAGATTCTTCATATGTTTTTTGACTTTCTTCAAACTCTTTTGAAATAGTATTTTTTCTTTTCGAAATTATTTCATTAGTTGTATCGTTTAATAATGGTTTAACAGTTTTAATTAATTCATTAAGAGCAAGTTTACAATGTGAAATTATTCCAACTGAAACTGGTTCGGATTTTCCTACTTTACCAGGAACTGGATCGATATGAATTAATTTTACATTTTGATTTAATATCGGATCTCCCCAATAAAATAATTCTTCAAATGTATCCATTCCTACTGTTAACACAAGATCAACTCGTTTTAATATTTCTCTATGGTCAGCTACTCGTAAAGATAAATTACCAAGAAATTGTGGATGCGTAGTAGGAAATGCTACTTCTGCTCCTCTCGATTGGTATACAGGTAATCCTAATAGTTCAGCAAGTTCGATAGCTTCATTTACTGCGTGGTCATCAGAAGCTCTATCTCCAACAATCATAATGGGTTTTTCAGATTCGACTAGCAAAGATGCACTTTCTTTTATTCCTTCAATACTTGGTCGTGTTTCATCAAATATTTTTGTTGATGGAATAATGCTCATTTCAGCGCTATCTTCGAGGGCATTGGCAGTGAATCCAACATAAACTGGTCCTTTAGGGTGACTATTTGCTTCATTAAAGGCGCGTCTCATTGCACTAGGTATTTGGTCTGGGTGAGTTAATTCGACTGCCCATTTAGTAACAGGTCGTACAAGTTCTGCTAAATCTGTTTTATTTTCAGTTATTTTGCGTACATCATAATTAGCTGATGTTACCACCATTGGAGTACCTGTATTATATGCATCTAACATCAGAGCGATACCATTTGCTAAACCGCTATCTACATGAAGGCTAACAAATGAAGCTGTTTCTGTTGCTCTCGCATATGCTTCCCCCATACCTACGGCAACGCTTTCTTGAAGAGCAAGGATATATTTGAATTCAGGGTAGTCACCAAGCATATCAATAATTGGGCCTTCACTAGTTCCAGGATTTCCAAAAATATACTCCACACCTTCTGCTTTAAGCATTTCTAGTAAAGCTTTTTTCCCTGTCATAACTTCTGACATCAACAACTCCTTAATAATTAAGATGAACGAAGTCATAGTATAATACTAAAAATAACATTTTATTAAGATATATTTTGTGATAAAGTAACCTGACTTTCATGTTTAGTTAGTAATTATTATAAAAAAGGAGCCCTCTAATATGTCATCAAACCAAAAAGTTGCAGTTGTAACTGGAGCAGGTACTGGGGTTGGCAAAAGCGCTACACTTCATTTACTTGCGGATGGGTATTCAGTAGCCTTGGCCGGTAGACGAGTTGAACATTTGGAAGAGGTTGTAGCAGAGTCAGGAGTATCAGATTCTAAAGCTATTATTATGCCAACAGATGTAGGGAATCCAGAGGATGTTGAAAATCTTTTTAATTCAATTAAATCAACCTATGGACGTTTAGATGTGTTATTTAATAATGCAGGTATTGGGGCACCTCGTATACCTTTCGAAGATCTTTCATTAGAAGACTGGCAAAGAGTTATAGATACCAATCTAACTGGCAGTTTTTTATGTTCCCAGCAGGCTATCAAAATTATGAAAGAACAGACTCCTATAGGAGGAAGAATAATTAATAATGGTTCTATTGCAGCATATGCACCTAGACCTGATGGCGTAGCTTATACATCTACAAAGCATGCTATATCAGGCTTAACTAAACAAATATCATTAGATGGTAGAAAGTACAATATTGCATGTAGCCAAATAGATATAGGTAATGCTGGCACACCTATGACTGCACGTATGAAAGATGGAGTAATACAACCTAATGGTGATATCGTCCCTGAGCCAACATTTGATGTTAATCACGTTGGGGAGACAGTCCTTTATATTGCAAATCTTCCCTTAGAAACAAATATTCAATTTATGACTATTATGGCTACAAAAATGCCATTTATTGGTAGAGGGTAAAAAGAATTTTACCCCAATTAGTACAACTATCAATGATTATATAGTGATTGTACCAATACCGTCTTTAATATCAATTTTAGTCCCATAAGGTTCTGATAATTTTTGAAGCCACTCTAATACTTGATTTGAAAGTGATGTTTCCATAAGTGTAGGGCGTCCTCTTTGTGGAATAGGTAATCCATAACCCATATCTATTGGATATAGAGAAATACTACTTAGGTCACCATTTGTAAAATTGTTTACTGCAACAACACTTCTCCAAAAAACAGGGTCTGATGGAAATCCAATTTGGTCAAAATTTGATCTTTTGGACAAGTAGTCACCAGGTGTGTCATCGTGAGTTAAGTTAAATCTTCTATAACCTTCGTCAGGTGCCCATGGAACTGTTTCATTTTGGAATATAAAATTTCCTAAACTATAAAAAATAGGCTTTCCTTTATATATTTCTATACCACGCAAGAAATGAGGGCCGTGTCCTGCAAAAACATCTGCACCTTGATCAATTACCCAGCGAGCAAGCTCTTCGAGGAATTGAGGAGGGCTAGTTAAAGAAGGTCCATGAATTTCTCCATCATTACCACTTTCGTGACAGTGTGTTCCATAAACGACCCAATCAGCTTGTTGTTTTGCTCCGTTTATCCATTTTCTAGCACCTTCTAAATCTTCTTTATTTACACTTGTTGAACGATTGAAATCCTCGCCTAGAACAAATTTGCCACCCATAAAGCTTATTTCAACGTTTGCATCTGTTTTTTCACTTACTCCACCAAATCCAAATTTGTTACCTCTATCTTGCATATCACTATAACCAAGTTCTTCATTAGCCTTAGATAGAGCATCAAATATTGGTCGATCTACTGTGTGAGATGTATTGTGTCGAATAGCATTAATTCCTGGTTTGCCAGGAAAATCAGGTCTTCCTAGACCTGCTCTTGATTGTTCACTATATGTAGTAGAGGAAGACAAAATAGCAACCCTGCCTCTCGGAGAGTCGACATAGGCAGGGGATCTTGCCGCGTCGAGATTTTTTCCTCCTCCTGCTTGAGGCATATCAAATTCTCTACAATAATCTAATGTTGTTAGAAAACCACCTTCAGAAAAATCATAAGCATGATTATTTGCAGTAGTTACAGCATCTATGCCCATCCATTGTAATTCTGTAATATTTCTTGGATCAGATCTCGTTGGCGTCCCACCACTATATTCCCAGCTGTGTTCATAATCATGAAATAACATTTCTAAATTTACTACTGAGCAATCAGCTTTTCGTAAAATATCAATTAATTTTAAAAAATCTTTTTCATTATGAGGGCTCATTTTCCTTGTTATCATTGCGTCGCCACCCACTGCAATTGATATATCTTTTTTTTGTGCATTATAGATCATTATTAACCTCCTTCATTAGCCTCTAGGTAAACCTAATCCTCTTCTACCAACCTGATCTCTCATAATTTGGACACTACCGTGATTTATACCTGATTGAAAAGCACCTAATAAATTATGAGCAAATATTCCGCTACTAACTGCATTGGGGGAAGTATTAAGGAGCTGTCCATATGGTCCTAACATTTGTACATATGCTTCTGTTGCTCTGACACCATGTTCTGGAGCCCATACTTTTTCAGCAGCACCTTCATAACTGAAATTTCCTCCATGTTCAACTATAGACATACTACGCATCGTCATTAATCTACACACTTGAGCTTCTATCCACATTTCTGCTGTCTTATCTCGTATTGTTTCATTTTCTTTAATATCATATTCGCCTAAATTATTATCCTTTATCCAATTAACTATATCTTCATCACGCCTAACAGAAAGTAAATATCTTGATGCGCCTACTCTATCAAGATTTAATCCCATGGCACCTACATACCACCCCATATTGATTTCTCCAAGAAGTGCATTTTTAGGAACCCTGATATTTTCATAAAATGTTTCATTTGTTTTTTTATGACCATATGTAGTTCCCATAGGAGCGGGAGGATCATTTTGTATTGAATATAAGGGTCTAATAGTGATTCCTGGGGTGTCCATTGGAACTAACAAAATAGATATACCTCTATGTTTAGGAGCTTCTGGATCTGTACGAACCATCAAATAAACGTGAGTAGCAGCATGTGCTCCTGAGGTGTAGATTTTCTGGCCGTTTACTATAAAATCGTCTCCATCTAAGACTGCTCTACACTGAAGTGAGGCTAAATCCGCGCCACCACTTGGTTCAGTGAAACCTTGGCAAAAGTTTATATCACCATTAATAATTCCAGGAATAAAGTAATTTTTTTGTTCTTCTGTACCAGCAGCCATAATTGCTGCTGCTGTACCACCCGCGCCACCTGCAGATATACCTATTCTTCCAAATTCTTCTTCAACGATATACTGATCTAACCTAGACCCACCTTGGCCACCATATTTTTTGGGCCAACTAATACCTTGCCAACCATTGTCTCTAATTTTCCCCAAAAACTCTCTTAGTGCCTTTCCTTCAGAGCCTTCTATTTCAACATGTGAAATATTCTCTGTACGTTCTGAGGCTTCTAGTTCATCCTTGACCTCTTGAGTGAGATTCTGTTTGATAAATGTTTTTACTTCTTTTCGTAATTCAACATTTTGATTCATGTATCCAAAGTCCATAAAAATCTCCTATCACCTTAGCCATAATCAAGTAATTTTCACAATTGTCGTGTTAAACAATTCCTCTGTCAATATAAAACTATTGTTTTTGAGGAGGTTTAACAAATAAAAAAGCTAAAGCACTAAATAGTGCCATTATTGCTAAAGTGGGAAAAACGAGGGTGTAACTTTTTGTAATGTCATATATTATTCCAGAAAATATTGCACCCAAAGCTTGTCCACCACCTATCGATATTTCATTAATTCCACGTATAGACCCTAATGAATTTCTTCCGTAAAAGTTTGCAATTGCAACTGCTGGAACTGTTGTTAATCCTCCTAATCCAAGACCAAAACAAAAAGCAACAATATATGCAGATATTGGTCCAGTTACTATTAGATATAAAAGAGATACAATACCTAAAACAGTAACTACCATTGCATAACAATAGCTAATTTTTATTTTTTCGACTATTAACCCCCATGCTGCACCACCTATACCAGTTCCAATAGCCACCATAGTTAGGGCAGAGGCTGCTATAAGAGGTTTGATTCCTTTATCAATTAAAAATGCTGCTTGATGGATGTTTATTGCTGAATGGATGAAATACATAAAAGAACTAACAAAAACTAAAATCCAAAGAGTACGAGTATGTATCGCTTCTTTTACGGTCCATATTTCTTCTGTTTCTTGGATTCCAGAACTTATTTTTGCTGAAGCTTCTTTGGACATTTTTTCAATATCAGTCTCAAGACCAATATCTTCAGGTTTGGAAACCATAAGAACAATAATAGGTACTAGTGCTACTATCCATACTATAATTCCCATCCAAAACCAGGCTTCTCTCCAGCCAACTGTTGATATGAGAAATTGTGCGATTAATGGGAACCCCCCCATACCAATTGAATGAAGTGTTATTAGAAAACCATTTGCTCTACCTCTTCTTCTGATAAACCATTGAGAAACTACAGTACCTGTGCCGACTTGTATAGGTGATGAAAACATCATCCTTCCAATGCCGAATAATAAGTAAAAGCCTATTGGTGTTGCCCACCAACCTAATGAAAGAGTAGTAAATCCTAGAATAGCAACAGATATAACGAGGATGATTTGTGAACCATAACGATCAATTAGCCGACCTGCAAAAGGGGCAGAAGTCATAGCAAGAATACCACCAAATGTTGCTGCTCCAGATATAAATGTACGACTCCACCCAAGATCTTCTGACATTGGTATCATAAATACAGAGAGAATCAATGCAGAGGCAGTATTACGTACCACAACTGCTGTACCTGCAGAAAAAAGAATTACCCATCCATAGTAAAATGGCAGGGAATTAGCTAATTTGAGTTGAAATTTTTGTAATTGATTCATATGTGTAAAACAAGATTGATATGTATAATAATATAATTGATTGCTTAAAGATATGCTAAAGGAGAAAAAATTGGATTTATTAGTAATAGCTTTAAAAGATGAGTTTGAACATCCTAGTAAGCCTGATAATTTAGAAATTATTTATACAGGTGTAGGAAAAGTTAATGCATCTTTTGCATTAACCAAGGCTATATATGAATATAAGCCTAATAGAGTTTTTAATTTTGGTACTGCGGGGGCTATAACTGATCAATTACATGGTTTGATATCTGTCACAGGATTTATTGAAAGAGATATGGATGCTACTGGGCATGATTTGGGTTTTGAGTTAGGACAAACACCATTTGAAGACGAAATTATAATCGGTAAACCGGGAATTATTTGCGGTACTGGTGACTCTTTTGTCACATCTAAACCTCCAATAACATGCGATTTAGTAGATATGGAGGGTTATGCCTTAGCAAAAGTTTGTAAATATATGAATATTCCATTTCAGAGCTATAAATTTATATCTGATAAAGCTGATTCAACTGCTTCAAAAGACTGGGAGAAATCCGTTAATAATGGGCAATCTCTTTTCTTAAATAAATTGAATGAAATCTTATCATAACTGACTAATGAAAAAGCTTGGTGGGCCGTGAGGGACTCGAACCCTCGACACATGGATTAAAAGTCCACTGCTCTACCAACTGAGCTAACGGCCCAAAAAAAATTAAACAACAGTTTCCTATATTACAATAGTTGAGCTTACTTTTCCATTTCGTGGAGTAATTTACACATCTAGATATTTATATTATTACATTTTTCACATGTAGATTCAGGTATTAACCCGTATTTCATTAAGTGTGCAAAAACATAACAACCAGCACAAAAACCTAGTATTGATTCTAGCGCCGCAAAGATACCTATAACTGAAATTAATAGATATGCAATATTTGTTGATCGAAAAACAAATTCAGCAATAATGGCGAATAGGGTAAATAAAAAACCAATAAGTTGTGCAAATCTTTTTGGTGGGCCAGCAACAGGCTTACTGGGGTTCCCAAAAGCAGGAATGATTATTTTTGTTGCCATTAATCCCATAGGGCTTAATGTAGGACCAGTTAAAACTCGTGCCGAAAACCCATAAAATAAGACCCATAGAAGTATAGTTTGGTTTGTTAGGAAGATCATTAATATTAATAGTAAAACCATTGCTGCTACAAGGCGTGCAGCATATTCATTTACCGGATGTGGAAAACTGAATAGATCGCTCATTAATTAACTCAAACACTAATTTAACTAGGTTATAAACTATAGATTAGCAAATTTTTGTTGTCAATTATATTTAAATAAGGCTTAATTTATTAATAGGCCAATATAGTATCCATGCTTTTCCTAGAATATTTTCATATGGAACTAGCCATCCATTTCTAGAGTCATTGCTTTCAGCTCTATTATCTCCAAGTACGAAAAAAGTATTATTTTCAACTGTTATAGGGCCTATTGGTTGGCCAGAGTAACTATTTGTTAAATAGGGCTCTAATAATTTTTCATTGTTCAAATAAACGATTCCATTATCTATTTCTATAATATCACCAGGTAATCCTATAACGCGTTTAACGAACATTTTACTCGGATCTGGGGGGTACTCAAATATTATAATATCTCCTCTATTTGGAGTACCAAATGGGGATGAATACCCATTAGAACGAAAAAAAGGCACAAATCTAGATAAATTTTCAAGATCAATTCGATGATACATTAATTGATTTACAAAAATTCGTTCAGATTGGATTAGAGTCGGTTCCATACTAGGCCCTTCGACTTCAAAATTTTTAACCAGAATTTGTAGTAATCCAAGTAAAATTAGTGCGTAGAGGATAGTTTTAATTAATTCTTTAAAGTTTTTTATAGCTACCAATTGATTTATGATTTTTTTGATTAATTAAATAATGTTTATGTTAATCAAAAATTAATTCAATAGCAATTGGACAATGATCCGAGCCAAAAACATTATTCATTATTTCAGCACTGATTAAATTAGGTTTCAATTGTTCATCTATAAAAAAATAATCAATTCTCCAACCAATATTTCTATCTCGAGCTCTTGTTTTAGTGTCCCAAAAGGTATAGTTTCCAGAATCTTGATTGAATTCTCTATAACAATCTATAAATCCAGATTCTATAAGTTGATCAATCCACTCACGTTCGATGGGCAAAAATCCAGAATTATTGATATTTTCTTTTGGTCTAGCTAAATCAATTTCGTGATGAGCTGTATTGAAATCACCACAAATTACAATTTTTTCGCCATTTTCTTTTTTCTTCAAAATCTTTTTTAAAAATTCATCGTAAAAATCTAATTTATATTTTAAGCGTTCTTCTTTTGATTGTCCGTTAGGGAAGTAGACATTGTATAGAGTGAAATTCTGAAATTTCATCATAAGAGTTCTACCTTCGTGGTCGAATTCTTCAGTACCCATTCCATTTTCATAGTTTTCTGGTTTAGATTTTGAATGGATACTAACACCACTATATCCTGGTTTTTCAGCACTATTCCAGTATGAAGTGTAACCAGAAATATCAGTTATTGATTCAGGTAATTGATGGATTTGAGCTTTGATTTCTTGTGTGCAAAAAATATCAGGCTGTTCTTTGTTAATCCATTCAACTATACCTTTTTTTATACTAGCTCTAATCCCATTTACATTCCAACTGTATAATTTCATTTTTTCCATAAATTAATTTCCTAAACTTGAGCCAGTAATTAGGTTTTGTGCTAATTTTATCGCCTCTACCATACTGGTATTATCAGCAACTCCTTGCCATGCAATGTCAAATGCAGTTCCATGGTCCACAGAGGTTCTAATTAAAGGAAGACCCAAATTAACAGTTATGCTTTCTTCAAAACCATAAACTTTTACTGGGATATGACCTTGATCGTGATACATGCAAATAACTGCATCAAATTTATCATCTATTGCTTGATTGAAAATAATATCAGCTGGTATAGGGCCTTCTACATTGATGTTATCTTCCTTTGCTTGTTTTATTGCAGGACTAATTTCCTCATTTTCTTCTTTCCCTAATAATCCACCGTCAGATCCATGAGGATTTAATGCGGCAACTCCTATTCTTGGGTTTGCAAAACCCCAGTTGATAAAATTAGTGTTTGTTAATTTAATCATATTGTAAATATTTTCTTTTGTTACAAAATCGCAGGCAATTTGTACAGGCTTATGTGTTGTTAGATGAACAACTCTTAAATTTTTACTAATTAACATAGTTGCAACTTCAGGACTCTCTGTAATAGATTGTAGTAATTCCATATGCCCTATTTGTACATATCCGGCAAGCGCAGCTGCTTCTTTGTTTACTGGGGCAGTTGCCATTCCTTGAATTTTATTCTCAAGACATAAGTGGGCTGCTATTTCTACCCACTCCATACATGCTTTTCCTGCTTCTTTTGATAAAATACCAGGATTAATAAATTTGGTATCAATATTTTCAGGATCAAGAATTTGAATCTTCTCATCTTCGTTTGTATCAAATTCATCAAAATCATTAATTTTTTTTATTGGCATATTGATTGAGAGTTTTTGATTTACTGTTGCCAAAGCATAATAACTACCAATAATAACAAATTGATTTAAGGTTTTGTTATAAGACGATTTTAAAGCCTTTAGTATAATTTCTGGTCCGATACCACAGGGATCCCCCATAGTAATTCCTACAACATTATTAGTTGACACTACCCACCTATAAAAATTAGCTAGAAAAAAGTGTTGAGTTAGCCCAATTTTGCTCAAATGCATTAGGAAGCCTTTGAGGTTGCTTCCATCTCTCCATTTCAACTAATGAGCCATTTCTTTCACGTAAAAATATATTACGATCGGTGTCAATCAGATAAATATTTCCTGGTTTTTTAAATGTTGTATTATTTTGCATACAAAATTGAAAATGAACTAAATTTCTAATTAATCCTTCGATTGTAATATTTTGCTCTTGAAATAAAACAGCTATAGTATTTGTGTTTACAGAAGGCATACTATTGATAATTTTTTCAATATCAGATGAAACAATATATCTATTTGTAATGTGTGCCTGAAGAAATAAGTCTCCTGTAAGGTTTTCTAGAGGTAGAACATCTGGATTATTCATTCGAACTTGTGGGAGATTTATATCAACTATCCATCTCATACTTTGCTCATTCAATGCTATACCCCTTTCATTGCTTACGTTTGATTAACTTATTATCCTCCACATTGTGTCCACGCACAGTAGTGGCACATTACACATCCTTCCTGAAAAGTAACTGGAGAACTACATTCTGGGCAAGAAAACCCAACTGCTTCAACTGCTATTGGAGTTGGGCTGGTAGGGGATTCTGCATTAGCTATAGCTTTTAAAGGTAGTCCTAATTGTTCGACTGCTGTCTCTAAGTTTGATTCTGGTATATTAGGCATATCAGAGGTGTATTTCCTTAATACATGGGCCAATGCATCAGGAACTGAACGAACTAATACGCCTTGATCCCATACGGGGTTACATGTTATACCTTGCAACTCATCTATAACAGATTCCATTGCAATTCCTGATCGTAGGGCTAATGAAGCTAAACGGCTAACAGCTTCTAAGTTTGCAGAATCAATACTTCCTGCTTTTCCTAGTGTTGCAAATACTTCAAATGGTAGACCTTCTTCATCAAAGTTAAGTGTTATATAGGTGTTTCCACTACCAGTATGTATCCTTTCTGTTATTCCTCGCATAGTTTGAGGACGTTGTTTAGGAGTTAATCCCCCAGAGTAAGATTGTACGGTTGTTTCTTTATTAGCAGATTTATCTTTTTGCACTTCTAAAACTTGCATAGATTTAGAACCATCTCTATAAATTGTAATACCCTTACATTTGTTCCAATATGCCAACCAATAGGCTCTTTCAACATCTTCTTCAGTAGCTGTATTTGCCATATTGATAGTTTTACTTACTGCTAAATCAGTATGCTTTTGAAAAGCTGCTTGCATTCTTACATGAGTATCAACAGGTATTTCATTTGCAACTTTAAAAACTTTTTTTACATCATCTGGAATTCCATCTATATCTTGGCATGAACCAGTTTTAGCAACTTCACTCATAAGTTCTTCGGAATAGAATCCTCTCTCTTTAGCTACTCGTTCGAAGTCTACATTTACTTCTGTAAGAGTTCTTCCGTCTAGTACATTTTTTACATAAGCTAGTGCAAATATTGGCTCAATACCACTACTTGCTCCGGCAATAGCACTAATTGTACCTGTTGGAGCTATACAAGTTCGAGTTGCATTTCTAATGGGGTTAGGATCCATGTCAGTTACTTGCCATCCTGGATATGCACCTCTGTCTTTAGCAAGATTAATTGAAACATCTCTGGCAGCATCATTAATACATTGCATGACATCTGCACCTAACGTAAATGCTTCTTCAGAATCATAGTCAATTCCTAATCTTATTAAACAATCATGCCAACCCATTACTCCCAAGCCAGTTTTTCTGGTTAGGTCAACTGCTTCTTTGACTTTGGTAGTAGGAAATTCGTTGATTGTGACAACATCATCTAAAAATCTGGCAGCTATTCGTGAGACAGATTCAAGTTCTTGAAAATCAAAAGAAGTATTACCATCTTTATCTGTTTTTATAAATTTACCTAAATCAATTGATCCAAGATTGCATGCCTCATTTGCAAGCAATGGAACTTCTCCACAAGGATTTGTACTATCGAGATTACCAATATGCGGAGTAGGATTTGTTCGATTTGCTTCATCAATGAAATATAAACCAGGGTCTCCTGTTTTCCATGCTGAAGAGATTATATCTTGCCAAAGTTCTCTGGCCTTGACTGTTTCTATGATAGTACCAGCATCTTTTGCCTCACTATCTTGCGGGACAGTAAGATTCCAGTCTTCATCATTTTCTACAGCTTTCATGAAATCATCAGTTATTGCAATAGATATATTGAAGTTTTGAGCAGTTTCATCATCATCTTTCATGTGGATAAAATCTTTTATTTCAGGATGAGATATTCCCAAAATACCCATATTAGCACCATGGCGTTTACCGCCTTGAGTAATCATGTCTGATAGGGAACTTAGCATTTTTAAAACAGCGATTGATCCACATGCTTTACCCTGTGTTGTTTTTATTGGGTTTCCTCTTGGTCGTAACTTGCTAAAAGAATAACCAAGTCCTCCTCCGTATTTTTGGATCATGGCAGAAGATGTTGCTGCTTCCATAATACTTTGCATCGTATCTTCAACTGGCAAAACAAAACATGCAGAAAGTGTACCTTGGCCGGTTCCTGCGTTGAAAAGTGTTGGGGAATTAGGAATAAATACTGTTTTGGCCATTAAGTTATAGAATTCATTTTCCCAAAATTGTTTTTCATCCCCTGTTTCTTCTGCTGAAGCAACCGCACTCGCCACACGTTCAAACATTCCTTTTGGTGTTTCGTCTCCAATTAAGTAGCGCACTTTTAATATAGTAAGTGCATTATTTGAAAGTTGAGGGTCAATTTTAGATGTTGTCATTTTTAATTTTACTCCTTATATAGGTTAATGATTGGTTAAAATAAAACTATAGATATAATTCTAAAAAAGGATTTCATATAAGAAAATATATCTGAATTTTGTAATTATTGTCAGGCATTTTTATTGTATTTTTTCCTATCTTTTATTTAATAATATTTAATTTTTATTACTTATTGTCTTTATTTCTAAATTCAAAGAGGGTTGGTTGTGAACTATCTTCAGTTTCTTCTTCTATATTATCTGTAATCGCTGATTCAAGTTCTTCCTTAAAGGTTTCTAGATCAGGGAAATCTTTATAAACACTTGCGTACCTTATGTATGCTACTCGGTCTATTTCTTTTAATTTCTTTATAACCATTTCCCCTATCGCTTTACTAGTTACTTCACTTCTTCCTCGCTTAAATATATTAGACTCCACATCTGAAACGATTTTATCTAATGTTCCTGTAGGTAGAGGTCGTTTTGTACATGCTAATTTTAGACTGTACATGAGTTTTTCTTTATTAAAGTCTTCTCTTCTACCATCTCTTTTTACTATTGCTATTACATTAGATTGGACTTGTTCATATGTCGTATACCTTAAAGAACACAAAGAACATTCTCTTCTGCGCCTAGTTGCTGTTTTCGAGTCTCTTGAATCGATTACTTTGGATTCTCCATGTCCACAGTGAGGACAAAGCATTTAATCTGTAACTCCTATTTCGTAAATATTTAAGCTAATTCCTAACATCGAAAATTAATATAAACAGAAGTATTACTGTTACATTCAACAATCGGGAGCCTAATTTTCACATTTAATGTTGCTATTGTCAATAGGTAAATACAAAATAACGTATTATAATTATTGAAGACACAATATGTTGCGGTTTTCGTTACTGGAGTAAGAAGTGGTAATTATTCTTTTTCGATACCTAAGGGATTTTGTATATTTTTTCCAAATTGAAATTTTTGGAATCATGTAAATTGTTCAATTATGTAGTGATATTAAAACAAGAAATAATTCGTAAAATTAGTAAAAAACAGGGAAATTAGCAATAAAAATAGGTATAAAAAATATTATTACTAAAAAATAATCTAAAATTTACTAAATATTCTTGACAACATAGTTCTAAAATGGTAATTTTCATTTGTTGGTAAAAAAATATAAGGAGCTGTGGCTTATACCAAGGGTCGCTCGTTCGTCTAAGGCTACATTGGAAAATGGTTGCATCAATCGACAGTCTCTCCTATCACAAACCAGCACTTCTTAAAGAGGTGCTAACGATCTTGGAACCAAGATCAAATAACAACTTTGTTGACGCTACTTTAGGTGACGGAGGCCACGCTCTAGCAATTTTAGATTCTACATTACCGAACGGGCGCCTACTTGGATTAGATGCTGATGATCAAGGAGTTTTGAGAGCAATCGAAAGATTAAAAAAGTACGAAGGAAGAGTTTGCTTGAAAAATTATAACTTTAATAAATTAGAACAAGCTGTTACTGAAAGCCAGATATCTCCAATTTCTGGCATACTTTTTGATTTAGGTATTTCTTCTTGGCAATTAGATTCTGCAGATAAAGGATTTAGTTTTAAAGATCAATCTTTGGATATGAGATTTAATTCGGAGCAAACAACAAGCGCTATTCAATTAGTTAATAATCTTGAATATAAAGACTTATCTACTCTTATTTACAGATACGGTGAAGACCCTAATGCTAACCGAATAACTCGAGCCATCATTAAATCCCGTCCAATACTTAACGCCAAACATTTAACTGAAATTATTCAACATGCTGTTCCACGTAGAGGGAAAAAAACTAATCCAGCAACAAGAACTTTTCAAAGTTTACGAATTGCAGTAAATAATGAAATGGAAAATTTGGAATATACTTTGTCTTCTTTGATGTCGTTTCTGACAAAAGGTACAAAGATTGTAGTTATTGCTTATCACTCTTTGGAAGACAGAATTGTAAAAAATTTTATGAGGAAAGAATCTATAGATTGTTTATGTCCGACAACTGTTTTAGTTTGCCAGTGCAATCATTCCAAAAAAATTGAATTGATAAATAAAAGGGTTATCAAACCAAGCGAGGATGAAATAATGATGAATCCTCGTGTAAGAAGTGCTCGATTAAGAGCTTGTTTAGTTATATAACACCTAGTTTTTAGGTTACATTATAAGGTTGAGGGGGGCTGTTGATGTATATCAGCGCCTCCGGCGCAAATTTTTTAATAACTGAATATTTTGGAGCTAAATTAAATAAAAAAGTTGGTCAAAACCCTCATGTTGATGGTTCTCCTCAATCTAAAAGAATATAAGGATCAACTTAAAATAAGTAATGATTAGGATTGAAATATGAGTATGTTGGATGAAAAAATAGATCAAGATATAATAAGTCGTTTATCGAAAGAATTAGATTTAGGAAAAGTTGCATCAGTAGGTAATGCATATGTTTCTGTTGATGTTGGTACCACCAAAGTGTGTACACTAGTTGCACAAATTTTAGCTACAGGTGAAGTTGAAATTATTGGTGCTGGTAAATCTAAGTCTAAAGGTATGAAAAAGGGACTTGTCGTTGATATTGAAGCTATGACATCTGCGGTACGAGAATCCATAGCTGAAGCTACATTAAATCTAGATATAGATATACCTGCAGTTTGTATAGGCGTTACTGGTAGTCATATAGTAAGTATTACTACCACTGGCAAGACATCTATTATGGATGGAAAATCAGAAAAAATTGTTACTGTAAAAGATATGGATGCTGCTGTGGGTGATTCACGACCTGAAGTCGAGAATGGCCAAGAATTATTGCATGTCATTCCTATAAGTTATTCTCTCGATGGTACATCTGGGATAAGAAATCCTAGTGGTCTCAAAGGTACTTCTCTTTCAGTGAAAACACATTCTGTTGTAGGAGAGATTACATCTCTTGATAACATTGTTCAATCGGTAGAAAACACAGGCTTGAAGATGGGTGGAATGGTACTTGAACCATTAGCAAGTGCTGAGTCAGTACTCAGTGCTGAAGAAAGAGAGATAGGTACTATACTAGTTGATATTGGTGGAGGTACAAGTGATCTTGCATTCTTTAAAAACGGGAAAATGGTATATACAGCGGTAATTCCTGTAGGGGGTTTTAATTTCACAAATGATATTGCTATAACTTTAGGAATACCTTATGAAACTGCCGAAGAACTCAAAATAACTTATGGAAGAACTATGGCAGTTCCAGAAAATACCGATATCGATTTCAACGAGCAAATTGAGGTTAGTTTTAATGGACAAGTAGAAAAGAAAATAATCACAAAAGGCGATATTTGCCGCTTGTTAAATGACCGTGCTTCTGAGTTATTAAGGTTTGTATTGTTAAAAATTAATGAATCTGGGTTGGATGCCATGCCTGCGGGTGGAATAGTATTTACCGGCGGAGGTGCAAATTTAATTGGTTGGGAAGAATTAACTCATGAATATATACCAGGTAATGTACGTATAGCTGCGCCAAGAGACATTTTAGGATTACCTGAAACTTTGAAAAGTCCTACCTATTCAACTAGTGTGGGGATTCTTCTTTGGGGAATCAATCACCCTGTTGAACAAGTAAATTATGGAGGTCACCAACCTCAAAAGAAAAAAACTTTTAGTAAGGGAAGGAAATGGTTGAGTTGGTTAACTCAATTTATTTCACCAAAAATTTAGGAGGTTTATATGTTGGAAAATGAAATGGATTTGAATGCAAATAATAAACGGGTAGGCCGAGCCACAGTTAAGGTTATTGGTGTAGGTGGTGGAGGTTCAAATGCCGTGAATAGAATGTATAGAGAAGAACTTGATGGAATTGAGTATATATGTGTCAACACTGATGCTCAACATCTTATGGGTTTGGATGTCCCTACTAGGATTTCAATCGGCGAGAAACTAACACGAGGTTTAGGCGTAGGCGGAAGTTCTGATTTAGGAAAAGATTCTGCAGAAGAAAGTCGAGATCAACTTTATGAGTGTTTACGTGGAGCTGATATGGTTTTTGTTGCTGCAGGTATGGGTGGTGGAACAGGTACTGGGGCATGTCCTATAGTTGCTGAAATTGCAAAAGAAACGGGAGCATTAACTATAGCTGTAGTCACTAAACCGTTTGGATTTGAAGGGCATAAAAGAAAAAAGGCTGCTGAAGATGGGATTGCACAATTACGAGATAGAGTAGATTCCCTTATTATTATACCTAATGATAGATTGTTACAAATAAGTGATACGGAATTAACCACTGATGATGCTTTTAAAATGGCTGATGATATATTAAGACAAGGTATACAATCAATTGCTGAATTAGTTACTAGATCTGGAACTATTAATTTGGACTTTGCTGATGTAAAAACAATCATGAGCGGTGCTGGTCCAGCTTGGATGGCTATTGGTAATGCAAGAGGTGAAGATCGCGCTGTAGAAGCTGCCAAAGCAGCTATAAATAGTCCATTACTTGATGTTTCTATAGATGGTGCTAAGGGTGTTCTGTTAAATGTCTCTGGTGGAACTGATCTTACATTGAATGAAGTTCAAAAGGCAGCTGACCTTATTGAAAGTATTGTTGATCCTGACGCAAATATTATTTTTGGTATGTCAAATGATCCTAGATTGGAAGATGAGGTATCAATAACAATAATCGCCACAGGATTTCAATCTGCGGAAAATATAATTCCAAATAGTGATGATTTATTATCACAATTGGATATTGAGGTTTTAGATTCTGAAGATGCATTAGATATACCTCCTTTTATTCGTAGAAATAAAACCTTCAATAAACGAGGAATATTCGGTCTTTAAAAACTAACATTAACCAATTTATACTTCCTAAAAGTTAAAAAATAACAAAACACCACAGGTATATATCTGTGGTGTTTTCGATTTATGTGAATAGTTTTCTATGATAAAATGGAAAAAATTTAATCTTTTGAGAAAAAAATGTTTCAATTAGGTGTTTTAACCTGTAGTGATAAAGGTGCTTTAGGCCAAAGGGTCGATAAAAGTGGAAAATTAATTCAAGAAATTCTTGAAAAAAACGGTTTCCATTTATCGTTTTATGACATTATTCCAGACGATATAGAAACTATTAAAACTAACCTATTAAATCTAAGTGAACCAAATCACTTAGATTTAATAGTTACTACTGGTGGTACAGGAATCACCCAAAGAGATGTTACACCTGAGGCAACTAAGGCGATTCTCGATAAAGAAATAATTGGTATATCTGAGATCATCAGAGTTAAGACTTTTGAACTAAACCCTTTATCAATTATAAGCAGAGCTATATGCGGATATAGAAATAAAACACTAATACTTAATTTGCCTGGAAATCCTAAGGCTATTAATGAATGTTTAGATGTTATACTGCCTGTTTTAGATCACACCATCAAATTAATAAAAAGCGATTCATTAGAACACTGATATAAACAAAGGCACCTTCTATGATTAATTTTGAAGTTTTTTCACTTTTTCCTAATATGTTTCAAACTATTTTTAAGGATGGTATTTTATCACGTGCTATAGAAAATCAACTTGTGAACATTAATCTGCATGATTGGCGAGATAAAGCTAACGATAATTATAAAACTGTTGACGATTATCAATATGGTGGGGGACCAGGTATGATTATAAAACCGGAACCTTTATTTGATAGTGTAGAATCAATCATCACAACAAAAAATATTCCAATTATTCTTCTTTCTCCACAAGGAGATAAATTTGATCAAAAAAAAGCTTTGGAACTTTCGAATTATTCACAGATAGGTTTGATTTGTGGAAGATATGGAGGCTTTGATGAAAGAGTAAGGGAACATTTAGCTACTGATGAATTAAGTATAGGAGACTACGTTATGAGTGGTGGGGAGTTAGCGGCAATGGTTGTTATTGACACTGTTTCTCGTCTCTTACCAGGAGTATTAGGGAATGAAGATTCTTATAGACTCGATTCTTTTTACTCAGATTTGATACAATATCCACAATACACTAGGCCGTTTTCGTATAGAGGGTGGGATGTACCATCTGTATTGTTGTCAGGAAATCATAAAGAAATAAATGATTGGAGAAGAAAGCAATCAATAATTAGGACGGTACAAAAACGCCCAGATATGATTGATCTTTCAGTATTATCTTCTGATGAATTAAAATTATTAGAACAAAGTGATGAATAACATGATTACCAAGGAAATCAGAGGAGCTTAAATGGAAACATTTTTTTTAACATTCATAGGTTTATTATTATTTCTAGAATCATGGAAAATATTAGGCTTTTATATTGAGTCTAGATTGTTAGGATATGTCACACTATTAGGTTCAGTACCATTATTAATAGGCCTATTTTTATGGGAAATATTGAAATTAGAGATGATTGGATATTCAATACTTGGAATACCTTCGGGTACTGCCATAATGCTTTCGTTAGTTCTTTATTTTGCTTTGTGGACATTTTATTTTATAACTTCCGCCTTAACACACTTATGGTCATATAATTCTAGATTATTAGGATTTATATCACTTATTATTGCATTCCATTCCTTAATAATATTTGGCATACCATGGACTTATACAGAACAACAAGTAACTAACGGTGCTGCTATGTTTATGAGTATTAGCGGTATTGTTTTAGGTATCATTTCGACTATGAGGTTTTTTCAACTAGCTGTACCATTTAGATACATTACAAAGATAACAGGTTGGTTTTCCCTATTTGGCTCTGTAATTTTATTGTTGGTAGCTCAAGGAGTCATATTAAAATTATTCAATTTTTAAAATAAACTTTTGACAACTTGTTGTTTGGCAATTAAACTAATTCAGTGTTATTTAATCATGAAGTAAATTAGAGGTAATTAAATGGAACCTAATCAATTGGTTCAAGCCCCAAATAAAGAAAATATAGATGATTTTTCTCCAGGCGACACCGTCAAGGTAGATGTTCGCATCATCGAAGGCAGTCGGGAAAGAGTTCAATCATTAGAAGGTGTTATAATTGGTGATAAAGGTTCTGGATTACAACGAACTTTTACCTTGCGAAGAACTACTAGAGGTTTTGGTGTTGAGCTAACCTTTCCAATACACTCACCTAAACTTGAGAGCTTAAAGGTTTTACGTCGTGGAGATGTTAGACGTGCAAAACTCTATTACCTGCGAGATCGTTCAGGAAAATCTGCACGAATTAAGGAAAAAAGACAATATTAAATCTTATATTCCTTTGTGAAATAGATGTTATATGCTGAAGTTGCTGTTGATGCACTAATTTTAGAACCAAAAACTTACACTTATTCTATACCTAAAGATATGGATGTATCAGTGGGGCAGATGGTTCAGGTTCCATTGAGAAATCAATTTGTTGATGGAATTGTTACAGATATAAAAGATTCAGTCGATTTATCTTATGTTAAGCCTATCAATAAAGCTGATGATATAGGTAGTTTATTAGATTCTCATCAAATTTATTTAGCTAGATGGATTAGCGATTACTATTTTACTTCATTATATACATGCTTAGCTTTAATGCTTCCTCCAACATTTACTAATCGATCTCAACAATTTCTACAAGCACAGAAATCAGATATACCGTATATTCCTGAAGATTTATTTGTAGCCCTTGGCAAAAATTTAAAATTTAGAGGTAAAGTTGATCAGTTAAAAAATTCATTGTCAAAAGATTCAGTTATTATTTTAAATAAACTAATCAAATCGAAAAATATTACTATCCAATGGGAATGGGCAAATAAAATACCAATGATTGCCGGAATTGATAAATCTAGTATTTTCGAAGAAAAAAGTGATAATAAAAATTTTATATTGACAGATTATCAACAGGAAGCTGTTCAAAAACTAACTGAAGAAATCAAATCGAATAAATTTTCAGTTAATTTACTTCATGGCATTACTGGTAGTGGTAAAACAGAAGTATATCTACGATGTATAAAAGAATGCTTACATCTCAATAAAAGGGTTATATTCCTAATCCCAGAAATTTCTTTAATTGATCAAGTTGTTCAAGAATTAGAAAAAAGATTTCCTGGGAAAATAGCTATTTTTCACAGTTCTATGAAAGCAACTGAACATAAAAAAGTTTGGTGGCAAATCAATTCTGATAAATTTGAGATAGTAGTTGGGCCTAGAAGTGCTTTATTTACTCCAATTAAAAATGTTGGATTGATTATCATTGATGAAGAACATGAATGGAATTATAAGCAAGAAGAACCAAATCCTAGATATAATGCACGTTCTGTGGCAATGATAAAAGGTGAAAATTTAAATGCAACTGTAGTATTAGGCAGTGCAACCCCAGATATCATAACTTACCATAGAGCTAAAATAATGGGTTCTATAAATATGTTTGAATTGCCCTATCGTATTTCCGATCAATCTGTAAATATCTCCTCCAATTCAAGGAATGATAATTTAGCTGATGTTGAAGTTGTTGACATGAAAGAAGAACTCCAGAATGGCAATACAAGTATATTTAGTACATCGTTACTTGATAATATAAACCAGACGGTAAATATGAATGAACAGGTTATTTTGCTGGTTAACAGAAGAGGAACTTCAGTTTCTTTACGGTGTAAGTCCTGTTCGGAGATTGTCTCTTGTTCTAGTTGTAACGCTGTTTTAACATACCATTCTTCTATAGACAAACTAATCTGTCATTTATGTAATCGTAAATATAATACCAATTATAAATGTAAACAATGTGAATCTACACATATTGAAATGCTAGGTTTTGGAACTCAAAGAGTAGTATCAGAAATTAAGGAACATTTCCCTAATTTATCGGTTGCTAGATGGGATAGAGATATATCCCAAGAGAATCGACACGATCCCGAGGTTTTACGAGATTTTGCAAATGGTAATGCGCAGATGTTAGTTGGTACTCAAATGGTTGCTAAAGGTTTAAATATTCCAAATGTAACATTAGTAGGGATAGTTTTGGCGGACATTGGTTTGTTTATACCCGATTTCAGGTCGAGTGAAAAAATATTTCAATTAATTTATCAAGTTGTTGGTCGTTCTGGACGGGGTGAAAAGCCAGGTAAAGGTATAGTGCAAACATATTTTCCTGAAAATTATGTTATTGATTTAGCATCGAGCCAAGACTTTTCTAGTTTCTATGATATTGAATCAAAATTCAGACAAGTTCATAATCTTCCTCCATATAGCAGGATAATTAAACTAGTCTATTCTCACTTTAATTCACAAACAGCCCAAAAAGAAGCTGAAAGAATGAAGAGAGAACTCATGCAGATAAGGAGTAAATGGGATTATTGGTACATTGATGTTTCTGGCCCTGTACCATCTTTTTATAATAAATTAAGGGGCAAATATCGTTGGCAAATAATACTCCGAGGACCAAATCCCCGAGATATTATCAATAGAATAAAAATCCCAGAGAATTGGGTTGTAGATGTTGATCCTTTGTCTTTTAATTAGAATATCTTTGCACTTATCAAATAACGAATCTATAATGTATAACTGAAATAAATTAAAAGGTGGTTTTATGTCAATTTTAGAGATTAGAATAGTTCCTGATCCTATTCTAAAAATAAAAGCACATAAAATAAAAAAAATAGACGATTCTATAAAAACATTAGCGTTAGATATGTTTGAAACACTACAAGATGCTCATGGTGTTG
>JBJKVQ010000033.1:0-59400 GCA_045562575.1 Dehalococcoidia bacterium
ACTAAGCTTCGAAAAAGTTATAGACTGGCCAGAAAAAATAAAAACTCTTCAAGAAAATTGGATTGGGAAGAGTTTTGGAGTACAAGTAAAATTTGATTTGTCTCATTTGCAAATATCCACACATGAAATAGAAACCTTTACTACACGGATTGACACGCTTTTTGGAGTAACATTTATTGTATTAGCTCCAGAACATTACTTGGTACCTGAACTTACAACTCCTGATAATAAAGAAAAAGTTGAAGAATATATAAAAACCAGTAGAGAATATTCTGAAATAGAAAGATTATCCACAGAAAGAGATAAAACTGGAGTTTTTACAGGTTCATATGCAATTAACACAATAAACGGAAATAAAGTTCCAATTTTTATTGCTGATTATGTCTTGATGCAATATGGAACAGGAGCTGTTATGGGTGTACCTGCTCATGACCAAAGAGATTTTGAATTTGCAAAAAAATATAATTTAGATATAACCAGAGTTATTGCAAAAAATATAAATGATACTAGTACACTTCAAGAAGCCTATACTGATTCCGGTATTCTAACCAACTCAGGTGATTTTGATAATATTAACAATGAAGAAGCTAAAATAAAAATAGCAGAGTATCTTGAAAAAAATGCTCTAGGTTTGCGTACAATTACATATAGACTAAGAGACTGGCTTATTTCAAGACAACGATATTGGGGAACTCCAATACCAATAATTTATTGTACGGATTGTGGAACCTTACCTGTACCAGAAAAAGATTTACCTGTAATACTACCACCAGATGCAGAATTCAAACCTACTGGTGAGTCTCCTTTGAAGTATCATCCCGAATTCATTAACTGTAAATGTCCCAATTGTGGTAAAGACGCGGAACGAGAAACAGATACAATGGATACTTTTGTTGACTCAGCTTGGTATTTTCTTCGTTATCCAAATCCTAATTACGATACTGCTCCTTTTGATTTGGACAAACTAAACCTATGGAATCCAGTAGACCAATACACAGGAGGTGCTGAACATGCCGTATTACACCTTATGTACTCCCGGTTTTTTGTAAAAGCGCTTAGGGATATTGGACTATTTAAATTTGATGAACCATTTTTAAGGTTATATAACCAAGGAATGATAATCGCAAACCATCAAAAAATGAGTAAATCTAGAGGTAATGTTATTGCTCCTGATGACTATGTTCTAGAATTTGGTGCTGATGTTGTACGAATTTACTTAATGTTTCTTGGTCCATGGGATCAAGGAGGCGATTGGATTGATAGTGGTATCAATGGAATGGCAAGATGGATAAATAGGGTATGGAATATTAGTACAACTGATCCTAAAAGATTTACTTCAACAAAAGAAAATCAAGATCTTACTAGAACAACTCACAAACTTATTAAGAATGTAACAGAAGATATTGATCGGTTTAAATTCAACACAGCTTTAGCATTTATGATGGAATTTACAAACTACTTAAACCAAATTTCAGAAAATAACAATGGAACACTTGAACAATGGAACTTTGCTATCAAAAGTCTATTACTTCTCTTAGCTCCAATAGCACCACATATAACAGAAGAATTATGGGAGTTACTTGGAAATCAATATAGTATTCACAATCAATCTATTCCTTCTTTTAACCCAAAACTCATCGAAGATGAAACAACAACTTTGGTTATACAGGTTAATGGGAAGGTTCGCGACACTGTTGAAGTGGGAATAAATACAGAAAAAGAAAAGGCTGAAGAAATTGCTCTTTCAAGCGATAAAATTCAGCCCTATCTAGTAAATCAAACAATAAATAGAATTATTTATGTTCCAGATAAATTAATAAATATAGTCATTACATAAACTAATCTATACGAATAGCTCCTAATAAATCACGTACTTTCGAACTACTATCTGCATTCCACCAGGAATCAATTGCACTACCAATACGTTCTTTTGGTAAGCTTAATATTGCACAGTTGTAAAATTTATCTTTGAATTCTTCTTCAGATAATGGATTAGCTTGGGTACCATGCATTACATGTCTATTAGTATCTTCTTCTAAAGTAGTCCCGTCCTTTAATGTAATCTTTACAGGATTTGAAACCATCATCCCATCTCTTCCACTATCCCATTCAGATTTTATTTTTATATCTACCTTTTCCACTGCATCGATATATTCTGCTCGATCTAAATTTTCATCATTAAAACTTGCCATATCTATTTTCTTGTCTACTAAAGCGGTGGCTACGTTGTAATGAATACTAAATTTACCTTGGAACCCGTAAGTTGGCCTTGGATATAAAAGAACATGACTTATTGATGAGAAATTGTCTATCTCAACTTCGTCTATGTCATTTAAATCTAATTCATTTGAATTTAATATACTTAATAAAGAATCTAATGAGCTATGATTTGATCCACAGCAAGGATATTTTTTAATTACTATAGATGTAGCACACAACCAAGTCTTTCCCAATTCATTAACCATAGCCTGAGGATCAAAATTCCCTGCTCCTAAGTATGCTGCTGCCCAACCGACTTTACTCTCTAAAAAATTATCTGTTGCTTTCCAACCATCTTTTGCCAAGTAACCCGCCATAATACCATTACGGGAAGTCATACCTGCATGAAGAGGTTTAGTATATGTACCAAAATTTTGCAATATTCCACTTGGCATTGAGCCGGCCATACCTAAAGCAGTTAAGGTTTGTTCTTTATCTAAACCTAATAAACGAGCTGCAACTGCTGCTGCACCCATAGTTCCAAATATTGCTGTTGAATGAAAACCAGTTGTTCCTTGCGGGGAACTAGAACCTCTTGATAGATGAGCTGCTGCCTCAAAACCAATAACATAAGCTGTCAGCAAGTCATTGACAGTTAAATCGAGTTCTTCAGCAATAGCTAGTGCAGGAGGTAATAACGCCACACTAGGATGCCCAAATCCACCCATATCATCATAATCCAATGCGTGTCCAAGGGTTCCATTACCTAATGCTGCCATATATTGTGAAGTTCTCATAGTAGAACCAACAATTGTACAATCACCAGCTCCTCCCTGATCAGATACAAATTTTTGAATCATTTTACCCAGAGGTTGATCAGCACCAGCAAGCATAACACCAATACAGTCAAATATAGCCTCTCTAGCTGCTCTATACGCATCATCAGGTATGTCTTCTGATTTAGTATTTACTATAAATTCTGCTAATCTTTCTTCCGAACGCCCCATAATTTCCTCCTTTAATTAATTAAATTTAATTACTCCTATATCATTTTCTTTCGTAATATTAATATTAAATTCTGAACTCATTTCTGCAATTCGATTTAATATGTCATCAGCTATTTCACCATGTGCAGGTAATGGTCTACCCTGTGTACCTCTACTTCGATCTTTGAAGATTGAAACACTACGGCTACTTGTAGTCACTGGATGTACGAGTATTTTAACACATTCCTTTTTTTCCCATTTCATAGAGACAAATGAACTTCCATGCATTCCTACACGATCAACATCATATTCCCTACCAATACTTGATCGTTTTGTTTCAAAGTCAGATGGCGTAGGATTAATTTGATTAGTTATACCATATCTCTGGTATGCATCCCAAGGAGACCATTTAACAGAGGATTGAGTTATAAAACCACCAAGGCCATGAAAAATGGGTTTACCATTATATAATTCAATTCCTCTTGAGCCCTGATAACTATGATGTGATCCATGACTTACAAATATATCCGTACCAGCATCAATGGCTTTATGGGCAAATTCTTTAACAAAGTCTGGAGAATCTGTTTCCTCCTTACCACAATCATGTACATGTATTGATACAATAACCCAATCAGCAAAGTGTTTTGCATTTTCTATCCATTTAAGATTTCGATTTAAATCTTCAACATTTGGTGTGGTAATGACCTTATATTCATCTCCAGCTGTGAAATTTGAAAATTCAAATTTAGGATATGGTGCAAAATTAGTATTAAGAAATTGAAAATTTTTTTCATCATCTACATTTAGTCCAGGATTTCTACTTATGACCAAACGCTTTTTGGCTTTTTCAAATCCTAATCCTTCACTGATTTTTTTTAATGAATTCAGGTCTTCTTTTGGGACAACATATTGTATATTGTGTCGAAGAACATTGGCACCCGGCCTACCTCTGTCCAAAGAAGTTGGTTCTCCTGCATAAGATCCATTGGCTGGTAAAGTAGCTGTTACACTAATTAATGCGATTCTACCCTTTGGTGTATCTAGATATGTTGGAGAAGTTGCCTCTGTTAAATGCCTCCCTGTACCTGCATGAGGCATACCAAATTTATCTAAATTTGATATGTTGTCTAATACACCTCTGGGTCCATAATCGTTGGCATGATTGTTAGCACAACTTATCATATTAACTCCTAACCAATGGAGTTCAGAAATATTATTGGGATCTGAAGCCATATGAGTACCTCCATGATCCCATGCTGGAGTGCCTTCATATTCATGAAATAACATTTCAGAATTAGCTAACACCAAATCATTGCCCCTAATAGAATTAATCATTTCCAAATATCCTGGCTCTCTAAAAACAGAAAGTTTTCTAGTTAGAATACAATCACCCAAAAGAGCTATATCCAAATCACCTTGATCAGATTCGTAATGATACATAAAACCTCCGTACATGTGTGATTATATTTATCAGAAAATGATGCAATATTAAACCTTTTTTTGTGCCCTTAATTACAGAATTTAATTATTGACACTGTATATAGCCAATGATACAGTTTTAATACACATTTAATTTATATAACAGGGGTAAACATGTCTTTTAATATAGTAGTATTAGCAAAACAAGTTATTGATCCTGAGGCTCCAACTGCAAGTTATAGAATTGATGGAAGTGCTGGGAAGCTCGAAGTTGATTCTTCCCAAAAAATTGCTCCAGTTATCAATGGTTTTTGTGAGAATGCCATTGAAGCAGCACTTCAAATCAAAGAAGCAGTAGGAGATGCTACAGTCAGTGTAATTTCTGCAGGTTCTGATTTTGTAATGGATGTCATGAAAAAGGCCGTATCAATGGGTTCTGATGAAATGTATCTTTTGCAAGATGAAAAATTCAGCAACCTAAATGATAGCTCAATAACTGCAAAACTTTTAGCAAGTGCCATAAAAAAAATAGGTGATTACGATCTCGTTATCG
Source organism: Dehalococcoidia bacterium (assembly GCA_045562575.1). GTDB lineage: Bacteria > Chloroflexota > Dehalococcoidia > Lucifugimonadales > UBA6952 > UBA6952. The sequence goes on from JBJKVQ010000033.1 coordinate 5,158, forward strand.
CTGGGATGCAAGCATCAGACTGGGATCAGGCACAAGTTCCTTTAGGTATTGCAGAAATTCTTGGTGTGCCTTGTGTTCCTATTGCTAGAAAAATTGAAATTAAGGATGGAAGAGCAATTTGTGAAAGAGCAACAGATGCTGGTTACGAAACAGTTTCTGCTCCGCTTCCTTCGGTTATAACAGTAAATAATGAATTTGGACAACCACGATATCCTACTCTACGAAATATTATGGCAGCTGCACGTAAAACACCAATAACATGGGATGCAACTGAACTTGGTTTGTCTGATGATGATCTTTCTCCACGAATCAAAATCGTCGACCTTTTTATACCTGAGAAACAATCTCAATGCGAAATTATTGAAGGTGAAGACGAAGAAGAAATGGGTAGAAACTTAGCATTAAAAATGCGTGAAGCAAAATTAATATAGGAGTACAAACAATGTCAGAAATATTACTTGTTGGTGAAGTGAATGGTGGAAATCTAGCAGAAGCTACTGCTGAATTAATTGCCCATGGGAAACCGTTAGCAGAATCTTTAACTTCTACAATTTCTGTTGCTTTACTTGACCAAGACTCATCTAGTGCTGCTCAAGAAGCAATAAGTAAAGGAGCAGATAAAGTATACAATATAAAAGACTCTTTGCTTGGTACCTATCAAACAGATGCATATTTAGCAAGCTTGGCAAAATTAATTCAAGAAACGAATCCGATTGCTGTTTTAGTAGCTAAAACTGAAATTGGTGCAGATATTGGAGCAAGATTAGCATTTAGAGTTGATACTGGTATTGTACAGGACTGTATTGAAGTATCAGTTAATGGAGATAACAAAATTCAAGCTAACCGACCTGTTTTTGGTGGGAACTGCATAGCAACTGTAGTATGTGAATCAAGCCCAATGATGGCACTAATCCGTCCAAAGACAAAAGAACCTTTAGATGCTGACTCGGGACGATCAGGAGAAATAGTTGATTTCAATGCTGATTTAGATGAATCTGTAATAAAAAACCAAGTTGTTGAAAGAGTAGAAGAAGTGCAAGAAGGTATTCGTTTAGAAGACGCTGCTAGAATAGTTGGTGGCGGACGCGGAATGAATGGTCCAGAACCTTTTGATAATGAACTTAAGGATTTAGCTGATACTATGGGTGCAGCTATAGGAGCAAGTCGAGCTGCAGTCGATATCGGATGGGTTCCTTATTCATATCAAATAGGACTAACTGGTAAAAAAGTTGCTCCTGAACTTTACCTCTTAGTAGGAATATCAGGTGCTAGTCAACACATGGCCGGTTGTAGTGGATCAAAAAACCTAGTTGCAGTCAATAAAGATCCAGATGCTAACATATTTAAAGATGCTAGATTTGGTGTCGTGGGAGATTGGGAAAAAGTACTCCCTGCACTAACACAACAACTAAAAGAATTAATGTAAATCCAACAATATTTTAATTACAAAACCCCTGAAAATTCAGGGGTTTTGTCTTGTTAGGGGTGGTTGAAAAAACTATGAGTAAGATGATGAGCTCATTTCGATATTCTGCATTCAGATATCTTTGGTTGGGACAAGTAACTCACGCAGCAGGAATGTGGATAGATATGGTTACCCTACCTCTCATGGTTTTGAGCTTATTTGACACTATAGAAGAAGCTGCAATAAATGTTGGATTAGTAATGTTTGTAAGAACAATGCCTCATTTTACCCTCGGGCTTTTTGCAGGGGTGTTTGCTGATAACTTTAATAGAAGAACACTATTAGTCGTTACCAAAGTAGGTGTTGTTTTTATACAAATAATATTTATGTTTGTCGTGTTTATGGGTGATCTATCGATGATGTGGGTATTTTTATATTGTTTCTTTCGTGGTGCAACAATGGCTTTTGATCAACCCGCAAGAAGAGCTATGATAGCTAATGTAGTTCCAGAAGAACTTTATACAAATGCCATGGCTCTCAGTATGGGAACAGTACAAGCTACACGAATAATTGCAGCAGCAGGGGCTGGTTGGATTATTGCCTGGACAAGTGGAGTTGATAGGTTAACCCAAAATGATTATGGTTTTCAATTTCCTGTAACAATTATTTTGATACTTTATATTTTTGCTCTTTTGTTTACTTATTTAATAAAATATTCTCATGAAATAAAAAATAACGAAGGTCAAAATAAAACAACAATAAAGTATGTTATATCTGAATTAGTAGAAGGTTTGCGTTTTTCATGGTCAAGAAAAGATATTCGCTCAATTGTAATTATGGCAGCATGCTTCTTTTTATTCGGAATGGTATTTATGCAAGTTTTTGCGCCATTATTTGCGAAAATTCTTGGTATAGGAGAAAAAGGATTGGGCACCCTACTATCATTGAGTGGAGTTGGTGGAGCTACAGGAGCAGTATTTCTTGCAGCAAAAAATCCAAATACAAAACGTGGTATTTGGATTTTAGTATCACAAATTGCTTTGGGGTTATCATTATTATTCTTTGCACTATCTGTATCTTTAGACAACATGCTTATTGTATATTTTATGGCAATTATAATTGGACTAACTCAAGCAATTATTTTTCCTCTTATTAATTCTGTATTAATGAACCTTACTCCAGACCATCTTAGAGGTAGAGCAATGGGACTCTTAAGCTTAGATAGAGCATTTGTTTCTCTTGGTGCTGCAATAGCAGGACCAACTGCTGCATATATAGGAGTAGCAAACGGACAAATGGTTTTTGGAATAGGATGTGTACTTAGTGGTATTTTTCTTTGGGTTTTTGGAACCACTCTCAGAAAATTAGATTAAATAGTATAATCACTCTATAGATTCAATCTGTATTTAAAAGGCAAATATTGTGAAAATAATTCCCTCTAATCGTCCCATATTTAAATTAATTCTATTTGTAATTTTGTTATTTTGCGGTGGATTAATACCTAGTAATCCATCTAAAAGTGAAACAATTAATTATATAATATCTCATGAAAAACATAGTTTATTACTATGGGAATTAAAATATTTACCTCAAAAAATATTATATTCAATATCTGGTTTTATTTTTCCTTTTGAAAATAAGAATGTTACTAAAAAAGACCCAATAGAAATTATAAATAATTACATAAAGGTTAATGATCAAGTAAGAAAACACAATAGAGAATATGAATATGCAGTTATAAAAGGGAATGATTACAAAACAAACATAGAAAAAGAAAAGAAAATCCAAGAATACATTAATGAATTAGAAAAAACCCAATTAAAAACTGAAAATGCCTTAGAAGAAATTATAAGTAGTGCAATTCATGAACTAGATATCTCTATATTCCCAAACATGATATTCCCACCTGTTTTAATTAGTATCGAACCACCACCATCGCTCTTAATATTATCCCCGAGAGACGAAATAAAATTAGAAAAAACAATATTATTAAAATCTGATAATTCAATTCCTCAGAGATATAAAATTGAAAATACTATTGAAAGTCTGGAAAATAAATCAGCTCTTATATCTGATATTGGTGGATTATCTACTTTTCCAGCAACAGTAAAAGTAAGAAGTTTGGAGTCTACTCTTAGCACCACTGCACATGAATGGTTTCATAATTACATGATATTCAAACCTCTTGGAAGAAGTTACTTTAGTAACGACAAATTGCGAACAATTAATGAAACTGCAGCTAATATTTTTGGAGACGAAATAGCTAAATATATATTAGATATAGAAAAAAACGATCATCAAGAAGATCCTAAATCTTCTGAACCTTGCAAAAAACCTGATTTTTGTTTTGGTTTAGAAATGAATGAAACAAGAACTACAGTAGAAGAATATCTAGATCAAGGAGATCTTTCTAAAGCTGAAAAATATATGGAAGATCGACAGAAATTATTTCTAGATAAAGGATACATTATTCGTAAACTAAACCAAGCATATTTTGCTTTTCATGGCATATATGCAGATAGTCCATCTTCAAAGAGTACTGTATTTGAAGAACTAACTAATATAAGAAACCAATCCAAATCTTTGGCAGATTTCATAAAGAAAATAGAAAATTTAAGCAATGAAAATGATTACCAACAACTAATCAAATAATTTTATTTATGCCCTTATTATTTAGTACAAGGGCATAAAATTTCGTTATTTAGAAATCATACCTCGACCGAGACTAATTGCCCATAGTGTATAAACTATATAACACTGTTGGTGAGGTTTGATTTTATCACTTTTCTAGTAATTATTTTATTGACTTGTTAAGAATATGTTAATATACTCACCTGTATTATGTAGCTCTTCTCTGAATAACGATTGATTCAGAGATATTTTTTATAGGAGGTTTATAATGGGCGCAACAGAAAAGTTGGCAAGATTTGTTATTGAAACACCTTCGGAAAAGATTAGTGATGAAGCCATAGAAAGAGCCACAGCTGGATTAATGGATGCTGTCGGAACTGCTCTTGTTGCTAATACTAACGAGATAGGTAGAATAATAACTGAATTTACTGAAGAAGTAGGTGGAACACCTGTTTCTCGTGTAATTGGTACAAATATTAAAACATCCTCTCCAAATGCAGCTTTAGCCAATGGCACACTTGGTCATGCTGATGACTATGACGACGTTGGTGGTTTCGGTCATCCTGCAGTAATTTTAATGCCTACGGTTTTGGCTTTAGGAGAACAACTAGGTAAAACAGGACGTGAGATTTTAGATGCTTATGTTCTTGGATTTGATGTAGGGGCACGATTAGCCCAAGGCATTGGAGGAGACCATTATGAAAGAGGTTGGCATTCAACTGTAACTCTTGGTACTTTAGCATCCGCTGCTGCTGCTTCAAGACTAATGGGACTAACAGTCGATCAAACCCGACATGCTTTAGGTATAGCTGCATCTCATGCTGCAGGTATGCAGGCAAATTTTGGTACTATGACAAAACCACTACATCCAGGTAATGGTGCAAGAAGTGGTATCACTGCTGCAACCTTAGCATCTAAAGGATATACCGCAAACCAAAATATTATTGAAGCACCTTTAGGATATGTAGCTGTATTTGGTGATAAACAAGCTAATATTAATGCAATGACACATCAGCTAGGTGATGCACAATGGCAAATAGTAAATCCAGGATTTAAAATAAAAGAATGGCCTTGTTGTTATGGTAATCATGGCGCTGTTCCTATGTTAATAGATTTAGTACACAAATATGAAATTCAACCTGAACAAGTTGAAAGTGTTGAATTCATAGGTGGTATGGGAGCTGCTGGATTCTTAAATAGACCTGATGCAGATACTTATTTTGGTGGAAAATTTAGTTTGCAATTCAATATTGCCGCCGCTGTTGTAGATGGTGCAATGTCATATGACACATTTACAGATGAAAAAGTAAACAGCCCTGAAATACGTGACATGATGTCTAGAGTAGAACTCAAAGATGATATCATGACTAAAGATTTACCAGATCGTATACACAGCCAACATAAAGATCAGACTGTAGTCATCAATATGAAAGATGGAAGAAGTGTTAGTGATACTATTGAAACAGCTGTTAATACACTAGTAGGTCATGAAATTGATGTTAAGTTTGAAGCAAATGCAAGTAAAGTTCTTCCTTCAGAAAAAGTTGAACGTGCTTTATCTCTTCTCAAAGATCTTAAAAATGTAAAAGATATTAGTGAAGTTTTAGACGCGGTTACCGTTTAATCACAAAGAAAGAATAATTAAGAGGGGTTGATCACAACCCCTCTTTTTTTACAATAATAAGATGAATAATTTACCACTTTCAGGTATCAAAGTTGTCGAGATTGCACATATCGTTGCAGGGCCTACTGCTGGTCTTATCTTGGGAGATTTGGGAGCTGAAGTAATTAAAATTGAACCGCCCAATGCACTCGATACAAGTCGTATAGGATCAAGCAGAAATGGTAGCTTTTTCTTTGTAAATCGTAACAAAAGTAGTATTGTTATAGATCTCAAAAATCCAGAAGGGCTCGAGATCCTTTATAAGATATTAGAAAATACCGATGTACTAATTGAAAATATGGCTCCCGGAACCATGAATAGACTCGGAATAGGTTACAAACAATTAAGCAAAAAATTTTCCAAATTGATTTATCTCAGTGTAAAAGGATTTTTAAGTGGTCCATATAGTAATCAAACATCCCTTGATGAGCTTGCTCAAATGGGATCAGGTCTTGCATATATGACAGGAAGATCAGGAGATCCGATACGCGCTGGTGCAAGTATTATAGATATGGGTGCAGCCATGCATGGAATAATTGGTGTGCTTTCTGCATTATATACTAGAAGTATTACACAAAAAGGACAGGAAATTACTTCAGGATTATTTGAAACTGCATTATTTTTTGTTGGCCAGCATATGGCATCAAATCAACATTCAGGTAATACCAATGTACCTCTACCAGAACGCCATCATGGATGGGGTGTTTACGATAAATTCCAATGTATTGATGGCGAATTAGTATTTATTGGTGTCACAAGTAATAATCAATGGAACACCTTTTGTAAAATATTAGAATTAGAAGAATTAGCAAACAATCATGAGTTAGAAAATAATCCAGGTAGAATAGCAAACAGGCCATTAATTCTTGAAACAGTAACTCCAATTATAGAAAGTATGGAAAGTACCACAATTCTAGATCTGCTTAGAGAAAATGGTATCTCTGCTACACTTGTTCACACTCCAGATACAGTAATTAATGACCCACATGTAAATTCCGGAAAACGATTATACAAATTCACATCTGATGGAAAAGATTTTGCCCTACCTAAATTACCCTACGAAAGTAGTGATTACGAATTTGATGAATCTTTACCTGCTCCTGATAAACCGGGATTACAAACAAATTCAATATTAAAAAATATAGGTTACTCAGATACCCAGATAAGTAAATTTTTTGACGACAATATTGTACAATAAGATTATGGATACCATAATCATAGATGTTAATATATTTGAAGAATTTTCCAATAATCTTTCTGAAGTATGGATAGAAAAAATAGCATTAAATTCCCTGAGTTTTGGCTTACTTTCATTAAATTCTAAATTCATTCTCGAATATCATTCCCTAGGAATTACCATAGCAGACGATACAACAATACAGCTCTTAAACAATAACTATAGAGGGCTTGATGAAATTACTGACGTATTAGCATTCTCAGAAAATTATCCAGGTGAATATTATGGTGAAAGCGAAAAAAGGGTAACCACAGCAGATTCTTTCCCCAATGAGACTGGATATGCAGGCGAAATCGTTTTATCATATCCCCAATGCAAACGACAAGCTGAGGAAAACAATATTTCTACCGATAAAGAATTAGCCACATTGATTTCCCACGGTATTCTTCACTTAATCGGATATGATCATACAAATGACGATGAACTAAAAGTTATGGAAAAAATTCAATCTGATTCAACTAAACATTTATGGGATAATTAATTTAATATGAACAATTACGTTTTATATAGAAAATGGCGCCCTAAAAGTTTTTCTGAATTAGTTGGTCAAACAGCAATCAGAAAAACTTTAGAAAATGCAATTTATCAAAATAGAATTGCTCATGCCTACCTATTTAGTGGTCCTAGAGGTACGGGAAAGACTAGTACGGCAAGGATATTAGCTAAGGCAATTAATTGTAAAACTAAAAATATTGAAGATAGGTTAATTTGTAATACTTGTGAAAATTGTATCGATATTAATTCCTCAAACTCTTTAGATCTTATAGAAATTGATGCTGCCAGTAACCGTGGTATTGACGAGATACGTAGTATAAAAGACAAAAGTAATTATTCACCATCAAAAAGTATGTATAAGGTATATGTACTAGATGAAGCACATATGTTAACTAAAGATGCATCTAACGCTTTACTTAAAACATTAGAAGAACCACCTCCTCATGTAGTATTTATCTTAGCTACTACTGAACCAGATAAAATGGAACCTACTATACTTTCAAGATGCCAAAGATTCGATTTCAAAAAAATTGATACTACTGATACTGTGCAAAGACTTGAACAAATAGCTAATGATGAAAAAGTTAATATCTCTGAACCGGCAATCAAAAGAATTGCAGAAATATCAGAAGGAAGTTTGCGAGATGCAGAAAGTTTTCTCGAGCAAATAATACTATCAAATGATGAAGAATATATTGATATAAATCAAATTAATACAATTCTTGGAATTACTGATATAAAACAAATAGAATTACTTCAAGAAGCAATACTTACAGGCGATATTAATCAAACAATTCAATTAATCAATAATAGTGTTTCTAATAATACTAGTATTAAGCAATTACATAACAGTTTGATTCTATCTTTTAGAGAATCATTAATTAAACTAGCTAATACATCAAATTCTAAAGATCAAATTTTGCATATAGCAAAATGTCTTAAAATATTTGTAAATCTTGATTTTTCTAAGTCATTGAATCATGCATCTAGTATTGAAATAGCTGCGATTGAAGCATCTATGTTGAGAGAGAATGAAAATTATATATCTCCCGAACTTAATATAAAGGAACCAATTGAATATAAAACAGAAATTATATCTACTGAAAATATAGAAAAATCAATGGATATAGCTATAGAAACAATTGATCCTGATACTGAAGATTCAAATGTAAGTAATACTGATCCAGAAATCGAAAAACAAGAAGAAATAGAAATAAAGTCAGAACAAAATCGAGAAATAGTAAGCGAAAATATAATAAAAAGTGAATCGTGGCAATTAGTAATTGAAAAGTTTGCAAAAATCAAAGGAGAGCGTTTTGCAATAGGTGCATTATTAAGAGATTGCAGAGAAGCATCTATTAATAATAACAACCTCTATTTAAGCTTTGCTAGTAATTCAAATCAAGAACGTTTCGTTGGTGAATTAGAACATGGCAAAATCAAATTAGATTTAATCGAATCAATATCGCAAATTTTTCAAATACCTAGGATTAATGAAATTGTTTATAATGATGAAGGAAAAAAAAGTAACTCAAACAACAATAGTGTGAATTTATCAGTAATGAAAGCTCTGAATTGGGGCGGCAAAATTATCGAAGAAGAGGTAAAAAATGATGAATAAAAATATGCTTAAACAAGCACAACAACTTCAGCAAAAATTAATGGAAGAACAACAAAAGCTTGAAACAGAAACTGTTACTGGTTCATCAGGTGGTGGAGCTATTCAAATAACTATTAATGGGAAATATCAAGTTACAGAAATAAAAATCGATCCTGAAACAATTGATCCTGAAAATGTGGATATGTTAGAAGATTTAATTTCTACAGGTTTCAATGAAGCTATTGAAAAAATACAACAATTAAGTGCTTCCAGACTAAATTCCTTAACAGGAGGATTTAAACTCCCTGGAATTTCTTAATAATTAAATTGTGAAAGTAAACTATTATGCAAATTCCTGAACAAAATCATTCTGTTAAAATAATTTCAAAACTCATTAATGAATTATCTAAACTACCAGGAATTGGACCTAAAAGTGCTCAGAGACTAGCTTATCATTTTATAAAGTTACCAAAATCTGAAGTACTAGAACTATCTAACTCTCTTATTGAACTGAAGGAAAAAATTATCTATTGTGATATTTGCCAAAACCTTAGTGACGAGAATCCTTGTTCTATTTGTACTAATAATCAACGTGACCAAAAACTTATATGTGTTATTGAAGAACCTTTAGATATACTTGCATTTGAAAGAACAGGTTCTTATAACGGTCTTTATCACGTATTGCATGGTGTGCTTTCACCAATCAATGGCATTGGTCCTAATAATCTAAAAATAAATGAATTATTAAATCGTATAAAAGTAAATGATATAGAAGAAATAATATTGGCGACTAATCCTAGTATTGAGGGAGAAAGTACAGCAATGTACATTCAAGATATTATAGTAGATTTGGTACCTAAAGTAACACGATTAGCTAGAGGCCTACCAGTAGGTGGTGATATTGAATATGCTGATCAGATGACTATAATGAGAGCTCTTCAAGGACGTCAAGAAATATAAATCTTCATAATAATAGATTGAAGTTAGTACTAAAGAGAGAATTTGTGGTAAATAGAGAGCGAAGTTATAAAACTGAAGCCATCATTTTAAATTCAAAAAGTTTTGGTGAATCAGGTCACATGTATATAGTATTTACTCCATACTTAGGAAAACTAAGTATAAATGCGAATGGAACAAAAAAACCTAAAAGTAAGTTGTCGGGTCATCTACAAATTACAAATCGGTGTAATCTAATAATATCCAAAGGAAGAAGTATTGATACTATTTCTTCTGCAGAAACCACAGAGCTATTTCTAAACATTAGAGAAAATTATAATTTAATTAATAATGTTTTTTATATTATGGAATTATTTGATGTTTTTAATCCTATTAATGAAATAAATGTAGATGCTTATCAATTATTATTAGAATCTCTACGATGGCTCAACAATAATCAAAACGTTAATTTATTGATTATATATATAAGATTAAAAATTCTTGCAATCAGTGGATGGAATTTAGATTTTTCTACTTGTAACTTGTGTTTCGATAAAGAAAAAGAAAATCTTACCGCTATCAATACCAATCATGGAGGATCAATTTGTAATATTTGTAAACCCTCAACAACAAATTCTGTTTCAACCGAACCACAATCAATTAAACTGTTACATTTTATATCTATTGCACCTCACGAAAAATTATTGTCATTAAATCTTGAAATACCCTTAATAAAAAAATGTTTAGCTATCAGTGAATATCTTATTCATGATAATTTAGGATTTAAGTTAAAAACTAAACTATTCTGATAAAAATTCTGCAAAGTTCAAATTTAAAAGCTATTTGTTAACAGAAAATCTCTTAAGTTTGTAATAGAATACTAACCGATTATGAATAATACAAATAAACCGTTTAAAAAAATACTTATTGCCAACCGAGGCGAAATTGCATGTAGGGTCATAAAAACATGTAACGATATCGGGATTAAAACAGTCTCAATATATTCTGATGCTGATACGGAAGCTTTACACGTAAAACTAGCAGATGAATCAAAACCATTAGGAGGGTTAACCCCTACTGAAAGTTATTTGAATATTGAAAAAATTATTGAAATTGCCTTAGAAACTAAATCTGAAGCAATCCACCCTGGATATGGTTTCTTATCTGAAAATATTGATTTTGCTAAAGCATGCGTAGATAACAATATTATATTTATTGGTCCCTCTACTGAAGCAATAGAAAAGATGGGAGATAAAGTTACTGCTATTCAAACAGCAATGAAAGCTGGAGTACCTTGCTTGCCTGGCACATATGCACCAGTAACTTATGCAAAAGCAAAAACAGTATGTGAAGAAATTGGTTACCCAGTTATGGTAAAAGCATCTGCAGGAGGGGGAGGTATAGGTATTAGAAAAGTAGATTCTGCTGAAGACCTCGAGGAATCTTTCAAACAAGCAAAATCATTAGCTGAAAGTTCTTTTGGAAATTCAAAACTATATGTGGAAAAATATATGGATAATGGTTCTCATGTAGAAGTTCAAGTTTTAGCAGATCTTCATGGAAACGCTATACATCTTTTCGAGAGGGATTGTTCTGTTCAAAGAAGAAATCAAAAGATTATTGAAGAAACACCCTGCACTAAACTCTCTCAAGACAAAAGAGAAGAACTTTGGAAATCTGCTGTAGATTTAGTCAAACATATCAATTACACCAATGCTGGAACTGTAGAGTTTTTGGTTGATGAAGAATCTAATTTCTACTTCCTAGAAATGAATACTAGATTACAAGTTGAACACCCAGTTACAGAAATGACCACGAATATAGATATAGTTGATCTCCAAATCAGAATTGCAGCAGGAGAAAAATTGAGTGTTAAACAAGATGATATTAAACAAATTGGACACTCGATTGAAGCTCGTATTTATCCTGAAGATCCTAAGACCTTTTTACCTACTATTGGTAAAATTTCCTCACTAAAATTACCTACCACAAAAAATATACGGATTGATGCTTCGATATTTGAAGGATATGAAGTATCTCCATATTACGAACCTATGCTAGGTAAATTTATAGCATGGGGAAGAAATAGAAAAGAATGTATTTCAAGTTTTATTAAATATTTGAAATCAACAGAAATAGTTGGCATTACTCACAATATTCCATTAATTATCGAAATACTACAATCTGAAGGGTTTGTAAATCATAATTTTTCTACTAATTTTCTTACGGATGTTTTTCCATATGAAAAAAATAATAGTAGTGATGAAGAAATAGTTGCGGCTATAACTATTGCATTGAATGAGATTTTTGGTTCAAAAATAAATTCACATAATGTAAATAATTGGAAAATGCATGGAAGAGCATCACAAATGAATCAAAGTAACTTTGGTGGTTTGGGATGGTAAAAAAACAGATGACTATTTTAGTAAATGGAAAATCTCATATAGTTGAAATAGAAGATAATAATTCTTATCCTTTTGAAATCTATGTCAATGGTAAAAAAATGATTGTTTCCGTTGAAAATACACCTGTGAATCAAACGTTTAAACCATCAAATATATCAAGCCTAGAAACTACTGAAGGACTCAAGGGTTTAACACAAAATGGGAACAAACTTATTAGATCACCTATGCCTGGAAAAGTAATATCAGTCCCCATAAAAATCTGGGATTATATTGAAGAAGGTACAGAACTTTGTGTAATCGAATCTATGAAAATGCAGCAAAGTTTGTTATCTGGTAATTCGGGTTTTGTACGGGCAATATTTATACATGATGGAGATTCAGTCAATACAGGAGATGTAGTAGTACAAATACAATAACTTATCTAAGTAACTTTTGTATATTTGTCCATATAATATCATGAATTTCCTCAATTGATTTCGTAGCGTCTATTGTAATCCAACTAGAATCTTTACTCATATTAGTATATCCCTGAAAGACGCGTTTGTGGAAATTAATCGATTCAAGTTCAAACCTTCGACTACCTTCTACATCCATTCTAGGATTTTCTTTCTCTATGGAATTAGAAATATTATCTAATAAAGATAATTGTGAATTAACTCTATCTAAGGCTTTATCTGGTTCAACACTTAATAAAATCGTAAGATCAGGCTTAATTCCACGTGTACTTATATTTATGATATTTTCTACAATATCCAGGTCAATTTGTCGACCATAACCTTGATAAGCAATAGTCGAGGCTATAAACCGATCACAAATAATTATTGTATCTTTATCCAAATTAGGTTTGATTACTTTTTCAATTAATTCACTCCTGGCAGACGAAAAAAGAAAAAGTTCTGTTAAAGAATTCATAGTTGCATTTTTAGCACGAACTGATTTCTTTCCATTTGTTCCACGTTCGGCCAATAAAATTCTTCGAACCTCTTCTCCGACAGATGTACCGCCCGGTTCATGCAATAATAAAGATGAAAAACCTTCGGCAATTATTCGTTCATAAAGTAGTTTTGATTGTGTTGATTTACCGCTACCTTCTCCACCTTCAAATGCTACAAAAAACACTCATTACCAACCTTTTTCTGTTTTTTTATAAACTTTAATATATCTTTCAGGTTCTTTACCATAACTTATTGAAACTAGGGAATTATTATCTATTACCTGATGTTGTAATTTACGAGTATACGCGTCTTGGGGTTCTAATTGTACACTTGAAGAGCCATTTTGAATCTGCAATATTGCATTTTCAGCATCTTCCAAGGCTTCTTGAATTAAGGATTTTACTTTTTTATATGAATCTATATTTTTAATGAATTCAGAGATTTGAGATACAGTATTTTTTCTTAATATATGTACAGGAGTTCCATCTAGTTCCGCATTTGTAATTACTTTAGGACTCCTTCGATACTGAGTTTTGGTAGTAACTACTATTTGAGCATCTTTGACATTCTCAACAATTTTCATATTCGTTTTATAAAAATCAGCTAACTGGCGAATAGTACTTTTACTTATACCAAAAGGTAAAATTGATGTGTACTCTATATCTTGATTAATTTCTACATACCCATTAGTTTTTTTAGCATGATTTTTGAAAGAGTTGTATCTATATTCACTTTCAAATTCTTGTATTTCAGGTAACTCAAATTGTTGTTCTAAATCTGGTAATAAAAATTCTTTCTTCTTGAGTACTTCTCCCAAACTATCTAACCATCTAATTTCAGGATTTGGTTTAATTGACTTTAATATATTATCTACAACACTACCTACATTTTCATGAATCGCCATTTTTTCTCTATTTCGAATTTCTAAAACTATTTCAAATGTTGGTGGAAGTTTTCTTTCAGTAACTGTTTTCTGAGTACCTCTTTTTCTAGCTTCTTCATCTCCCAATATAACTGTTTGAACACCACCAACTAAGTCGGAGAGAGTTGGATTCATCAATAAACTTTCTAAATCATTCCCATGAGCTGTAGCGATTAATTGAACACCTCTTTCAGCAATAGTTCTAGCAGCCTTAGCCTCAAGTTCTGTACCCATTTCATCAATGATAATTACCTCAGGCATGTGATTTTCCACAGCTTCAATCATGATGTCATGTTGTAATTCAGGGCGTGCTACTTGCATTCTTCGAGCTTTACCAATACCAGGATGAGGAATAAATCCATCCCCTCCAATTTCATTTGAAGTATCGACTATTATCACTCGTTTTGATAAATCCACAGATAATACTCTTGCTAACTCTCTTAAAATTGTTGTCTTTCCTACTCCTGGTCTACCAAGCAATAACATGCTTTTATCTTCATTGACCAAATCAGTTATAGCTTTTGTAGTTCCTTCTACAGATCTACCGACTCTGCAAGTGACACCGATAACAGTCGTATCTCTAGCACGGATTGCTGAAAATCTATGAAGTGTTTTTTCCACTCCTGCTCTATTATCATTTCCAAAGCTACCTATTTTTTCAGTTAATAAATCTAGTTCAGAAAATGAAATTGGATCCATGTCCATTTCTTCATCTCCATCTGCAAATCTAACTTGAGGTTTTCGACCTAAGTCCAAAACAACTTCAATAAGAGAATGTAGTTTATTATTTTTTAGAAGGTTTTCACGAATTTGCGATGGTAAAACATCTAAAAAACTATTTAGATCATCAATTTTCGTGTCTGGTATCATGCATGTCCCCTTTTAAAATTAGATACTAATTTTGAACTTCTATTGAAACCTTTACCTTAGAAGTTAAATTGTTATATATTTTAGATTGCGTTTGATAAACTAATGTATAAAAAGATACTTGGTTAATTAAACCCAAATTATGAAGGCTATCAAGAATAGCTTTTGATTCAATATTAACTATCCAATAAAGTTGCTTTTTTTTAGCAAATTGATATGCTTCGAAAATAAGTTCTGGAAGTAGATTAAAATACTTCTGAATTATAGTGAGGCTTACTGCACACATTTTATGATAATCTTTCTTGGATAAAGAACCAAGAAAATTATTTCCATCGAGGTATATCAATTCTTCAGCGTTAACATCTACCATACTACATAATTTTACTAAATCAATATCGTAATACGTTAAATTTTTCTTAACAAAAAACTCTAACGTATTTTCATAAAGGAAATCTAATTCAGATTTATATCTATTGCTATCAGATTTAGATAAATAATTTGGATTAGATTTGGATAAATAATTGTGGCCACCAAGCGTCAAAATCACATTTTGAGAAGCTATTTTGAATTTGGCACTAGCCGCACTATCAACCAATTGCCAATTATTAGGAATTCTTAATATCACTCCATAGGATTTTCTTTTTGCAATATATGCCATTGAACTATCAAGGATTTTTTTCAATAAATCATTATTCACTTTTTCTAACAATAAATGGCGAATGATCCAATAATTTCTATTTGGTATTCTTCTTATACATATCAATCCATTTATAGAATTAGTGTTTTGTGAAATAAAGGTAATCTGATTTCGATCATATCCAAATATATTCAAACAGATTAATAATCGCTCAATAAATTTAAGTGGTTTGCCAATATTATCGGGTTTTTGAATAGAAAAATCTGGCATATCAGCTTTTAACACATTTAGGATGTCAAAAAAACCAAGCTTTTTAATCATTAATTACCTAACTGTAAACTAAATCAATAAAATATTTATGAAACCTATTATCAGTAGTTAGTTCAGGATGGAAAGATGTACCTAAATTATTACCTTGTTTTACTCCTACTACTTCACCATCATTTAGAGTACAAATCACGTCTACATTTTGTCCAATATCAAGAATTTTAGGGGCTCTAATAAATACACCAGGAAAAGGATTTTCATTATCAAAAGAAAAATTAATTTCATCTTTAAAGCTATCGATCTGTCGACCATATGCATTTCGACTTACATTAATATCCATGAGGTTTAGAGGAATAGGAATATCTTCTTTAAGTTTATTAGCCATTAATATTAATCCAGCACATGTTCCCCAAATTGGTAGATCATTAAGTACAGCTTCTTGTATCGCTGTCCTGAAACCGTATAAATCCATCAAGTAAGAAATCGTTGTACTTTCCCCACCAGGTATTACCAAAGCATCCAAATCAGAAATTTGACTAACTTTTCTTATCTCTTGTGGTAACACTCCTAAGCTAGAAAATGTTTTTATATGTTCTATAAAATCACCTTGAAGTGCCAAAACTCCAATTCCAGACAATTCTTACCATCCTCTTGTGGCTAATTGTTCCTCTTCTGGCATAGTACGAACATCTAGACCTCTCATTGCATCACCTAAACCTGAAGATACTTCAGCAATTACATCAGGGTCGTTAAAATGTGTAGTAGCTTTGACAATAGCTTTAGCCATTGCTGAAGGATTTGATGATTTAAATATACCAGATCCTACAAAAACTCCTTCAACGCCAATTTGCATCATAAGAGCAGCATCAGCTGGAGTTGCTATTCCACCTGCTGCAAAATTTACCACAGGTAATTTACCTGTTGCATGTATTTGTAATAATAATTCATAAGGAGCTTGTAAATCTCTTGCTGTCGACATTAATTCTGTTGGATCCAAATTAGTAATTCGAGTAATTTCTCCCAAAACAGATCTTGCATGTCTTACAGCCTCGACAACGTTTCCTGTCCCAGCTTCTCCTTTGGTTCTAATCATTGCAGCGCCTTCACCAATTCTTCGTAACGCCTCGCCGAGATTTCTGCACCCACACACAAATGGAACCTTGAAGTCATGTTTATTAATATGATTATTTTCATCAGCTGGTGTTAACACTTCTGATTCATCTATATAATCAACACCCAATGCTTGTAAAACTTGAGCTTCAACTAAATGACCAATTCTAGCTTTTGCCATAACTGGTATACTTACACCTTTTATAATTCCTGTAATCATGTCAGGATCGGACATTCTTGCAACGCCACCTGCAGCTCTAATGTCAGAAGGCACTCTTTCTAAAGCCATAACGGCACAAGCACCAGCATCTTCAGCTATTTTAGCTTGGTCTGGTGTTACTACATCCATTATTACTCCACCTTTAAGCATTTGTGCAAGGCCAGTTTTTAAATCCCACGTATTTTTCTCTACCATAAAACATTCTCCTAACAGCTAGTATTAGTTAACTGAATAACTCCTAAAACATAATAGAATTATACTCCCTTAAGTCTATACTATGCAATTTAATTATTGAACTAGAATAGAACAAATATCTTAGTTATCAATAATAATAATTCGTATTGAAGTATTAATATAATTTAACTACAATCAGCCATGAACAAATAAAGGGCTTTTATGTTTAAAAAGAAAATATATCGTGGTTGGTACATAGTAACAGCAATATTTTTTGCTAACTGGATGGGTGCAGGTATAGGTGTTCCTATATATGGATTATTTTATGTTCCCATACGATCTTCTTTATCTCTCACCAATTTAATGTTATCTCTACCACCAGTTATACGAAATTTAACTACACACTTTATGGGACCTATTGTAGGACCATTAGTAGATAAATTTGGACCACGCTACCTCATGACCATGGGTGCGATTATCGCAGGTTTTAGTACATTTCTCATGAGTACAGCTGATAGTTTTTGGGAAATCATACTATATTTTTCGATTATAGGAGCGTCTGGACACGCTTGTCTTAGCCATATTGTTACAAATACAACTCTTGCCAGATGGTTTATAAAAAAACGTGGAAGGGCAACTGGAATTGCTACAACAGGGATTAACGTTGGGGAAGCAATTATGGCACCAGTAATACAATTATTAATAACATATGTTGGATGGAGAAAAACTTGGCAATTTATGGCTATAGTACCGTGGTTAATTATAGCACCAACAAGTTTCTTATTTATGAGAAGGTCTCCAGAAGACCTCGGGTTAAAACCTGATGGAGACAGTGATCAAATTGTAGATAAACAAAATTTCACAAAATCTCCTCAAGATATTGAAGAAATTTGGACACCAAAGGATGCTTTTAAAACTACATCATTATGGGCTCTAGTTTTCTCAACCAATTTGGCTGCTATAGCTGTTATAGGTGTTGTTTTACACCAAATACCATTTATGATAGACCAAGGATTATCTCCTGGTATTGCCGCTCTTAGTCTTACAACTTATGCTATATTTGCCATACCATCTAAATTAATATGGGGGTTCTTAGCTGAAAAAGTAGCTATCAAATACTTAACATCAGCCTCTCTTCTAGGATCTGCAATAGGACTATTAATTCTAATACAAGCAAGTACAATAAAGGGAGTTTTACTATTTGGTGTTATTTATGGCCTAACTAGAGGGGCATGGGCTGTTGTCCAATCACTCATTTGGGCAGATTACTTTGGTCGTGCCTTTCTAGGCTCAATAAGAGGATTTGTTTCTCCAATACAAGGTCTATCTGCAATTTTTGGTCCATTATTTGCCGGTTGGTTAAGAGATACTACAAATAGTTACCAAATTCCCTTTTATACCTTTGTAGTTTTATATGTTATAAGTGGAATTATTATTTTGATAATACCTAAACCTATTTTAAAAAAATAAATTTACGATAGCAACTTTATCGTTATTTAGTGATAAAATATAAGAAAAATGTAGGAATTAGGATGGAACCACAAAAAATTATCGTTAAAGGTGCCCGTCAACATAATTTAAAAAATGTATCCGTAAATATACCAAGAAACAAGTTTGTTGTAGTAACCGGAGTATCAGGTTCAGGCAAATCTACTCTTGCTTTCGATACTATTTATGCTGAAGGACAAAGAAGATATGTTGAATCCTTATCCTCCTATGCTCGACAGTTCCTAGGTAGAATGGATAAACCTGATGTTGATTACATAGAAGGATTAAGTCCTTCAATTTCAATTGATCAGAAAAATACATCGCAAAATCCTCGTTCCACAGTGGGTACGACAACTGAAATATATGACTATTTACGGTTATTATTTGCAAGAGTTGGAGAGCCACATTGTTACAAATGTGGAAAAAAAGTAGAAAAACAAACTATTCCGCAGATTGTAGATACAATACAAAATATGGAAGAAAACCACAGAATTATGATCCTGGCACCAAAAGTTATCCACAAAAAAGGAGAACATAAACAAATATTTGAACAAATAAAAAAAGATGGATTTGTCCGTGTACGCGTTGATAATGTAGTGCAAGAATTAACCGAAAATATTGAATTAAACAAACTAAAATGGCATACAATTGAACTAATAGTAGATAGAATCACCTCTGGTCATTCTACTGAGGAAAGTCGGATACACAGCTCAGTAGAAACAGCATTAAACCAAGGTGACGGCACCATAACGATATTAGATGTCGAAAATAATCAAGAAACTGCAATTTCAGAGAATTTTGCTTGTGTGAGTTGTGGTATTAATTTTACTGAAATTGAACCACGTACATTTAGTTTTAATTCCCCTCATGGAGCATGTAATAGATGTTCAGGAATTGGTTATCATTTGGAAGTTGATCCTGACTTAGTAATACCAGATTACTCATTATCAATGAGTAAAGGTGGTATTCTTCCCTGGTCTTCATCAGGTCGTCTATCCCAATGGGGTCGCAGTATTTTAGCCTCATTAGCTGACAAGTATAATTTTAATATTAACGAACCAATGATTAATCTTTCTGATGAAATGATAGATATTCTCCTACATGGTGATAACGATACTATCAATATAACCCATGTCACCAAGCGCGGAATGCGATACCAATGGAACCGAAAATTTGAAGGACTAATACCAAATCTTGAACGTAGATATCAAAGTACTGATTCGGACTATTCCAAAAAAGAAATAGAAAAATTCATGTCCAAAGTTGAATGCCCTGAATGTAATGGGAATAGGTTAAAACCTACTTCTTTATCAGTAAAAATAGGTCATGAAAATATAATATCCTTAACGAATATGTCTATTAAACAAACTTGGGAATGGACAAAAGTCCAGCTTAATACAAAAGAACAGAATTCATGGATTCCTCAGAAAAATTTCCCTATAGCCGAACCAATTATAAAAGAAATTAAAAACAGACTAGAATTTCTTATAGATATTGGACTTGATTATATTAGTCTAGATCGCCCAACTTCAACTCTTTCAGGTGGTGAATCACAAAGAATTCGCCTCGCTACACAAATAGGTTCGGGTTTAGTTGGAGTTTTATATGTTTGTGATGAACCCTCTATCGGCCTGCATCCAGCAGATGGAAATATGTTAATAACAACTCTAAAAAAACTTAGAGATTTAGGAAACTCATTATTAGTAGTTGAACACGATGAAGCTGTAATGGAATCGGCAGATTATATCATTGATCTAGGTCCAGGAGCTGGAGAAAACGGTGGTTATATTATTGCAGAAGGTCCATTAGAAAAAATTAAAAGTGTCCAAGAATCTTTAACTGGTTCATACTTAAGTGGTAGAAATGTTATACCTACACCATATGTACGAAGAAAAAATAATGGGAATTTTATTAATATTGTAGGTGCTAGAGAAAATAATCTGAAAAATATAACCGTTGAGGTCCCACTAGGTAATTTAGTTTGCATAACTGGAGTCTCAGGTTCAGGTAAATCAACCTTAATCAATGAAGTTTTGTATAAAAAATTAAACCAGACTCTGAATAAAGCTCGAGCTAAAGCCGGAGCTTGTGATTATGTTGAAGGGGTAGAAAATATAACAAAAATTATTAACATCGATCAATCTCCTATAGGCCGAACTCCCAGAAGTAATCCTGCCACTTATTGTGGAGTTTTTACTCCCATAAGAGAATTATTTTCAATGCTGCCAGAAGCTAAAATACGAGGATATGCACCAGGAAGATTCTCTTTTAATGTTAAAGGTGGAAGATGTGAAGCATGTTCAGGAGAAGGTTCTATTGAAATTGAAATGCAATTTCTTGCAAATGTTACAATACCTTGTGAAATTTGTGAGGGAGCAAGATATAACTCTGAAGCCTTAACTGTTCTTTTCAGTGATCATTCTATATCAGATGTATTAAACTTAACTGTTGATCAAGCAATTAATTTATTTTCTAATATACCCAAAATTGTTAATAAGCTAACTGTAATGAAAGAAGTTGGATTAGGATATATAAAACTAGGACAGCCAGCAACAACTTTATCAGGAGGAGAAGCACAAAGAGTAAAATTAGCTACTGAACTTTCCAAAAGATCTTTAGGGCATACCTTATATATATTAGATGAACCAACTACGGGATTATCATTATATGACTGTGAATATTTACTAGAAGTTATACAAAAGTTAGTAGATAAAAATAATACAGTCATATTAATTGAACATCATCTCGATTTGATAAAAAATGCAGATTGGATTATAGACTTAGGACCAAAAGCTGGAGAAAATGGGGGATATGTCATTGCTACAGGAACACCAGAATTTATATCCCAGCAAGAAAAATCAATAACTGGTAAATATCTTATTACTAAATTAAAAAAAGAAGCATATAATGTTCTTCAATCTACATCAATAGAATAATACGACTGAAAAATAATGCAACAAAAAAAAGACTCACAACCACAAAACTTTTCTGACTTACTTGGTTTTGAAATCCTTCAAAAAGATCACGAAAAGTGTATCGTAAAAATGGATATACACCAAAGACATCTGCAAGGTGCAGGGTTTGTACAAGGTGGAATTATTGCCACTATAGCAGATGCTGCGATATCGATAGCATTAGGTGTTATCAAGGCTGAAGATACTACACTGTTTACTGTAGAAATGAAAATTAATTATATTTCACCAGCATCGATAAAATCTAAATATTTGCTTGCAGATGGCAAAATATCTCATAAAGGTAATTTACTTTCATTAGGGGAATGCATTGTATATGATTCAGATAACAAAAAAATTGCACAAGTAATGGGAACCTGGATTACAGTCAAAAATAATAACTAAAAATTATGAAGCCAATAGTAACACCAGAAGAGGCAGTCAAAGAAATAAAAGATGGATCATCTATTATGATCGGGGGATTTGGTGGATCCGGCGACATGCCTACAAATCTCATACTCGCGCTTAGTAATACCAAAACTAAAAATCTAACAATTATAAGTAATACAGGAGGATTACCTGGTTTTGGATTGATACAAAATCAACAAACTCCAATAAATCATGATATCTTGATTAAAAATAAACAAGTTAGTAAAATTATTTCTTCTTTCCCAGTTTCACCGTCTCCATCTTTAAAAAATGCTCTTGAAGAGATATACAAAGAAGAGAATATTCAAATAGAACTTATACCTCAAGGAACTCTAGCTGAAAAAATTAGAGCAGGGGGTGCAGGTATAAGAGCATTTTATACTCCGACAGGAGTAAATAGTTTTCCAAGTGAAAATAAAGAAATTCGTTTATTTAATAATCACAAATATCTTCTTGAAGAATGGCTACAAGCTGATTTCTCATTTATAAGAGCTCATAAAGCAGATACTCTGGGAAATTTGATAAATAAAGGTACGTCGAAAAATTTTAACCCATTAATGGCTACAGCTAGTAATGTTACTATTGTAGAGGCAGAAGAAATTGTTAAACCTGATCAATTACAACCAGAGCAAATTACTACACCAGGTATTTTTGTAAATAAACTAGTGCGCAGAGATTAGAGGATTATGAAAGAAAAACTTACCAGAGAAACTATAGCTATGAGAATAGCAAAAGAAATACCTAATAATTCTTATGTTAATTTAGGGATAGGAATACCTACACTAGTTTCACAATTTACAGGACCTGAACAAAATATTATTTACCATAGTGAAAATGGTGTCTTAAATTATGGTTCCCTAGCTGAATTGGGTGAAGAAGACCCTAATCTAATTAATGCTGGGGGACAATTTTTAAAACCAACAATAGGAATGTCTTTTTTTAACTCAGCTGACGCATTCGGTATGATACGAGGTGGTCATATTGATATATCAGTTTTAGGAGCTCTTCAAGTATCTGAACAAGGTGATCTTGCTAATTGGATGATACCTGAAAGAGGAGTAGGAAATATTGGGGGAGCAATGGATTTAGCTACAGGTGCTAAAAGATTAATTATCGCTATGGAACATAATGACAAAAATAATAATCCTAAAATTGTTACAAAGTGTAGTTATCCGTTAACTGTCTCAGAATGCGTGGACTTAATAGTAACAGATTTATGCGTAATCTCAGTAAAATCTGAAGGATTAATAGTCAAAGAAATTGCACCTGGTTGGAATACAGATGAAATTCAAAATTTAACTGAGGCAAAATTACTTTTTGACAATAACATAACAGAAATAACTCTTTAAGAGACATATAAAGCTAAAATTTATTATTTTTACACTTGCTAATCATCATAAAAAGAGTAATACTTTGTAATACTTTAGCAACCGACAAAATTAATTAGGGAGGTTATATTGTCTAACGAAAATGCAATAAAAACAGGCGAATATTTGTTATCAAGACTCACTTCTTGGTTTGGAAATAGACCTGATTATTTCAGTGCTTTTATGGATCGAAATGTAGGTGGTTACGGATGGTTACCAGCTGAAGCATATTTTGCTTTATCTGGACCTGTATCTTCTTTAAGTGCAAACGTAACTGCAGTTAGAGGAAACGCACAAGGTGAGGGTGGATTTAGCCCAGATATAGAAATAGATATCGATCTAGAAGCTCATCAAGTTGCAGTTGTCCCTGCTTTAGTCACTCCTGACAAAAATCTTACAAGCTTAGTAGATGGTGGACTTGGAGGAGCTCTCGAGTGGGCAAGTGGAGTATTAAAAGATAGAGCAATTGTTTATCTTTTAGCATTTCCTTCAGGAATTGAAACTGAAGACTGGACTAATGCATTAGCAAAAGCTGAAGAGAAATACCAATTAAAAGCATTAGATTCTATGCAATTTGTTATTCCTCGTCCACCTAGAGAAATGGCAAGAGGAGCAGCAACTGTTCTTATGCATTCATCTAGATTATAAATATGTTTAGATACAACAAAGCAGCTATATAGCTGCTTTGTTAATTTAGTTCAAATGTAGATCCTGATTCTGTCTTTATTACTTCGATTCTTACAGGAAAAGCTTCTTTTATTTCTTCAATATGGGTAATTACTACAACTCTTTCAAAATCTGATGATATTTGGTTTATAACTTCGATTATTCTTTCTCTACCTACATTGTCTTGAGTTCCAAAGCCTTCGTCAATAAAAATAGTAGGTAAAGGACAGCCTGCCCTCCTAGCCAAAAGTTTTGATAGTGCAATACGCAATGCTAAATTAATTCTAAAAGACTCTCCTCCGCTAAATGTTTCATAACTTCTCATTCCACGCGAATCAGAAACATTAATGTCTAAAGTTTCAGCCGTATCACCTTTTTGGGTCTGTCTTTGTGTTTCTAAATTGATAAACATTTCGCCATTTGTCATTTTTTCTAACAAATCATTAGCATCTTTTTCAATTTCAGGAATAGATGCTTCGATTAATAAAGCCTGTACTCCTGTTCGACCTAGATATGTAGAAAGTTCATCGTAAAGTGTATATTCATTATTTATTTCAATTAATTGATTCTCATATTTATTTAATTCTTTTTTTTGTGTGGAATAAACTTCAAATTGTCTTTCAATAGATAATTTTCGTGCATTTTTTTCAATCTTTTGATTTAACAAATTATCAAATTCATTTTGTAGTTTTTGTACATCTGATTTAATTTCAGGGCCTGACTTTTTTTTAGCATCAAAATCATTTATTTCATGATCAATCGTTTCTAAGTTAATATTTCTTGAAACAATTAGTTTTTCTATGTCAGTGATGTTCTTTTGTACTTCTGGTATCTCTTTCTCAGCTAAGCTTAATTGTTTATATAAATCTTCATATAAATTAAGCTTAATTAATTTTTCTTCAAGAATTTTATTTTCTATAGGATCAAACCCTAACTCATTAATGTTTTGTTCGATTTCTTCTAATTGGACTTTTGAATTTTCTAATGAAGATTTCTCTTGTGAGTAAGCAGCTATTTGACCATTAATTCTAATAAATTCATTATTTATATTGATATCATTTTGATCAATATAATCTAAAATAGATTCTTTTTTTATTTCAAAATCTAAAACAATTTGCTTATTATTTCGAAATACATCTGCTAATGCTCTTCCATTTTTTTCAAATTCTTCCTTTACATGCGTTCTACGATCATTTAATAGTTCTGTCCCACATAAAGGACAATTTTGATCACTATCCTCTATTAATAATATCTTTTCTTTCAAATCATCCATTTGGTTTTTTAAATTATCATTATGTGTATTTTTTTCTTGAATTTGTAACTGTAATGAATTTAATTCTTCTTTTTTGTTTTGTAACTCATCTAGTAATTTTTTTGTTGAAATTAAATTTTCTTGTAGTTTTACAAGTTCGAGCTGAATTTCATTGAAACGCACTAATCCATTTTCTAAAGTCTTTTTTCGCTCAGTCAAGCTGCTATAAGGTCCGACCAGATTATTATTTTGTTGTAATTTATTCCTGATTCGATCTATCTCAAGGAAATTTTCATTAATAACTTCTCTTTTCTCTAAAATAATGAGGTAATCTGAAAAAGTTTTTTGCAAAGAAATTAGTTGTTTGTTAAATATATTTAAGTCATCTACTATTGTTTTTTTATCCATTAGTAACTTAGATGTTTTTGTTTCAATTTCTTCAATGAGTAAAAAGTCTTGTTTTCGATTTTCCAATAATGGTTGTATTTCTAATATGTTTTTTTCTATTTGGACTAAATCAAACGAAAGTACATTTAATTCAATTTCTTCCTGGGTAAAGCGTGAAACCTGTTCTTCCAAAGTATTAATTTGTAACTCTAGTGTAGTTTTTGTAGATCTTAATTCTCTAATCTTTTCTCTAGCTAATTCTTGTAATTTGTCAAAATAATCTAATTGTAATATTTCACCTAGCGTTCGTTGTCGAAGTGCAGGAGTACTATTAGTAAATTCATCTGATCGACCTTGTAGTAAAAAAGCACTGTTGATAAAAGTTCGGTAATCCATACCAACTAATTTGAATATTGAAAATTGAGTATCTCTAATTGTATTCCCCGTTAATACTTGAAAATCTAATTCAGTATTTGCTTCCCTCGTCTGTGCGACATACAATTCTAAAGATGTAGCTCCTGACCTTGAACCTTTTCTTCTTGAAAATCTTCTAATAACTTTGTATAAATTTCTTCCTTCTGTTTTCTGAAAGTATCCATCAGAATAAAATTCTAACTCAACTCTCATATCATTTTCCCCATGTTTAACTAATTCATCTTGTGGTCGATGCACCTCATCACCCCATATAGCCCAACATATAGCATCAAGAAGAGACGATTTACCATGCCCATTTTGTCCTGAAAGACAAACGATATGAACTCCATTAAGATCTAATGGATTTAGTAATGTTCCATATGATTTAAAATTTTCAATTGTTAATTTATTTGGTACCATATAATAGTATTTTAACATTTAAGGTTGTGTTGTATAGAAGTTTAGTATTAAGTAATTAAAAAATAAAAAAAATTAACAGGTTGTATTAATTTATGTTCGAAAATTTAAGTACAAAATTGTCACAAATAACTAAAAAGCTAATCAATCAACATCGTCTCAACGAAAATGATATAAATGATTTTTTGCGACAAATTAGAATGGCATTATTAGAAGCAGATGTTAATTTTAAAGTTGTAAAATCCCTCATTGATTCAATAAAAACAGACACAATAAATCCTGATTTTTCAAAAAGTCTAAACCCTGGCCACCTATTAGTAGAATCTTTAAAGCAACATTTAACAAAAATCTTAACAAATGATAATTCAGAACTTCAAAAATCCAGTAAAAGATCTGGCAATATTTTATTAGTTGGAATACAAGGTTCTGGTAAAACGACAACTGCTGCTAAATTATCTCTTTATCTAAATAAATCAAACCAAAAAACTCTTTTGGTTGCTAATGATTTAATAAGACCAGCAGCAGTAGACCAATTAATAAAATTAGCAAATGATAATAAACTTGATATTTACTATGATAAGGATGTTAGTAATTCCGTAAAAATAGCAGAAAATTCTGTTAAATTTTCATCTGATAATCAATACCAATGGACAATCATTGATACTGCTGGTCGATCCCAACTTGATGAAGAAATGATGCAGGAATTAATCGAGATCAAAAATAAAGTTAAACCTGAAGAATGTTTTCTAGTTGTTGATTCAATGATTGGACAAACAGCTGTTGAAATTGCTAAATCTTTTAATGAAAAACTTGGAATAACTGGATTAATCATAACAAAACTTGATGGAGACTCTAAAGGAGGAAGTGCACTATCGATTGTAAAAGAAACTGGAATACCAATAAAGTTTATAGGTACTGGTGAAAAAGTCGATGAATTTGATAAATTTCACCCAGATAGGATCAGTTCCAGAATACTAGGTATGGGTGATTTACAAACACTTGCTGAAAAAGCTAGTGAGCAAATAGACTATCAAAAAGCGGAAGACCTAACAAAAAAAATCACTTCTAACTCTTTTGACTTTAATGATTTATTAGAACAAATGGAGTCTATAAAAAAAATGGGGTCTCTTGAAAATATTATAAATATGATTCCGGGCGTTAATACAAACCAGATGGGTTCAAAACTGTCAGAAAATGAATCTAAAATGAACAAAATGAAATACATGATTGATTCAATGTCACCTATTGAAAGAAGAAACCCTAATATCTTAAATGTGAGTCGTAGAAAAAGAATAGCTACAGGTTCTGGACTAACTAGTATAGAGGTAAATCAATTAATTAATCAATTTAATCAAACCAAAAAGATGATGAAGTCTTTATATGGTAAAAATAGTAAAAACTTAAATAAACTAATGAAATCAGGTAATTTCCTAAAGTAATATTTGTTCTCTTTGATTATTTATGATTTTCTTCATGAAATAGACTATGCACGTATGGATGTTTAGCAACAATAGCTACAACGAATGAAAATATAATTGTACCTGCAAAAAGAATGAATATATTAACATTTGTCATTCTTCCAAGCATAATTAATGCAGCATCCTCAAAAAAGTGCAGAACTGAAACTATAGCTGTAAAGGGAATAACTCCGCGTAAATTCATTTTTTCTCTATTCTAAATAATCTCTTAGAGGCTTGGATCTAGCTGGGTGGCGAAGTTTTCTTAATGCCTTTGCTTCAATTTGACGTATTCTTTCTCTAGTTACTCCAAATTCTTTACCAACTTCTTCTAAGGTTCTACCTCGCCCATCTCCTAAACCGAATCTGAGCTCAAGAACACGCTTTTCTCTATCAGTTAAGCTATCTAATATTTGAATTATTTGTTCTTGTAGTAAGGTCTCAGTAGCAGCATCCGCTGGTGCTTTGGCTGACCTGTCTTCTATAAAATCTCCAAGATGAGAATCTTCTTCTTCACCTATTGGTGTCTCCAAAGAAACTGGCTCTTGAGAAATTTTCATGATTTCTCGTACTTTTTCAGCACTAACCTCCATATCCCATGCTATTTCTTCCGTTGAAGGCTCTCGGCCATATTCTTGAACTAGTTTTCTACTAGTACGTAATAACTTATTAATCGTTTCAACCATATGTACTGGAATTCTAATTGTTCTCGCTTGGTCTGCAATTGCTCTAGTAATTGCTTGTCGTATCCACCAAGTTGCATAAGTAGAAAATTTATATCCCTTTCTATAGTCAAATTTCTCTACAGCACGAATTAAACCAATGTTACCTTCTTGAATCAAATCAAGTAAAGACATCCCTCTACCAATATACTTTTTAGCTACAGAAACAACTAACCTTAAGTTTGCTTCAGCTAAATGTTGCTGTGCTGCATCTGAACCCGCTGTCATTTCATCTAAGTATTGCTGCAGTATCATTTCATAAGGAGATAGATTATCAACTAATGGCCCCTCTTCAACTATTGCAGCTAATTGTTGTAACGTAGAATTCATATCTAATACATATTCTATTTGTTTTGGAAGAAGTCTCGTATTTATAGAAAGTGAAATAATATTACGTTTCAAATCATCTACTTCAATTTTATATTTTTTACTCCAGACCAATAGTTGCTCTTCATCAAAACTATTTTGTAAAAAGAATTGTAACTTTTCGTCATGGATTAGTTCTTCTAGTGTATAGTGACCTTCTTTTTCCATGATTTTTTCGACAATATTAGTAATATCAGTCAATTGGCTTAAAGTCTTAAGCATTTCAACAAATGTATTTGGTGCTGGCATATCTCTACCGTATTCAGACTGATATGATTTATGGATTTCCTCAATATATTTACCATTTTCCATGATCTGAGCTAAACCACGTTCATCTTTAGCTTTTAATAAAGCAACTCGTCCAATTTCTCGTAAATACATCCTAACAGGATCATCTATCATATCATTGGGTTCAATAGCTCTTTCTGTTTCCTGTTCAGACTCTTCTTCGGCTTGTGTTTGTTCTTGTGGTTCTGGTTCGTCAACCAATTTATCTGGAACAACGTCTGATAAATCCAATTTTTCTAGATCAATTTCTTCGGGAGATTCTTCCAAAGCTACTAATTGTGCGTCATCAGGTGCATCAATACTATTTATACCTGATGCCTCAGTAGATTCATCAAATTCCTCTGGAGCATCTTCCAATGCTAAGGAGGAACTTTCTTTTTCATCATTTGTATTTATTTTTTTCTTTCTAGGCATAATTATAATCCTTTAAATATCGCTATTTTTATCAGTAGATTTATTAAATACATCAGAAAGCATATCATTAACAATAATAGCTTTTTCCTGCAAATGACTCAAATCTTCCGAAGACGTTTCATTTGCCACGGAGCTATTGAGCCATAAACTGGCTTCTTCTTTTTTTATTCCTCGTAAGTATCGTTCCTGAAGCTTGAGTACACACTGTTTTACCGCTTTTTCCCTATTACTGTTAGTCATACTAGGCAAATCTATATTTCTTAAATCTTCTATACGAAACAATACATCCTCGGATAATTGTTTTTTATTTTCCATTATCATTTCTTGAGAACCATCATATTTTACTAAAACATCAAAAACTTGCCTATTTTCCCATATACTAAACCAGGATTCATCAACATTTACAGCTAGAGGGAATAGATAGGGCCACTTAATAACCATTGACAATGTATGTTCTTCAAGTAAATTCGAATTGTCAGTTTTTTCTATTGTACCATAATTTGTTCTGCGGTTAAAACTTACCACATTCTTTGTACTGTTTTTCTTATTTGCTGAAATAACGGCACTTTTTACTACATTTATTTCAACATTTAATGTAGTTGCAAATAGAGAATAATAATTTTCTCTATCGTAGTCATTATCTATACTTAAAATTAATGGAGCTATATTCTCTGTAGCTAATTGTTTACCTTCATTGGATAATATATTCCATCTACGCGGTGCATTCTCTATTAGATAGGCCAATAGTGGTTTGGAATTATTGATATGATTTTCCCAAGAATTTTTATCTGTGCGAATGATCTCATCGGGATCTTTGCCAGAATTAAATTGTGCGATTCTTAAATCAATTTTATTTGTTGTTTTATATAATGAAATATTATTTTTTTTACCAACAAAAACTCTTTCAAAAGCTTTCCAGCTATTTTCAATACTTCTAAATGTAGCTTCACTACCTGCTATGTCAGCATCTAATGCCAGAACACATTGCTTAGTGAGTACCGAAATATAACGAACTTGTGATTCAGTCAGCGCTGTTCCCATACAAGCTACTACATTATCATAACCATATTGATGGGCAGTTAAGGCATCCATATATCCTTCAACTAAAACAACTTTTCCTGAATTAGATATTCCTTCCTTAGCCAAATTTATTCCATAAAGAGAACTTGATTTATCAAAAATTTTAGTTTTCGAAGAATTTATATACTTTGGACCATTATCGTTCAAGGTACGCCCACCAAAACCTAAAACTTTACTACCAGCATCTATAATTGGAAATACTAGCCTGCTAGCAAAAATATCTTTTGGTATTCCGTCCTGACTAATATATACAAGTCCAGATTCGGAAATTTGCTTATTGGTAAATCCTAAATTTTCTAAATACCTAGGTAATTGACGATTATCGTTAGGACTTAAACCCAACCCAAACTTTGTAATTGTGCTTTCATCAACACCTCGGTTATTAATCATATAATTTCGAGCTGCTAGTCCATTATCAGACAATAAATAACTATGAAAGAAGTTATATGCAGATTCATTAATGTTGTATAACTCAATATTTTCATTATCATTATTATATCGGGGTACCTCAATACCTATCGAATCAGCTAATAATTTAATAGCTGATTGAAAATCAATTTTTTCAATCTTCATGACAAAACTGATAACATCCCCACCTTCAACACATGCACCAAAGCACCGCCAACTTTGTGTTTCAGGAAAAATTACAAATGAAGGGGTTCTTTCTTCATGAAAAGGACAATTAGATTTAAATGTTCTACCTGCCGATTTCAAATCAGGTAAATATCTCGAAGCAACTTCGATAATATCTAATGAATCTTTTAACGTTTTCGAAAACATTCTATTATTTTAACGAATTATCCATACAAATCTAATAGATATTTAAAGGCAAAAAATCTAATTTTCATCGTTTATTAAATACTCGGAAAGTTTTACTATTTATAGCGAGCTAATACTAGAATAAATGCAATTTAAAATGCTATAATGTGTGGCAGTTCACATGGGAAGGGTAGATTATGTCGCAAAAAACCGATAGCGTAACAAAATGGGTGTACGCTTTTGACGAAAAAACGGAGAACATGAACTCATTACTTGGAGGAAAAGGTGCGGGTCTTGCAGAAATGACTCACATTGGTTTACCAGTACCCCCTGGATTTACGATAATAACTAAAGCATGTAAAGAATTTATCGATAATAACAATCAAATTCCAGATTTTATATGGGAAGAAATACTTCTGTGCATAAAGAAACTCGAATTACTTACCAATAAAATATATGGAGATGCGAATAATCCTCTTCTTGTTTCAGTAAGATCAGGATCTGTAGTTTCTATGCCAGGTATGATGGATACAGTACTTAACCTTGGTCTGAATGATCAAACTGTTTTAGGTCTGTCAGAATCTTCCGGCGGGAAAAAATTTGCTTACGATTCATATAGAAGATTTATTCAAATGTATAGCAAAGTAGTATTAGAAATATCTTCTGATAAATTTGAATCTATATTAGATGAAATAAAAATAAAAAATAACTACCAGAGTGATAGTCAATTAGAGCTTGATGATATTCAAAAAATAGTTAAACAATTTAAAAAAATAGTATTATTAGAAACTGGTTCAGATTTTCCTCAAGACCCTTACAATCAGTTAAAGCTAGCAGTTGAAGCTGTTTTCTTAAGTTGGTTTAGTGACAGAGCTGATCAATACAGAAAAATTAATGAGATAAGTAACACTTTAGGTACAGCTGTAAATATAGTTGCAATGGTATTTGGAAATAGAGACCAAAATAGTGGTACTGGTGTTGCATTTACTAGAAACCCTTCTACTGGTGCTAAAGAATTATTTGGCGAATACCTAAATGTAGCACAAGGCGAAGATGTCGTTGCAGGAATTAGAACACCAAAATCTATTAGTAGTCTAGAAAACAGCAATCAAGAACTTTATGGTGAATTAGTAAATATCAGCAAAATTCTAGAAAGTCATTACAAAGATGCACAAGATATGGAATTTACTGTTGAAAGTAACAAATTATATATGCTTCAAACCAGATCAGCCAAAAGGTCTGCTTTGGCATCTGTGAAAATATCTGTAGATATGGTATCTGAAGGACTCATATCAAAAGAAGAATCACTAAATCTTATTGATCCTATAAGAATAAATGAACTTATGCTTCCAAAGTTTTCTGATGCTGAAGAAGATTTATCTCTTAAATGTCAGGCCTATATTGACTCCGGATTAAATGCTTCTCCTGGAGCTGCAGTAGGTAAAATTGTTTTTGATCCTAGTGAAGCAGTAGAATTAAAAAATCTTGGAGAAAAAGTAATTTTAGTAAGAGACGAAACAAGTCCTGATGACATACACGGAATGCATGCTTCTACTGGTGTATTAACTGCAAAGGGGGGGGCTACGAGTCATGCTGCTGTAGTTGCTAGAGGAATGGGAAAGCCTTGTATAACAGGTTGTGATACTCTGCATATCGATCAACAAAATAAACGTTGCACCATCGGAAATAAAACCTTTCAACTTTACGATATTATTAGTATTGATGGATCATCTGGCGAAATTTTCACAGGATCTATAAAAACTATAATACCTTCTCCTAGTGATACGGAAGAATTATCCACAATTTTAGAATGGGCCGATTCTACAAGAAAATTAGGAATATGGGCTAATGCTGATACCCCAGAAGATGCTAGTAAGGCAATAGAATTAGGTGCCGAAGGAATAGGTTTATGTAGAACAGAACATATGTTTTTTGGGGAAGAAAGACTCCCATGGGTGCAGCAGTTAATTATGTCTACATCTTCTATAAATTCCAATGGAAATAACAACAACAAATATCAGGAATCTATTGCAAAGATGCTAGAATTTCAAATTGAAGACTTCTACGAAATACTAAAAGTGATGGATAATAAACCTGTTGTTATAAGATTAATAGATCCACCATTACACGAATTTCTACCTTCCTATGAAAAACTCACAGATCAAATTTATCAAGAAAAAATAAATAATAACCAAAGCGAATTATTAGATGAACTAGAGGATGTTCTTGCAATTGTAAAAGATATCAAGGAATCTAACCCTATGTTAGGTTTGAGAGGATGTCGCTTAGGAATACTCTATCCAGATATAGTTGCAATGCAAACAAAAGCTATCCTTACAGCAGCTTGTACATTAATCCAAGAAGGAAACAACCCAATCCCTGAAATAATGATACCTTTGGTTGGAGATTATCGAGAATTAATTGTACTAAAAGAATTATTACTAGATGAGGCTACTAAAATTGAAGATGAATTCAGACTAAAACCTTCATTCAAAATAGGGACAATGATTGAGCTCCCGAGAGCTGCTATTACTGCTGATGATATTGCAAAACATGCTCAGTTTTTTAGTTTTGGAACAAATGATTTAACTCAAACTACCTATGGATTTAGTAGAGATGATGCTGAATCAAAATTCCTAAATGAATACCAAGAAAAAGGAATCCTAACAACTAACCCTTTTAAAACCCTTGATGAAAAAGGTGTAGGACAATTAATGAAAATCGCAATTGAAAAAGGCAGGCTCTCTAATTCAGATCTCGAGCTTGGTATTTGTGGTGAACATGGAGGAGATCCAAAAAGTATCTTTATTTGCCATAATTTGGGTCTTAATTATGTTAGTGCATCACCATATAGGGTCCCAGTTGCCAGGCTTGCTGCGGCACAAGCTACAATTAATTCTAAAAACTAGTAAAAGGTAATCATATGGACAAAAAACATGTCCTATATTTTTCCATAATCGGTATACCTATTGGTCTTCTTGAGGTATGGGGAATCCATTTTATAGTAATAAATATTATATGGATTATATTTACACTTGTATGTGCTTTTTATCTAATAACTCGTCAGAGAAACAACATATTTACGGAAGGTTTTGTGATCGGGTTTTTTTCTCGAGGAATTGCAACAATGATCGCGCCAACATTTGCATACTTAATGGATTCTTCTAATACCTATGAACAATATACCAACATTGTTTTAATCCAAAGCACAATTGCTGGACTCCTAGTGGGATTTATTTCTTTTGCTCTTTATCGAATGAAATATTTCCAATAATTTGGATGATCTTTTGCATGTAAATGTGTATATGATTATGAACTTTTAGCTATAAATAAAAAATAGATATTCCTGACTGTTGCTGATTTATTGCATGATAATACAATATCTTTGGTTAACGGATTTTTGTCATTCAAATAAGTTCTAAATTAACTCCTAGGGCTACATAATAGTCAAATTTCCTATATACACATCAACAATTAAATGCATTTATTTATATCCTGTTATATAATCACCGACGATAGTTAAATTTTTGAATTATTAAATCTAAACACTTGACAGCTACATACCATTCAGATATAGGATATCATTTGTGTTAAAAATACAATAATTTATATATCTAAGGTTTTTAATATAAATGGAGCAATTTTTTATGAGTTCTGAAATTATGGTTCAGGCAAATAATATAACAAAATTCTACGGAGAATATCCTGCGATTAGTAATGTGTCATTTACTGCTAAAAAAGGCGAAATTATTGGTTTCTTAGGCCCTAATGGCTCTGGTAAAACGACAACTATGCGAATTTTAACAGGTTATATGCCAGCGTCATCTGGAGATGCAACTATCGCTGGGTATGATGTAGCCAATCAATCCCTTGAAGCAAAACAACACGTTGGATATCTCCCTGAAAATGCACCTTTATATACTGATATGAAAGTCACTGAGTATCTTACCTTTACAGGGAAAATCCGAGGTATGAGTAAAACAGCTATCAGATCAAGACTTGATGAAATTATTGAGATCTGTCGTTTAGAAGAATATAGAAATACGATTATCGGGAAATTATCCAAAGGATTTAGACAAAGAGTAGGTATAGCCCAAGCAATAATTCATCAACCTGATGTTCTAATATTAGATGAGCCAACAATTGGTATTGATCCTATCCAAGTAGTTGAAACGCGTAGCTTAATCAAAGAAATTGGTGGGGACTCCACAATTATTTTATCTTCTCATATCTTACCCGAAGTTAGTGCTATATGTGAAAGAGTAATAATAATTAATGACGGAGAAATAGTTGCTGTTGATTCTCCGGAAAACTTATCAAACAGATTAGAAGCTACCGAAAGAATTCGTATTGAAGCTTTAGGCAAAACCAGTGATATGGTTTCTGTATTCCGAAGTAACCCTTCTGTTCAAGACGTGAATTTTGAAACTTTAAGTGATGGAAAAATAATATTTGACGTCATAAGTAAAGGTGGTCTAGAAATAAGATCAGAATTAGCTAAATCGATTATCGATAATGGGTGGTCCTTATATAATCTCCAAGCAGTAAGTCTAAGTCTAGAAGACATCTTTTTAAGACTTACTACAAACGAACAAGAAATCCACGAGGAAACTAAATGAAAAATATCTCCGCAATAACATATAAAGAATTGTTAATTTATTTTTCATCTCCGATGGCATATATTATTGCAGGTGTTTTTTTTACCCTAACAGGTGTGTTCTTTGTTTCAAGTATTGAAGGAGCGTTCGCTGAAGCTTCAGCTCGTGCATTATTTTCTAATGCCACTTATTTTTTAATGCCACTGATACCTCCTTTGCTAACAATGCGTTTGTTAGCAGAAGAACAAAAATTAGGAACATTAGAACTATTACTTACATCCCCAATTAGAGACTATGAAATTGTGGTTGCAAAATTTCTTGCGAGCTTTATTATCCTTCTAGCTATGACACTGTTTACTCTATTCTATATGTTACTTCTTGTTGTGTACCAAGCCAATCCTGATATAGGTCCGATGATAAGTACATATATTGGATTTATACTTTACGCAATGGTAGCCCTATCAATTGGTCTCCTTGCATCTTCTTTGGCTACCAATCAAATTGTTGCAGCATCTGTTGGATTTGGAATAATTTTTCTATTTACAATACTTCATAGAATCAATGAAGTAATTGAAGGACCAATTGCTACAATAATTGAACATCTCTCACTCTTGGCACATTTTGAATCCTTTTCCAGAGGTGTTATGGATACCAAAGATATAGCTTATTTTATAGTTATGACTGGCGTATTTCTATTCTTAACTATAAGATCACTAGAATCTAGAAGGTGGAGATAATATGGTCCGTGATCAATCAACCACCGAAACAAAACGTTTCTCCAGATTACTTCCTTCTAACCGTAAAGGCGTAATAAGTTTTCTTATATCTTTAACGGGTCTGTTAGCTTTATTTATTGGGCTAATTTTTTATGCATTTTTACCAGAAACTCAAAATACTGCTATTACAACTATTGTGCTAGGAATACTACTAATATTAATCGGTATGTTGATTTCCTATAAGGAAGTATTAGGTTTCATAATCCAGAAAAAAGGACGTTATAGTATAAATAGTAGCATTATGGTAATGGCATTTATATTAATAGGCGTTTTAATATATGTACTAGCGGCAAGAAACTCCATCAGAATAGATACAACTGCAACACGACAGTATTCTCTAGCCAATCAAACAACTGAAATTTTACAAAACTTAACAAATCCGATTACAGCAACTGCTTTTTTTGTGCCAACAGATACAACTAGTGCAAGCTACAGAATATCCACTGAAAATTTATTGAATGAATTCAAACATCGTTCTACGGAAAACGCAAAATTCTCTTATAAATATATTGATCCTGATTTAGAACCTACACTTGCTAAAAATTTAGGTGTAAGTGAATATCCTTCAATTGTCTTTCAGGGTCAAAATACAGACGGGGTCGATTTGTCTTATACTTTGACCGCACCATTGTTTGAAGAAAGAGATATTTCTACTGCAATAATGATTGCATCAGGTATCCAACAGAAAAAGATATACATAGTCACAGGACATGGTGAAAGAGACACAACGATTATGGACATAAATGATAGATTGGGATTTGGCCTTGCTCGTGAAAGTATGAGAAATGATAATTATGCAGTTCAAACCCTTTCTATTGCTCAATATGAGGTAATACCAGACGATGCTGCTGCATTAGTTATTCCAGGACCAACTATTGATTTATCTGATATAGAATCAAACTTAATACATCAGTACTTAAAAAGTGGAGGGCGATTATTATTAAGTATAGATCCTGGAACCCCGAGTAGTTATAACAATTTAATAAATAAATGGGGTATTACGATAATTGATGGCACAGTTATCGATCTTGGTAGTTCACTAGCAAATCAACCTAAAACTCCTTTAATACAACAAGAACAGTTTGTAACAGTAGATCCTATTAATGTTATTACTGATCCATTATCGCAAGTATATTTTCCTGGCACTGCAGCTTTTGATCAAATACTTCCTGCAGACGAAATGCCTGAGTATATAAGAGCAAAACCTATATTGGGGACAACGATGTTAAGTTGTTTACAAATCAATGAAGAAATAAATACTTGTAACCAAAATCAATTTACCATTTTAGCTCCTTCAATGGCTGTTGAAGCATTAAAGCCCATCAATGAAGAATCTGATGAAAATGCAGCACGCCAAACAAAAATTGTTCTTTTTGGTGATACAGACTTTATAAGTAATTATCATTTTTACAATTTTAATAATAGTGATCTGTATCTAAATTCATTGAATTGGTTAACTGAAGATGTATCTCTAGCATCAGTTAGAGCAAAAGCTTTAACTTACAGAAGACTTGTTGTTACTGATAGAGAAATTCAACTTATACGTGGACTTAGTTGGTTTGCATTGCCTGGTCTTATGACTCTTCTAGCATTTATGACCTGGTGGCGAAGGAGATAGTTTCCTCCAATGAACTATAGAATATCTTTTATACTCATTGTAATAGCATTAATAATAAGTATTTATGTTGGTTTTTTCGAGTTGAGAAAGCCTCCAAAAACTGATGATAAAACTATACAAGCTCCTTGGTTTTATGATATTGGATATGATGAATTGTCAGTTTTAGATATA
Organism: Dehalococcoidia bacterium; assembly: GCA_045562575.1. Classification (GTDB taxonomy): domain Bacteria; phylum Chloroflexota; class Dehalococcoidia; order Lucifugimonadales; family UBA6952; genus UBA6952. Next base: position 44,282 of record JBJKVQ010000033.1, read on the forward strand.
ACCTCCAATGATAGTAATGAATCCTTCACAAAAATAAATGGACAGTGGACCTTCAGTGAAAGTGGAGATAAAGTTGACCTAAACCGATGGAGCGGTATTCCATTACTATTTACTGGACCAAGAAGCTCTAGATTAATAACCAATGATTTAACAAATCCCGAAGAGTATGGGATTGATGCCCCCTCTGCTGAATATATTATTACTTTAAGAACGGGGATATCATTAAAAATTCTTGTCGGGACACAAACTCCTGATCTATCTTCTAATTATGTAAATTTAGAAGGAAAGAATTCATTATTTCTTGTACCTGCTAGTTGGGTTGTGGCAATTAATGACATGGCTTTAAATCCTCCTTATTATGATCCAAACACTGCAGACGAACCTATAATTGGCCCTTAAATGTGGTGAATCAATGATATTTGAAGAGACTAAGTGGAAAGTAAAACCAAAAAATGATGGTATATTTTTAAACTTTATTAGACAAGATTATATTCCCATTATTATTCAAAATCATATCAAACCTATTTGCTTGCTACGTGGAATGATAGGTAAATCTTCAAATGAATTTATACTCATTTCAGCATATCAAGATATAAATTCTTGGGAAGCTAACACCAATTTACCATATTCATATGACGAATCAATATTATCCGAAGAAAATACTCTATTAACACCTATTTCTACCGATAAATTAATGTCTTATAAATCTACTCTATTAAAAAATATATATGGTTATAGAGAATTTATAATCGAAACAAAAGATATAAATACATTTATAGAAAGTTCAGAACAAGGTATATGGCCAAGAGTACAGTCGCAAGGTGGAAAAGTATTAGGTTTATGGTCAAATATTTCTAATACATCACAAAAACGAATTTTATTACTAACTGGCTATGACAGTGTTAGCCATTGGGAAGGAACTAGAAGTTCTAATCAGTACGGATTATCATTTTCAAATTTACCAGAAGCGCCACAAGAGTTAACAGAAATAGAAAAAATCTTGAGAAATAATCGAGAAGAAATTACTATAAGCACAACTGTAAATTTGATGCAAAATGTGAATTTAAGTTAATAAAGGGCAGAATTATGACTATGAAATATGTAAGTAATGAAGAAATTATACGAGCTGCTAGAAAAAACCTTTCTCAAGGGGCATGGGATTATTTAATTGGAGGGTCAGAATCAGAAACAACTATGAGAAGAAACAGACTATCTTTTGACAGATTAGCTTTTCGACCTCGTGTTCTAGTAGATGTGTCAAAAATTGATACTTCCAATACCATACTTGGACTTAATTCAAAGATGCCTGTGATATTAGCTCCAATAGGTTCTCAAGAAACTTTTACAGATAGTGGAGCTGCAGCAGCTACGTTAGCAGCAAATGAATTTGGAATAATTGACGTGATTAGTTCAGTAAGCTCTCCAAGCTTGGAGGAAATATCAAAAACTGCTAATAACCCAAAAGTATTTCAATTATATATTCATGGAGATTGGAATTGGATTACTTCCATGATTAATCGAGTGAAAGAATCGGAATACAAGGCACTCTGTATAACCGTGGATACTGCTCATTACAGCAGAAGAGAGAGACCTATGATGACAAGATTTTTCCCACACTCAAGAAGGACCCCACCTGATCCAAAATATGCAGCATCCGTTACTTGGGATACTATTGATAAAATTACAGAATATGCTGATATGCCATTACTTTTAAAAGGAATTGCGACTGGAGAAGATGCAAAACTTGCAGTAGAACACGGTGCAAAAGTAGTTTGGGTATCGAATCATGGAGGACGTCAATTAGATTATGGTCAAGGAAGTATGGAAATGCTCCCTGAAATTGTAGATGCAATACAAGGTAAAGCAGAAATAGTTCTTGATGGTGGAATCCAACGTGGTAGTGACATTGCAAAAGCAATATCAATGGGCGCAAATTCAGTTGCTATAGGTAAAATGCAATGCTTAGGATTAGCTGCTGATGGGAAAGATGGATTAGTAAGAGTATTAGAAATATTAGAAGAAGAATTAACTATTGCTATGGCTTTATTAGGAGTTAATAGTATAGACCAATTATCACCAAATTATATTTGTAGCTCAGAGGCAACTACTCAATCACATGAAATGAGTTCTTGGGTAAATATTCCAGAAAATCGTATAAAATAAATGGTAATAAATATACGTAATTCGTCTAAAAATAAAGAATTTTTTTCTGGGGTTTCGGCGGTATTACCAATTTTAATTGGAGTTATACCCTTTGGATTAATATTCGGTATTTTAGGATTAGAAGCAGGATTTACTGCTAATCAAACATTTTTCATGTCATCAATTATTTTTGCAGGTGCAAGCCAAGTTGCTTTCGTTAAATTAGTATCTAGTGGAACTGTACCATTCATAACAATAATTTCAGTTGGTATAATTAATCTTCGTCACTTTTTATATAGCGCTTCTATAGCAAAATATTTAGCTCATTTAACTACCCCTTGGAAGATAATACTCGCATATTTATTAACTGATGAAGCATATGCTGTATCTATAAAAAGACTGCAAGAAGAAAAAGAAAATACTGCATTCTGTCATTACCATCTATTGGGAAGTGGAATAACACTTTGGTTAACATGGCAAACATCCACATTTTTAGGAATTGTATTAGGTCAAATTATACCAGAAGAATTAAACCTTGGTTTTGCCATACCACTTGTTTTTCTTTCAATTATTGCACCAGAAATAATAAAATATAAAAGTCATGCTATATGTGCATTAAGTGCAGGAATATTAGCTATTTTGTTAATTAATTTACCATTAAATTTATGGATTATATTTTCATCAATTTTTGGCTTAATTATCGGTGTATTATTTGATAAAACTCCAAGAAAGAGTCAATAATGATGTGGACTACAATTGTAATTTCAGGGATTATCACATTCACTATACGATTTAGTGCAATATATAAAGTTACCAATTCTAAAACCCCAGAATGGTTAGAAAATATATTAAAATATGTACCTACCTCTGTATTAGCTGTCCTAATCTTTCCAGAAATATTTTTAAATGAATCAAATACCTTAGAAATATTAAATAATCCAAAAATTCTAGCAGCTTCATCGGCATTATTGGTAACAATATTAACAAAAAGTATAATCATTACTATAATTACAGGAATGTTAGTCCTATGGGCTTTAACTCTAAATTAAATCTATAATTGCTGGGGTGAATTTATGATCAGTTATGCAGAATACCTAGAATGCACAAATTGCCAAAAAACCTATGACTATGTTACACCATATAGAACATGTAATGACTGTGGAAAAGTTTTATATGTAAGATATGATATTGATAAAGCAAAGGTAAACTTCGATAGAAACATATTATCCAAAAGAATCAATTCTATGTGGCGTTATTTTGAAATGATGCCAATTAAGAATGAATCTAATATTGTTTCTCTTGGTGAAGGAATGACTCCACTCTTACAAGCACCAAATTTAGGTAAATCCTTAGATTGTTCCCAAATATATATAAAAGATGAAGGTTGTAACCCTACAGGTTCATTTAAAGCTAGAGGTTTATCTGCAGCAGTATCTCGAGCTAAAGAACTTGGCCTCACTAAATTAACTATGCCATCTGCTGGTAATGCAGGTGGTGCTCTTTCGTTATACTGTGCTAGAGGTAATATGGAAGCAAACGTATTTATGCCTAAAGATGCACCAGAAGCTAATCAAAGAGAAAGCAAAGATGCAGGCGCAAACCTTACGCTAATTGATGGCTTAATATCAGATGCAGGTAAAATATCAAGGGAAAAAGCCCATGAAAATGGCTTATTTGATGTATCAACTCTACAAGAACCATACAGAGCTGAGGGTAAAAAAACTATGGGATATGAAATTGCTGAACAACTAAACTGGGAGACCCCTGACGTAATTATATATCCAACTGGTGGAGGAACAGGTCTAATAGGAATATGGAAAGCATTCAAAGAAATGTATGAATTGGGTTGGATTAATAAACCTAAAACTAAAATGATCTGTGTACAATCTTCCGGATGTGCACCTATGGTTAGAGCATATGAATCTGGCAGCAATAATGCTGAAATGTGGGAAAATGCACAGACTTTTGCTTCGGGCATAAGAGTACCAGCTGCAATAGGAGATTACTTGATACTAGAAGCTATACGAGAAAGCAATGGAACTGCTTTAACAGTCACTGATGAAGAAATGATTGATTGTATTCAAATGATTGCTTCGCATGAAGGAATATATCCTGCTCCTGAAGGAGCAGCTACTTTAGCAGCACTAAAACATCTTCTTAATTCAAAAATTATAAACCCAGACGAAAAGATTATTCTCATGAACACTGGTAATGCTTATAAGTATTTAGATATGTGGGGATCTTAATTTGTAAAATTATATGTGTATTCTTCAATAACACCATTTTTAGGATTAAACCCAAGACCTGGAGTTTCAGGTAAGACGACTTGGCCATTATCTGGCAATGGTGCTCCATCGAAATATTGTTCAATAATTTTCCAGCCTTGCCAATGAAATTCTATACGCCCACCGTTAGGTACTCCTGCATGCAAATGCATATTGATATGTGGCCAGTTGCCTCCCATATTTAGTGGAATATTAAATGCTTGAGCAATTCCTGCAGCTTTTATTCCTCCAGTATAACCTCCGATATCTCTTACATTTGGTTGTAAGATATCTACTGAACCGTTCATTATAAATTCTCTGAAGTGGATCAAATCATTGGTTCCTGTACTGCCAGCAGCAATAGGAATATTACAATCTTTCCTTAATTGTGCCATCAATCTAGAATCAGATTGTACGACAGGATCTTCAAACCAAGTCAAATCAAATTGTTCAAGTGCTTTTGCGAGTTTTAAGGCTTGTGGCAATGTTGCACACTTATTTGCGTCTATCATAAGCTCCACTTTATCTCCAATTGCATCCCTAACCGCGCCAACTCTTTCAATATCAATATTAATATCGTCCTCCGTAGGTCTGCCCATAACTTCATTCATCGTTGGTTGTGAAGATGCAGCTACTACCATTTTGAGTCTAGTTTGCCCCATATCCAATAATGTTTTAGCAACAGTTACTAATTCTTCGATATTGTATGAACCTAATCCAAATGTGATATAAACTGGTAATACTTCGTTACAACCACCTAACATTTTCCAGATTGGTTGATTACTAAATTTACCTTTTATGTCCCATAATGCAATGTCTAATAAACTTAAAGCATTACTAAATACTCCAGTAAATGCTTTGGTAGATAGATTCCAAAGAACCTCAGATCTTATTTGCTCTATTCTCATAGGATCCATTCCTTCAATGAGAGGTTTTACCTCAAAATTGATGAAATCTCTTATTGCATAAGGCATCGCATATACTGACATTGCATGCCCCAAAATACCATCATCTGTTTCTATAGTAACAATAGTGGCTAAGGCTTGCGTTTCAGATTTTAATGGATAAGTAAAAGGAAGACGCAATACTCTAGAATCTATTTTGGTAATTTTCATTAATCATTTTCTCCTATCATTAATTTATTTGGTTACATCTGTTCAAGTATAATGTTCTGCCAACCATCAACTTTTGCCTTCCAGTCTGGTGGGACTAAAACTGTACAATCCATTTGTACGACTAAACTAGGTCCTTGAAAATAATTTCCCGGTACTAATTTACTTCGTTCATAAATCTTTGAATCTAATAATCCAGCATTAACAAATCCAATATCAGCACTTCCAGATGCTTGTGCTATACGATTAGTTGTTTCTATAGGATTCATCTCAATTTTATTAGTCACTCCAACTACTCTCAATCGTAAATTGACCACCTCTATAGTTTGTGTTTCATCATTATATCCAAATCGTTCAAAATGATACTTATTAAAAGTATTTTTCATATCTGTTATGAAGGTTTTTTCATATTCAGGACATTCAATAGTAAGTTCAAAGGATTGCCCACGATATCTAACATCGAGTAATTTTTGAATAATTATTTCACTTTGATTAAAACCTTCTCGTTCCAAATCATATAAACCATTCTCCTTCATAGGTTCAAATAGTTTTTGGATCAGATTATAATCAAATTTTTCTTCACTAAGCATTATTGTTTGGACATAATCTTTTTCGACATCAGCAATAGCAACACCTAATGCAGATAAAACTCCTGGATATTGAGGAACCAAAACACGAGGAATACTTAATTCGCTTGCTAATTCACAAGAATGAATTGGGCCAGATCCTCCAAAAGCAACAAGAGTAAAATCTCGTGGGTCATAGCCTCTTTCTAAAGAAACTTTTCTAACAGCTCTTTCCATATTGGAATTTATAACTTTCAAAACTCCTAGTGATATTTCAGTCAAGTTTAAATCTAGCTGATCACCTAAAACTCCAAGTGCGGCAGCACTACGAGATTTATTTAAAGTCATTCTTCCACCTAGAAAATAATCTGCAGATACTCTCTCCAAAACAAAGTTAGCATCAGTAACAGTTGGCTTTGTTCCAACACCATAACAAGCTGGGCCTGGATTTGAAGACGCTGATTCAGGTCCAACACCCAATGAATTACCAGAATCTATATGTGCAATAGATCCACCTCCAGCACCAACAGTTACTATGTCAATCATAGGCACGCTAATTGGTAAACCATCTATTTTAGTTTGTGTGGATTTTTGTATTTCTCCTGGGCATAAAGAAACATCTGTTGAAGTACCACCCATATCTAATGTAATTATATGATCAAATCCAGCTAATTGAGATATCCAGAAAGAGCCTACAACACCACCTGCTGGACCACTTAGCATGGTACGTACAGGTTGATTTCTAGCTTGCTTAGAAGAAATTGCACCACCCGATGATTGCATTATTCTCAAATTAGCATTGTCTATCTTCCCTTCTAAATTACCAAGATATTTATCAATAATAGGTCCGACATATGAATTAACTACAACTGTACTTGTTCTCTCATATTCTCTAAATTCTGGTAAAACTTGACTAGAAATAGATTTATACAGATTTAAATTTGCTTCAGATAACTTTTGGTTAATAAAATCTTCGTGCAATGAATTTTGAAAAGAAAATAATAAACTAACAGCTATAGAATCAATACCACTGATTTTTATGGCTTCAATAATATCATCTAAATTATCAGCATCTAGTTCGTAAATAATATTACCATTTTTATCTATACGCTCCGCTATACCCCAAATATTATTCTCTAATATTAAAGGTTTTGGTTTATCTTGATTTAAGTCGTATAGAGATGAACGATTTTGCCTACCTATCGATAGTACATCTTCAAATCCTTTTGTAGTTATTAACCCAGTTTTGGAGCCTTTTCGCTCTAAAAGTGTATTTGTTGCCACTGTTGTTCCATGAGCAATGGTTTGTATATCTAGTTTATTCAAATCTGTTAAACCATTAACAATTGCAATAGAAGGATCTTCTGCATTTGAAAGTATTTTATGGACTGTAAATGTATCATCTGAAATTAAAATAAAATCAGTGAAGGTCCCACCACAATCTATTCCGATTCTTTCTGATTTCATATTAATACCTCAAATATTATTTTATTATCTGTTAATGCTACTTGGAATTGTTTTTTGCAACAAATATGCTTCTATATTCTTTGCAGCAGCTATGGCCATTTTTTTTCTTGTTTCAGTACTGGCACTGCCAATATGCGGTGTTACTACAAAATTATCGAGAGACAATATGGGATGATTGACAAATATAGGCTCTGGTTCAGTAACATCTAAAGCTGCACCATAAATTTGATTATTTTTTAATGCTTCATAAAGACTTTCCATATCTATTATTGGACCACGAGCTGTGTTAACAATTATTGCACTCTTTTTCATAATATTAAATTGCTCTTCCCCAAATAAATGGTACGTTTGATCGTCCAGAATAGTATGTATACTAATAAAATCAGATTTGGAAATTCCATCTTCAAGTTTGGAAACAAATTGTATGCCTAATTCTTTTTCTAAATTTAGTTTTCTTGTTCGAGAATGATAGAAAATATTCATACCAAATCCAATAGCTCTACGACAAACTTCCGCACCTATTCTACCTAACCCTACTACCAATAAATTAGCGCCATGAACATCTTGACCAAGAAGAGTCGAAGGATGCCAATGGGTCCACTTACCTTGACGAACAAAATTATCACCTTTAACAATATTTCGAGCAATTGAAAGCATAAGTCCAAAAGCTAAATCAGCTGTAGTTTGACTCAACACATCAGGTGTATTACACATTATAATGCCATTTTTTGTAGCAGTATTGATATCAAAATTATCATATCCAACTGCATAATTAGAAACAATTTTCAAAGAATCTTTACCAGATTCCAAAACTTCACTATTGATCTGATCCTCTATAGTGGTAAACAATCCTATACATTCTGATGCTTTTTGAATTAGCACTTCTTGGGGTGGTTTAGTCTCCTTAGGCCATATTTCTATTTCAGCAACTGTATTAAGGATTTCCTGGGCTTCAGGGGGAATAGTACGAGTAACAAAAACTTTGGGTAAACTCATTTATCCTCCTTTATCTTCATTTCTTATAATTATTTTTATCATATTACAAATATTTCTTGTGATATACTAGGCTCCATCAAATGAATAAGTGGAGGAAATTTATGGCACTGTTGCTTGGAGATACAGAAATCAACAACCTACTTACTATGGAAGATGTAGTAAATACTATGGAAAATGCTTTCAGAGAGGTTGGCAAAGGAGTTACCTGGAATCGACCAAGATCAAGAATCAGACTTCCAAGAGGATTTCATCATCTTATGGCTGCATCTCTTGCTGAACCTAATGTATTTGGGCTAAAAACTTATACGAGTTTTAGAAAAGGTATTAGATTTATGACCTTAGTTTATGATGGAGAACAAGGTGATTTATTATGTATTGTACAAGGTGGAAGATGTTCTCAAATGAGAACTGGAGCAGTAAGTGCTGTAGGGACAAAATACATGTCTAATGAAGATAGTAAAACAGTTGGAATAATTGGTACTGGTTTCCAAGGTAGAGCTCAACTTGAAGGCGTTTGTGCTGTAAGAAATATTACATCAATTAAAGCTTATGACAGAGACAATGAAGCATGCGTCAATTTTTGTAAGGAAATGTCAGAAACCTTAGGTGTAGAAATTACCCCAGTTAATGAACCTGAAAAATGTGTTTCAAATTCTGATATCGTCATTACAATGACAACGGCAAGAGAACCAATATTATTTGGATCATGGTTAGAAGAAGGAATGCACGTAAATGCTGCAGGTAGTAACCATTGGATAAGAAGAGAAGTAGATGATGATGTTATTAAACGTGCAGATTCTATAGTCGTAGACAGCAAAGAAGATGCATATGTTGAAGCTGGTGACCTATTGTACCCAATAGAACGAGGTATTATACGTTGGGACCAGATCCATGAATTATCCGATCTGGTTTCCGGAAAGATTATTAGCAGAAAATCTAGTAAAGACATAACTTTACTAGAATCTCAAGGTATAGCTATAAGTGATATAGCAACTGCTGCACTTGCTTATGAAAGAGCAAAGGCTGAAGGTTTAGGACAAGAAATACCATTAGAATTATAAATTTTGGAGGATAAAATTATGCCTACTGTAGAAGAATTAAAAGCACTCGCAATTGAAGAAATAGATAAAAGGAAAGAAGAAATTATAGGTCATGCAAAACATATATTAAATAATCCAGAGGTTGGATTTACAGAATTTAAAACATCTAAATATGTAAGTGAAATTTTCTCCAAACTTGGTATCGAACATGATGCGAATTTGGCACTAACTGGATTAAAAGGCAATATTGACTGTGGTGGTGGTGATGGCCCAAATGTTTCAGTTATTGGTGAACTCGATTCACTAAGGGTGTTTGAACATCCTATACATGATTTAACCACAGGTGCTGCTCATGCATGTGGGCATCATTGTCAGATTGGCAGTATGATAGGTTCAATGATTGGACTTATAGTACCTGAAGTAAAAAACAACTTAAGTGGTTCCATAATACCTATAGCCGTTCCAGCTGAAGAATTTATAGATGTAGAACAGCGAATGTTATTAAGAGAAGAAGGTAAAATAGAATTTATGGGCGGAAAACAAGAATTCATAAAACTTGGAGTCTTTGATGATGTAGATATGGCAATGATGTGCCATACCTCAGCTACAGATACAACTTTTGGTGTTGGAGGAACAAGTAATGCACATATAGTGAAATATGTTGAATTTACTGGTCAAGCAGCACATGCTGGTGGTTCTCCTCATATGGGAATAAATGCTCTAAATGCTGCCATGATTGCACTTACAGGAATCAACGCTAATAGAGAAACATTTCTAGATACAGATACCGTGCGTGTTCATGGAATTCTTACACGTGGAGGTCAGGCAGTAAGCTCTATACCTTCGCAAGTTACGTTAGAATGGCGTGTTCGTTCAGGCACAAAAGAAGCAGTTGTAGCAAATAGTGCAAAAGTAGATAGATGTTTCCAGGCAGGAGCTATGGCAGTTGGCGCAAAAGTATCCATCACTAATATACCTGGTTATATGCCCAGACTTGATAATACACAATTGCAAGAATTATTTTTACAAAATGCTGGTAATCTCACTACTAAAGATGACATTGATATTATAGACAACTCACATAATGGAGGAGGATCTACAGATATGGGAGACTTATCTCAGATTATGCCTACATTACACCCTTATGTTGGTGGTGGAGATGGTGTAGGACATAGTGAAACCTATTTGATACATGACTATGAAAAAGCTGTAATTCAACCAGCTAAGGCAATGGCTTGTGTAGTTATAGATCTGTTATCAAATAATGCAGCAAAAGCTAAAGAAATAAAAGAAAAACACGACTATAACATGACAGCTAGTGAATACCTAAATTTTCAAAGATCCGTTGCTGAAGTTATAGAATACACATCTGAAGGATAATAAATGCAAATATTGTCTTTATGGATACAACTTGGTATTACCACAGCCATAATCCTATACGCGTCAAACTTTCTTGCACAATCAGCAGACAATATAGCCGAGAAGACTGGTCTTGGAAGATCAGTAATTGGAGTTGTTTTACTAGCAACTGCTACCTCTCTTCCAGAATTAGGTACTGGTGCGAGCAGTATCGTTTTGTTTAACGAAATTGATCTTGCTGCAGGAGATGTATATGGGAGTTGTGTGTTCAATTTATTAATTATAGCAATACTTGATTTAATCTATAGAAATAAGCCTATTTTATCCACTGTAGGTAATACACCTATAATTGTAGCAGGATTATCTTTAGTACTTATTTCAGTATCGGTATTTGGAATAATATATACTGAATATTTTAATCAAATTAGTTTTCTTTTATTTAATAGATTAGATCCTATAAGTATTGTACTTCTATTGCTTTTTATTATTTCAATGTTTGTTATATATAGGATAGAGAAAAATAATCATGCATCTGAAGTTGCTATAAATCCATCGTACACATTAAAAAAATCTGCATTCACTTTTTTACTATCTGCAATAATAATTATCATATGTGCAGTATGGCTCGCAAATGTAGGTAAGAATATAGCAATATTGATGGAATGGGAAACCAGTTTTGTAGGGACACAATTCTTAGCATTTAGTACCTCTTTACCAGAATTAGCAGCGTCTATTGCAGCTCTTAGAATAAATGCACCTGAGTTAGCAATTACTAATGTCTTAGGAAGCAATCTCTTTAACATAGGTGTCGTTCTTTTTGCAGATGATTTAGTAGCTAATAATATTCATCTATTAAGTGTTATATCAAATGTTCATCTAATCTCGGCCATAGCAAGTATAATTATGACAATTATTGTACTGTTTTCATGTAAGCAACAATTTAGTAATAAAATATATGGGGATATAACTGCAATAATGATTATGACAATTTATATTACGAGTAGCATTTCAATATACCAAGAAGGATTTCAGCTTTTATATTTTGTTTTTGCAGTTATCATCACTCTAATCATTGCTATACCAATGAGGTTTTATTTCAACTTTACAAATACACAGCTTAATTAGATACTATAAACTCAATATAGCATATAAAACTTATGTATTATGGTAAAAGATAATCAAAATTTAATTTATCTTGATCACGCTTCAACTACATATATACGAGATGAAGTATATGAAGTCATGAATCCGTATTTAATAAATAATTTTGGTAATCCATCAAGTATTTATACAATTGCTCAACAAAGTAGAACTGCTATTGATCAATCTAGAGAAAAAATTGCAAAAGTGCTCAATTGTCGCCCAAGTGAAATAATATTTACAAGTGGGGGGACTGAATCAGATAACTCTTCAATCTATAGTACTGCTATTGCGCAAATGAGTATTGGTAAACATATTATTACAAGCTCAATTGAACACCACGCAGTCCTTAATGCATGCGAATTTCTAGAAGAAAATTTTGATTTTACAATCTCTTACTTACCAGTAAACAACCAAGGAATTATCAATTTAGAATCGCTCAAATCGCAATTAACGCCAAAAACTACCCTAGTTAGCATTATGTTAGCAAATAATGAAATAGGTACAATCCAACCAATACATGAAATTACAAAAATAATCAGAGATTACTCTGAAAATCATAATACTAAAATAATGGTTCATACGGATGCAGTTCAAGCACCTGGTTATATCAACTTAGATGTCAAAGATCTCGATGTTGATCTTTTGAGCCTTTCATCTCACAAATTTTATGGACCCAAAGGTTGCGGAATATTATATGTCAAAAGAGGAACACCATTCACGCCCATTACTGTTGGAGGAAATCAAGAAAGACAAAGACGAGCTGGAACAGAAAATGTCTCTGGTATAGTTGGTACAGCAAAAGCTTTAGAACTTGCAGAATTGGAAAGAAATGAAATTACAAAAAAAACCATCAAACTTCGGGATAAATTAATATCGGGCATACTAAACAATATTGAAAATGTAACATTAAACGGGGATCCTACACAACGTTTAGCTAATAATGCGCACTTTTCTTTTCAAGATATTGAGGGCGAATCAATATTATTGAGTTTAGATCTAGAAGGTATAGCCGCTTCAAGTGGAAGTGCTTGCACTTCTGCTTCATTAGAACCGTCACATGTCTTAAAGTCTATTGGGTTAACTGATGAAATAGCTCAATCTTCTGTTAGAATGACACTAGGGAAGAATACTACTGAAAAAGAAATAGATTTAGTGTTGGAAACTCTTTCTAAAATAGTTGCAAGATTAAGATCAATGCCAACACTTTCTAATGTATTATAATTTAGGATAATAAAATGAAACATTACACTCTATATATTATGATTTTGTTATTGCTTATTGTGGTTGGATGTGATTCTACTGCAAAAGCTACGGATTGGCACTTTGGCGATGCTTTAGCTGCCAGGGTTAAACAAATAAAGTCTACAGACAAGATTATTTATATGTCTTCAGGAAATCAATATATTATAGAACCTAGTCAATCAGACAGGCAATTAACTGTTGCACAATTACAGTTTATGAATAAAGAGGCAAGCACCTTATTTATGACAGTGAATAGAGATACTATAACTCTTAGGGATAATGACTATGTAGACTACTTACCGCTAAACCCTTTTGTAAATAGAAAAATACTTTCTGAAAGACAATCTGTTAGTGAATTTTCCCCTTTTTTATGGGCGGATGGATCTGAAAAAGCTCCCATTATAGAGTTACCAACGAAATGTGGAAATGCAGAAAACTGCGAAATTGTAGGATGGGTAGTGTTTGAAACGCCCAAATCTATAACATATAACGAATTGATTTTTAATAGTGCTGATATTATTCATATGAGATTTCCTGTTGATTAATTTTATCCTACAATTTAACACCGATTGCTCATATGATTTGCCTGTGATATAATTGTGATTCTTTGTCGAAAGAATCCTAAAAATAATACAAAAAATAATATAAATATATGCAAGAAAATAAAACAGTTGGATTACAATCATTATTAGAATCAGGAGTACATTTTGGTCACCAAACGAGAAAATGGGATCCCAGAATGGAAAAATATATTTTTACCGTTAAAGATGATATCCATATACTAGATTTATATAAAAGTGCTGAATTACTCGATGAAGCTAAGAGTTTTGTTGAAAGAATAGCAGCAAATGGTGGCAAATTATTATTTGTTGGAACAAAACGACAAGCTCAACAAAGTGTAATTGACGCAGCAAATGCAACCAAGGGTTATTTTATTGACTATCGCTGGCTTGGAGGCACATTTACTAACTTCACCACCATACAAAAAAGAATAGAGTATTTGATAAATACCGAAGAAAAACGTGCCAAGAATCAATTAAATCATCTACCTAAGAAAGAACTCCAAAAGGTTGACGACAAATTAGCCAAATTAAACAAGTATCTTGGTGGCGTAAAAGAAATGATGAAACTTCCTGAGGCAATTTTTGTTGTCGATATTGGTAAAGAAAATATAGCTATTCAAGAAGCTAGAAAATTAAAAATTCCAATAATTGGAATTGTTGATACTGACTGTAACCCAGAATTAGTGGATTACCCTATCCCAGGTAATGATGATTCAATAAAATCTGTGCGTTTTTTGATCAATGAAATTGTTGATTCTTACACTAATGGTGCGAATAGTTTTCAAACAGAATTTGTGGAACAGCTAACAGCAGCTGAAGAAGCTACTGCTTCCACCGAAGAAACAACCACAGAAGAACCAACAGCTGAAATTGAAGAAGCTACTGCTTCCACCGAAGAAACAACCACAGAAGAACCAACAGCTGAAATTGAAGAAGCTACTGCTTCCACCGAAGAAACAACCACAGAAGAACCAACAGCTGAAATTGAAGAAGCTACTGCTTCCACCGAAGAAACAACCACAGAAGAACCAAATACCTAAAAACCTGAGGAATAATATCTTGGAAATAACTACTGATATGATCAAAAGCCTCCGGGAGGAAACCAGTGCTGGAGTAATGGATTGCAAAAAAGCTCTAGAAGAAGCAAATGGAGACCTTACGGCAGCAATATCATTACTACGTGAAAAAGGAATTGCAAATGCCGCAAAAAAAACTGACCGAGCAA
>JBJKVQ010000034.1:0-5340 GCA_045562575.1 Dehalococcoidia bacterium
ATATTGAAAACCGAAGGGTATAAAACAGGATTATTTACATCACCTCATATCCATAAGCTTACTGAACGTATTCAAATCGGAAGCGAGGAAATATCCAAAAAAAAATTTTCTAGTTCCTTTTATGTATTATGGCCTTTAGTTCAACAATATAATGAAAAATACCCAGATGACCAAATAACATTGTTTGAATTTTTAACCATTTTGGCTTTTTACATTTTTGATAAAGAAAAAACTGATATCAATGTTATCGAAGTTGGTTTAGGGGGTACGCTCGATTCTACCAATATTCTTTCTCCCCTTATCAGTATTATTACATCAATCAGCTTGGACCATACAGGAATATTAGGCAACACATTAGAAGAGATAGCTTTACAAAAATCTGGTATAATCAAACCAGATAAAATGACCGTTATCGCTCCCCAAAAACCAGAAGTTTTAAAAATTTTAAAAGAAGTTTGTGAAGAAAAAAATAATAAATATATTGCTATCCAAGATTCCTGTGATATAACCCCAGTACAAAAATCAAAAGATTTTCAAACATATACAATAGATTCTGTATTTGGTAAGGATTCCTTAACAATACCTCTCCTTGGTGATTATCAAATAGAAAACTCCGCGGCAGCATTTATAACAGCAAAATTATTGCAAACAACAAACTTTCCAATCTCTGAAACATCTATAGCAAAAGGTTTTAAGGATACTTACTGGCCTTGTAGACTTGAAAAAGTTTCTAGTGATCCTATGATCATCTTAGACGGAGCTCATAATCCATACTCAATAGAAAAAATGATACATGCAATATTCGATTATTTTAGTTTTCGTAATATTACAATAATCCTCGGCACATCAAAAGATAAAGATATTACTGATATGGTAAAAATTCTATTAGATAATGATAAGGGTAGAGCAAAGTATATTGCCACACACTCTAGGCATCCCAAACACACTCCAACTAATGTAATTAAAGATACTTTTCAACATTTTGGAATTACTGTTAGAGCAGTAAACTCAATTAAGAAATCTATCAAAATCGCAAAAGACTCTTTAGGGCCTGATGATTTAATTCTTGTAACAGGATCCTTATTTATTGCTGCAGAAGCTCGCGAAAAAATATTAGGAATATCAAAAGAAAATTATCTATTCAATTCATAATCTTTGTTTTATACTACAAATTGTGTCACTTTTATTTATCATTTGAACGTTTTGATGGTTGTGGATGTGAAAACTAATTCTACTAGAGTTGTAATTACTGGTATGGGAATCATTTCTCCTCTTGGAAATGATGTAGATATCTTTTGGGATAAATTAATACACGGTATATCTGGAATAGGACCTATGACTCTTTGCGATGCTACTGATTATCCTTGTAAAATTGCTGGCGAAGCATCGGAGTTTAACCCACATGAATTTATTGAAGCTAAAGAATCCAACCGTTTATCTAGGTTTATTCAAATAGCTATAGCTTCTGCACTTATGGCAGTTGACCATAGTGAATTAAATCTTTCAGATATTGATTTAAATAGGGTTGGGGTTATATTAGGCAATGGTAATGGAGGATTCCCTACTCTTGAAAGCTCCATGAGAACTTTAATATCCAGAGGAGGTTCAAAAATATCCCCCTTCTTCATACCAACAGTTCTTCCAAACATGGCATCTGCCGCTGTTAGTAGATTCACCAAAGCTACAGGTTATAACGCCACAATAGCAACAGCTTGTGCTGCTGGAACGCATGCAATAGGTGAAGCAGCTGAAATAATAAAACGTGGTACGACTGATATAATGATAACAGGGGGAACTGAAGCTGGAATTAGTCAATTAGGTTTGGCTGGATTTTGTTCTATGAGAGCCCTCTCAA
This sequence comes from Dehalococcoidia bacterium, assembly GCA_045562575.1. Classification (GTDB taxonomy): domain Bacteria; phylum Chloroflexota; class Dehalococcoidia; order Lucifugimonadales; family UBA6952; genus UBA6952. The sequence goes on from JBJKVQ010000034.1 coordinate 1,856, forward strand.
CATATGATGGAGATCCTACAAAGGCAAGTAGGCCTTTTGATAAAAATCGAGATGGATTTGTACCTGCAGAAGGCTCTGGGACTATCATATTAGAAGAACTCAATCACGCATTAAATCGAAATGCGACAATTTATGGTGAAATAATTGGTTTTGGTGTTTCCTCAGATGCGTTTCATCCAGTTCAACCAGAACAAAATGGGATACAAGCTGCAAATGCAATGTCTAGCGCTCTCAGACAGGCTGATTTGCAACCTAAGGATATTGATTATATTAATGCTCATGGCACCTCAACACCATTAAACGACATGATAGAAACTAAGGCTATTAAACTTGTATTTGGAGAAGATGCAATTAACACTCCAATAAGTTCTACTAAATCTATGATTGGCCATGCTCTAGGCGGAGCAGGGGCCATGGAAGCAATAGCATGTATTCAAACTATCAACTCGGGAATTATTCATCCTACAATTAATTTAGATACCCCAGATCCTGAATGTGATTTAGATTATGTTGCAAATGAGTCTAGATGTTCTGAAGTTAAGTACGTTTTATCCAATTCATTTGGTTTTGGTGGACAAAACTCATGCATCATATTAAAAAAATATACAGATTAAGATTCTGGACTTAAATATTTTGGTGCACGATCTTCTGACTCTTTTTGTTTCAAATATAACCACCAATTAATAATATAAAGCGATAAGAGAACTGAGATGAAAACCAAAACTAACAACATTCCAATTAGAGTAGCTGATTCTACCCAAAACTGGGTTGGAAATAATCTGATTAAATTAGATGTTAGTGGATTCAAAATCCATTTATCATTACTAAAACTTAATTGATGAAAAAGAATGAAGATCTGGCTGAAAGCTATACTTGATATTATGCCAAAAACCACTACTAATAATATTGTAAAATAGCTAGTAATATTTATTAAAGATATTATTTGTTTCGCAAACGTTCCACCAGACATAAAAAACCCTATGGTTATAACAAGCATAACGTAGATTATTAAACCCTCTTGAACATGGTAAAGTAATTCAAGTAAGTTTTTCACATCTTTCATGTGATCTATTTCTCTTTGGTTGAAGATATTTACTACTTCACCATTTAGGTTTTGCTTTTTCACATCAAGAAATTGATTTTCAGAATTGAAATAAATAATAATATCTTGTGCAATTTCAGATAATTGAGCTCGAGTAAAAGGTAACTCTTCAACATATCCATTAACATACTGCTTTGCTTCAAATACTCTATGTCTTTCAAAAGCATTGTCATACCAATCTAAAGAATTAAATGCAATGCGTACTAGGAACAAAGTAGCAATAAATGTAATGCTAAATATAAAGAGTGCTTTATATAATATTTGAAATAGTTTATTTAGAATATTCATGTGAAAATGTTATTTCTATTTCTAGAACTAGTCAATAATTCATTAAATATAGGAAGTACATATGGAAAATATAGATCCAACTGAAGAGTTTTCAGATTTAATAAATTTAATTGAAACCCTTAGAGGACCTAATGGGTGTACCTGGGATATAGAACAAACTCATGAAAGTTTAAAGCCTAATTTAATAGAAGAGTCATATGAAGCTCTTCATGCAATTGATAACCATGACGAAGTAAATTTACTGGAAGAGTTAGGTGATGTTTTACTACAAATTCTTTTTCATTCAGACATTGCGAAAAAAAATAATCAATTTACTATTAATGATGTTATATACAATTTACAGAAAAAACTTATTGATCGTCACCCTCATATTTTTAGTATAAAAACATCGTTATCACCAAATGAGGTTGTATCCCAGTGGGAAGAAATAAAAAAACAGAACTCATCTTCAAAGAATTCTAATTCAGTTTTGGAAACAATTACACCAAATTTACCAAGCCTAATGTACGCAACTAAAATTCAAAAAAAAGCTGCCTCTTATGGCCTTGATTGGATAAATAATGATGGTGTTATAGAAAAATTAGAAGAAGAAATACTAGAATTCAAAAAAGCTGATACAAATAATTCTAAACGAGAAGAACTCGGAGATATATTTTTTACTTTAGTCAATTTCGCAAGATGGATTAATATAGATTCGGAAATAGCTTTACAAGAGAGTACTTTGAAATTTATAAATAGATTTAAACGAATTGAAAATTACTGTAGTGCCAAGAATATAGTATTTGATGAATTATCCTTTGAAGAAAAAGAAAACCTCTGGGAAAAATCAAAAATTCAAGAAATATAATACTAGATCGAGTGTTGAAATATTTTTCCTTCAGTACGTATCGAAGGAGCTATAACTAAATCAGCCTGCTGCATTTCTTTAATATTATATGCACCACACATGCCCATTCCAATTTCTAAAGCTCCAACGAGATTTTGAGTTCCATCTGTACGACTTGAAGGCCCAAATAAAAGTTGTTTAATAGAACCTTTCACACCAGCATTTATTCTAATTCCTCTAGGTAAATCTGGATGTGGGGTAGCCATTCCCCAATTAAAACCTCTACCAATTGCTTCTTCAGTTTGAGCAAAAGGGGTACCAATCATTACACCATCTGCACCAGAAGCAATCGACTTACACAAATCTCCACCAGTTCTGATACCTCCATCTGTAAATATTGGAACGTACTTGCCCGAATCATTATAATATTGTTCTCTTGCAGCAGCACACTCCATAGTCGCTGTCACTTGAGGCACACCAACTCCTACAACTTCTCTTGTAGTACAAGCAGCACCTGGCCCAACTCCTACTAATAAACCATCTATACCACAATCCATAAGCTCTCTTGCAGCACCATATGAAGCACAATTACCAACTAACAAAGGAACTTTTACAATTTCCTTTAAACTATCAAAATTCAATCCCACATTACTTTTAGAAAGATGTCTTGCAGTTGTTACTGTTGCTTGTATAACTACCATGTCTGCACCTGCATCTACTGCAACAGGAGCGAGCTTTTTGGCATTTTGTGGAGTAAATGATACTGCACATATTGCACCCTGATCTTTTATCTGTTTTATTCTCACAGCTATTAATTCTTCCTGAATAGGTTGTGCATATATTTCTTGCATTAAATTTGTAGCCTGTGTGGCATCAGAATTAATAATTCTTTCAATTATTTCATAATAATCTTTGTAACGTGAATAAATACCCTCGAGATTAAGAACCCCAAGTCCACCCATTTGGTTCATTAAAACAGCATATTCTGGGGACATTACTGCGTCCATTGCAGAAGCTAATACAGGAATATCTAGTTTATACTCTCCAATATAAACACTTAGATCCGTTTGATCAGGATTGATAGTTATCTCGCCAGGAACTATTCCCACATCTTCGAATCCATAAGCATGACTTATAGTTTTGAATTGACTCGATTGCCCAAAATTAGCTGACACAACCACTACCCTTCATACTCTAAAGAAAATTAATATTGGGTATTCTACTACAATTTCGAATTCCGTAATAGTCAGATTTCAATCATGTATTTAA
>JBJKVQ010000035.1:0-21981 GCA_045562575.1 Dehalococcoidia bacterium
AAGATTGAAATTTGTAATTGCAGTTTTTAAAGCTTTTCGACTTTCTAAACCCATCCTATTTAAACAGGGATTCATTATGTCATTAATTACTGAACGAGGATTTCCCAATCCAGCAGCAATTGTACATCGTATAAATTCCTCAGCATTCGGAAGTTGTACCACAGGCATTTTATAATGGTTCGATACTTTTGCTAAAGCATCTAATGCTTGGTCAGGAAAATATTTCATATATATACGAACTATATTGGTGAAGTTAGCCTCATGAGCACCTTCATCTCTTTCAGGGAACCCTATTGCTCCAGATATAGCAGGATAAATTCGGCTACCATCTTTAGCTCTGGGGCTACCATATTCTTCCCATATTTTCACCCTAGTTTGTGTATAGTTCCAACGAGTTTGTCTCTCTTGGAAAATTGCATACGCAGAAGCAAGAAGAGGTGTTGCTTGATAACCAGTTTGTTCCTCAAATGTCCAGTGATATTCCTGCGTTTCTGCTATAAATTTATCTGTTTCTTCTTTAGTTCCTAAACCAGAATCAATAATAGAATTTTGGAAGGTTTTGCCGTGACGGCTTTCTTCGTATCCCCATTGAATATAGAGTTGAGCTGTAGTTAAGCTATTACCTGCAGCTTTTATTCCACCGAAAACATAATCATCAACTATAGATTCCACACCCATAAATCCAAATAGAATTTCCTTTGTGTCGTCAGTGATCATATGGCCATACTTTTCCATTTCATCACGTTCTTTTAATTTTTCAGGAAACCATAGACGGGTTTTAGCTGCTTTTTCGAAGTATATATCATAGTTTTCGCGAACTTCTTTTTGAACCGCAGCTTCTTTCCCTTCTCGTGTGAATGGTCCAGGCACAATAGTTACCAAGTAAAATTCTCCTATTAAAATAATTTTTGTGAATTATATCACAAAAGGTTGTCTAAAACTATTTTTAATAATTTAGTGATCTCGTCATATAATTACAAGACATCTAAAGGTACAATTTATTATTACTGTTGTAAATATCTATCTACAGTTAAATCTCTGTAAGGATACGGTCGATTATGTTTTTCTGAGAGTTGAATTTGTTTTGATCGTTCTCTGGATCGATTTTTTTTATCTTGTGATAAGAATTCATAACATTTAGGACACGATACATCTTTTTCATATTTATTAGTTTGTTTATCCTGCAAAGAAATGGGATTATTGCATCCTCGACACAGTTCATATGTTCCTCTTTTTAATTCATGTGTGACAGATACCCTGTTGTCAAAAACAAAACATTCCCCTTCCCAAAAACTGTTTTTTTTATCGACATCTTCTAAGTATTTTAATATTCCTCCATTAAGTTGAAATACATTTTCAAAACCTTGTGATTTCATGTAATACGATGCTTTTTCACATCGTATTCCACCTGTGCAAAACATAGCTATATTTTTGTCTTTTGAATCTGATAATTTTTCATCTATATAATCCTTAAATTCAAGAAAAGATTCGGTATTAGGTTTCAAAGCATTATTAAATGAACCAATGTCACTTTCATATTCATTTCGTACATCAATTACTATAGTGTCATCCTGTTTTATTAATTCATTCCATTCATTTGGTGAAACCATCTTTCCACGGGGATTACTAGGGTCTATGGATAAGCCAAGCATTGTGATGATTTCTTTTTTTTCTTTAACTTTTAATCTATAGAAAGGCATAATTTTCGCAAGGGAATACTTTCTATTTAGGTTGATAAAACCAAGATTGTTAATAAATTCGGTAAATTTATCAATTGATGAAATAAATCCTGCAAGAGTTCCATTTATACCTTCTGGTGCAACAATCACTGTTCCACGAATATTTTCTTCTTTGCAATAAGATTTAATTCTTTCAGTCATATAAGAAAGATCATCAATTTTAGCAAATTCATAAAATGCCATAATTTTGAATGAGTTATCCAATTACCTATCCATGTTAATTATTAAGTTTTATATATAGAAATATTCTAAAAGTATAATTCAGTTTTTTCCTACATGCTATAGTGTTTTTCTCTTGATTTTATGAAACCAGTTAAGCTAGACTAACCACACTCAACAAAGTTAATAAAGTGAGGCATTAAATGACAAGTGAATATAGAGTTCCATCGAATTGGGATACAGAAGCAGAAATAGTAATTGTTGGATTTGGCGGAGCTGGTGCAGCAGCATCAATTACAGCTAGTGATTTAGGTGCGAAGGTTATTATTCTAGAAAAAGCTCCACAAGGGAGACACGGCGGGAATACTAAAGTTGCGGCTCAAGGGTATCTTAATCCTGATTCAATTGAAGGGGCTGTAGCGTATCTTACAGCTATGTGCGGCCCATACGCAGTTCCAGAAGATATGGTTCAGGTTTGGGCTGAAGAGGTTTGTCAAAATAATGATTGGATATCCAGTATTGGTGGGGACCCTCAAGAGCACCAATTCCAGGTGGGAATTGAATATCCTGAGTTACCAGGTTCAGAATCCACTCATAAATTTCATCATGGAGATATTCTAGGATATTCAGAAACATGGAAATTTTTTGACAAGGCTGTTCAAGAACGACCGATTGAAATTCTTTATGAAACACCTGGAAAAGAATTAATTCAAAATGATATTACTAAAGAAATTATTGGCGTTAAAGCTATTCGTGATGGTAAACCATATTATGTGAAAGCTACTAAAGGAGTAATTTTAACTTGTGGTGGATTTGAAAATAATCAAGAAATGATTAGAAATTATCTTCCTGGAATCCCATATTGTTATACAAATGGATCTCCTTACAATGAAGGTGACGGTATCACAATGGCAATGACAGTTGGAGCAGAGCTTTGGCATATGAATAATTTTGCCGGTCCATCATTTGCGCTAAAAGTTGATGAATTTCCAACATCTTTTTCAATGCAAGCATTACATTTTTCTAAAGAGACTCCAGGGGGAATGATCGTTATTGGATCAAATGGTGGAAGATTTTGGGATGAAAAATATAAGACACATCATGGAAAAGTCAAAAATAACGGAGTATGGGCTCCATTAACTGCCCCATGTCCTTTGTATATGATTTTTGATCATACTTTACTCACTTCAGGTCCTTTGTATGATAAAACACCAAGTCATGGGTGGAACCAAATGGTCGATCAATACGATTGGAGTGATTCTAATGAAGGTGAAATTGAAAAAGGATGGATAAAAAAAGCAGACACTATTGAGGATTTGGCAGACCAAATTAATCATGATCCTGCAGTCTTACAAGATACTATCAACAAATGGAATTATTCATGTGAAGTTGGTGAAGACATTGAATATGGAAGAAAGCTCATGTTAAATCCATTAGTTACTGCCCCGTTTTATGCTGTGGAGCTATCACCAGCAATGCTTAATACACAAGGTGGGCCAAGAAGAAATATTAAAGCTCAGATTATACGACCTGATGGGTCACCTATACCTCGGTTATATAGTTCAGGAGAACTTGGTTCTATCTATAGTTATCTTTATCAAGGTACTGGAAATATTGGAGAATGTTTTGCCTTTGGAAGAATTGCTGCACGAAATGCAGTAGCCGATAATCCTTGGGGATAGTTTGTTTTGAAAAGTGAGGGGTAAAATGACTAATAAATATACAGTTCCATCAAACTGGGATACAGAAGCTGAAGTCGTCATTGTAGGATTTGGTGGTGCTGGTGCAGCGGCATCAATTACTGCTAGCGATTTAGGTGCGAAGGTTATTATTCTAGAAAAAGCTCCAAAAGGGAAACATGGTGGAAATACCAAAGTTGCTGGTCAGGGCTATTTGAATACGGATTCTGTGCAAGATTCTATTGATTACCTTACAGCTATGTGTGGATATTATGAAGTACCTAAAGATATGATCAAGGTTTGGGCTGAAGAGGTTTCAAAAAATAATGAGTGGGTATCCAGCATTGGTGGAGACCCTCAAGAGCACCAATTTCAGGTAGGAATTGAATATCCAGAATTACCAGGTTCGGATACAGTACATAAATTTCATAATGGAGATATTTTAGGATATTCAGAAACATGGAAATTTTTTGACCAGGCAGCACAAGAACGACCGATTGAAATTCTTTATGAAACACCTGGAAAAGAATTAATTCAAAATGACATTACTAAAGAAATTATTGGAGTTAAAGCCATTCGTGATGGTAGGCCATATTACGTCAAAGCTACTAAAGGAGTAATTTTAACTTGTGGCGGATTTGAAAATAACCAAGAAATGATTAGAAATTATCTTCCTGGTATTCCATTTTGTTATACAAATGGAACTCCTTACAATGAAGGTGACGGTATCACTATGGCTGTTACAGTAGGAGCAGAGCTTTGGCACATGAATAATTTTGCCGGTCCATCATTTGCGCTAAAAGTTGATGAATTTCCAACAACATTTTCGATGCAAGCATTACATTTTTCTAAAGAGACTCCAGGGGGAATGATTGTTATTGGATCAGATGGTGGAAGGTTTTTTGATGAAAAATATAAACACAATCATGGAAAAGTAAAAAAGAATGGTGTATGGGCTCCAATGCCCACTCCATGTCCATTATATATGATTTTTGATCATACTTTACTCACTTCAGGTCCTTTGTATGACAAAGAACCTAGAAGTGCTTGGAATCCAATGGTCGATCAATACGATTGGAGTGATTCTAATGAAGGTGAAATTGAAAAAGGATGGATAAAAAAAGCAGACACTATTGAGGATTTGGCAGACCAAATTAATCATGATCCTGCAGTCTTACAAGATACTATCAACAAATGGAATTATTCATGTGAAGTTGGTGAAGACATTGAATATGGAAGAAAGCTCATGTTAAATCCATTAGTTACTGCCCCGTTTTATGCTGTGGAGCTATCACCAGCAATGCTTAATACACAAGGTGGGCCAAGAAGAAATATTAAAGCTCAGATTATACGACCTGATGGGTCACCTATACCTCGGTTATATAGTTCAGGAGAACTTGGTTCTATCTATAGTTATCTTTATCAAGGTACTGGAAATATTGGAGAATGTTTTGCCTTTGGAAGAATTGCTGCACGAAATGCAGTAGCCGATAATCCTTGGGATTAATCCCCTGAAATTAATTCAGCTTCAGATTGATTAGATTGTGGGATTACACTCCTTGCAATTGGCATTCTACTATCTATTTGGGATATTGTAGGATTAGTTTTTGCAAGATTTTCAGCCTTCATCGCATGAATTATTTTAATAGCTTTATTTGGAAAGTCGGTAGTAATCGAATTAGTGCCATATTTGATAGCTTTTTCAATATGTTTTGATTTATTTACTGTCCAAAAACCAGTCAAAAATCCTTGATCACTTGCAATTCCCATTGCTTGTTTATTTGATAGAGCAACATTTTTTGGTAGAAGGGAATATAAATCATTAATTCTAAGTCCAAAAATACGAGCAACATGTTTAAACCAAAAAGCTCTTCTATCCCATTTATGGTTGTAGTTAACAGTAAATCTTTTTGATTCAATTAATTCAGAAAGGCTTTTTGTACCAATATCTAGGGATCGTTTTAAACTAATAATATCAGCTGGAAAATGAGATGTTGAAGCTTGTATTGCCAAATGAAACTGACCGTTAATTTTTTCGATTAATTTAATTAATAATGATAAATTTCTACCGGAATATATTCCCTGGCAAATTAATTCAATAGGAGTTAATCTTTTTTTATCTGATATCTCTAATGCTAATTGTTCAAGGAGTTTTGTAGGTGGAGATACTTTATCTAATTGACTGCCAGGATTTAGTTTTTCAAGGAAGGGGTATAAAACATGATCTTTAAAACGTTCAAATCTGCTAGCTACATGTGTAAAATCGATGCCAACACCTACAGGAATTATATTATTATTTAGCCTATTTATATTAACTGTTTCAGTAATTTCTAGTATTTCTTGAAGTAGTGGAATTCTGCGATCTGAACCTGATATAGATAATAGAGGTAAATTACTTGGTGTAGAAATACTATCGTCTTTTATTGAAACTCTTCTTTGGTTTAGTTTTCTGATAGGCAAGGATGTCAATTCATTTTGAGTATATGATGCAACAAGTCCTCTGCCAAATGTAGTTCTATTAACGGTACTATCGTGAATAACAACTAAATTACCATTGGAACCGTCTTTGTTTGATTTTGGAGATTGGACATCCAACTCAATCATGAAATTAATATCTGGATAAATTTGAGCATAATTTAATGCTTTTTTGAAGTTGGCTAAAGTATTTTCTTCGTCAAATCTTCCACCTCGGTGAGCAACAACTTTTATTCTATTTAAATTACTTATAATCACTTTTATCCTCATTTTGTAGATAGAAAACCAAGTAAGTTTTCACATAAACAAACGTTATATATCGTCTAGATATACTTCATATATTAACTCTTTATTTTCAGAATGATAGTACAGGTTGCAGATAAGAACTCATTCATCTTACTGGTTTTATAAGTTTTGAGGTTTAATTTCTGTAAACCCAGTATATTTATGTAATACCTTAGGGATAACAACTGTTCCATCAATTTGCTGATAAGTTTCCAAAATAGAAATCATAATACGTGGTAGAGCAAGCGCAGATCCATTTAAAGTATGGGGATATTCAGTTCGGCTTGACTGTTCGCGTTTAAATTTAATATTTGCTCTTCTAGATTGAAAATCAAGACAGTTGGAACAAGAGCTCACTTCTAACCATTCTTCGGAACCTGGTGCCCAAACCTCAAGGTCAAAACTTTGTGCTGATTGGAAACCGATATCACTTGAACATAATTCAAGTAATCTGTAATGCAAACCTAATTCTTGTAAAAGATTTTCAACAATATTTATAAGATTATGTAATTCAGACTTAGAAGTTTCCGGCGAAACAATTTTATATAACTCAACTTTATTAAATTGATGAACTCGTTTAATACCACGGGTGTCTCTTCCTGCAGATGTTTTTTCCTTTCGAAAAGATGGAGAATATGCGACGTAATTTTTTGGAAGTTCATCACCATTAAGAATATCGTCATGATGTATACTAGTTAGAGGTACTTCTGCAGTAGGTATCAACCATAAATCATCATCAGTATCCCTATATAAATTTTCTTCAAATTTGGGTAAATTACCACTTCCCGTCATTGTTTCTTGTTTTACAAGTGCGGGGACTTGTATTTCTTCAAATTTATTTTCAATTGTATGTTTGTCTAGCATCCAATTGATCAATGCTCTTTCAAGTTTTGCGCCTTGACCGCGTAGGATAAAAAAACGTGAACCAGAAACTTTAACCCCTGCTTCGAAGTCAATAATATTAAGAGTATCATTTATTTCCCAATGAGGTTTTGGGCTAAAATTATATTCAATTGGAGATCCCCATGTATGTATAACTTTATTTTCACTTTCATCATGTCCTATTAAAATATCATTTTCGAGAATATTAGGAATTTCCAATAGTTTTAAATGTAATTCTTGTTCATTTTTCCGTATTTTTTCTTCAGTTTCTTTAATATTATCGCCGACTTTTCTCATTTCTTCGATTAGCTCAGGAGGCTTTTCTTTCATCTGAGCTATTTCTTTGCTTACGGTATTTCGTTTAGATCTAAGCTCATCTACAATTTGTATGAGATTGCGCCTGGTAACATCTAATTCTAGTATGTTATCTAAGTCGACATCTTCACTTCTGTTTTTCATCATTTGCGCTACCAAGTCTTTTTGGTTACGCAATAAATTGATATCAATCAAATTCGACTCCAATACTTTTACATCTTCGTATTGAGTTTAGACCGAGTATTTTTACATCGTCAAGGGTAAATCCATTACCTTTGGAAATGTTTTCATTAAATAGACTATCATTAGTTAGTTCTTCTTCTGAAACCCAATACCATTCACTTGGTATACTCATTTCATTTAACCTTACAGGTTTTGCAAAAAAGATCAAATCTACGTGTTGATGTTTAGGTTCAGTAGTTGTTGACTCTATATCTTCTAATAATATTGAAACTGGGTTTGTCATTTGTGCAGGCTCTGAAAATTGAAAGTTTTCCTGTGTTGGTAAAATTTCAATATGTAATCCAGTTTCTTCAAATGCTTCTCTCTTTGCTGCCTCAATTGGAGTTTCGTTTTCTTCAATATGCCCTCCAGCAGGCAACCACAATTTATTTTTTATATGAAAATGTAAGAGAGTATGTGATTGTGTTGAAATAAATGTTGTTGCAGTAAAATGTTTGATCATTATTGTTATTCATTACTATTTCTTGCAGTCCTCATTTGAGGAAAGAGAACAACATCACGTATGGTGTCTTGTTCAGTGAGTATCATTACTAGACGATCAATTCCTACACCCAAACCACCAGTAGGTGGCATGCCATATTCTAAAGCTTCCAAAAAATCTTCATCAAGACGATCAAAATCTTCTTCTGATGTATACGTATCACGGAAAGTTTCTTGTTCTTCAAATCGTTCTCTTTGAACAATTGGGTCGTTTAGTTCAGAATAAGAATTAGCAATTTCCATACCACCGATAAAGGCTTCAAATCTTTCTACATAGTTTGGATTATCTGTTTTAGATTTAGCTAACGGCGACATTTCTGTTGGGTAATCTATCAAAAATGTAGGTTGTATAAGTTTAGGTTCTACAAATTTACTAATTAATTTATCTACAATTCTCCCAGTACTTTCTAATTGTTCCACTCGGATACCAAGGTTTCCTGCTTCAGTTTTTATATTTTCCATGGTTTCAGAGTTATCTAAATCTATTCCACTATGTTCTTTAATTGCATCTTTCATAGAAATTCTTTGCCAAGGACTTTTTAATTCAATTGTATTTCCCTGAAATTCGACTGAAGTGGTATTGATACATTCATTTGCAACTGTATTTACTAAATTTTCAACCATCACCATAACTTGATTATAATCAGCATATGCTTCATAGCTTTCCATCATTGTAAATTCAGGATTATGATTCATATCGATGCCTTCGTTACGAAAAACTCTTCCAATTTCAAAAACTTTATCCATGCCCCCAATTATTAATCTTTTTAAGTATAATTCAGTGGCTATTCTCATATAAAGAGTTTGATTCAAAGCATTGTGTTGTGTGACAAATGGTTGAGCCATTGCACCTGCAGCTATAGGAACAAGAACAGGTGTTTCAACCTCGACAAATGATTGTGATTCCATAAAATTCCTGATCGAGGATATTATTTTACTTCGTTTAAAAAAAATATTTGTTATTTCTCTATTAGATAGTAAATCCAAATATCTTTGTCTGTATCTAATTTCAACATTTTTTAAACCATGCCATTTTTCAGGAGGAGGCTTAAGAGACTTTGCAAGAAACGTTAAAGTATTTGATTCAAGAGTTATTTCACCTCTTCTAGTTCGAAATAACTTTCCACTTGTTCCAATAAAATCTCCTATATCTAATTGATCGAGCAATACAAAATCATTCTGAAGTATGTCTTCCTTTAAATGAAGTTGGATCTTATCCGTACTATCGTCAATATCTATGAATACTGCCTTACCCATTTGACGAATTGCCATAACTCTTCCAGCTAAACAAACTAGGATGTTTTCGTCAGTATTTTCTTCTGAATTTTCGTTTTCTTCGAATAAGGCCTTTGCTTGGATATTTGTATGGGTTTTTTCATAAGATGTAGGGTATGGATTGATTCCAAGTTCTCGCAAAGAATCTAGTTTTTGCAATCTTGCTTGTATGAGTTGGTCACCTCGTTGTGTCATGAATAGGTCCGTAGTTATTATTAATTATTAAAAATATTTATATATGTTATCAGATAAAACAATTAAATACTAAATACTATAGTGAATAACTAAGAAAGCTTAATAAATGGGTAGTTTAATTATTGTTGGTTGTATTTTTTATTAATGCTATTCAGTATAGTATTACCATACAGAAGGATAGGTGTCTTATTTTTCAAGAAGGTCAAAATATAGAGCACTGTTTTGATGACTCTCCAAAGGAAAGCTGTGGAGTTGTAGGCGTATATTCCCCTGATTTCGAAGTTGCTCAGACACTGTTTTATGCTTTATATGCTTTACAACATCGTGGTCAAGAGAGTGCAGGAATTTCAACTTCTGCTGATGGTCATATTTTTTCCCACAAAGATACTGGATTAGTAAGTCACGTGTTTCAAGAAAATGACTTAGACTCACTTGTAGGAAAGTTAGGTGTTGGCCATACCAGATATTCCACTACAGGTTCGTCAAACAATCGTAATAGTCAGCCTTTACATGTCAAGGGTGCAAATAGCGAGTTAGCACTAGCTCATAATGGAAATATGGTTAATGTCCTCGAATTGAAAAAGGAACTTGAATTAGAAGGTGTAGAATTTAATACTACTATCGACTCAGAGGTTATTGCACATTTAATTAATAATTATCCTAGTGGAGAAATCTCGGAAAAAGTAAAATATGCAATGAGGAAAATTAAAGGTGCATATTCACTTACTATTTTATACAAAGATCAAATTGTTGGTGTTAGAGACCCACATGGGGTAAGACCCTTGTGTATTGGAAAGATAGATAACAGCTATATTATAGCTTCAGAGTCTTGTGCTCTTGATCATGTTGGAGCTGAATTTGTTCGAGAGGTAGAACCAGGTGAAATAATAGTCATAGATAAAACAGGATTAAATAGTTTTCATTATGATGGACTAACTGTGCGACCTGCACCTTGTATTTTTGAATATATATATTTTGCTCGACCTGATAGTGTTATGAATGGTTTGTTAAATTACTCAGTCCGGAGAAAAATGGGAATTCAGTTAGCAAAAAAGTATCCTGTTGAAGCTGATGTTGTTATTGGAGTACCTGATTCTGCAATTCCTGCAGCTATTGGATATGCTTTTGAATCGGGAATAGAATACAGCGATGGATTAATTAGAAATAGGTATGTGGGTAGAACATTTATACAACCTGAACAAAGGTTTAGAGTACTAGGTGCATCACTAAAATATAATACACTTGCTGAAGTTGTTAATAATAAAAGAGTAGTTGTCTTGGATGATAGTATTGTAAGAGGAACAACTACACCTCAGGTACTTTCATTGCTCAGAGGTGCTGGTGCTAAAGAAATCCATGTTAGAGTGTGTGCTCCTCCGATTACTAATCCTTGTCACTTTGGAGTAGATTTGGCAAATAAATCTGATTTAATTGCAGCGCAGAAAAGCGTTTCAGAAATAAGAGAATTTATTGGAGCAGATTCTTTGTACTATTTAACTGTAGATGAGTGTTTAGAAACTTTTGAGGGTTCTTTAGACACACACTGTACAGCATGTTTTACAGGTGATTATCCAATTCCAGTTCAACTTGAACTTAATAAAATGATCCTTGAACGATAGTTCTTATGTATATTTAGAAAGAATTTAGAATGCATCATTTATATAAAGAATCTGGTGTCGATTTAGAAAAAGCTCGCCAGGTGAAAAAAAAATACGAACCAATAGTAAAGACTACTTTTAACGAGAACACTATTAGTCCATTAGGATTATTTGGTGGATTTTATGAATTGAAAGATTATAAAAACCCGGTGATAGTTTCTAGTACAGACGGTGTGGGAACCAAGTTGGTTATAAGTAATTATCTTGAGAAATATCATAATCTTGGTCAAGATATAGTTAATCATTGTATAAATGATGTATTAACTTCAGGCGCAAAACCTTTATTTTTTTTGGATTATATTGCTGTTGATTCTCTTGTAATCGAACAAGCAGAAGGATTGGTTGCGGGTATGGCTGAATCTTGTAGAGATTCAGGTTGTGTATTAATTGGAGGAGAAACTGCACAGTTATCAGGTGTTTATTTGAAAGGGCAATTTGATATTGCTGGTTTTTTGGTAGGTGTTGTTGAAAAAGATTTGTTGTTAGAACCTGCAAAAGTAAAAAAAGATGATGTTTTGATTGGTATTCCTGCAAATGGTTTACATACAAATGGATATTCATTAGTAAGAAAAGTATTCAATATTGATAATAACCCCAATATTTTGAATAAAACATATGATGAACTTGGTGCCTCATTGGGTGATGTATTAACTAGGCCACATAGATCATATTATCCTTTGTTGGAACCTATATTAAGTGAAATAGTAGGAATGGCACATATTACAGGTGGAGGTTTAATCGAAAATTTAATGCGAGTTATTCCTCCAAGTTTAAATGTAAATATAGATTATGGTTCTTGGGCCCCAGAAAGTATATTTAGATTAATACAAACTCAAGGAAATGTTTCTGAAGAAGAAATGTGGTCAGTATTTAATATGGGTGTTGGAATGGTATTAATTTGTGATCAATTCAAAGTACCTAATATATTAAATAAAATAGAAAAGAGTTGGGTTATTGGTAAAGTAATAGAATAAATGATTAAGGAGTAAAATTGAGAGCGCTTTTAAGTGTGTATGATAAAACAGATTTAGATATATTAGCCAAATATTTAGTTGAAAATGAATTTGAACTAATTAGTACTGGTGGGACATATAACTTTTTATCAGAGAAGGGATTTCAAGTAACAAAAGTAGATTCTGTAACAGGGTCTCCTGAAATACTTAATGGAAGAGTAAAAACCTTGCATCCGAAAATTCATGGTGGAATATTAGCTAAAAGAGAGAATATTTCTCATAATGAGGATTTATTAAATAATGGGATAGAATACATTGATTTAGTCGTGACTAATTTATATCCATTTTATTCTGTTGCTACAGATATAACTGCATCAGAAGATCAAATAATTGAAAACATAGATATCGGTGGACCAACATTACTTCGAGCTGCTGCAAAGAATTTCAAAGATGTGGTTGTTCTTGTAGATCCATCAGATTATAGTTTGTTTCAAAATAATTGGAGCACAAATAAATTTGGTATTAAAGAAAGAAAGTATTTAGCAGGCAAAGCTTTCCAGCATGTAGCTCATTACGATACATTAATTTCAGAATATTTGAGAGATAATTATGACTTTGCTGATACTCTCACAGTCGCATTAACCAAAGTCTCAGATTTGAGATATGGGGAAAATCCACATCAAAAGGGTTCATTTTATAAATTAGATTCTACAAAATTACCTAACCAAGGTATTGGTTCATTTGTTCAACATCATGGTAAAGATCTTTCATATGTCAATTTATTAGATGCAGATGCTGCATTTAATTTGGTTAATGATTATTCAGACAGTGCTATTGCTATTATCAAACATACTAATCCATGTTGTTTAGCAGTTGGTAATGAAGAATTAGATATTTTATTTGAAAAAGCATTAACTCAAGGGGACGCTATATCAGCTTATGGAGGAATTATAGCAACTAACAAAAATATAGATATAAAATTTGCTGACAAAATAAGAACAATGCTAAGTCCCAATAATGGTATAAGAATGTTTTATGAAATTGTTGTTTGTTCTTCCATAGATCAAGATGCGTTAGATCATTTAAAGAAAAAATCTAAAGACTTAAGAATACTAACTGTTCCAAATGTAGATACCACTTATAATTGGCAAACTATGAGAACATTAAGAGGTGGTATGCTTATCCAAGATACTGATTTATCTATTGAAAAAGAATTTGAACTTGTTAGTGAAAGAAAACCTTCAAAAAAAGAATTGGAAGATTTAACAATTGCATGGATCGTTTGCAAACATGTCAAGTCTAATGCTATTACTTTTGTTAAAGATGGAGTATTAGTCGGAATGGGTGCTGGGCAACCAAACAGAGTAGGAAGTGCAAAGATTTCTGGAGAGGCTGCTCAAAATAATGCATTAGGAGCAGCAGCAGCATCTGACGCTTTAATTCCATTTCCAGATACAATAGAAGTTTGTGCAGAGTATGGGGTTACTTGTTTGGTCCATACAGGAGGGTCAATAAGAGATTCTGAATCTATAGAAATCGCAAATAAGCTTAATTTATCGTTTTTCACTTCTGGGGTAAGGCATTTTAGCCATTAATTAAGGATTTATTTATATGGTCAAAGTAGATATTGTTATTCCTGTACTGAATGAACAAGAGGCTTTGCCTGTTTGTATATCGAAATTACAGAACTATATTAAAAATAATGTCGATGATAAATGCAATATTGTTATTGCTGATAATGGTTCCAATGATGATACACCAGAGGTTTCTAATCGATTAGTGTCAGAATATCAAAATATACAATATGTACGTATACCTGAAAGAGGAAGAGGACTAGCTCTAAAAACTGTTTGGTCGAAAAGTGAATCAGATATTGTATGTTACATGGATGTTGACCTATCTACTGGGTTAGAAGCATTACCAATTTTAATTAAACGTTTAAAAGGAAATTATCAAATAGCTATAGGATCTCGATTAAGTAAAACTTCTAAGGTTTCTAATAGATCTTTTCAAAGAGAATTAACTTCAAGAGGATATAACTTTTTACTTAAGATATTTTTTTTCAACAAATTTCATGATGCACAGTGTGGGTTCAAAGGATTACGTACAAGTACAGCTAAAAATATATTACCCTTAATAAAAGATAATAAATGGTTTTTTGATACAGAATTATTGCTGATAGCAGAAAAATCTGGATTCGAAATTGCAAATATACCAGTGCAGTGGACTGACGATAAAGACTCGAGAGTAAATGTGATTAAAACAATTATAGAAGATCTGAAAGGTATTTTTCGCCTTAGGTTTTTAGGAATTCCTAAAGTGAAATAAATATCAACGTATCATACGTTGATTACAGAGATTTTTAGTACTGTCGTGGTGTTATGAGTAACTTTTGCAAATTGAGATGTTTGATAGGGAATAACCCATAATATTTTCGATCCATTAGTGATTAGGGGTGTAGTATTACGTTGAGACATAGGAATATGTCGATTTGACATGAATTTTTTTAGGGATTGATGGCCGGACAAGCCTATGGGTTCAAACTTATCACCTACATTCCTGTATCGTATGTATAAATTATTTCCAATACAATCGTAATCAAAATATCCTTCGTATTTTTTTTCTTTAGCAGTTTTAATGATTTGTTTTAATTTCTGAGTAGAATCTATATTTTCAATTTTTTCAGTATATAAATTCCAGTTATCAAATTTGGTTACAGATCCGTCAAATCTGATAGCAGAAGGATTTATATCTGGATAAATAGTATTTTCAATATTTTCATATATAGAAACCGTTGTATAATCCACTTCTACAACTGTATTCTGCGGCAGGTTGAGTTTTCTACTAGACTTGTTTTTAATTAAGTGTATTACATTTTGGATTAGCTTATAACTTAGGTGATTGGATGATGGTTTTGTTACCATGGTATAAATTTTATCAATTAAGTAACTTTGTATTATTTTTTCTAAGTTATTGAAGTAATTACGGTCAATGACTAAGGTTTTATTTTTTGAACTACCCAAATTTGAATATATAATTAATTTCGTTAAATGCAGTTTGATTTTTTCTTGAAAATAATCGTCAATTTCTAAAGAGATTTTAGATAAATTAAGTAAGTTTTCCTGTATTCCAGGATTTAGTTTTTCTAATATGGGTAGTGTGTTTTTTCTGATATTATTTCTTGTGTATTTGATGTCATCGTTTGAAGAATCGATTCTGATCTTAATATCATTTTGGTTCAGATAAGCTTCTATAGCTTTTCGCTGAGTATTAATTAAAGGTCGGATTAATTTAATGTCGTCTATTACTTGCTCTAAAACGATTCCTTTCAGACCTCGCAATCCGCTACCCCTGGTAAAGTTCATAACCACAGTTTCTACTAAATCATTTGCATTATGAGCTGTTACAAGAAAATTAGAGTCAATATTTTTACAGTACTGAAATAATTTTTCATATCTTTTAATTCTTGCTGTTGTTTCTATTGATTGTTTTAGTATTTTTGCAAATTTTGGTATATCAATCGATTCTGAATGAAATGAAATATTCAACTTTTTACAATAATTTTGCACATATTCTTCATCCATGTCACTTTCATCTTCACGTAATTTATGGTTAATATGAACAACATAAATTTGGAATGAAATATTGGCAGAAATTTTTATAAGTGCATCTAATAGACAAATAGAATCTGGTCCGCCAGAAACTGCTACTACTAACTTTTGATTAGGATTAGAGAAAAAGTTGCATTGGTACAATACATTTTGAACTTCTTCAACAATATTCATGCTAGGTTCTCACAATTGATTTAGAATTTTTTTAAATTTTTTATTACTCTGGTTTTGGTAATTTTTATTTGTTCAATTCTTACATTTTTCATTTCGGTAATCTCAAAACGATAATTTTCATGCATAAATGAATCACCTACCGAAGGAATATTTCCATAGTTGTACAATACAAAACCTGCAATGGTTTCATAATCACCATCTGGAATAGTAAGGTCTATAGTATCTGATATGTCTTCGATCCGTGTTGCTCCATCTATAAGAAAAGTATTTTCTCCTAATTCCTCAATTTCATTTGCGATTAACTGACCTTCCTCGCCAACTTTTCCAACTATTTCTTCCATTAACATTTCAAGAGTAATTAATCCTGCTAATCCACCAAATTCATCTGCTAACAATGCGATTTTATATCCATATAATCTCATTTCAGTGAATAATTCACTAACTAATTTTGTTTCTGGTACAAAATATACAGGTCTTTGAAAATCAACCACTATTGATTTGTCAGTTATAGTTTTTTCACTCAAACCTGTCAAAATGTCTTTAGCAGAAATTGTTCCAGTAATATTCTCAATGTCTCCTAAATATACTGGAAAGCGTGAATGAGTATGATTTTTATAAATTGCTAGAAAAGTTTCTAAGGTAGATGTTTGATCTATAGCAATGATTTCAGTTCTAGGAGTCATTACTTCAAAAAGTTTCGTGTCATTAAATTTGAAAACACGTTCAAGCATTTGTGCTTCACTTGCATCAGCCTCTCCAATTTGTTGCCTTTCATCAATTAAAGCTAATATTTCCTCTTCTGTAATTATTGATGCATCTCTTATACCAAATAAGCGCCCTGTAATTTTACTAATTCTTTCAAGAAACCATACAAAGGGGAAAAAAAGATAGGACACTTTTTTTAAAGCCTTAACTGCTAGTAGAGCTACCTTCTCAGAGTTACGAACCGCAATGGTTTTGGGTATAGTTTCGCTAAATATGAGAAGCAAAATCGATATTAAAACTGTAGCAATTAATACTGAGATAGAATTTGGTATATCACTTTGTTGAAATATAGAAATTACAAGGGCTGTTCCAATAGACGCAGCTGCAGTGTTAACAATATTATTACCTGTAAGTACTGTTGCAAGTAGTTTTTCAGGGTGTTCAAGTAATCTTGCGATCTCTTCTGCACCACTAATTTTATCCTTAACAAGCTTTGCAAGTCTTCCACGTTGAAGGGATAAGAAAGCAGCCTCAGATCCAGAAAAAAAGGCAGATAATAAAAGCGATACTATTAGTAGTATGACCATTGTAATATTACCGTCTATGATTTACTCCTTAAACCATTTGCGATATTCATTTGATAATTATTCTTTTGGGCATTATACATCATGTTTATTTATAGTCATAATAAATACTATTATTGTGTAGTTATGCATACATTTGTTTTGTATAATACGTTGGCAATTTTAATTATTATTAACAAAAAGGGGGTCCATAATGTCTGGCAGATTTGCTGATCAGGTAGCTGTTGTATCTGGTGGAGGAAGAGGCATTGGAAGAGCAGTAGCTTTATTATTAGCTGAAGAAGGAGCTTCAGTAGTTGTAAATGACTTAGGATGCGAAATTGATGGTACTGGAAGTTCCCCAGTTTTTGCAGACCAAGTAGTAAAAGAAATTACTGATAAAGGCGGCAAAGCTGTTGCATCATACGAAGATGTTTCATTGATGGCAGGTGGAGAAGCTATAGTACAGAAAGCAGTAGATACCTATGGTCAATTGGATATATTGATTAATAGTGTTGGTGTTAGAAGAGACGAAATGATTTTTAATATGAGACCTGAAGATTTTGAAGCTGTAATACAAAATTCCCTCAAATCATATTTTACTACCTCAAAATATGCATGTATTTTATTTCGACAACAGAGATATGGGCGCATAGTAAACTTGACATCTGATGCCGGTTTAGGTGAGATTGGTATGTCAAATTATTCTGCAGCTACTGAAGGTATTGTTGGTATGACAAGAACAATAGCGAGAGATATGGGTAGGTATGGAGTTACATGTAATGCAGTTTCTCCAGTTGCAAAAACTAGATTATTCCCAGGAAGTGTAGATTCATATAGAACTTCAGGAATTTATCCAACTCCAGATGATAGAGCAGGATTAGGTTTAAAAGAACCTGGAATAGGTTGGTCAGATGACAATTCTCCAGAAGATCCTGCAAATGTGGCACCATTAGTTGCTTATTTAGCTGGCGAAGGTTCTCCTAATGCCAATGGTTATGTATTTGGAGTTCGAGGCGGTGATATATATTTGTATACTAACCCAGAAGTCGAAAGAGCTATATATCACGAAAAAGTTTTTTCAATGGATGAATTAGATGATTTAGTACCAAGAATTATATCTTTTGATATGTAGAAAGATGTAATGATACTAACAATAGAAATGGAGTTAGAAAATGGGAAATAGATTAGAAGGAAAAGTGGCAATTGTAACTGGTGGCGGCGGCGGAATTGGTCGCGGTGTATGTAGGTTACTTGCTGAAGAAGGTGCATCTGTTGTAGTTAATGACGTTGGGGGCGCTGTAGATGGATCTGGAGCTTCAACTGGCCCAGCAGATGAACTAGTATCAGAAATCAAGGAGAATGGTGGCATAGCTGTTTCAAATTATGACACTATAGCAACTATGGAAGGTGCTGGGAAGCTTGTTCAAGCTGCCATAGATAATTTTGGCCAGGTAGATATATTAATGCACGTTGCAGGTATTCTTCGTGACAGAATGGTTTTTAATATGACAGAAGAAGAATGGGATGCAGTTCTATCAGTACATTTATATGGAGCATTTAATACGGTTAAACAAGTAGTACCACACTTAATTGAACAAAGGTCTGGAAGAATCATCATTTTTTCTTCTGGTTCTGGACTTGGTAATTCTGGACAAACTAATTATGCTGCTGCAAAGGAAGGACAAGTAGGATTTGTTCGATCTCTTTCACGAGAATTGGCTCCTTTTAATATTACAGTAAATGCTGTATACCCTGGAGGAGATACAAGAATGACCGGCAGTATACCTGATTCAGCTTTAGAAATACGAGCACAAAGAGGTATCTCTAGTCGAAGAACTGTACCTACAAAAGAATTATGGGAACCAAGACATCCTGACAGAAATGCACCTAAAGCTGTGTATTTATGTACTGATGCCGCAGAAAATATAACAGGTGAAGTAATAGGAACATCTGGTCCTCCTATGACTCTATATACCCCTAGACACGTTTCTAGAGTAATTCATAGCGATTCCCCTTGGACTTTAGATCAATTAGAAGTCATGATGCCAAATGCATTAACAGATGGAATACCAAATCCTGCACCAGCAGTACAACCAGAAGAAAAATAATTTTTTTGTTGTAATTGTGAGTTAGGGGTGTAGTTGATTACAAAATCATTTTATGATCTAAGGCCATGGTTTGTTGCTTTTTCTGGAATGGCTCTACTTTGTTTGCTTATAGGACTTAATACTCAATGTATGGGGTTGTTTTTTATAGCTTTAGAACAAGAATTTCGATGGAGTAGAGCATTGATATCTGGTGCCTTTTCCGTTGTAAGAATTGAAGGTAGTTTTCTTGGTCCCATTGAAGGTTTTTTAGCCGATAAGTTCGGACCAGATACAATGATCTTAATTGGTGGAGTTATAACATCCATTGGATTTGTAATATTAGGCCTAGTTCAAAGTCCTTTAATGTTTTATATATCATTACTAGTAATTACTGCTGGAGTTGGTCTTGGAAGCTTCATACCTGTTACTACATCAGTAAATTGGTGGTTTAAAAAACATCGGAATACAGGTCTTGGAATAGCAATGGCAGGGGTTCCTGCAGGTGCAGCACTACTTTTACCTTTAGTTACTATCTTAATTGAAATATATAATTGGAGATCTACTGCCTATATTTTGGCCGCAGCAACATTTATTGTTTGTGTTCCATTGAGCCAGGTTATGAGAAAACCAAAAGTTATTGAAGATAATAGCTCTCAGGATAGTAAATCTATTAATAGTCAATCTGTTTCTATTGAAGATGATTTTTCATTAAAACAAGCAATGAAAACTTCAGCTTTTTGGATAATTCCAAGTGTTCATGCTTTAAATGGATTTACAACGCACGCTGTTTATGTCCATGGTCTTATAAGACTTACAGATGCCGGTTTTTCTATAGCAATAGCATCTACGGTATTTGCTATATATGGTTTTATTGAGATATTAATGCGTGTATTTGGTAGTTTTATAGGAGATTTGATTGATAAAAGACATGCAATTTGGATCTTTTGTGCAATTCAAGGGTTAGGGGTAGTTTTTCTTGGATTGATTCCAGATGTATCAGAAAATTCTTCAACAGCAATTATGATGGCTTATTTATTTGCAATAACCTTTGCAATAGGGCATGGAGGAAGAGGCCCAGCAATAGTTGCTATTAGAGGAGAATATTTTGGTAGAGCAAATTTCGGTAAAATTATGGGTGTAGGAAGCTTTATTACAAGTTTAACTGGTATAATCACCCCCATAGCTCTTGGCTATTATTTTGATCAAGTTGGAGATTATATAATACCTTTTATTATATGTGGCCTATTAACAGGTTTTGGAGGGCTTTTGATATTATTTGCAAAAAAACCTAATTTAGTTCAAGAAAGTGAAACAGATTAATAATTATGATTGAAAAATATAATTGGTTAGAATTATTTATAAACATGTATCAAGAATTAAATATTATAGTTAAAACTTTGTCTTCACAAGGAAAAGGGAGAAGTGTTATTGGCAATGTTGCTGGTCGTGATCCAAAAGAAGATAGATTTTTAGAGATTGATAAAATATGTGAAGATCACATTATTAGCTATATAAAGAATTCACCTTACTCTATAGAAGTTTATTCTGAACATGGACACTTTATAACGAAACCACAAGAAAAAGTAAGCTTTATTATGTCAGTAGATCCGTTTGATGGTACATCATTATACAAAACTGGAATACCCGCAGAATGGTGGTCAGTACTAACAATATATAATCCTATAACATTGAAACCAGTTTGCGCTGCAGCTATAGATTTTATTCGTGAAGATTTTTATTATTCTGAAGATGGAATATTTAAATATTGTAATCTTGGAGATAATAAATTTATTGATGTTGAGCTGGAGCCAAAAAACGATTTGGAATCTGGATTAGTTTTAGCTACTTATACAATGAGTCCAAACTACTTTTTACTCTGGAGTGAAAAAAGTAAAAAGCTTTTAAAAAGCTTGAATAATTTGAGTAACCCTCCAAGAATATGGCCAAACGGTGGCTCGTGCATATATCCTTGGATGGGCAGAGGATTGGTCGATATTTATTTGATGTTTGATGAACCAAACGGAGAAGTTAATCCAGGATTGGGATTTATAACCCCAAAAAACTTCTGTGTTTATGAGATTACCGAGGAAAAAAAGTTAGTAGAATATTCTTTTATACCAGAATCAAGTGATAAAAAAATAAAATCTTTTATAGCTTCCACTAATCAAAAGCTGGTAGAAGCTATAATTGATTTATTATAAATTCTTAAAAAACGTTAGAACTATTTTAATTTGTCAGCTTCTGCTTTACCAAGAATTCTGAACATAGTGTATTGTTGTCCATCAACTGTGGCAACTGCCCTAGCGGCAGGTCGACCATTTTTCATTGTTACTAGCGTAACATCTTTGTCGTCAACTTCAACAGATTTTCTAAGTTTTAAGTTATAGAATTTCATAGCTATACCACCTTTTTGTAAATTAAAAAAAATAAAGAACAGCTCGTATCTAATTAAGTAGACAATATGAATAGCCACATTGTCAAGTTTTCTGGGTATTAAACC
>JBJKVQ010000036.1:0-5288 GCA_045562575.1 Dehalococcoidia bacterium
AATAATGGAAGTAATTTTGGTGATGATGTTGTATTTTCTGGCACAATTGGAGCTGCTCTACAAGGATATGTAAGAAAAATTCCTTCAATCGCTCTTTCAATAGCATCCTTAACACCAGATAATTTTGAAATAGGTGCAAAAGTTGCCACATTGATAGCTGAAGTATTTGAATCAAAGATATATGAAGATATATCTTTACTAAATATAAACACACCTAATAAAAAACTCTCTGAAGTAAAAGGCATAACTCAAGCTAATCTAGCTGATCGAGTATATTCTGATTCCATAAATGTTGAAGATTTTCGAACTCAACGTTTTCATTGGGTTACGAGAACTAGGCCTGATTGGGATGAAGCAGAAAATACTGATGTCTGGGCAGTTCGAAATGACTTTATATCAATTACACCTATGACAAGCAATTTAAGTATGGAAAAAAACCCAGAGAATCTTTCTTCTTTATTAGATTACTTGTCACTTCACCTTGGAATTCCAAGGGTATAATCACAAAACAATAACTACTTCTTCATCATTAACTTTAAACTTGGTTCCATATGAAGAAGACATCTCCTGCATTTTAGTAACAACATCAGGCAGATCTGCAGGTTTTCCAAATACTGGAGGACCGTTACCATCAATAGTTCCAGGAATGAAAGATAGCTGAGAAATTTTACCATCTTTTATTAAGCATTTCGAAAATATTGCCATAAATTTCATTTCTTTAAAATCAGCTAAATCGTGTACAAAATTAGCCAAGGAGTAAAAAATAGC
The DNA here is from genome assembly GCA_045562575.1 of Dehalococcoidia bacterium. Lineage (GTDB taxonomy): Bacteria > Chloroflexota > Dehalococcoidia > Lucifugimonadales > UBA6952 > UBA6952. Next base: position 769 of record JBJKVQ010000036.1, read on the forward strand.
CTTGCCATTATATATTTCAATCGGTTGAGGTTGATGAGAATGATGCCCTAATACCAAATCTACTCCACAATCAATAACAAAATGAGCCATCTCTTTTTGATATTCCATTACTTCAACATCTCCTGGGCCTGCACCGGGATGTAATTGATAAGGGGAAAGTCCCCAGTGCCAAGACATTACAACTATGTCTGCTATTTCCTTTGCTTTCTTTATATCTTCTGCAAGTTCATCGCGATATTTACCACGATCTGGGGTAGTACGAATTATAGGGAACCATCCTGGATTAGAATGTACTCTTGTAGTGGGTTCATATGATGTATATATTGGATAAAAGGCAACACCTGGAGTATCAATAGTAGCACCCATATCTGGGGTCCCAACTGATGTTCGGCAAACAAAAGCAACTTTTACACCATTTTTCTCAATTAATGCGGGCTTCCTAGCCTCTTCAAGGTTATGTCCAGCACCAGCATGTATTACCCCAGCTTTATCTAATACCTCAACAGCCCTTATAAGAGGATCTAATCCATGATATGTATTCGGATTATTTGCTTGATTCATAACATTGAACCCTGCTTTCAAATAAGAATCGAGTACCGATTCATCAGAACGTGGAAGAGTAACTCTATCATATGGAGACAAATATTTTGCATCTGCAAGTACTGTTTCTAAATTACAAAATGCAATATCTGAATCTTTAGTAAGATGTTGAACTGATTCAAAAGCGGAATCGGGATTTGGTCTTCCTACATTAGTATCTCCTACCATTATCATTTTTACTTCGCTCATCTTATACTCCTATATTTACTAATTAAATAAATTGCTTCGTTCGCATATATTTATACAACCTATATAGTCCTTCTTTCATATCTTCTGTTGTACCTGCATATGAAAACCTTACTGTTTCATTTCCTCTATCAGCATCAAAATCAAATCCTGGTGTTATAGCAACACCAGCTTCATCTAAAATATCTCGAGTAAATTTAAAACTATCACTACTAAATTTACTGATATTTGCATAAATATAAAATGCACCATCTGGTGGAGCTATTTCAGTGAAACCAGCTTTAGCTAATCCTTCGATCATTAAAGATCTATTTTCACGATAAACTGACATATTAGATTCTAACTCATCTTTGGCATCCATTGCAGCAATTGCAACCACCTGACTAACATGTGGAGCACAAATAAACATATTTTGTACTATACTTTCTATTTGTCGTATATGATTTTCTGGAACAATAATCCATCCTATACGCCAACCTGTCATAGAAAAGTATTTTGAAAAAGAGTTAATAACGTAACAATCATTAGTTATCTCCAAAGCAGTAACAGCTTTATTTTCGTATTCAATACCATGGTAAATCTCATCACTTATAAACGAAATATTATTTTCTTGAGATACATGAATCAAATTAGATAAAGATTCATAATTAAGCATAGAGCCAGTTGGGTTTGCTGGTGATGCAATTAAAAATCCCGCGAGATCATTATTTGAAAGATCTTCAGGCAACGGTTGAAAGCGATTATCAATTCTCGTTTCTATTGTTACAGGTTCTAAATCAAGTGCTTTGAGAATTTGTTTATAACTTGGATATCCTGGAGCCCCTATACCGACTCTGTCTCCTGAATCAAAAAGTGAAGTAAATGAAGCGACAAATGCACTAGATGAACCAGGGGTAATTGCTATTCTATTTGGATTGATATCAACGTTATACCATTCTCCATATAATTGTGAAATTCGTTTCCGCAATTCTGGCAAACCTAATGCTACAGTATAACCCAAATTATTATTTGCCATTGCCTCAACTAAGGAATGAGTTGCATACTTTGGAGCAGCGGTACCTGGTTGACCAACTTCCATATGAATAATTCTTCGTCCAGCTTCTTCTGCCTTACGTGCAGCCTCCATGACATCCATTACTATAAAAGGATCAACATTACCACGTTTTGAATTTTTCATTTAAGAACCTAGCATTAAGAATTAATTCATTGAAAATCGAAGGTATTAAGATTAAAATAGCTCATCAGCCCCTGTAGCTCAGAGGATAGAGCAACGGTTTCCTAAACCGTGTGTCGTGCGTTCGAGTCGCATCAGGGGCACCAATAAGTACATAAGGTTGTATATTAATGTATCTTATGTAATCCAAGGTTCATCTAAACCCTCTTGCTCCCACAAAAAATCAAACCCAGCTTGTTTAGCATATTGTTCATCTATTTCAGTATCACCAATATGATAATACCTATCAGCTGGAAATTTCGTCTTTATGTCTGGAAGTTGATGCTTTGCTGAAACGAAGCTTACCTCAATGTCAAATCTATCCCAAATTGTTTGTTGAACGGGAAGAGGGCGATCAGAACTACTGCCTATTATGCATCCATGTTCTTTGGCTTTTTTTACCATTTGCATAGTAATTGGTCCTGGCGGATCGCCTGCTTCCAATGTTCCATCTATATCAAAACTAACTAATACTTTCACTTATAATCCCTTACGATCCTTGATGACTACTATACATAACAAAACCACATGCATCAGGGGTATTGCTTCCTGCTAAGGCAATTTCTGCTTTTACGTTAACTTGTCTTGGTCCAGCAGTTCCTCTTAATTGCTCAATGCTATCGCTGTGGAGTGCAGATCTTGTTCGACCTGTGCCTAAATTTCCTCCACTAGATAAAAATGGATGTGGTCCTTCAACTCGAATATCGTCAGCATAAAAATCATGGGCTTCTCCACGTCCAACACCATGCCATTGGAATCCTTCAAGAAATTGTTGTGTAAAAGTTGCATAACCATCATATGGATTGAAGATATCTACATCTTTAATATTGACACCGGATCCTTCTTCCATTTTCCTAGCTAAACTAGATACAGCTTCTTGATGTTCATCTAATGTAGCCATGGTACTTCTACCACGAACACTATTCTGTGAATGATTTAATACATAAATTGGTTTTTGACGTAGTGTTTTAGCTTTCTCTGCAGTTGTGAATATGAAAGCTGCACATGCCATTACTGGTCTATCACAATCATATACAACTAATGGTTCTTCTACTACTCTTCCGTTTAAATAATCCTCTTTTGTTAATTGATATGGTTCATGTAATGAATAATATGACCAGGGAGTTAGTAGACCATTTCTCCTCTGATTCATAACAAAAGGCGCTAAAGCTTCATGAGATGAATTATATCTTTGACAGTATTGTTGAAAAACTACTGCATTGTTGAACATAGCTCCAGCTTGATAACCCCATGGCAAAGTAAAAGCATTTCCGCCCTTAGCTTCATTGCTATTATTGGCCGGATTATTATGACCATAACGTCCAGATAAATTAACCATCGGATACCAACATACCAAAGTCTCAGCCATACCATCCCCTACAGCCTGAGCTGCCATTCCTAACATAGGTCCGATATATGGGGCATCAGATTCAATATATTTTACATTTTTTAACCCTAATTCTTTTTGAATAAATTCTCCTGAACAATAGGTTAATCCGTCTTCAGTATCATATGGAGGAGCAAAATAAGGACGAGGAGCCCAAGTTTGTTCTGCTCTGGTTTCCTTACTTGTCATCAAGCCATCAATTTCATCAAGACCAATTCCAGCATCTGATATTGCTTTTAAAATTGATTCTTTACTTGTACCGCCACAAGATCGATCGAGATCTACTCCATCCCAACGACGTTGAATGTAAGATTGGCCCCAACCAACAACCGCAACTTTGCCACGATGTTCCCAAAGACCCATTCCTTCTTTATCTCTCTGCCATCTTTTCCCACTGCTTGTCATAACTTAATTCCTTTCTTGTCTAAATACAGCACTATCATTTTGATAGACATATACCTCATAGTTGTTAAATTATCCTATCACTCGCCATTCTGGGACAAGTTGTCTGCCAACTTCCACAGATTCATCAAATACTACTTCAACGGCTGCCCCTACAGGTACTTCTCCCGCAGCAGTTCCTGGTAGATTAGAAAGGAAATTTAATCCAGGATCTTCATCCAGCGTGATAATTGCGAAATTTATTGGTTGTGCACCTCTAAATCCTTTAATTCGTGAATCTTTAATGACTAAATAAACATCAATATGACCTTTACCTTCAACCTCTTTCCAGCCTAATGGTTCAGTAGTGTCACAATTATTGCATTTTTCTTTAGGAGGGTAGTGATTAATCCCACAGCTACCACAGTTTTGCACTACTAGTTTTTTTTCATTTGCTGCATCCCAAAAAGGTTTTGCCCAATCAAATGGCACTGGTACAGGACGTTCTAACCCATCTATCATAGACATAAGCATTCCTCCTTTGTTTATGATCTATAACTTATCAACACTTCAACTTCAGAAGTGGTGCCAACTAGTTTACCTCTGTATTTATCTATATTGCAATAACAATTCGGGATTATCATAAGAAACATTGTTAAAATATTTAAATTAAAACACTTATTTCGTTGCAAATATTTCTATTGTTTGAGGAATTACGTCAACTTTAATAGGAGTATTTCCGGTTATTTCACC
>JBJKVQ010000037.1:0-21538 GCA_045562575.1 Dehalococcoidia bacterium
TGTTAATGTGATAATAACATAGGTTTAACATGTCCTTAGACTTGTTTAGCCTTTATTTTGTTTTTTATTTAGTGTGTTTATAATGGGAGGTTTTGTTATGACAAACAAGTTTACCAAACTTATGACTCTTGGTTGTTTGGTGCTCTTAGTATCAGGCTTGTCAATCTCTTGTGGTGGAGATGATGATTCATCTACTACAGCAAGTACATCGACTGCTAGTACGAGTACAGCAAGCACTAGCACTGCTAGTACAGCTACTACAACTGAGACATCGACTGCAACTAACGTTGTTACAGGTATCGCTTCTTATAGTGAAGGCCAAAAAGGTGAAGTGGCTAAAGCAACACCAGTAACTGTGGACAAAAGTTCTTTCACTTCAATCAAACGTGGTGGAATTTTGAATCAAGCCCATAGAAGAAGCCCTCGCTACTTTAGACAAGATCTATCAACTGCAAGTGATGAAACTGCAGCTTCTATGCCTATATTTAATGGATTATTATGGACGGCTCCACCAACTCATACCCAGGTCACAGGCGACATCGCTAAGGACTGGACAATTATGAATGCTGGTAAAACCTATATTTTTGATCTTCATGAAAATATTGTTAACCACAATGGTAACAAATTTGATTCTGAAGACGTCAAATTCACACTCGAATGGCTTGGTGCTGAATCAGATAACCGACCTCCACACTCAAGTGTTTCAGCTGGCGGAGAATCTATATTCAAAGATATTCGTACTCAGGGTCCAAATCAAATTATTATTGATTTGAACGCAGCTGATTCAGTTTTCTTCCCACAACTCGGTCAACGTTACATGAATATGCATACCGAGGCTGATTTTGATGAAGAAGGTTCTAAAGACTTACCTGTTGGTACTGGTCCTTATGCAATGACTAGTCATGTACCAGGTGAAAAGATTGAATATAGAAAACACAGTGACTACTTTAAAGCTGGTCTTCCATATCTTGATGGAATAGATACATTTATAATTCGTGACCCAACCCCTCGATTTGCAGCATTTGAAGCAAAACGTCTTGATATTATCTTGATGGGTAGTAGTCATGGTTTGTATTCAGATATTGCTACTGCTATGGAAAAACGACACCAGGGTGAAGTTACTTGGTATGAAGGTTTACATACTGTTGGTAGAGGTGTTCACTTCAACCACAGAAAAGATGGTCCATGGTCAGACAAGAGAGTTCGACAGGCTGTTAACCTAGCTATTGATAGAGATGCTATCTGTCAGGCTATTCCAGCTTGTTTCCCTGGCTATCAATTACCATCAGCAACCTATGGTATTACAGACCGGGCTGCTTTAAATGACAGACCTGGTTGGGCTCCAGCTGGTGCTGGTAAAGATGCAGAAATTGCAGAAGCTAAAGAACTCATGGCAGCTGCCGGTTATCCAAACGGATTCGAAGTTGATGTTATGTGTAGAGATTCAGTTGACTATGCAGAAAGACTTTGCCCAGTCGCTGAATTCTTACTCCGAGAAAGTTTGAATATCCGATCTACTCTTGATGTTAAAGAAACTGGTGCTTGGAACGAAGCTCAACAACAAACAGGTGAGTGGATGATGGAATTTGGATCTGCTAACTCAGCAAACGTTGACCATCCATATAACTGGTTAGAGTACTGGGGATTCTGTGGAGAAGGATTGTTTGAAAACATCCGTGGTTGGTGTAATGAAGATTTTGATCAACTTCTCCGAGATATGAGAGCTGAAACTGATACCGCTAAACTTACTGCTTTAGCTACTTCGGCTATAGCTATTCTCGATGAAGAAGTTCCTTCAGCACATCTCTTCTGGCCATCTAGATTCTCTATCCGCTGGAATTATGTAATGAATCCTGCTGACGAGAAAAATGCTGGACAGTATTCTGCAGCAAGAAGATTTGAAGGTCAGTGGCTTAATAAATAATTGAGCAAATAGAAACTGAATATTATGAAGAGCGCGATTATTTTCGCGCTCTTCTCTTTTGTTCAAGATTATAGGAGAATTTAAATGACAAAATCCTGGTCCTATTTAGTAGCTTTATCTGCTGGGCACATGGTCAAACATTTTTATCAGCAAGGTATTTTATTATTAATTCCTTTTGTTAAGGCTTCACTAGGATTAACAGATGTTCAAGTAGGTTTATTAGGAACTTCTCGTACAATATTTTCATCGGCAATGAATATCCCTGCAGGTATTATGGCTGATGTATGGAGAGATAAAATTTCCATAATGCTCACTGCTAGTTTACTTTCCCTATCAATAGGATACTTCTTACTAGGTATAGCTCCGAGCTTTACCGTTGTTTTCCTAGGCATTGCTATTACTGGTATGGGCACTTCCTTATGGCATGCGCCAGCATTTGGTTCACTTGCAGTGGTGTACCCTGATAGAAAAGCAACAGCGATGGCAGGCCATAGAATGGGAGGGTCTATAGGAGATACATTTGCTCCATTTATAATTGGTGCAATCCTCGGTGGTATTAGCCTTTCTTTTCTAAATACAGAAGCTATTAATTGGGAATCATTATCCTTATTTATGAGTATTCCTGCGGCATTATGCGCGATATTAGTCGCAATATTTTTTCGAAATAAATCCAGTATTGCTGGTGAATCTTTAGGTATAAAAGAGTATTTTGTTGCAGTAGTTCCTTTATTAAAAAACAAAGCTGTTCTGAGTATGGTTTTATTATCAGGAATACGAGGAATGTCACATAATTCCCTATCCATATTTCTTATGATCTATATGGTAGAAGATTTAGGATTTGGTTCATTTACTGCAGGGTTTCACCTGTCACTTTTAACATTATTTGGTGTTATATCCGCACCTCTCATGGGTATAATCTCTGATAAGAAAGGAAGAAGGCCAATAATATTCTTTGCAATTGCCTCGACTGCCATATTAGTATTTTTATTAATACCATTTGGTACTGGGATAATGCTAACAATTATATTAGCCCTGTTAGGAACTGTTTTATATACTGTAAATCCTATTATGTTGGCTACAGCCCTTGATTCTGCTAACAAGGGAACTGAAGGTTCTGCCACTTCTCTTATGTTTACAGGGGCTGCTATTTTTTCTGCTTTTGGCCCAGTATTTGCTGGATATCTTAAACAAACCTACGGAAGTATGGATGCAGTCTTTTGGTTTGTTGGAATTTCGATGACTATAAGTGCAATAGCGTCACTTTTAGTACCAATGAAGACAAATCAATAGTACTATAACAATATGGGTTTCACTGATATAAACAACTATTCTTTTCACTATCACCATTACAATGGCGATGGTCCTGATCTCGTATTACTTCATGGATTAGCTTCTAATTTAAATATATGGAATTTAGTTGCACCTGTGTTGTCTCAAAACTTCAATGTATACACAGTTGACCAAAGAGGTCATGGTTTATCTTCTAAACCTGATAGCGGTTATGATTTCAAATCTATAACCAACGATCTTATGTCTGTTTGTAAAAAACTAGATTTAAATACACCAATAATTGCTGGTCATAGTTGGGGTGCTAATGTTGTTATTGAATCTCTTGCAAATGATAAGAATAATTATTTTAGAGGTGGAATTTTAGTAGACGGCGGTGTATTGAATATATTAAAAACGAATCGTTCTTCTTGGGCTGATATTGAAAAACGTTTAGCTCCTCCCGTTTTAACCCATTTAACACTAGATGAATTATTACAGAGAGTTCGTGAAAATCGGAAGGAAGATTGGAATATAGCTTTTGAAGATGTTTTAACGAATTCTTTTGAAGTTGTAAACGGACTGATTAAACCAAGATTATCAAGAGAAAATCATATGAAAATATTATATGAAATCTGGGATGAGAATATTCTACTTTCATTAGAATCAATTAAATCTCCTGTACTTATATTACCTGTATCATCTGATGATAGTGAATCTATTAGTCCCAATATGCATGGAGTAAGTAAAAAAGAAGCTGTCGAGATCGCAAGATCTAAATTGAAAAACTCCAAAGTAGAATGGTTAAAAAATTCTATTCATGATGTGCCTATTCAAAATCCAAACCTAGTGATTGATGCTATATTGAATGCTAAAGACACTCTTTTTATTTGATTTGATTTTTATCAATTTCTATTGGACAATATTAGTATACAATTTAAAAAATAGGCTTCTTCATATTTGACTAATTCTAATTTCAATCCGAATTATGGCTCGATCTTGTTTTTGGGTTCTGGTGAAACTGCATCAGCTGGACGTATATTACACGAACAATTATTTCAAAAGCTTTCAAAGAAAAAAGTTAATGTTGCCGTATTAGAAACCCCCGCTGGTTTTGAACCTAATTCTGAACAAGTTGCTTCAGAAGTTTCTGATTTTTTTACTGATAAACTTCAAAATTATCATCCTGATGTAAAAATTGTTCCTGCAAGAAGACGAGATGGAGATTTCAGTACCAATTCCGAAGAAATAATTAGTGATATTAAATCTGCGGACCACATATATTTAGGTGCTGGTAGCCCAACGTATTTAGTCAAACATTTAGAGGACACATTAGCATTAGAAGCTCTTTACGACCAACATCAAAATGGTTCATCAATCTGTTTGACTAGTGCTTCCTCTATAGCTTTTGGGAAATGGACTCTTCCTGTTTATGAAATATTTAAAGTTGGTCTGGATTTATACTGGCAAAATGGATTAGATTTTTTTTCTAGATTTAATCTTAATTTATCAGTAATCCCTCATTGGAACAATAATGATGGTGGAAAAAAAATCGATACCAGCAGATGTTATTTAGGTAAAGAGAGAGTAGATACACTGTTAAAAATGCTTCCCGATGAATCTGTTGTTCTAGGACTCGATGAACACACTGGTTTGCTTTTAGATTTTTCTAAGCAAACTGTTAACGTAGTTGGTAAAGGTTCTGTTCATTTAATACAAGCTGGAAATGAAACAATCTATACCAATGGTAATGACTTCCAATTTACAGACTTAGGTGATTTTATAATGCCTAAAAATGAACTCTCTGTAGTAAATAATTCACGCTTACAACAAATACCTCAAACTATAATTGAATTAGCAGAAATGCGATTAGTGTCAAGAAAAAACAAAGAATGGGATTATGCTGATAGATTAAGGAATGAAATCTTCGAACTCGGCTACCAAATAGACGATAATAATGATGGTTATAGCATATTAAAATTATGAGATATATATATAAAATGTGGTATTTATTTAATGGTTTTTCATTTCTATGGGTATTGGCGTTAGCTATATTTTTCTTTGGGGTAATCTTTTATAAATATATACCTCGACCACAATTCGTTATCTTATGTACAATATTAACTCTCAGTGTTTTTATTCTTTCACAATTTTTATATGCCTCTCGACAAACAGCTGGTATAAATTCGTATGAAAACGCTGTTGATGAGATACAAACTAAAGATTTCAACTTGGTATTTTTGTATTCAAATTACTGAATTGGTTGCAAAACTGCAAAGCCGATCGTGGATCAGCTAGAGAAGGAATTAAAAAACCAAGTTAATGTAATAAGATTAGATGTTATGACTGAAGCCGGACGTGATTTCAGAGAAGAATTTTCTATTCGTGTTACACCTGGATTTGTTTTAGTTAATGATGAAAATAAAGAGTTATGGCAATTCATCGGAATCCCTAATTCGAAAACCTTTATACAACGAGTCAAAAATACAATAAAGGATACAAATGCGTAAATTAAATCCCAATATTCTCCCAAGCAATACGATAGTGAAAGCCTTTCTATTATTAACCTTGATGATTAGTATTCTTGGTTGTGGAGAAGCATCTGTTGTTGATACTACATTAGATAAATCCGAAAATATTGATAGGTATCAAAAGAACGATATATCTATGAAATCTATTACTGAAGAAGTTAATACGAGCAACAATAATACAAACTCATTAGATTCTACCACTAAAGATAAAGATCCAATTAAAACTGAGCAATCAATATCAATAGAACCTGATAACTATGCAAAACAGCTGGAAATAAAAGAAGTAGTTTTAGAAAATAATTTAAGCTTAGTTTTTCTATATTCAGACTACTGATTAGGTTGCCAAAGAGCAAAACCGATCGTTGATCAGTTAGAAATAGAACTAGATCCTGATATAGATATAAAAAGGATTGATATTCTTACCGAATATGGTAAGGAATTTAGCAATGAGTACTCTTTAAGTACACCTGGGTTTATTTTACTTAATGATTCAAATACTGAGTTATTACGGTTTACTGGTGTGCCCAATAAGTCACAATTTACTGAGCGTTTGAAGGAATATATTTAAATATATAATTAACTTGTTGGTATTTCCATTATTTCAATTCTACTACCATCAGGCGTACCTATGAACGCTATAGACATTCCAGTTGCTGGGTTTACATTTGGACCTTCTAAAATAGTAGCTCCAAGTGTTTCTAGTCTAGTTAATTCTTTTTCCATATTATCCACTTCAATACCAAAATGTTCGATACCAAGATGAACTCCAGAACCTAATTCAGGTAAAGATTCATTGGTTCTAGCCCCAGATATATTTATTGCAACACCGTCTTTTGTTTTGCACCGTATAAATTGGTCTCCTGAGTCTCTCATCATGCTACTTAATATTTCAAACTCGAATGCTTTAACGTACCAATTAGCTACATCCTCAGGGTTATTAGATTTAATATGTACATGATTAAATTTGTATGCCATTAGTTTCTCCTATTCATTGACGACCTTATTTGTAAGAATCCCTATATTTTCAACTTCAACTTCAACTATATCTCCATGGCTCATATTTTCGGGGTGTCCAGAAGTACCAGACCATATCATATCCCCTGGAGACAACGTGATTGCCTGGCTTATAAAACTAATTAATTTCCCAAAATTAAAAAACATATCAGAGGTATATGCTTTTTGAACTTCCTGGCCGTTAACTCTGACAATCATTGCATTTTGTTCCCTAGGGTCGAATGATGTTTCTATCCATGGCCCAATAGGCGCGAAAGTGTCAGATCCTTTTGCTCTCCAGAATTCCCTATCATCTCTTTGCCATGTTCTTTCAGATATGTCATTACCACACGTGTAACCAAGGATATTACCCCATGCAGTATCCTCATCAACACGTCTAGTTGGTTTTCCAATAATAGCAATACACTCACCTTCATATTGAATACCACTAGGTGAGTCTTTAGGAATAATTACATTTTCTCCTTCTCCAATAATTGAAGTTATAGACTTAAACCATGGATCCGGTTGTTCTATAGTAGTTGCATTCGTTCCAAGAGCTTCATTTGCCATTTGTAGATGGTCTAGAAAGTTTAAACCTGGCCCATACATTTGTTTGGGGAAACAGGGTGGTAATAACTTAACATTTTTTAAGTCAAATGTATTTGCAGTTTGTTGAAACTCTCCAAAAATATCACCTTCAATTTTATAGATTATATTTTCATTTGTAAGAACTCCGTAACTTTCTTGATCATCGTTTGTTTTAAATCTGCATATCCTCATAGCACCCTCCTATGGTTCTATTGCACAATATTGAGTTTATCTGCTAATTGTTTGTTTGAAGGTTCTACCAGCATAGAATTATCAGGAAAAATTATTGTTGGGATAATTTGTTTCCCATTATTTGTTTTAATAACAAAATCCTTGGCATTCTGATCTTGATCAACATTGATTTTTTCATAAGAGATACCAAATCTGTCTAAAAAGCGTTCTGCTCTTATACAGTCACCACACCAATCAGCACCATAAATAATAATTTGATCAGACATTAATTCTCCAGTTCTTATAAATTAATTGTTATTCGTAATATAATAGAGAGGGTAAGTTTGTTCAATAATAAAACTAATACAACTAGTAGGGTATATATGATAATAGATAGTCATTGTCATGCAGGACTCAATTGGTTTGAACCAATTGAGTTGCTCGAGTATCAAATGAAGTTAAATGGAGTAACGAAAGCAGTATTGATCCAGCATGGGGGTAATTATGATAATTCATACATTATTCAAAGTGCTGAAAAGCAACCAGAAAAGTTTTCAGCAGTTGTTTGTGTAGATAGCAATGATATTAATTCGCCAGATATACTAAAAAAATTGGCAAAAAATCCAAAAGTTGTAGGGGTAAGGTTACGTCCCAATGAAAGATTTCAATATGGAGATCCATTAACACTATGGAAAGTAGCTGAATCAGAAGGCTTAATAGTTAGTTGTTTTGCTATTAATGCTAATCTCTGTGCTACTAAGGAATTTTATGAGCTTGTGCGTACTATTTCTGATACGAAAATTATATTAGAACATTTAGGAGGGGTATATATCTCACGAACACCAGAAGTTACCAAAGCTCCTTTCAGTGCATTTAAAAATGTTCTTGAATTAGCTCAGTATAACCATACATATATGAAATTTGGCGGACTTGGAGAATTTTGTGAACGACCAGAAACATTAACTACAGATATAGGATTTAAGGACACACCACCATTAATAGAAATGGCTGTAGATGCTTTTGGATATAGTCGATTAATGTGGGGAAGCGATTACACCCCAGTTAGTCAACGTGAAGGATATGCAAATGCTCTAAATATCCCTTTAAATCTTGAAATTTTCAATTCAAAAGAATCTAAAGAACATGTACTGTCAAAAACAGCTATAGAATGCTGGAGACTTTAATATAGAATGAAAGGAATATCCATGAATACGCGGTTATCATTATTTGTAATAAATGGGCTTTTGGGCACATCTGTACTACTTAGTTATATTTGGGGAGTCTATTCAGCTGAAGATCCTATGGCACTATGGGGTAAAATGCCTGAGGCATATATAACATATATTACGGGATCAATGTTCATTGCTGCTTTGGGGTATATTGTTTACACTCTTTATATTGCATATGGACGAGATATTATTAATTCTGACAATTCTTTTTATCAATATAATGTAACGTATATTATCATTTTAGTTTCAGCTTCGGTATGGATGCCTTTAACTGTTTTGTACGTAGATACTTCTTCTTTGTTTTATTGGATTCTTATTGTTGTTAGCTTGTATATTGTTGGATTTATGTCATGCTTTATGACCTATTTATTGATAAAAAGTTATCCTAAAAACAATTTATGGAAAAATATAGCTATTGGTGGTTCTATATGGTTTATCTTTCATACTCTTATTCTTGATGCTATTGTGTGGGTTATCTATTTCCATTAACTTCCATATTACCTTCAATAATTCTTATGTATAATGTAATTTCCTGTACAAATAAATATCGCTTTGAATTGAGGTTTATGAATTGAAATCCCTAAAACTATCAACAAATTTACTTTTAATTTTGTCTCTAATATTTGTATCCTTAATGTTTGCAGCATGTCAAAATGCGAGTGATGAAGAAGAATTTGAAGATGAAATACATGAAGAAAATAACCAAGAAGAACATGAAGAAGATAAGAAACATGCTGAACACGGTGATGTAGAAAAGGAACATGCTGAACATGACGAAGAAGATAAGGAACATATTGATGAAGAAGTCTCAATGGAACTTGTACATGACCCTAGTGCCTTTTTTCTACACAATGAGAAACTGATAGCTTATGGTTCAGGACAACTTGGTAAACCTTTAGAAGGCGTTTCAATTAATTTATCTAGTAGAACATATGGCGAATACATAGGAGTATTTGGTAAAGGAGTACCTGGATGGACAAAGAGTGTGCAACAATGGAATCCAACAGGTGAATTTGATGCACCAGCTATATTAGATGGTAAATTTGTTTTTTACACAGTTTATGACGAAACTGAAGGAAAGATTCAAGATACAATAGGTGTCACAGAAAATATTGGAACTCCTGAAAATCCCGATTGGAAAGATTTAGGTCCTATAGTTTCTTCATACGATGAACAACTGACAACTCCTCGAGCTATGGATCCAAGCGTTATTTTTGATTCAGATGGGAAACTATATTTAATATTTGGTTCACACGCTACAGGTATTGTTATTACTGAATTAGATTCCTCTACTAAATTGTTAAAACAAAATCCACAATTACCTAATACATTAGATTACCCTGAAAGATTTATTAGAATTGCACAACACATGAGCGATGAAGGAGAAGAATCTGAGATAGAAGCCCCGTACCTCTATAAAAATGGAGAGTATTACTACTTATTTACTAATTGGGGTGGATGCTGTAACGGTGTTAATTCTACATATTACATTACTATCGGTCGATCAAAAGATATTACTGGTCCTTATATTGATAAAAATGGTAAAGATTTAGTTAATGGTGGGGGAGATATATTTCTTGATGCCGAAGGTAGATATATAGGCCCAGGCCATGCGGGTATATCAAAACTGTCAGATAATACATTCGTTTTTACTTATCATTTTTATGATGGACAAGACAAAGGTATATCTAAGCTTGCCGCTCGGTCGTTGTCTTGGAGTAATGACGGTTGGCCTGTATTGGGTGAACATTTACTTGATCAAAAGTAATTCTAATAAATAATTGACAACAGATTTTTTATCAATTACTATACAACGGCTCACTATTTAACCGGAGAGACTTAATAGATGAATTTTACTGCAATGCAAAATATGCGCTTTATGATGATGTACATGATGATGATGATGTGCACTATGCTTAGTGCTATGTTTTCTGGTTGCCAGAAAAGAGAGGTTTTGCGCATATAATTGATTGTAGAATAAATTTCACAAATTGTAATAGACCTCATTGATGAGGTCTTTTTTTTTACTCTCAGTTAAATGACGGTAATACGTCAAATTAAGAATTAAAGGTATTTATATATATAAGGATTTTGGAGGAAGAGAATGAGTGATTATAGATTCGAAACATTACAATTGCACGGTGGTCAAGACCCTGATCCAGCTACGAATGCTAGAGCTGTGCCGATATATCAAACAACATCGTTTGTATTCAATAGTCAAGAGCACGGCTCAAATTTATTTACCTTAAAAGAATTAGGTAATATTTATACACGAATAATGAATCCAACCACTGATGTATTTGAAAAAAGAGTAGCTGCTTTGGAAGGTGGATTATTAGGATTAGCAACAGCATCAGGTCAAGCAGCTCAATTTACAGCAATAGCTAATATTTTACAGGCTGGTGATAATCTTGTTTCAACTTCTTATCTCTATGGAGGAACATATAATCAATTTAAGGCACAGTTTCCACGAATTGGAATAAATGTTAAATTTGCTGATGGAGACAATGTATCTAGTTTTGAGTCTAATATTGATGAAAATACAAAAGCTTTATACATAGAATCTTTAGGGAACCCACAAATAAATGTCCCTGATTTTGAAGCAATAGCGAATTTAGCCCATTCGTATAATCTCCCTTTAATTGTAGATAATACACTTGGCGCTGCAGGAGCATTAATTCGCCCAATAGATCATGGAGCAGATATAGTGGTCCATAGTGCTACAAAATGGATAGGTGGACACGGAACAAGTATAGGTGGGGTTATTGTAGATGCTGGTACATTTGACTGGGGTAATGGGAAATTCCCATTATTTACAGAACCTAGCGAATCATATCATGGATTAGTACATTGGAACGTATCTGGATTTGGGAGTGATTTATGTAATGCATTAGGTGTTCCTAGTAATAGGAATATAGCTTTCGGTATTAGAGCTCGTTTTGAAGTTTTAAGAGATTATGGTGCAGCACTAAGTCCATTTAATTCCTTTTTATTCTTACAAGGTTTAGAGACTTTATCACTAAGAGTAGAGCGTATTTGTGACAATGCATTAGCTTTAGCTCAGTTTTTAGAAACTCATCCAAAGGTTGAGTCTGTTAACTATTTAGGATTATCTTCAAACCCAAGTAAATCTACAGCTGAAAAGTATTTACATAGAGGATATGGCCCAGTTTTGACGTTTACTGTTAAGGGTGGTTTTGAAGGGGCAGCTACAACTATAGATAATTTAAAACTTGCTAGTAATTTAGCAAATGTTGGAGATTCTAAAACTTTAGTGATACACCCAGCTTCTACTACTCACGAGCAGTTGTCACCAGAAGAACAAGTTTCTGCTGGTGTTACTCAATCTACCATCCGTGTTTCAGTAGGTACTGAAAATATTGATGATATTAAAGAAGATTTTGCTCAAGCATTTGACGCAATAAAGTAGATGACTATAATGAACTGTGATGAGGTATTTGCCTCATCACAGTTTTATATATAGAGAGAAATATGTCATTAATTCTTCCTACTAACTATCATGCTATTCCTCATATTGAACAGAATGATATTGTTCAATGGGTACCCCTCGGCCAAAATATTGATTCATCTAAACATCTGAGAATAGGCATACTAAATATTATGCCTCTAGGTCATGAATATGAATTAAATATACTAAACTCCCTTGGATTCACAACTTATGAGATAGAACCAGTATGGATAAAATTAAAAAGTCATACATACAAAACTTGGCCAGAGGGCTACATTGATAAAGAATATATAACTTATGACGAAGCAAAAGATCAGGGACCCATTGATGGTCTTATTATTACAGGTGCCCCTATAGAGCATTTGGGTTTTGAAGAAGTTATCTACTGGAAAGAAATAGTGAACATAATTAATGATGCACGTGATTATTGTCCAAGCACTCTAGGCTTATGTTGGGCAGGTATGGCTATGGCACATTTAGTTGGTGTCAAAAAAAATGTTTTTGAAAAAAAACTTTTTGGAGTATTTGAACTTCAAAATCAAATATCTAATCACATTATTATGGGAGCAAGTGATGACAAGTTTGTTTGTCCACAAAGTCGAAATGCTGGCATGGATGAAATAGACATGCAAAAAGCTGAATCAAGAGGAGACTTAAATTTGTTAGCATATGGAGAAGAGGCTGGTTACACAATATATGAGACCCCTGATCATAAACAATTGATTCATATAGGTCATCCTGAATATAATTCAGGTCGACTTGCCTATGAAGCTAGAAGAGATTCAACTGATCCAGCAGTACCACCGATTAGTAACTTTGATTTTGAAAATCCAGCAAACGTTTGGAAAATGCATCGCCACACTTTTTATCAACAATGGCTGAATTATTGTCATAGTTCTAAACACTCATTAAATAGTCAAGATAAGCATTTATTTCATTAGCGCTTCTGCAACTAGAGTGTATGAGTTGATGCGGTCTTCGAAATAAAAACAATTCGAAACTATATTAATTTGATCGGTTTGATAACTTTCTGAGCTAGCTAATATCTTTTCTCTTACTTGTTCTTTCGTACCTAATATCTGATTACTATTTACTTGTGCTAAGTGTTGTATTTCACTTGGATTTAAAGTAATTGTACTAGCTTCTTCTGGGGAAATCATTGGTTCTCTTATTCCTCGTATAGAGTTGATTCTTGAAATATTTCTACTTGTGGTTATGAATTCTGCTTTCTCTTCTGTTGCAGCGCACATAACATTTAATGCAACACTCAACTTAGGTTCACTTAAGTATCCAGAAGGCTTAAATGATTTTCGGTACAGATCTGCTATCTGGGGTCCATGTCCAGCTGTAGTTCCAAAAAAATCAGCAAACGAAAATGGTAAGCCTAATTCCGCTGCAAGTCTGGCACTGTAATCACTTGATCCTAATAGCCATATATCAGGAATATGATTTGGAGTTGTACCTGGTTGAACTTTAATATTCACAAATGGATGTTCATGGTCGAGTGTTTCGGATAAGTGTCCAATTAAATCTACAACTTGTTGAGGAAATTGTTGTATATCCATTGGGTATTTAGGATAAGATAGAGCAGCTGCTGTCAGTTGATCACTACCAGGGGCTCTCCCAATGCCTATTTCAATTCTTTCTGGAAAGAAAGCATCAAGCAATCGAAAAACTTCGGCAACTTTAAAAGATGAATAATGAGAAAGCATGACTCCACCACTACCAACTTTTATTGTACTGGTTTGTGTAGCTATTTGGCCTATAAGTATTTCAGGAGCTGTTCCTGCATAACCACCAGAATTGTGATGTTCTGCAACCCAGTATCTTTCATAACCAAGTTTTTCAGCTATTTGGGCTAAGGAAACACTTTCAGTAAGTGCTTGACTAGCTGTTCCACCCTTACGAATAGGGGATTGGTCAACAACTCCTAAATGGATTTTTTTCATTTAGATATGAAATTATTCAGATATGTATTTATCGGGATTGGCCATAAAAAGAGATCTACATTCCATGCTAGTAAAATAATACCATTTACCATCGTGGAATCTTCTTGTACCTTCTGATGGATCTACTTCATTTGCACCATGAGCAGTTTGTCCGGTAACTTCTCTTTGACTTTCTTCACTTGTAGTTTTTCCACATACCATACACATATAAATTTCTCCTTAAATTTACAAAATAATTATCGTGAGAACAATATTACAATACCACAGTTATCATTTCAATAAAATAATATACACATTTAATCACGAAGGATTATTGTATCCTAATTTTCTACTCCATACATCCAGTCTTTGGTCTTTGCCATTAAATATAATTTCACCTTCACCGTCTAAAAAACGCTCAAGCCGATAATTTTCCAGATAATCAACTTTTTGTTCATCTACTATTTCCATGGATGCATATATTCCTAATATTGGAGATAATGTTACACCACTATGAGTAACTGCTATATACATATTAGGTACTTGATCAGAAAACCCAACAATTGGTAATCCGTCAGCAGGCATAGGTCTATAACCTATTCCCATTGGAGCTACATTAATATTAGGAATTGGCAGATAATGTCGAGCTCTTTCCAAAAGATTTAATGCATGTTCGTTACTCTCGTCATTAGATACACTTTCTTGTGATCCTTCTCCAATCATTAAACTGCCATCAGAGAACTGCCTAACATGAAGCTGCCCATTATTTTCATCAATTGCTGGTAGGTGAATAAGTGCTGCAGTATGTAATAATGGAGGTATTGGTAAAGTTTTTGCACCAGATCCTGGACTTTCTACAAGTGGAATATTGATACCTGCCAAACTAGCCAAAGATGGAGTCCCAATACCAGCTGCTATAACTAACGTGTCACATTGGATAATACCTTTTGAGGTATTTATTTCTTTAACAACACCTTTTTCTATAATTAATTCTTTTATACGAGTATTTGGTAAAAAGGTTCCACCATTATCCCGAATTTTCCCTAAGCAAGCATCAATAACTTTTAATGGTTCCACATGAGCATCATTAGCACCGTAATAGCCAATTTCAAATTTATCAATATTCAAATTTGGTTCAAGAGATTGTAATTCATCTTGATCTATTAAGTTACATTTATATCCAAGAGACTGCATTTTTTTAATTTTTATAATTAAATCTTTAGCATCTTTTTTGGTTTTAACCCATCGAATATCTCCACCCACAACAAGCCCTACATCGTTCCCTAGTTCAGATGCAAATCTATGCCACATATCCATAGACATTTTATTTAAATGCCAATAATGTTCTGGCATTTTATAATAGGAGTTTAACCACGCAAAAGAGTGCTTTGATGCACCTTGCCCTGGGATATCAATATCTATTAGCGTTAGGTTGACATTAGATCTTTGAGATAAATTATAGCCAATAGATGCACCAACTATACCTGCACCAGCTATAACTATGTTTTTCTTTGTTTTTGTATTACGAATAGTCATGGAATATTAGTATCATAGAGGGAAATAAATATCAATCCAAAATTATACTAGTCATTGGAGGGAATAATGAGGAGAAATATATTACGTGAAAAATTAAATAACAATGAGTCAACAATTAGCACTCATATTCATTCTGTATGGCCATCTGTTGTTGAGGCTATTGGTCATGCACATATTTATGATTATGTAGAATTTGTTGCCGAATATGGGCCATCAGATTTACACGATTTAGATAATTTAGCAAGAGCTGCAGATATATATGATTTAGGAATGATGTTAAAGGTTGATCAGAGTAATCAGGCGTATCTTGCCCAAAGAGGTATTGGTTCTGGTTTTGGAAGTATTTTGTTCACCGATGCTCGAACTGTAGAAGATGTGAAGGAATGTATAAGAATTGCTACCCCTGATACACCTGAAGACGGGGGTTTGTATGGGGTCTCCACTCGAAGAAATAGTTATATGGGTTATGGTGGGTCAGAAGATTATATAAAATCTGTTAGGGATGTTGTTATAGCCATAATGATTGAAAAACAGGGTGCAGTAGACCAATTGGAAGAGATTTTATCATTACCAAATGTTGATATGATTCAATGGGGTCCTTCTGATTATTCTATGAATACAGGAAAAGCTGGACAAAGAAATCATCCTGATGTCATTGAAACTAGAAATTATGTTTTTAAGAAAGCTCTTGAAATGGGCGTTGCCCCTCGTGCCGAAATTAACTCTGTTGATGAAGCAAAAGAATATTTAGATATGGGGGTAAAACATTTCTCTATTGGTACCGATATTAATATTCTGCATAATTGGTGGAAACAAAATGGTGAAGCATTAGCAAAAGCTATAGATGAATCATAAAAAAAAGAGGCGGAAACACCGCCTCTTTTATTAGAATCTACATCCTAGAATTATTAACTTAAATCAACAGATCCAGTTTCACCCTTAATGCTGATTTTTGTTCCATATTTGGAAGACATTTGTTGCATATTCTCTAATACAGATTTTGCAACTTCACCTGTAGCCAATGTAGGTCTGCCTCTGGTTCCTCTTGATCTTCTAAACCCTAAATCTAGTGGTAATAAAGTGATTTCACTTAACTTCTTACCCTTAAATTTAACTTGAGCCATCGTACTTTCCCATTGCCTAAAATCAGCAGGCATTCCTTTAGTATCATTATTTACATGATCTTCACTATATTTCGTTCCAGATCGTGTGTCGTAAAAATCAGCAGGGACAGAATCCCATCCAAGACCTTCCATAAGATATCGATCTTGTGGAGTTCTCAAAACAGTATCATTTTGCATAAAAAAGTCACCAAGTGAATAAAAAATAGGCTTTCCTTTATATATTTCAATACCTCTGTCTCTGTGTGGTCCGTGGCCCGTGTATACGTCTGCACCAGCATCTAAAGCTGCCTTGGCAAATGTTACGAGGTGATCACCTGGATCAGTAATTGTAGCACCACCTTGGTGGTTATGCATTGTTACTAATACCCAATCAGCCATTCGTTTTGCATCACTCACACGATCTAATATTTGTTCCATGTCGTATTGATTAGGAATACGGGTTTGGCCAAATTTACCGTCTTTACTTAACACAAATTTCAATGTAGGTACTGGTGAGTACATTGGTTGTCCAAAAAGATGGAACTCTGTACTACTGTCTTCAGTAAATTCACGAGCCTTTTTCTGGTCTTCAAAACCAAGACCTTGGCTAATCTTTTTTAGAGAATCAAGGCTTTCTTGATCAACATAATATATTGCAGTCGACCGTAACCAACTTACACCTGGTCTACCTTGCATATCACGTCGTTGTTCACCAGCTCTGCCTTCTGCTGGTCCAGAATCAGTTAATGATATCAAGGCTACTCGACCTGCATCAGTATCAATATATCCAGGCTCTCTTGCATCAGCTAAATTTTTTCCACTCCCTGCATGTGCTAAGCCAAATTTATCAAGATTTTCGATATTCTTTAATATACCGCCTTCTCCAAAATCGTACGCATGATTATTTGAACATGCAACGAGATTTACTCCCATCCACTGTAGTTCCTTAATATTTTGAGGTGAAGATCGCATATAAGTTCCTAATTGATGTGGATTATTTGGGCTTTCATAGTCGTGAAAAATCATTTCTGCATTAGTAAAAGTGACATCACCAGCACGCATAATTTCCACCATTTTGAGATAATTTTCTTCAGTGAACATTGAGGTTCCTCGAGTTATCAAAGATTCCCCAGTGAGTACCATGTTTATATCCCCAGATTCCGAATTATAGGTTGCCATAGACTCCTCCTTTAATTTAGATACATAATCGTTCCATATATGATGGATTTTATGTAAAAAAATGAAATTTTGATATAAAAAAATTCCTATTTTGTTTATTCCAATACCCATTTTCTCTGTATCGTGTATTTTTAATGTTATACTGATTCCCAAAATAGTAAAAAATTAGAAAGTTATTTACTATGAATTCTTCAAACGATTTAAATTTCTTAGATAGAATAAAAAAAGATCTTAAAGTTTTTGTTCAACAAGGAATAATAACTAACGGTCAAGAAGATTCCATTCTTCAATATTATGGTGTAACCAAAGATATACTTGATAAAGGCAATAGTTATTCCAGACTTATCATTATTTTAAGTACCCTGGGTGCCGCATTAGTTGGTCTAGGGGTTGTACTTCTTATCGGGGCTAATTGGAACTCTATTCCTCATTTACTAAAAATTATTATGAGCGTCTTAAGTGTAATATTGGCAAATTATATTGGGTATTGGCTTAAATATAAAACTATTTATAAACGTATTGGTGCATCTATATTTTTCCTTGCTGCATTTTTATTTAGTGGTAGTGTCTTTTTAATTGGCCAAATGTACCATATAAGATCTGACAATTTTGATATATTATTCTGGATACTTTTGGGAGTGTTACCGGTTGCTTATATAATTGATTCAAAAGCTTTATTTAGATTAAGTATGGGGATAGTAATATTCTGGCCTGGCTGGAAACTTGCAACTTTGCTTACAGATGACGATCCTCAATTCATTTTTTCATTTTATGTTTTGTACGGTGTTTTAATTTATCTTATAGGTTTTTTACATTCCAAAACTGCCAATTTTAAGATATTTACAAATACTTTAATTTTCGTTGGTAGTTCTGTCACACTTGCTGTTTCTTATATTTTAACTATGGATGGAATTTGGAATGAATGGGAATCGGGTATAAATTACTTTCCCAATATAATTCCAATCGTTGTTTTAACCGCTCTTATTTTAGTTATTCAATCAAGTAAGTATTTGTTAAGTAATTTTGAGTTTTCACCTAAACTTTTATTTGTTGAATCCTTTGTACTTTCTTATCTCGTATTATTATCTTGGTTTTTATTCTTCACAACTAAAATTAATGATGAATTTATTTTATTTTTCATCTTGGTTGTTTTTAACCTTATATTTTTAGCATTAAGTTTAACTATTACCTACGTAGGTATTACTCTTAAAAGGTATTCGTTGGTCAACTTAGGCCTTTTTGCTTCCATATTATTTATTTTTACAAAATATTTTGATCTTTTCATGGGAATGATTGATACTGGTTTGTTTTTTGCAATAACAGGTCTTTTATTACTGCTTGGAGGAGTTTCTTTTGAACGTATAAGACGTCGTTTATTGGATAGATTTGATTTGAATGAGGGATAACAATGTCTAGATCGAAAAAAATATTGTTAAGCTTGATTGTTGTACTCCAAGTGGTATCTATCATTATATTTGTAGTGATTCAAGAAGTAAGATTTTCAGAATCCAAGATAATCACACTTCAAACCCAGCCAGTAGATCCCAGAGATATATTTAGAGGTGACTATGTTATTTTAGATTATGAAATCTCTCACCTTACTGAAAATACAACAAAACGTAATGGTTCTGATATAACCACTTGTTGTTATTATGAATTTTGGGATGAAACTGATAAAGATGTGTATGTTTTTTTGAAACCTGCTGGAGATGTTTGGCAAGCATTTGGCATTTCATCCTCATATGATGGAGATAATTTATTTTCAAATACTGATTCTAATATTTCTGAATTTATTCGAGTGAAAGGGAAACTTACTACAGTTGATAATATTGAACGCATTGATGGAGAAGAAAACTTTCGAGAACTTGAAATCACTTATGGTATTGAAAACTATTTTGTTCAAGTTGATACAGGGAAAACAATTGAAACAGCAGATGATGTTAAGGTAAATGTGAAGGTTAATAAACATGGTGATTCTCAGATAGAATCATTGCTTGTTGATGGGAATATATGGCCTTAATTTAATATTATTACTCAGCGTTCGCTAATTCAAAAGCAATTTGATTAAATGATTTTGATAGCTTCCCTATTTTTTCAACATCTACTGATATAGGCCATCTGTCATCTTGAAGGTGAAACAAGGCATTTGTCCCTTGGAGAACAACAACATCTGCACCCAAATTAGCAACAAATGCAGATTCTCTTCCAAGTATTACACCCAAATCAATTGCAGTAGCATCAATTATTTTTTCTTTGACTAATGCATTAGTTGTTATTTCTTTTAATTGTGTGTTTGAGGAACAAAATCGTGTACCAGGCATAACTGATGCACCAATATTTGCACCAAAATGAATCCAATTCGATACTTTTTCAATGAAATGAGGTCTTTTACCTAAGAAAGATTGAATACCGTAAGCCCCTAATTCGTGAGCACTAGTAGCGACAAAAATAACATTTCTAGATACTTTATTTAATAAGATATGTTGCATTACTTCAAGCCAACAAGCTATACCACCACCTCGTTCAGATGCACAATTCCACCATCCACTTCGTGGAGTCATCACTACTATTGGTTTTAGATTGTTATTGAGTCCCTTAATTTCAGTGACAATATTATATGATTCGGATTGTTCAAATTCTGCATGCACTGTCACCTGCACACTTGTATGGGAAGAAATTGCATATTCAATTTGTTCTTTTGATTCACCTGATATTTGTAATACTGGCACACCATAATGTTTGCCAAATTCAGGTGTGTTAATAGCCATTAGTCCAGGTGATTCTCCCATAGTCAGAACAATTACTGCTTTATATTTTTTAGATTGTCTTGCATCAAGTAAATCTTCAGAGTAATTAATATTTCCATGATCCATTTCGAAAACTGGTATATCAACATCATCGCCATATAATCCAATAGTTCCTTTAATACCATTTTCATCAGTGTATAGACAATCAAACATTGGTAAACCTTCAATTATAGAATCATTGATTTTTATATTTGAAGTAATTGGGTTTACCCGATTTAGGTGGAATACCTCTTTTGTTGCTGAAAGACCGATTGAGCTAATTCTATCTATTAACCAATCTGCAGAGAGATGATCTGTAATCGTTCCTGTTCGGTGATAACCCTGAGAATCGTACTCTTGTATGATTGAAGAAATTCGATGAGATTGCATGATTTAACAGCAATTTTTGTCATCATTATTATTTGTTGAAATGCTTACTGGTTCTGGGCAACATTCTATATCAAGGCTAGTAGACGGGTTTGGATTTAATACGAGGTTTATTTTTTTGTTATTTTTTATAACCCCAGTGTCTGGTGAGAAGGAAGCTACAGGAACAGCGTCAGGGTAGTAACCTTCTGGGTACGTAGAACATACGGCCGTATATCCTTTAGTTCGTTGAAGTACTTGGCCTTCATATGATCTAGAGATCATAAATTCTAATGCATCTTCAATACTTTCAAAGGGCTTTGAACACTTTGTATAATTCCATTCACTCATAATTTACTCCTGAATTATATTTGTGATACTACCATACATTAATATTATTATAAATATAAGCACCTAGGTAAACTATTGATTATATGTTAGGGGTCTTTTTAGGTTCAAATTAATGGAC
>JBJKVQ010000038.1:0-21464 GCA_045562575.1 Dehalococcoidia bacterium
ACTCTTCCAATAGTATATATAAATTTGATTTAAATATTACCATATGTTATATTTTCTTATTGTAATAATAAAGCAAAGTGAAAGTATATAAAAAACCTTAAAGGATTATGGTTACTCAAGAAATAAAGAATTCAGTTATAAAAGATTACCAAAAACATGACACTGATACAGGTTCTTCAGAAGTCCAGATAGCTATATTAACAGAACGGATTAATAGACTAACAGACCATCTAAGAGCAAATCACAAAGATTTTCAGTGTCGACGTGGTCTCATGCAACTTGTTGGTAGAAGGCGTCGATTACTTCGTTATGTAAGTCAGAATGACGTTTCTGAATACAGGGCTCTTATTAGCCGTTTAGGCATCAGGAGATAATACCTCTTCAATTACTGTAGAGGTATTTTTATTTCAGTTTATTTATCAATGTGCTCTCGCTAATTAAAGTTAGGAGTTTTATTTATGGCCCATATTTTTTCTAAAGTTGTAGGTGGCAAAGAATTAAAAATTGAAGTAGGAAAATTTGCAGAACAAGCTTCAGCTGCTGCATTAGTAACTTATGGCGAATCAGTAGTATTAGCAACAGTTTGTACCGCAGGTGCTAGGGAAGGAATGGATTTTTTCCCCCTTACCGTAGATTATGAAGAAAGACTTTATGCTAACGGTAAAATACCTGGTAGTTTTTTTAGACGAGAAGCTCGACCCCCAACTAGTGCTATTTTAACTTCTCGAGTAACTGATAGGTCAATTAGGCCTTTGTTCCCAAAAGGATTCAGAAATGAAGTACAAGTTATAATTTCTGCTGTTTCACATGATCAAGAAAACCCATTAGATATTCTTGCTATTATTGGAGCATCGGCAGTTTTATCTTTGTCAGAATTACCCTTCAGCGGTCCAGTTGCAGGTTGTCGTATAGGCTATGTAGATTCAGAATTTATTGTAAACCCCACTTACGACCAAATTAATGAAGGTTCTTTAGATTTGACTATATCAAGTACGAATGAAGCTGTTGTTATGGTAGAGGCTGGTGCATCTGAATTACCTGAAGATATTATTCTCGATGCTTTAGAAAAAGGTAGAGAGGTTAATTCAGAAATAATTGAATTCATAGAAGAAATAAAAAATACTTGTGGAAAAGAAAAAATCGAATTTATACCACCCGTTGAAATAGAAGATCTCCAAGAAGATATTAAGAATATGGTTGGTGATCAAGTTAAATCTATTTTTGACGAAGGTGCTGCTAAAGGTGAGAGAAACGAAGTTTTAGATGATTTGCAAGATGAACTGAATGAAAAGCTAGCAGAAAAGTACGAGTCAGGAGACATTAAAGAAGGATTCGAAAAAATATTAAAAAAGACAATGAGAAATAAAATTCTAGATGATGGGAAAAGACCAGATGGACGAGGCTTAGACGAAATACGACCTTTGTCAATTGAAGTTGGAATTTTACCTAGAACACATGGAACAGGTTTATTCCAACGTGGACAGACTCAAGTTTTATCTGTTGCTACATTAGCAGGATTGAGTATGGCACAAAATTTGGATAATTTAAGTCCTGAAGAAACTAAACGTTATATGCATCATTATAACTTTATGCCATATTCCACTGGAGAAGTTCGAAGATTAATGACGGGACGAAGAGAAATTGGACATGGAGCATTAGCTGAAAGAGCATTAGAACCAGTGTTACCCTCAGAAGAAGAATTCCCTTATGCTATAAGGATTGTATCAGAAATTTTAAGCTCTAATGGAAGCACATCAATGGGTAGTGTTTGTGGAAGTACTCTTTCATTAATGGATGCAGGTGTACCTATTAAAAGTCCGGTTGCAGGTATTGCTATGGGATTAATTTTATCTGATGATTCAAGTAGCTATGCAGTTTTGACAGATATACAAGGCATAGAAGACTTCCAAGGGGATATGGATTTTAAGGTTGCTGGATCAAGAGACGGAATTACTGCCTTGCAAATGGACGTAAAAGTTCAGGGAATTAATTTTGAAATAATGAAAGATGCATTAGGGAAAGCCAAAGATGCACGTAATCATATATTGGATGCAATGTTAGAAGTAATTGATTCTCCGAGAGTTGATATGAACCCATATGCTCCTAGAATGATAAAAATTAAAGTTCCTTCTGAAAAAATAGGCACTGTTATTGGGCCTGGAGGAAAAACTATACGAGGTATGATACAGGATTATGGTGTTTCAATCGATGTGAGCGATGATGGCACAGTGGTTGTTGGTTCTTCTGACCAAAGTAGTGCAGATGCCGCAATATTTGCTATACAATCATTGGTAAAAGAAATTGAAGTTGGAGAAATCTATACTGGCAAAGTTACACGTATTATGAATTTTGGTGCGTTTGTTGAAGTTTTACCTGGTAAGGAAGGCTTAGTTCATATAAGCCAATTGGCTACCCATAGAGTGGAAAATGTCACAGATGAGGTTGATGTAGGTGATGAGATAACAGTATTAGTAAAAGAGATAGATCAGCAAGGTAGAGTAAATTTATCTAGAAAAGCAGTTTATGCTGATGAATCTGAGGAAAACTCAGATTCTACGGAAGATAAAGATCGAAGTTATAAAGGTAGATCAAATAATAAGAGACGTGACAGGCCAGATAATAGAAACCGTTTTTAAATAATATATAGAGTGATTTTTCATGAATAATAATTCAAAAATAAAAGTTATTGTACATGGAGCGATGGGAAAGATGGGATTAATCGCTACTGAAGCTATATTACAGGATAGCGATTTATTAATAGCTGGATTTGTTGGATCAAAAGATAGAGGAAAATCTGTAGAATTAAATCAACAAAACAACTCTGTTCCTTATACAACCGATATATCCTATGCTTTAGATAATTATCACCCAGATGTTGTTATCGATTTGACTAATGCTCAAGCTTGTATGACAGCAGCAAAAGTATGTAGTTCTAAGTCTATACCTATGGTTACTGGTTCTTCAGGTTTAAATGATAATGATTTGGTTGAATTAGATAAATTAGCTAAATCAGGCGATATTGGTATATTGGTTGCTCCTAATTTTGCTCTAGGTGCAGTTGTATTGGATCATATTGCTAATATTGCAGCTGATTTTTTTGATTATGTAGAAATTATCGAAACTCATCATGAGCAGAAAATAGATGCTCCTTCTGGTACAGCACTTTCATTGGCGAAATCTTTAAGCAATCGAAAAACATTCATCCAGCCTCCAACACACAAAGAAACAATCAAAGGTACGAGAGGAGGCGATTACAATACGGTTAATATCCATAGTGTTCGTTTGCCTGGAAAACTTGCACAACATGAGGTTGTTTTTGGATCTACTGGACAAACACTTTCATTAAGACATGATACATTGAGTAGGGATTGCTATATTCCAGCTATTTCCTTATCACTAAAAAAAATAATGAAGATTAAAGGTTTAGTTACAGGATTGGAAACTATTCTAGATCTTAAATAATATATCTGTGAGGTAATAAATAAATGAAAAATCCTAATATAGTAGTTATAGGAGCTACCGGGACTGTTGGAACAATATTTTTAGATTTGCTGGAAAAAAGGAATTTTCCAATTGGAAATATTAAGGTATGTGCTTCACCAAAATCTATTGGAAAAAGTATTAGGTTTAATGGATCAGATCTTATAGTAGAAGAAGTCACGGAGAACATTTTTGACGATGCAGATTTTGCATTTGTTTCAGCTTCTACTGACGTTAGTAGAAATATTGTACCCATAGCAGCGAGTCGTGGAGCTATTGTGATTGATGATAGTTCAGCATTTAGGATGGAAAAAAAAGTACCTTTAGTCATACCAGAAGTTAATGCGAATGATTTGAAAAATCATGAAAATATTGTAGCTATACCAAATTGCTCAACCACACAAATGGTTATGGCACTTTATCCTCTACACGTTAGAAATTCGATAAAAAGAGTTGTTGCAGATACATATCAATCAGTTTCGGGTACTGGTGGAAATGCTATGAAAGAATTAGAACAACAAACTGATCAGATAAATAATGGTTTAAAAACTTCACCAACTGTATATCCACATGAAATTGGATATAACGTAATCCCTCATATAGAAGGATTTTTAGATGATGGATATACAAAAGAAGAACGTAAAATGGTTGAAGAGACTCAGAAAATTATGCATGCAGAAAATTTAGCAGTATCTGCAACATGTGTAAGAGTGCCTGTATTCGTATCCCATAGTGAGTCTTTACATATTGAGTTTAGTAAATCTATGGAAGTGGATACGGTAAAAGAATTATTATCAAACTTTCCTGGTGTTTCAGTAATAGATAATCCGGAACAAAATCTATATCCATTAGCTCGCAATTCAGCAGGATCAGATGAAGTTTATGTTGGAAGAATTAGAAAAGATATATCTACCCCTAATGGAATAGCTATGTGGGTGGTTTCAGACAATCTTCGTAAAGGCGCAGCAACTAATGCAATTCAAATAGCAGAAGAAATACTAGCGCAAAACTTATTGCATACTTGATTAAATATGATAAACTTGTCTAACTATTCATATTTAATAAGGAGTGATTGAAATGGTTGCTTTAGGGCGTTTGTTTACAGCTATGGTAACACCTTTTGCTTCTGATGATTCAGTCGATTACAAAAATGCTAGACGATTAGCAAATGCATTAGTCAAATCAGGTAGTGACGGATTAGTTGTATCTGGAACTACAGGTGAATCACCTACCTTATCAACAAGTGAAAAAATGAAACTATTTTCTGAAATCAAAGATGAATTAGGAGATAGTAAAAGTGTTATCGCGGGAACTGGTAATTATAGTACTAAGGAAAGTATCGAGTTAAGTGCTGAAGCAAAAAAGGCTGGTGCTGATGCATTATTGCTAGTCGTTCCATATTATAACAAACCAACTCAAGAAGGTTTGTATCAACATTTTAGAGCGATAGCTGAAAGTACTGATTTACCATGTATTTTATACAATGTTCCTAGCCGTACTATTACCAATTTAAATGCAGAAACAACACTTCGACTAAGCCAGATATCAAATATTGTTGGGATAAAAGAAGCAAGTTCAGATTTTGATCAAATTTCTTATATAATCGATGGTGCTAGTGAAGACTTTAAAGTTTGGAGTGGGAATGATTCTGATACTTTTTCTATTATGTGTTTGGGAGGGTATGGAATCATAAGTGTTGCTAGTCATTTAGTAGGCTTGCAAATAAAATCTATGATACAAATGTTATTAGATGGTAGCATAGGTGGGGCTTTGTCACTCCATCGCAAACTATTACCCATATCTAAGGGATTGTTTACAGTGGCGAATCCTATTCCAGTGAAATATTGCGTAAATTCGGTGGGATTTCCTGCTGGTCATACTCGTTTACCATTGGATGAAGTAGATGGAACCACAAAAGCTTTTCTTGAGAATCTACTATCTCAATATTCAATAGACTTACCAGTATAAGCAAATATATTTTATAAATTCGTGTGTATGATTAAAAAATTGGAGGATACCTATGAGCTCGTCTGAAATAGACAATACGATTATTAAACAATTAGCAGATTATTTTATAGATGCTCAAAAATCTGATTTACCAGATAATGTTGCCCTAAAGACAAAGCATCATATTTTAGATACTTTAGCTGCAATGGTCTCTGGAACTACTTTGCCTCCTGGGGAATTCGCAATCAAGTATGCTAAGTTACAGGGTACTTCTGATCAGTCCCAAATAATTGGGACTAATTTTTTGACAAATGCGGTAACTGCTTCATTAGCAAATGGAATGTTAGCACATTCAGATGAAACAGATGATTCTCATGCTGCTTCTGGAACTCATCCAGGCTGCACTATAATTCCTCCAGCTCTAGCTATGGGAGAAAAAAATCAAACTGACGGTAAAACATTTTTGAATTCTATAGCATTAGGATATGATATGTGCGCTAGATTTATGAGAGCATTTGGAGGAGGTACATTCCAAAGAATGCATGGAAGAGGATTTAGTAGTCATGCAATTGGCGGTGTATTTGGTGCAGCAGCTGCTGCTGGAACTCACATTGAATTAGATGAAAAAAAGGTTAGATATTTACTTTCATACACTACTCAACAAGCTTCGGGTATTACAGCATGGCAATTAGACCTAGAACATATCGAAAAAGCTTTTGATTTTGCAGGAATGCCTTGTAGAAGTGGTGCCACAGCAGCAACTATGGTTGAAGCTGGATTTAGTGGAGTTTGGGATGTAATTGAAGGTCAAAATAACTTTTTTGATTGTTTTGCCTCGGAACACTTCCGTTCTGAATTAATTAAGGGTTTGGGTTCTCATTATGAAATAATGGACACAAATATTAAGAAATATTGTGTAGGCTCTCCAATCCAAGCTCCAGTGGATGCTTTGCTGAATATTGTTAGAGATCATGAGGTAAATCCTTCTGACTTAAATAATATGACAGTATATTTAGCACATGGTGATAGTCGCTTAACAAGTGATGCACAAACTATGCCAGATATTAATCTTCGTTATTTATTAGCTGTAAGTTTATTGGATAGAGGTTTATCATTTGAAGCTGGTCATGATTTTGATCGTATGTCTAATGAAGATGTGGTGCAAATAATGAATAAAATTCAAGTTGAAACTGATCCCAGCTTAATTACTCCAGAAAGTCCACGCCAAGGAGTTGTTGAATTTAATCATAATAACGGTGAAAAGTTTCGAAATCATGTTGTAGTAGTGAAAGGTGCTATGGAGGATCCCCTTAGTACTGATGAAGTTGAAACCAAAGAAAGACCACTTTTAGAGATGGTTGTAGGAAAAGACAAAACTGATAAATTAATTGATACAATTTGGAATTTGGAATCCTTAGGAAATGTTAGAGATTTAAGAGAATTATTGCGACCATAGCTATTTTGCTCGTCTTGCTCTAAACATAGTTAACACAAACAATTGAATACAAGACCAAAAGAATCCACCAGACATACTTAATACAAAAACTGTGGAAAGCATTTGTCCTGAGGTTTGAGAGCCACTTCCTCCAAAAATAGGACCTAGAACAGGGAAAAACAGGGTCACAAATGAAGGAAACAGTATAAATTTTACCTTTATTGTAAGTAGCCTTGATACTAAATACGGAGCTATTCCTGCCCCTCCAATGCTTAAAGCAAATTCGTAAAATTCATATATTCCGTCTGTAGAGAAAAATGTAAGAACACCAAAAAATATCAAACAAGAAGTCACTGCGGACAAAGCTCCTGCTGCTAATAGTTTATAAGTTCCAGAACCCATTACATAATCCTTATTTCGTTGCAGTGAGTTCTATAATTTCATCTATATCCATTACTGATTCAAGATCCCAAAGTTTTGATAAGAGTTCATTTAATTGATTCTCAGGCAGATCACCATACTGTAGAGCCATAGGGCGAAATTTATTTTCTAATTGTTCATTAGTCATTAATCTTTCATAATGGCCTAAATGAAAAGCGACTTTTGTAGAAAATTTCTCTCCAGAATTTGTTTCTATAGATAAAACATTTAATGGTACATCAGGCCATGCTTTAGAAGACTCTTCACCAACCTCAACTTGAATTTTACTCATTAATTCTCTGACATTATCTTTTTTGTAGTACTCTTCATCATAGTGGCGTATTTCTAAATTACCATCCATTAATGCCACAGCCATAACAAAAGGTAAGCTATGGTCAGCACTTTCTCTAGTTTCCGGTTTCCATCGTGATATGTCACCACCCATAGCAGATTTTCCTGAAGGAAATGTTTCTAGTAATATTGATTTAATATCCGCTACATTTTTTATATTATCTCGCAATTCTAAAACTGCTTCGATTGCACTTTGAGAAAAGTATCCTGATGGGAAAGGTTTAACTCGAGCTCTCATGATTTTGAATTCACCACCTTTATTACCGAACGGTGGTAATTCAACTTTATTACCAATAGCATTAAAATATCCACCTTCGCCTTCAAAAACAAAATTTGGTCCTGTCATACCTTTTGCAGCAAGCATAGAACAAAAAACGCCATTTCTTGATGCATTTCCAACAGCACAGCCCTTCCAGTGTGAAATTTGACCTGTACGTATTTGACCTATAGATAGGTGAGAAGAAACAGCCAAACTAACTGCATGATCCATTTGTTCTTTATTCAGGCCTAAAACTTTTGCAGACAATACTGACGCAGCCACAAGTCCTAAAGCAGATTGATCCCAGTGCCTAAAACCTGTAGCTCCTTCAAAAATAGGTGTGTCTGTTAGACCACACAATATCTCGTATCCTAAAACTGTACCCAAAATAACGTCTTTGCCATTACCATTAGGTTTTGCACTTGCGGCAGCAAGTGCAGGACCTACCATATCACTAGGGTGACAAGTGGTATATCCAGTATAAGTGTCGTTGTAGTCAAGGTAGCGTATCATTGCTCCATTTACAAAAGCTGCTAGGTCAGGTGAAGTTGGTTCAGCAGATCCAAGAACTTTTGAAGGTGTAGTTGAAGAAATTTCTTTAGCTGATGCTTGCGCTATAATTGCAGGTGGACTTTTACTTGCTCCTAAAGCGCAGCCTATAGCATCAAGAATGAAATGTTTAGCACGTTCCACGACATCTTGTGGAATATCTTCAAATTTTAATTCTTGTGCATATGATGTCATTTTGTCTAAAAATTTATCCATTAGATTCCTCCGATGTTTGGTATAAATACTTTATAATTGTTGAATAACATTTGCTGCTTTTATTGCAGCTTCAGCTGATTCGTATCCTTTATTTTGTTTACCAGGTTTTGATCTTTCTATAGCTTGTTCTTCAGTCAAAGTAGTAAGTACACCAAATATTGTTGGTATTCCTGTTGAGGATGCACATTCAGCTATACCAAGTGCAGCTTGATTTGCAACATGAAAGTAATGATCTGTTTCATGTTTTATTACACATCCAATACAAATTATAGCATCTGGTTTTTTTGTAGTAGCTATTGTTTTTGCTATTACTGGAATTTCAAATGCACCAGAAACATATGTAATAATAATATTCTTGTTCAATATATTATTATCTTTTAAACATTCAACAGCTCCATCTAATAGAGGAAATGTTATTTTGTTATTGAATTCAGAAACAACTATTGCAATTATTAAGCCAGAAGCGTCAAGATTCCCACGTATTTCTTGTACATTATTTTGTTCATTCATATTATTTTATTTTATTACTTAGGTATATATTAAAGTGAATGCCCTAGTCGTGTTCTTTTAGTTTCTAGATACTGTGCATTTACAGAATTGGACTCAATAACAATTGGTACTTGTTCAACTATATCTATCCCGTAACTGTTTAAACCTACAATCTTTTTTGGATTATTAGTAAGCAATTTCATTTTTGTAATTCCTAGGGATGAAAGAATTTGTGCACCTATTCCATACCATCGCAAATCAGGGGGGAACCCGAGTTCCGTGTTTGCATCAACAGTGTCCATACCTTGATCTTGTAATTCGTATGCTTTTAATTTATTGTGTAACCCAATTCCTCTTCCTTCTTGCCGCATATATAAAAATACCCCACATTCAGAGTTTGAAATTAATTCCAGGGATTTTTCCATTTGCTCGCCACAATCACATCTTAAACTATGGAAAGTGTCTCCTGTTAAACATTGACTATGTACTCTGACTAGTGGAATTATATCTCCATTGCCTAAGTTACCCTTAACTAAGGCAACGTGTTCGTCAGAATCTGTAAGGCTGCGGAATGCAACAGACATAAATTCACCATATTTTGTTGGAAGTTTAGTTTCAGCAACTTTCACAATCATTTTGTCTTTTTGGTGTCTATATTGAATTATTTGCTCTATACTGACAATTTTTATGCCGTGTTCTTCTGATAACTTTTCAAGTTCTGGCAACCGTGCCATTGTTCCATCATCATTCATAACTTCACATATTACTGATGCAGGATATAATCCAGCTAATTTTGCCAAATCAACTGATCCTTCTGTTTGTCCTGCACGAACTAGAACTCCACCCTCTGCATATCTAAGAGGAAATATATGGCCTGGTTTTTGTAGATCCTCTGGTCTTGTCATAGGATTTAGAACAGCTTTTACGGTTGCAGAACGGTCATAAGCAGAAATACCTGTAGTTGCACCGTCAGTCTTAGTATCAATTGAAACAGTAAAAGCAGTACCTAATCGTGCAGTATTTTCTGGAACCATTAATGGGATGTCTAAATGTTCAAGTCTTTGCCCTATTATTGGCATACAGATTAGACCTTTTCCATAAGTTGCCATAAAGGTAATAATTTCGGGAGTAATAAATTCAGCTGCTATAGATAAATCACCTTCGTTTTCACGATCTTCATCATCTACAATAATGACCATTTTCCCATCTTGAATATCTTTAATAACATCTTCTACATCACTAAGAGGCATACATAACTCCTACACATGGATAATTATAGTTTGATTATTATAGACCAGTTAATATTACTTTGCTAGTTTTTATTTTTCCAAAAATCTTTCTATATAACGAGCAAGTATGTCCGTTTCTATATTGATTAGATCTCCTACTTTTTTGTTCTGTAGATTTGTGTTTTTCCAAGTATGAGGTATTATCGAAACCTTAAATGTATCCTCAGTAATTTCATTTACTGTAAGACTTATACCATCTAAGGTTACAAAACATTTTTTAACGATATAACGATTGAGTGGATTCAATAATTTTAGATCAATTTCATAAGCGATATCGTTATTTTCAATATTTACAATTATACACATTCCTTCGATATGACCTTGGACAATATGTCCACCAAATCTATCTTGAGGCGAAAGCGGTCGTTCAAGATTTACTAGATCATTTAATTGTAATTCACCTATATTAGACATTTTTTTTGTTTCAGGTCCAATATTTACGGTACCGGAATTTTCATCTATAGAAATTAAAGTCAAACAGACACCGTTTACACATATACTACTACCAAGAGTCGCATCTATAATTGTTTTCGATGCGCCAAAAGATAATGTGTCCTTAGATATAGTTAAAACTTTCCCTACTTCTTCTACAATTCCTGTGAACATGAATTTTACCTTCTCGGATATCCCGTCAGTAATAAATTTGAATCATAATTTTCTAAATTAGTATTTTCAAGATTAATTATATCAGACATAGTGTTTGCACCAAAACCTCCTATTGCTGAAGGTGTATTTTGTCCACCAATTAGTATTGGTGCTATAAAAGCGTATACTTTGTTTACCAAATGGAGATTAAAAAAAGAGCCTAATGTTTCACTACCACCCTCAACTAATATTTGATATTTAGATTTACTATAAAGAAAACTAATGAGTTCATTTATATCTACTTTATTCTCTTTGGGTAACTTGATCGAATTTATACCTTTTTGTTCAAAAAGTTTGTTTTTATCCTCAGAAATTTGGTTATATGCAATAAGGGTATTTGTGGGATTATTTATTACATTAGATCCAATAGGTATATTGCAGTTACTATCCAGAATCACCCTTAAAGGTTGGTGTTCATACTCATTTCCATCTTCTTTTCGAGCAGTTAATAGTGGGTTATCTTTGATTATAGTATTTATTCCAACGATGATTACATCACTCGCAGCTCGAATCGCATGTGCTTTATTTCTTGAAAGTTCATTTGTTATCCATTTTGATTCACCTGAAGAAGTAGCAATTTTGCCATCTAAACTTGCAGCAAATTTTGCAGATATAAAAGGTTTTTGTCGCTTGTGGCTGTGTATATAAGCTTCATAAAATGTTTTTATTAAACCCGCGTTTGTTGATTTTTCAACTGTAATATTGGCATCTTCCAGTTTTTTAATTCCGTTACCAGAAACTTTAGGATTTGGATCCTTGATTCCATATACTACCTTAGAGATTCCTGATGAAATAATTTTGTCTACACAGGGGGGCGTTTTCCCAATATGTGAGCAAGGTTCTAATGTGACGTATAGGGTTGCATTGTTACATGGTTCGTTTGTATTTTCTAATGCCATGATTTCGGCATGGTGTTGACCAGGCTTTTGGGTAAATCCAGACCCAATTACTTCATTATTTTTAACAATAACAGCCCCTACTGCTGGGTTAGGGTAACATAACCCAATTGCGAGTTTGGCTTGATCTAAAGCTAAATTTAAAAAATCCATAATTTATTTTGATGGGAAATCTTTATGTAATTTACTTGCAGTAGGAAGAGTTTGTCCTTGGTATTTACTTCCCAATTCAGAAGAGCCATATAGTCTTGTTGCTGGTGTTGTTAATTGCAAAAATGACAATTGCCCAATTTTCATTTTGTAGTATAAGGTTATAGGTAAATTAGATACGTTACTCAATTCCAAAGTTAAATTACCTTTCCATCCTGGGTCTACATAACCTGCTGTTGAATGAATCAATAATCCAATTCTCCCTAAAGAACTTTTACCTTCTAATCTAGCAACTAAATCTGCAGGTATTTCGATATTTTCTAAGGTGCTTCCAAGAATAAATTCTCCAGGATGTAATATAAAAGGTGTTTTGTCATCAATAGTTTCTAAATCCATTAATCCTTCTAAGTCTTCTCTGACGTCAATATAAGGTCGTCTTGAATTTCGAAAAACGAGTACTTTATTATCTAAGTGGACATCTACCGAAGCAGGTTGTATATCATTTGGATCTAAGGGGTCAATAACGATATTTCCTTTTTCGATTTGTTCTTTAATTGTCACGTCACTTAGTACCATATTTATCCTCATTTGAAATGTTAATTATCCATTATCAAATATTATACATATTTTCTTATTCAAATACTTTCAAGAAATTATTCTTAATTATCATTGATATCAAAATGCATTTGAACTTGCACTGATACAGAGATATCTCCAGACATAATTGGAGTTTCTATAAAAGACTCAGCCCGGGCCATAGCCATCATTGGCATATCTGATACTGATTCAAATGCGCTGGGCGAAGAAATTTCATTTATATATTTTGGATTACCTAATTTAATATTAGCGGTGCTAGCTATTTCTTGAGCTTTTTCCATAGCATTTTTTACAGCAATTTCTCTTGCAGATTTTATAATGGTAGTTTTATCTTCTAGGTCAAATGTAATTGATTCAAAGTCAATTAATTCGTCACTATTCATGATAATCACATCAATTATTTCGCCAATATTATCTAACTCATATATTTTTACATTAACTGAATTGGTAGTTTTAAACCCTATTAGTTCCATTTTTCTTTTTTTATCATTCCATTCTTTTTCGGGTCCAATTCTAAAGTAATTGGTCGTTATATTTTCTTTGGATATATCTTTAGCTATTAATTCATCAAGTATATTTTGTAATGCTTTTGCAGCGGTATTTCTTGATTCTGAAGCAGAATCTTTGATCGAAACTACGCTGAAATTTATTATGGCAATATCTGGATTTGCATCAGCCATACCTTTTCCTATCACACTAATTCCTGTAGCAACTTGTTGGTTATTTAATAAACTTACATCTCTTACGGGACTATTTTGTAACGTAGATTCTGAGGCAGGTAATGGTACAGAAATAGATTCTGAATCAGATTCTCCTGTTCCAAAACCGACACTGTTGTTGCAAGCTACACTTATTAAACCAACACTAATAATTAAAAATATAAAAAATTTCTTTAACATAATAATCCTTATGATATTAAATTTTTGCTTTATCATACCTAGAAGTACTATAATATACAATCTTCATGATCTAGAAATAACAAGGATGTGAATTTAATGGCAATAGGATTTATAGGTGGTGGAATTATGGCGGAAGCTATAATTCGAGGAGTACTAAATCAAAAAATTATTCCAGCTTCAGATTTTCTTATTTCTGAGTTAGTAGAATCTCGTAGGAAATTTTTGAAAGACAACTATAAAATTAACGTTACTAGTAATAACATTGAATTAGTTGAAAAATCAGATGTAATAATTTTGTGTGTAAAGCCACAAAATTTACTTAATGTAGCTAAAGAATTACAAGGGTCATTAAGAGCAGACCAACTTTTAATTTCTATACTAGCCGGTATATCTATTGATAAATTAATAGATCAGTTTGGGCATAATAAAGTCATACGTGTTATGCCTAATACACCAGCCCAAATTGGTGAAGGTTCTAGTGTATGGCTTTCCTCAAATGAAGTCAGCGTAGAGGATAAAATCTTCGCTAAAAAGATTCTTTCCTCTTTAGGTCTAGAGATCGAAGTACTAGACGAAAAACTAATTGATATTGGTACTGCACTAAGTGGAAGTGGACCAGCATATGTAGCTTTATTTATCGAAAGTTTAATTGATGCTGCTGTTGCATTAGGTATGACTAGAGATATGGCTGAAAAACTTTCTTTACAAACTGTTTTTGGCACTTCAAAGTTGATGGCAGATCAAAATATTTCTGCAGTAGAATTAAAGACAATGGTTACCTCTCCAGGAGGTACTACAGCTGAAGCATTAATGACGCTAGAAAAACAACAATTTAGAACTGCTTTGATGGAAGCTGTATACAGTGCTTACAAAAAATCTATATCATTGAGAGGTGAGTCTTGAGAGCATTAGCTGAATTAGTAAATCTATTAAGCGTAATACTCTATATGGCTATTTTCGCTCGAGTTATTTTGTCATGGCTTTCTCACTCAATTCAAAATAGTACTTTGGCCTTAATTATATATATAGTTACAGAACCTATATTAAAGCCGATTAGAAGGATTGCTGCACCAATTGGGGGTACATTAGATATTAGTCCAATTATTGCATTATTATTGATTCAATTTATTGAAAGAATAATAATACGACTTCTTTTTGCTATAAGTTAGTATAACGAATCAAGGAGGACATGATGGAAATTTCGTGTTT
Source organism: Dehalococcoidia bacterium (assembly GCA_045562575.1). Lineage (GTDB taxonomy): Bacteria > Chloroflexota > Dehalococcoidia > Lucifugimonadales > UBA6952 > UBA6952. Next base: position 14,832 of record JBJKVQ010000038.1, read on the forward strand.
AAAATCAGAAGTTGGTCTGGTAAATACTGAAGCGTTAATAATAAATGTATTTGAAGGTGTAGAAGTGCCAGGTGGGGCTACTGGTTCAATAGATACCCTTATAGGTGGAAAAATCTCAAGATTGATAAGCTCTGGAGAAATAACAGGAAAGAAAAATGAAATTACTATTATTCATACTTTCGGGGAATTCGAATTTGAAAGAGTAATTATTTGTGGATTAGGAAAACAGGAAAAATTTAACTATGATTCTATTCGTCAAATTATGGCAATTACCATGAGGCAATTACGAAAAATCAAAGTCAAAAATGTTGCTACAATTTGTCATGGCGCAGGTATTGGGGGATTAGATCCTAAATTATGTGCTTTAGCGATCACTGAAGGTGCTCTTTTAGGTACTTACCAGTTTTCTAAATATAAAAATACCTCAACAAGCGAAATACTAGAAAGTTTAGAAATAATAGAAAATGATGATCAAAAAATACAAACTATTAATGATGGTATTAATGAGGGTGTAGTATTGTCAGAGTCTACTATTATAGCTAGAGATTTAGGAAATGAACCAGGCAATATTCTTCCGCCAAGAGAACTTGCAGACAGAACAAAGGCATTTTCAAATTTGATTGGATTAAATTGCACTATCCTCGATAAATCCGAAATACAAAAATTGAGTATGGGTGGCATACTAGGTGTTTCTGCAGGTAGCCATGAAGAGCCAAGATTGATTGTAATGGAACATCTAGGAAATCCCAATTCGACACAAAAAATCGCACTTTGTGGTAAAGGAATAACTTTTGATACGGGTGGTATCTCTTTAAAACCACCATTAAATATGGGAACAATGAAGGGGGATATGGCAGGAGCAGCAGCAGTAATTGGAGCAATGATTGCAATAAAAAAATTGAATCTACCAATAAATGTACTTGGTGTAGTAGCTTCAGCAGAAAATATGCCTGGGGGTGCTGCTATGAGGCCTGGTGACATTATTACCATGATGAATGGTACACATGTTGAAGTGGACAATACAGATGCAGAGGGACGTTTAGTTTTAGGAGATGCTATTGAATATTCGAAACGGCAAGGATCTACATCAATTATAGATGTAGCAACACTGACTGGGGCAGCTATAGTTGCTTTAGGTAATGATTCTGCAGCGGTTATGGGAAACAACCAAGAACTTATAGATAATTTAATAGCTACCTCTGAAGTTACAGGTGAACAATATTGGCAACTTCCAATATTTGATAATTATAGATCTCAATTAGATAGTATATATGCTGATATGAAAAATACGGGTGGCCAACCAGCAGGGAGCATTACTGCAGGAAAATTTATTCAAGAATTTGTGGGAGATACTCCTTGGATACATTTGGATATTGCTGGTATGGCTAGAGTAAACTCTACCAAGGACTATAAAGTTGCTGGACACACGGGTTTTGCAGTTAGATCTTTGGTAAGTTTAATAGAAACACTATCTAGTTAGTATAGGCATTTCATTGAAGATATTTATAGAAACACATGGATGTAAGTTAAATCAAGCAGATACTCAAAGTATTTCTAATGTTTTTTTGCAAAAAGGATTTCTGTTAACTGAGAATATTAGTGATGCGGATGCATGTATTATTAACACGTGTACAGTTACCCATATAGCAGATAGAAAAGCTCGTAATGCTTTAAGGAAAGCAAAAAGTAATAACCCTAATTGTTTAATTGTAGCTACTGGTTGTTATGCTGAATGGGCTCATGAGAAATTAAATAAGATGCCAGAAATAGATTTAGTTATAGGAAATTCTTCAAAAGCCGAATTGGTAAACAAAGTTATTAATGTATTAGGTACAAACAATATTGAAATAAATACTTCTTCATTATCCCTCAGTAATCAAATAAAACGAACTAGAGCTATGGTTAAAATTCAAGAAGGATGTGATCAGATTTGTGCTTACTGTATTGTTCCGAAGGTTCGTGGGCGAGAGAGAAGTGTTAAGTTAATAGATCTAATAAATAAAATAAATCAATTATACCTAGAAGGTTACAAAGAAGTGGTTTTAACTGGAACACAATTGGGGACTTATGGGTTTGAGTTTACAAATACTAATCTTACAATATTAATTCAGTCAATTTTAGAAGAAACTTCAATAGAAAGAATTCGATTGTCTTCAGTTCAGCCACAGGAGTTTTCTATAGATTTGCTAAGCTTGTGGGAAAATGAGCGATTGTGTCCACATTTTCATATTCCTTTACAAAGTGGGGATGATTATATACTAAAAAAAATGAGAAGACGTTACACTTCAGAAGAATTTTTAAACTCTTTGCAATTTGTAAGAGATACAATTCCAAGTGCCTCAATAACTACTGATGTAATTGTGGGATTTCCTGATGAAAGTGAAGACATGTTCAACAATACTGTTAAAACTTGTAATGATGCTATGTTTTCAAAAATACATATTTTCCCTTATTCTAAAAGACCTGGAACATCGGCATATTATTCAGATAATTTTGTTGATAACTCCATAATTAAAGAGAGATCTAAGCTGCTGGAAGAGGTTTCAAGTTATTATCAACAACAATACCTTAATCAAATGGTAGGAACACCTCTGAAAGTTTTATGGGAAAACACAAAAAGTTTTAATTCTGAATTATATTGGACAGGTTTATCAGATACCTATTCCAGAGTTTATAGTAAATCTGAAGAATTGCTTCAAAACACTATTACAAGCATCAATATTGATATAGCAAAAGAAGATTATCTTATTGGAACAATTTAGTTATTTATTCCAAAATCAATAGGTCTAAATAAGGTAGAGCCTTTTCTAGTTTCGATGTATCCAGATTTTGGATCAACTCCGTGAGAAAAAACAATTAACCAGCCCTCGTCTTCGGCCTTAGTTATTAGTGATTCTTTTCCAAGTAAAGTTTCTTCAGGGAATCTGTCTACTGAAGAAATTAAGCCTTGGTCAAGATGCATATGAGTTGGAATTAGATCACCAAGGTAGGCAATTTTTTCACCACCGTAATTGATTAAAACAACTTGGTGACCACTACTGTGTCCCCCAGTCAACTTAACCGATATTCCAGGAACTACATTTTGATCACCATCTAAAAACTCGAGTTGGTTTCTTTCTTCTAAAGGTAAGAAATCGTCTTGATGGTAATAATGTTTAGTTCGCTCATTGGGAGAGATTGCTTCTTCCCAAGCATTTCTTTGAACATAATATTTCGCATAAGGGAAGGTAGGAACAGCTTCTCCTGATCTATCAATTCGTGTGCTTCCACCGGAGTGGTCAAAGTGTAAACTTGTTAATATAACAGTTGATACATCTTTAGGATTAATACCTCGAGATTTTAATTCTCTATTCAAACGACTGGCTCCAAGACCATAACTGCTTTTAACAGGTTCTGGTTCTTTAGTTCCTATTCCTGTGTCAATGAGAATACATTCTTTTCCATTTTGTATAAGAACACAGTTTAATCCCAAACTTATTCTATTCTTTCGATCAACTGCGGTCATTTGATCCCATCTGGCTTTTGGGAGTTGTCCAAATATGACACCACCATCTTCTTTGTAAGTGCCATCACTAATAATTGAAACTTGAGTTACACAAGACCTCATTACAATCTCCTTCCCAAATTTAGGTATTCATGTGTTTTGTCACACACCAATACCAAAATCTAGCCAGCTACAAACCATAAAACTTGCTAGAAAAGTCTTTCATTTGCATGGTAGAATCAGCAAACAAAATGTAATTTCTGAGAGGTTATCACGCAGAAAAATAATGATCAAGTTAAAAGATACAGTTTTGGTAAAGTTTACTTATTGGTTTAATTAAACAGAGATAATTTGTCAGTTTTGTTATTTTTTCTTTACCTTCAATAGGATAAAATTATACCTTCAATTTATTATATAAATAGGGCTAACAGAGGAATTAATATGGAAATAAATTTACCACGTGAGCGGTACATAAATTCAGATAATCTCAATATTCACATAGTTGAATGGGGAGATAGTAATAATCAAGCTGTAATTTTATTGCATCATGTCAGCAGTCAGGCCAGAACTTGGGATAATTTTGCATCAAGTATTAGTGATAATTATTATGTTATAGCAATTGATATGAGAGGTCATGGTGATAGTGACTGGGCCAATGAAGGTGAATATACAACTGAACATTACGCATATGACGTAGAAGAGATAGCCAATAATATGGGGTTAAAAAATATAATAGTTATTGGAGGCTCTCTTGGAGGTAGGGTAGGATTAGTATTTGCTTCAAAAAACCCCTCTTTAGTACATTCGGTAATTATGGAAGATGTTGGTGCTGTTCGACCAGCTACTATTGCACAAGGTTTTGCAGATCGCATAGCTTCTGGTGATCCAGAATTTACAAACTTAGAAGAATGTGCAAACGTTCTCAAAGGAAATAACACTTTATCTCCATATAGTGTATTTCAACATCAAGCTAAATATCTTACAAAGATTAATGATCAAGGAAAATATATATACAAACGAGATCCTAATATACAAAAAGACTTCATCCCTTTAGCCTTATGGGATTATGTAAAAATATTACAGCCCCCACTAATGTTAATGATTGGGGATCAAAGTAGTATAGTTGGAGAAGATCAGCAAAAGATTTTTAAAGAATTACTACCCAATATTGTTATAAAATTAGTAGCAAATGCAGGACATATTATTGTTCATGATAATTTTGACGCTTTTACAAAAGAGGTAGTAGAATTTATTAAAAGCGTTTGAAAAGTTGGTATAGGTAATGGAGATAGTTTTAACAATGTTTAGATTTATAATTATGTACTGGGTTCTTGGAAAAATCTTTCAGTTCTTATTTGGAAGAATCGGAAGATCCGGTTATAGTAACAACTATTCCAGATCGGGTACAGGATTTGGATTTACTAAAGACGACCCATACAAGGTATTGAATGTTTCTCCTTTTTCTAATGATTCAGAGATTGAGTCTGCTTATAAAAAACTAGTACTACAGTTTCATCCTGATAAAACGCTCAATATGGGGCCAGATTTACGAAAGCTTTCAGAAAACAAAATGAAGGAAATCAATGCCGCTTATGATGATATCAAAAAACAAAGAAAGAAGTATAATGCAAAATTCTAATTATGTTGAATTAACAATTGAAGACCTTGCTAGTTTTTCAAAATTAACTGGTATTAAAATTGCCGAAGATAGAGTCAAGAATACATTAAACGATGTGAATAGGATTAATCAGAGTTTTTCTGAAGTAGATATATCAGTACTTGGGAATACCGATCCTGCATTTACACTCAAGTTGTAAGGCATTAGGTTAATTTAAATCATTGAGATGAAAAATTGTTACCATTATCAGACCCAGATTTATTAGTTAGAAGAACTCCCTATGTTACCATAACATTTATTTCACTTTGCTCAGTTGTTTTCTTATATGAATTACTAATCGGCACTATTGGTAAATATGTTTTGTTTTATCAATATGGATTATTACCAACTGAAATAATATCAGGAAATAGCTTGCAAATATTGGATACAGGTATAGTTTCCTATCCGATTCAAACTCCAATTTCTGATTTATTAACCTTTATAACTTCGATGTTTCTTCATGGAGATTTGATTCATTTCGCTTCTAATATGGTGTATCTTTGGGTATTTGGAGATAATATTGAAGATAGATTTGGCCATGTAGGATATTTAGTTTTTTATCTTTCGGCAGGAATATTCGCATCAGTATGCCATATATTTACAGATGTGACATCTCAAACTCCAACTGTAGGAGCTAGTGGTGCTATTGCTGGTGTTTTAGGAGCCTATTTTATATTCTATCCAAATAGTAGAATTAATACACTTGTTTTTACTTTTTTTATTACCGTTATTCAGATAAAAGCATTGTGGTTATTAGGGTTTTGGATGGTTTTGCAATTTTTCCAATCAGCTTTAGGAGGTTCTGGAGTAGCATATTGGGCACATATAGGAGGATTCGTATTTGGAGGATTTATTGCCTATGTGTTAAAAAATTCCAGAATAAGATTTAAATCAAAATTGATAAAGTAATCGAGGAGAATTAAATGAACGAAACTGATAAAAGATTAAAATTTAGAGAAATAATGGCAAGAGAACAAATTACACGACCAGCTTCAGTTCATGACTCTATTTCAGCAAATATTGCTGACCACTATAAATTTGAATTGGGTATGTTTGCCGGATCTATTGCTTCAGCTACAGTTTTAGGTGCACCAGATTATATATTGTTAACTATGGATGAATTTGCAAATCAGATTAGAAAAATTACTAGGTATTCAAGATTAACTCTTCTTGCTGATGCAGATCATGGTTATGGAAATGCAATGAATATTACTAGAACAACCGAAGAACTAGAAAACGCTGGTATTTCTGCATTTACAATAGAGGATACTCAATTGCCTTTACCTTTTGACGCATCAAATCAAAATAAATTAATAGATTCAAATGAAATGGTGGGTAAATTAAAAGCTGCATTAGCAACAAGACAGGATTCTTCTATGTCAATTATAGCTAGAACAAGTGCAATAAATTTTGTAGGTATAGATGAGGCAGTTGAAAGAGTAAAAAAATATTCACAGTTAGATATAGACGGAATTTTCCTTACAGGGGTTGA
>JBJKVQ010000039.1:0-55361 GCA_045562575.1 Dehalococcoidia bacterium
GAACTACCACCATATTTATGTACTACTATGCCCATTTTAATACCTTTGTGCACCTTGGTTAGATGGTGCAGTAACTATTACATCTCCATCCAATTGTAATTTGTCTCCAGCATCTCTCATTTCATATGTAACAGTTATTTCTCTTCCGCTAGTAAAAGCTAATATTGTCGGGCCTGCACCAGAAAGACAAGCTCCAAGAGCACCGCCATCCATTGCAGACTTAATCACAATATCCATACCTCTGAAAACAGACTTACGAGAAGGTTGATGTAATGCATCCTGCATAGCTATGCTTAGTAAATTATAATCACTAGTGTTTAATGCATTAATTAGCAATCCAAGTCTTGAAATATTATAAACAGCATCCATTCTTGACACAGTGTCTTTTAATAAATTCCTAGCTTCATTTGTTGCCATAGAAAATCCAGGGATATACAAAACACAACGTAAATCTTCAGGAATCGTAATGTTTTGATGAATTAAATTACTATCATTATCATGTACCACTAAAGTACAACCGCCATATAAAGCAGCAGCTACATTATCCGCATGACCTTCAATTTCATTTGCAAGCTTTAAAAGTAGGTCATAATCTATTGAATGTTCACATATACTAGCTGCGCCTAATAATCCTGCAATAATAGCACTAGAACTACTACCTAACCCTCTAGAAACAGGGATATTATTTTCACATTTAATAAGTAGTTTAGGCGGTTTTATTTCAAAATAACTAAAGTATTTATGGGCTGAAACAACAATGAGATTCTCACTACCCGTATTCAAAACCTCTTGACCTTGTCCAGTAATTAATACTTCGTCCTTTTGACCTTCTGTGACTGTAAATTCCACATAATTCCAAATATCAAGCGCCATACCAAGGCAATCAAATCCTGGGCCTATATTTGCTGTGGTTGCGGGGACTTTAATCCTAACTAATTTTTCCATATTATATCTCCAGTAATATTATACATACCTGTGGTTAATGAGACAACGTGAGATTAATATAGAAATTAATCGAGGAGAGTTTTTAATATTTTTTTTGTATATTCCAAATCTCCAGCAGGCATTTGAATTAACTGTAAATCAGCACCAAGCTCAGATCGCTCGATAAATTTATCTTTAATTTCTTCAATGGTTCCTATTACTTGCATTGATTCAATCATTTCATTTGTTATTGCATTTATAGACTTATCAACCTCTCGTGATTCCCAAGCGTTTCTTGAAATTTGTACTTCTTCTTCGAATCCATTACGAATCAAAGCTTCCCAATAAAATGTACCCATTCTATTAATATAGTAATGAACCAATTGTTTAGATTGTTGCCATTTAGAGTCATCATCATCACCGTTTAAAACAACAAGTCTTGTTTGTGGGGCAATAGTTAAACTTTTTTTGGGATCTACCAAATCTGCACCTACTTGTAATTCTTGTCGTAATGATCCAAATTGCTCTTTGGGCCAATGAATAGGGAATATTCCATCAGCTATTTCTCCAGATTGCTTTACAGATTTTGGAGTTAATGATGCTATATAAATTGGAATATAATTTCTTGGACGATCATATTCTAATTTAAACCCACGTTCTAATTTATATATTTCACCATCATATATTAATTTTTCTCCTGAAATCAGAATTTTAAATATATCTATATATTCCCTCATTCTTCTCAGAGGCTTCTGGTAATCAATACCATGAAAATGCTCTATCACATTTGCCCCTGAAGCACCCAAACCAAATATCATTCTTCCATTAGAAAGTACTTCTAATGAAGCAAATTCTTGTGCTAATGCAGCTGGACTTCTGGAAAACGAATTTAATATACAAGATCCTATCTGAATTGAATTTGTCTGAGTTGCGATTAAACTCATCCATGGTATTGCAGACAAGCCCCAAGCTTCTGAAACCATTACACATTCAACGCCCAAGCTCTCAGCTAATTTAATTTTATCTATTCCTAATTGCCAATCTTGAGCAGAAGTTTCATTACTAACTCCACCAAATTGGGCTAATACTCCAAGTCTCATAGGTCTCCTTGTAATTTATTCTAAAACACCTTTCGATATCAATTCAGCAAACAGATCATCAGGTATATCTAATATATCTTTACAAATATATTCTAAATGTTCTCCCAGTAATGGTGCTGCAGAATCAGGATATCGATCGCTATTTTCATATATAAAGCTAGGAGTCAAAATGTGATGATATCCCATATCTTCATGAGGCCTTACCACAAAATGATTTCGATGCCTTAATTGTGGATCGCGAAATAAATCAGAAGCATTTTGAACTACACCGGCCGGAACCCCATTCTGTTGCAACATATGCATCAAGTTAAATGAATCCTTATTTATTGTCCATGCGCTTATAATTTGGTCTAATTCTGATTCATTTTGTTTTCGTTTTTCAAAAGTTTTAAATTTTGGCAAATCTACAATATCATCTCTAGCCATAAGATTACAAAGTATCGACCATTGATGATTATTTTCTATAACTATTGAACACCAATTATCGTCACCGCTACATTGATATGTATTATGGGGGCAATAATCAACATCTTGGTTACCCATACGTGTAGTTAATTTCCCTTCATTTAAGTAATACATTAATTGAGGACCAGCAAATTGCAGTGTACTTTCAAACATCGATTGGTCTATATATTGTCCCTTACCAGTACGATTTCTATAATCTAGAGCAGCCATAACAGCAATAATAAAGTAATTCCATGAAACAAAATCAGCATAAGCAGAATAGGGTCCAACAGGATCTTTATCTGGCCAACCAGTATTTTCATACCATCCTGATAGAGCAGCAGCCAATTGACCTGTACCTCTCAAATCAGCATATGGGCCAGTATTGCCCATTAGACATGCACTTAACATTATTAATTCAGGTTTTATTGCAGCTAAGTCGTCATATGTCATACCCCACATTGGTAACACTCTTGGAGTAAATGCAGTAACTATTATGTCTGCCCATGGTACTAAATGATTTTTAACAAAATCAACACTTTCAGGATTCCTCATATTAATCGGAAGTGAGAGTTTTCCAGCATTATACATAGCAAAATAACCACTACGATTTGGGCTAGGATCTTCACCCTTGTAAGGGGTAGCTGATCGTAAGGTATCTGAACGACTGGAAGATTCAATCTTTATAACTTCTGCTCCACAATCTGACAAAATACGAGTAGAAGCAGGCCCCATGACTATAGTTGTAAAATCCAATATTTTAATACCTTCAAGTGGTTTATTCTTTACCATTTTTACCTATAATTCTGATTTTATCTCTTGATTGTGTTCACCTAGTAAAGGAGCGCTACGATAATAATGCATTTCGAATTCTGATGATAAAAATGGCGCTCCGGGATACTTAAGTGTTTTATTTAAATTCGCATTAAAATTACTGTGCCAAAATTCTCTGGAAGCTAATTGAGGATTTTCTACGACGTCTCCCAAATGATTTACAGGAGCCATAGTGTATCTCTCTTTAACAGCAGCTTCAAGTAATTCAGATTTTGTTTTGGTTTTTAAAAATTCCCCAATTGCACCAAACACTTTCTCTCTATCTTTTTCAGGCGTATTCAAAGCATCAAAAGTCGACCAGTCAAAATCTTTGAGATAATCGGGGACCTCTCCTTCTTTTTCCATCCATCCGATTACACCTTGTTGTACACTTTCTCCCAAACGACCACCAAAACTCATGAATACAACGTATCCATCCTTACACGGATAAAGAGTTCGAGTCTTTGTAGTGCCAAATTGGCGCCATCCTCCTTGACGTTTCAAAATAACATCCTCATATTCATACCATTGATATGTATGTGTCAAAAACCAAGGGCCAGTATGCTGCACAGATTGATCTATAAAATCTCCCAATTGATTTTGATTTCTTTTATATAAGGAAATTAGTGCTGCTGAAGCCGCCGAAGCTGATGCATGATAATATGATTGAGGAGTTATACTAATTCGTACAGGTGCTCTTTCAGGGTCTCCACACATCCACATATATCCACCTAAAGACCATACAACTAAATCGGGACCCAAATAATTCATATACGGACCATCTTGACCAAAAGGAGTAATTGAAGTCATGATCAATTTAGGATTTATTTTAATTAAATCTTGATAACTTAATCCTTTTGATTTCAAATATCCTGGTTCAAATGAATCAAATAAAAAATCCGTACCGATAATTAATTTTTTGAATAATTCTATATCTTGATGATTTTCTAAATCTAGAGTTATTCCACGTTTGTTAGCGTTTAAGTAATGCCATTCATAACTGCTATCAATATGCGGTTTGTCATCGATAAAAGGACCTCTAAATCGGCTTATATCCCCATTTGGGGATTCTATTTTTATAACATCAGCACCTAAGTCAGCAAAAATTTTACCAGATAAACTACAGGCACCTTGCGTAATATCTAATACTTTATATGGAGATAGCATACTTGCGTTTTGATAAGTCATGAGATTTCAAATTAAAATTTAAAAATAACAGTTACACACCTGATTAATATAAAAAAAACATCGTTGAAATACTACTATTTCAACGATGTTATTAAGCTTTAGTGCTAAAAATCTAGAAAATATTAATTTTCGGCTTCAAATTTTACAGTGGGTAACCATTCTAACCATTTTGGCATATACCAGTTGTATTCACCTAATAATTTCATACTTGCTGGAACTAAGATGATTCGAATAATAGTTGAGTCTAGTAATATCGCAACAAGTAATCCAAAACCAATTTGTTGCATCATTAACATTTCGCCTAATGCAAATCCTCCAAAAACAGCAACCATTATAAGTCCTGCACCAGTAATGATAGTAGCAGTAGAGCTTAACCCATACGAAACAGCAAGAGTGTTATCTTTTGTCTTATTGTAGAATTCTTTAACTCTACTAAGTAAAAAAACATGATAATCCATAGATAATCCAAAAACCACACAGAATAAAAATAATGGGATCCATGCTTCAATAATATCTGTTTGTTGGAAACCAAGTAAATCGCTACCATATCCTTTTTGAAATACTAATACTAATAATCCATATGCAACACCAACAGAAAGTAAGTTCATCAGAACCGCTTTAATTGGAATCACTATTGATCTAAACGTCATCGTTAATAATATAAAACTTAAAGTTAAAACTAATGCAAAAACATATGGAGTAAACTGATCAACCATTTGATAAAAATCAGCATAAAAAGCGTGTTCTCCACTTACATAAATAGAAGCGTCCATTTCAGAAAAAGCATTAGGAACAATAGAATCACGTAATCTTATGACAGTATTTTCGGATTGACTACTACCAACTACAGATGCAGTGGCAATTCTAATTAAAGCTACATCATTAGTTTCATTAATTTGTGGTGTTCCAAGAATTCCTATTAAATCTGGGTCATTCTGTACAAGTTGATCTAATTTAATTACTGATTCATCTAATAATTCCTGTGTAAATGAACCAGAAACAACTAAATCTTGTGTGGATATAGAACCATAAGAAAAATCTTCAGTTAAAATATTATAAGCTTTTACAATATCCATATCTTCTGGCATTGTTTCTATACCATTAGCACCAGTAACTAGCGATGTTGTTTGCATTGAAATTGGAACCAATACTAATAACACAACAATCAAACTAATTATTGGGAATTTCATAACAAAACCTGCAAACCGTACCCATAGGTTTGCAGAGCTAGTAATATCATCGCTTTGTGACGCTTTACTATTCAAAAAAGGCACTTTTAGTGAGTTTAGTTTATCCCCAAGCAAACCAATTATTGACGGCAAAAGCGTAAGACTAATCATAATAGAAACTACAACTACAATTAGAGCTCCTATGCCTAAACTCACAAAAACTAAAGTAGGTACAATTACAATACCTAATAAGGCTAGCATGACAGTTATTCCACTAATAACTACTGAACGTGTAGCTGTAGCTGCTGTTCTTCTAACTGCTTCATATTTATCAAAATCTTGATTTCTTTCCTCACGATATCTTGAGATAATAAACAAGGTATAATCTATACCAACTGCAAGTCCAATCATCGTAACCATATTAGTTATAAAAAATGACAACTGATATATGTTCCCGATAATAGCGACTAACCCTGTAGCTATAACTATACCTAAAAGAGCTAATATAACTGGGAGAACACCTGCAACTACACCTCCAAATACCAAAATTAGAATTACTAATGCGACTGAACCACCAATGGATTCACCTCTTATTAAGTCTTCTTCGGAAAGTTCATTAGAGGCAGAAGCAATGGAAGCTTCGCCTAAAATTAGTACTTGAAAGTTTAATTCTTCGTTGTATTTATTAACAATTTCAATAACTTTGGGAATATTTTTTATTCCTGCATCTACATTTATTGCCATAGTTAGTCCGATCAATGTAGCATTTTGATCTATTGAAACTGATTGGGGGTCCTTTGTTTGATAATAGCTGTAACTATTCTTTACTGTATCACTGCCTAAATCGTTTAAATCTGTTTGAATGGATGTAACAACTTTTTCAAATTCAGGACTATCGACCTTAAATGTATCCGATTTAATAACTATTAATTCACTAGCAAGCCTTGGCCCAGTTAAATCAATTAATGCCTCTTGGCCTTTTTCGGATTCCGGATTTGTAATAAAAGTAAATTCAGTTGTTAATCCATCTTCTAAAAATGCAATATTCAAATAGATAGATAAACTAAATATAAGTAACCAAGTAAAAATTACTTTGAGCGGGTTACGAGCGCAATAAACAGCAAGATTTTCCATTAATGTAAGGCCTCCGATAAATTTAATGAGTGAACAATTTGTATTATATACCTTACATTATACCAATATATTAACAAAATATGTTGGCTATTTATAACAGTTGCCTGAATTGCGTGTATTCTAAATCCTATTTTATATGCTAGCAAACATGCATTTAAAGTTATATAATCCCGTATGTGAATGCAACCTTGAAGAAATGGGGATGATATGAGAGCTGCTCAATTGACAAGTCCAAAAACTTTAGAATTAACTGAAATAGAGGTTCCTACTCCAAACGAAGAGGAAATATTGGTTAAGTTAGAAACTATTTCAGTATGCGGAAGTGACTTAAGAAAATTTGATGCGGTACTACCTGAAGAACAGTATCCATTAGAAATTGGAAAACCAAACCATGAATGTATTGGAATAGTTGTTGAAAGCAAATCAAACCTTTACAAAGAAGGAGATAGGGTGATTGTTCTTGCCTCAAAATCTGATGGGCTCAAAGAATATATGACTGAACATGAGACTAATGCAGTTCTTGTGCCAAATTATGGAGACCCAGCAGTATGGTTGATGTGTCAACCAATGGGTACAGTTTTATTTTCATGCCAAGAAACCGGATCGTTTTTAGGTAAAAACGTAGCTGTGCTTGGTCAAGGCCCAATCGGTTTGAATTTTACTAGTTTAGTAGCTTCTGGTGGCGCAAAAAATGTTATTACTACGGACTTACTTGATAATAGACTAGAAGTTTCAAAAAATATTGGCGCAACCCATACTATAAATCCTAGTAAATCAAACGCTCTTGAAATAATAGAAGAAATAACTAATGGGGAATTAGTAGATATTGTTATTGAAGCTGCAGGTGAAGAATCTACTCTTAACCAATGTTTTGAATTTGTCAAAAGACAAGGATTTGTAACCTTATTTGGCGTTCAATGGAATGACAATCTTAATCTAGACATAGGAACTATGTTTGATAAACAGGTTAAACTCATAGCCACATCAAGCGCTAGAAGTGGTAGAAGAAATATAGCTGTAGAACAAACAATAAGTCTTGTTGATCAAAATCGGCTAACACTTGATCATTTAATTACACACAGAAAAACATTTGATGATGTTCAAGAAGCATATGATATGTATAGTGATAAAACAGACAACTGCCTAAAAGTGGTTATGGAATTTTAATGGGAATTATGAAAAATTTTTTAGACGGTATTAGAGTGCTTGATTTCACACAGTATATTTCTGGTCCTTATTGTACAAAATTATTTGCCACGTTAGGGGCTGATGTTCTAAAAATAGAAAAACCTATCACAGGAGACCCTCTTAGGCATCAACCTCCATTTGCAAACAAAACTATATCAGCAGAAACAAGTGCATGGTTTTTGTATCTTAACACTTCAAAAAAAAGTATCTGCATAGATATAAAAACACCTGAAGGAAGAAATACAATACTAAAAATGTTACCTAATATTGATTTAATCGTTGAAAACTTTTCTCCAGGGACTATGAAAAATCTTGGACTTGATTATGAAACCGTTTCTGCAATAAATCCTTCAATAGTAATGACATCTATTTCTAATTATGGACAAAGTGGACCTTATCGCGACTGGAAGGCTACAGAACTTAACTTATACGCTTCTGGTGGATTAATGAAGATAACGGGAGAACCTGATAATTATCCATTAAAGGAAGGGGCTCCTTTAGCACAACTAGGTTGTGGACAAAATGCTTTTGTAGCAAGTTTAGGTGCAACAATGTTTGCTGAAGATACTGGTGTCGGTCAATACATTGATATTTCAATTGCTGAATATGGAACTAATGTTATGGAAAACGCTTTTATGCAATATAGCTACTCTGGAGTTGAATATACAAGAGTAGGCAATAGAGGATATGGAAGAGCTGCATGGGGTATTTATCCATGTGCAGACGGTTTTGTAGGAATTATTTCAGGTCCTGATCATCGTTGGCCTGAATTTGCGTCTATTATGGAGAGAGAAGAGTTATCCGATCCTAAATATGGGACAAGAAGTGGACGTCTAGAATATGCTGATGAAATTGATGCTTTAATGCTACCTTGGTTAATAGAAAACAAAAAAGAAGATATATTTAAAGCTGGTCAAGAACATGGCCTTGGTTTTGCATATGTTTCAACAATTAGTGACATACTAGAAATGGAACAACTTGTCGATAGAGGTTACTTTATTGAAATTAAACATCCCATTGCTGGTAATTTTCTCTATCCAGGTATGCCCATCAAGACTGCTAAAGACAAATGGGTATACACAAGTGCTCCTCTCTTAGGAGAAGATACAAAAACCGCATTAAATAAATATGCATCAATGTTAGAAAATTCTATCGAAGAAGGTATTAACAAAGGATATCTTCAATGAATATAAATATGCCACTACAAAATCTCAGAATTCTAGATCTATCTCGTATATGGGCTGGTCCTTATGCTACCAAACTTCTTTCTGACCTAGGTGCAGAAGTAATTAAATTAGAATCATTACGTGTATATGATAGCCATAGAGGACCAGTTAATCCTAATCCTGGTATAGTTTCATATCCAAATGCTGAGCCTGGAGAAAACCCATGGAATAGAAATGGATGGTTTAATTGCCTCCATATGAATAAATATGGAATAACACTAGAATTAACTACCCCTCAAGGAAAAGAGACTTTTGAACAACTTCTTTCAATTTCAGATGTATTGATTGAAAATTTCCGACAAGGAAGTCTTGAACGATTAGGTTACCCCTATGAAAAAATTAAATCTATAAGGCCTGATATAATTTATGCTTCAATGCCTGCATTTGGTAATACTGGGCCGTGGAAAAAATATTTGGCCTATGGAATAGGACAAGAACAATTATCTGGAATGGCTCATATGACAGGATATGACAATGAAGGACCTATAAAATCTGGTATTAACCATGGTGACCCTATTACTGGTTCTCATGCAGCAGGTGTAATACTGGCTGCATTAAGATACAGGAAGTTTACAGGAGAAGGAATGTACTTGGACGTATCTCAACAAGAATCTGCAGTTTCTCTTATAGGAGGAGAATTGTTGAAATATCAAGTTGGAAACGAAGAACCAATTCGTATGGGTAATAAGTCTAATCTTTATTGCCCCCATAATGTATATCCTTCAAAAGGAGATGATGAATGGATAACAATTGCTGTTACGAATAATCATCAATGGAAAAACTTACTTTCAAAAATAAACTCTATAGAATTAAACAAATATTCTTCTTGCAATTTTGCTTCTAGAAAATCTAATGAACAACAAATAGATGAAATTATATCAAATTGGTCTATAAATTATGAAAAATATGAATTGACCAATATTTTACAATCATTAGGGATTCCTTCTGCACCTGTCATGGGAGCCCCTGATCTTTTTAAAGACCCACATTATAAAAATAGAGAAACATTTGAAACAGTAAAACATGCAGAAGCTGGTATACATATTTATCCGGGTATTCCGTGGAAAATGTCACAAACACAAAGCGAAATTAAATCAGCCTCACCATTATTGGGAGAACATCACAAACAAATATATAGTGAGCTCTTAGGTTTATCAGACAAACGATTATCTGAACTTTTAGATTCAGGTACGATAGGATATAAACCGACAGGTTCTAGAATCTTTTAATTTAATTAACTTAACTGAAAGGGGAAAATAAATGTCAGATGAAGTTTTATATAAAGTCGAAAATGGTATTGCGTTTATTACACTTAATAGACCAGATAAACTCAATGCAATAAACCCAGAGATGCGAGAAATGTTATGGGATGCTTTTCAAGACGTAAAGCATAATTCTAAAGTTAGATGTGCAATAGTTACTGGTAACGGAAAAGCATTTTCTACAGGCCATGATTTAGTTGCAATGGCTAATGCTCGAGCAAATGAAGGCCCCTCAACAGGAGACTTATATGTTGTTCAATCTAATATTTGGAAGCCTATAATTAGTGCGATAAATGGTATTTGTTTAGCACAGGGTTGTGGTATTGCATTAGGAAGCGATATTCGCATTGCTTCTAAAGAAGCTCAATTTGGTTGGCCTCAAGCGAAAAGAGGAATTTCTTCAGTCAGTGGCCCTGCATTATTATCGCAAGTAGTGCCAAGAAATATTGCATTTGAAATACTTTTTACCGGAGACTTTTTATCAGCAGATAAAGCTCTAGAGTTAATGCTTGTAAATCATGTAGTAGAACCAGATGAAGTATTACCAACAGCTATTGCTCTTGCTGAAAAAATCACTGCTAATGCTCCATTATCCCTAGCTGCTATAAAAGAAGCATCAGTCAATGGAGCTTCTATGGATCTAGAAAGAAGAGTGGCATATGCACAATTAAAGAGAGATAATGTGCTTAACTCAGAAGATGCAAAAGAAGGCGTAAAAGCATTTGCTGAAAAACGCCAACCTGTATGGAAGGGTAAATAAAAAAATTACAAAGGAGAAGTCCAATGGGTGTTACAGATACATTAGTAAATTTTGTAAATAAAACTGAATTATCTGATATTCCTCAAGATGCTATAGATATAACTAAAAAACATATTATCGACTGGTTTGCTACAGCTATAGCTGGATCAAATGAGGAAGCAGGATCAATATTACATGACTATGCCAATGAAGTCAGTGGGAGCAATCATGCGAATATAATTGGTACGTCAACTAAGGGATCAGTCGACAATGCTGCATTTATCAATGGATCCTTGGGCCATCTTCTAGATTATGATGATATGGGCTTTTCTCATCCCACCACTTGTATATTACCTGGATTACTAGCTTTAGCAGATAAAAATAGAATAAGTGGTAGCCAAGTCTTACTCTCATTGATTTTAGGATATGAAGTGTTTGAAAAGCTTTCATTTTCAGCTAGACCATATGAAGGTTCTCTCAGAAAACGAGGATACCACCCCACATCACTTTATGGAACAATGGCTGGTGCAGCTGCATGTGCAAAACTATTAGGATTAAATATTGAACAAACTAAAAGATCTTTAGGTATTGCTGGTAGCATGGCTTCTGGTTTAAGTCAAAATTTTGGAACATGGGTAAAAGGTATGCATGGAGGTAATTCTTCAAGAGCAGGTGTGGTTTCTGCAACACTAGCCAACAAAGGATATTATGCAGATGAAGAAATTATAGAAGGAGACCATGGTTTTTTTCACGCAATCCATATTGAAGGAAATTATGATTTAGAAAAAGTCACAGAAAATTTAGGGAGCCCATGGGCTATTGTGTCGCCTGGCCTTAGTGTTAAACAATATCCATGCTGTGGTGGTAATCATCGAGCTTTAGATGCTGCACTGTCGATAATTAAAGAAAATAATCTTGCATACGAACAAATTGAAACACTAACTGCACAATGCCATCCAGATTTAATAAATTTATTGAGATTCATGAAACCAACAAAAGGTTTTAATGGCAAATTTAGTCTAGATTATAATATGGCTGCAGCTATTGTATATGGTGAAGTAAAAATACATACATTTAGTGATGAAATAGCTAGTGATCCCCGTATGAGAGAGGCTATGGAATCAAAAATCATTATCGAACAACACCCAGAATGGACACATGAGCAAACTTCTCAAGGAACTCCTATAATAATCAAAACAACTGATGGTAAAGAGTTTTCAAAAAGTGTTGCTATACAAAATTGGCATCCAACAAAACCAATATCAAATACTGAAGTAGAGGAAAAGTTTCGGTACTGCGCAGATAATAGCAAGTTGCCTCAACAAAATGTAGAAAAGATTATAGAAATTATATGGAATTTAGAAGAATGTAATGATACTAACGCATTAACTTCACTATGCACATTCTAGTTTGGTAGGTATTGAATGAACACAAAAATTGAATTTGGTATGAGTTTATCTGGCGGACCTGAAGATATTATTAGTGAAGCAAAACGAGTTGAAAATCTTGGATTTGATTATATATCTGGAGGAGAACATTTTATGCGAGGATCTCCGCCTAGTTCTACAAATTCTATCTTAACAGCACTATCTGTTGCTGCAGGAGCAACAGAAAAAGTACGACTCCTATCAGCAATTTTATTACTACCATTTTACAATCCATTACTTTTAGCAAAATTTACTACAACTTTAGATATTGCTTCAAAAGGAAGATTGACCTTAGGGATAGGCGTAGGGGGAGAATTTCCAGTTGAATTTGAAGCTGCAGGTATTAATGTAAAACATAGAGGGAGCTTAAGCAATGAAATACTTGAAATACTGCGTGATCTATGGACAAAAGAAAATACAACATTCAAAGGTAAGCACTTTAATATACAAGATGTGAGTATTAATCCGTTACCTTCCCAAAAGCCTCATCCTCCTATTTGGGTAGCAGGAAGACGTACTCCGGCAATGAAAAGAGCAGTGAAATATGGTACTGGCTGGTTTCCTTATTACTACAGCCCAGAAATGTATGAATCTAGTGTTAAGGAAATACATCAGATAGCTAATCAAGAAAAAATTGATGTTTCTGATTTTGAGTGGGGATTTATGCCATTTATATCAATACATAATGATTATGAACAAGCAACTAAAATTGCAGCAGAGGCTCTTGGAGGTAGATACTTATATGATGGAGATTTTGCAAATATTGTAAAAAAATACTGTATTCTTGGATCAACTGAGCAATGTATTAATAAAATACAGCAGTATATAGATGCTGGGGCTAAAAAAATTATTTTTAATATATCTTCAACATCAGGTGTTAAGGATAAAATAAATCAATCAGAAATTATAGCAAAAGAAATAATACCCGAAATAAAAAATACAAATAAATAATCGAGGGGAAAATTGGAAGTAAAGATAAACAAAGAGAGATTAATAGAAACATTTATTGATTTAGTTAAAATTGATAGTCCTTCAGGTGAAGAAAAAGAAGTAGGGATATACCTAGAAAAAAGATTAAAAGCTATGGGATTTGAAGTCAAATTTGATTCTTACGGCAATTTAATAGCCTCAGAACCTGGGAAAAATCACATGCTCTTATCATGTCACATGGATACTGTTGAGCCAGGCAGAGGTATTCAGCCAATTATTGAAGGCAACGAAATTACTTCTGATGGCACAACAATACTTGGAGGTGATGCTAAAGCAGGTGTTGCTGCTATTCTTGAAGGTCTACAAACTGCATACGATAATGGTATTGATAGGATAGATCTACAGCCAGTATTTACTAGAGAAGAAGAAATTGGACTTGTTGGAGCACAAAATGTCGATTTCAACCTTATTATAGGCACACACGGAGTAGTGTTTGATGGTAACGGATCAGTAAGCCGAGTTTTTACAGCAAGCCCTACATATATTGGTTTTAACATCTCTGTAAAAGGCAGAGCAGCTCATGCAGGAGTTGAACCCGAAAAAGGCTTATCAGCAATTAGGATTGCATCAGAATTAATCACGAACCTAGAACAAGGAAGATTAGATGAGGAAACGACCTTTAATATAGGTAAAATTGAAGGTGGAACTGTAAGAAATGCAGTTCCTGAAAACACACAAATCGAAGGTGAATTCCGGAGCCATAATCTTGAAACAATAGAACTTCTCCAAGCAAGTGTAAAAGCCAAAATCAGTGAATTTCGAGAGAAATATCCTGAAGCAGAAATAATAGATTCTTTTAGGGAAAACTTTGCTGCATACAAATTAACCGCAGATGACTCAATGGTTCAACTTGCATGTTCTACAATGGTGGATATGGGTATAAAACCAACATTGGAGACAACTGGAGGTGGGACAGATGCCAATGTATTCAATAAACATGGAATCCCATGTGTAGTAGTTGGTATGGGTACAAACGATATGCATACCGTTAGAGAGTATGTGAAAATTGATGAGTTAGAAGAAGTAGCTCAATTTTGTCTTAACTTAATATCAAAGAAATAACAGGTAACAATATGGGGACAATAAAAGAAATCCGTGTAGATATTCCGAATCATAACCATCTAACTCAAGTAATAGTTACAATAGAAACTATGCAAGGTGAAACTGGTCGTGGTGAAGCTTGGTGGGGGATTCCTAATCCTAGTTACCCGGGATCTACCTCTTTCCCAATTGCAAGTGTTATCGAAAATCTAATTACTCCAAATTTAATTGGAAAAGATAGCAAAACAATTGAAAAACACTGGTTTGATATCTGGGAATATGGTTACAGGTATGCAGATCAAGGAATATTCACTATGGGTCTGTCTGGTGTTGATTTAGCACTTTGGGATTTATTGGGGAAAGAACTCAAAGTCCCTGTTGTGCAACTACTCGGAGGTCAAATGCACGATGGTTTACCTGCTTACGCAAGTCTACCACCTTTGAGAGATCCTGATTTAGTTGTAAGTGAAGTTAAAAGAGCAATTGATGCAGGATTTAACACTGTAAAATTACATGAAATAGACCCGATGTATGTACATTTATTACACAATAATTTTGGAGATTCTCTAGGAATTATGGTTGATGTAAATGGTCATTTTTCATTGATCGAAGCTATTGCTTTTGGAAAAGAAATATCCAATCGAAATATAGTCTGGTATGAAGAACCAGTAAGGCCTATGCGAGACCATAAAGCAATAAAGAAAGTATCTGATCAAACAGGACTTCCCATAGCTGCTGGAGAGAATGAATATACTTTGAACGATTTTAAAAACATCTTAGAATCAGATTCTCTAACCTATCTCCAACCTGAAATTACTAAATTCGGAGGATTAACAGCTGCAAAAAGAATCACTGGACTAACAGAGATATATAATACTGCTCTTTGCCCACACAATTTCAGGATAGGGCCGTCATTATATGCATCTATTCATTGGGCTTTTGCTTCTCCAATGGCTACATGGATTGAAGTCCCATGGATTCAAGGTTCTTTTGCTGGAGGATATTCACTTCCACCTTTATCTAATGGAAAAGTGTATTTACCAGAAGGTAACGGCCTAGGTTTAGAATAACTAAATTCCTACAGGAAGTACTATGAAAATTGGAATAGAATTAGCTATAAAAACACCTGTGCGGGAAATTGAACAGGCAATAAAGCTTTGTGAAAAAAATAAGCTTGATAGAATTTGGATACCAGACTCTAACATATCTCTCTGGGAATTCTGGTCCATATTAGGTGTTACAGCAAATGTTTCTAATACTATAAGAATTGGGGCAGGTGTAACTTCACCATATCAAAGAAACCCAGTTGTAATGGCTCAAGCTGCAGTTACAATAGATCAGCTATCTAAAGGAAGATTAGATATGGCATTAGGAAGAGGTAGTCGGTTTTGGCTTTCGAATATAGGTATAGATGGGATTGATGATGGAGTAAATGAATCCTTTACAATATTAAAATCTCTTTTTGCAGGGGAAGACCTAGACTACAAAGGTAATCAATTCACTATAAAATCACCAGCTTTACGTGAGTCAATTTTTCAAGAAACTATACCAATATATATAGCTAATACCAGTGAATACTGGACTGAAAAAGCAATCAATTTTGCTGATGGCATTCACACATACACAGCAAATAAAAATCTTTTAAATTATATGGATTTAGCCTCAAATAAAGCTCAAAAAAAACCTTTTTATAAAATTTCTACGATTGGATATATTCAACCCATGGAAGTAGAAACATGGTGGGTGTCTAATTTTGCAAAAAACAGAAACTTACAATTACTTTGTAAAAGAGATTCTGAAAATATCCCTTTAGATGAACTCAAAAACGATCTTATTTTTAATGACAAAAAATCACTCCAAAAACAAATATCAAAATTAGAATCAGCAAATTTTGATGAATTAATGATCGCCTACAGAAGACCAGAAGATTTGGAATATATATTACAAACTGTTAAAGATTGTACCTAATGACATATTTTAAAAAGATCTACTATGGTTGGTATATAGCTCTATCTGGGACAATAACTAGCTTCATTTCTTTAGCTGTATTACAGATTGGACACGGTGCATTTATTAATGATATCTATGAAGAACTTTCTTGGAGTATGACCGCAATATCTACCGGTTTTTCTATTAGAGTCTTTGGTGCTGGTATCTTGTCACCATTAGGTGGATACCTTATTGATAAATTTGGCCCTAGAATAACCTGTATTACTGGTACTACTTTAACATTTATTGGGTTGATATTGTTTTCTGTGATGACCGAGTTATGGGTTTTTTACCTATCATCAATAATTATTGCAGTTGGAATGAGTATAGGTTCACACAATGCTATTACAGCTTCAATTATGCATTGGTTTGATAAAAAAAGAGGGTTTGCTTATTCATTTTCTGCTACAGGAAGAGCTCTGGGATATATTGGAATAGTTCCAATCACATTACTATTGTCTAATTACGGATGGAGAGATACCTCTTTGTATGCATCTTATTTTTTCCTTATTGTATCCTTACCAGCTTCTTTTGTGATAAAACCAAATCCAGAGTTGGAAAACCAAACATCAATAAACTCAAATAGTGAAAAAAGAATAATTGATAATGAATACGGTATTACTGATGCTTTAAAAACGCCTGCATTTTGGTTTTTAGCATTAGCACAATTAATTTACAGCTTTGGAAACCAAATGAATTTAGTTCATCAACAACCAGCTCTAAAATCAATTGGATACTCACTAAGTGCTGTTGCATTAATTGTAACTATCTTTGGTGGTATTCAAGTCTTTGGACGACTTGGATCAGGGTGGATAGGAGATCGTATTGGAAGATCTTTTTTGCTTATGATTAGCTTTTTGTTAATGGGGGTAGGGTGGATAGGTCTACTTTTTGCTACTCCTGGTGCAATATTTTTCATTACTTTATACCTACTGTTTTATACTGCTGGACAGTCTGCCCATACTGCAACTGATCAAACAGTTGTAGCAGACTTTTTTGGAATCACAAGATTTGCGACAATAAAAGGATCCATGCAACTTATTGCACTTGTGGGAGGAATCTCAGGGCCAATTATGGCTGGCCGAATTTATGATATATATGGGAGTTATGATATAGCATTTATTATTTTATGCCCTGTAGTAAGTTTAGGTACTATATGCGTATTCATGGCACGAAAATTAAGTAATAGAACTTCATGATTTATCCACATGAGAGTTGAAAATGTAATAGTCTTTTTATAAAATTAGAACATAGTTAAAGGAGGTAGTCATGGTACTGGAAGTATTCCATGTAAGTGAAGATGATTCTATAAGAGTCGATGCTAATCGACTAAGAAGTACAGTTGAAGCGTTATTTAAAAGTGCAGGCATGCCTGAGCATGATGCTATAATTGGTACTGATTGTCTATTAAGTGCAGATCTTCGTGGAGTAGATAGCCACGGTGTATCAAATATGCTAAGAGTATATATGCAAAATATTAATGATGGCGTTATAAACCCTGCACCAAATTGGAAAATAACTAATGAACGACTTTCCACAGCAAATATCGACTGTGATAGAGGCCTAGGCATAGTCATTGCCCCGCAAGCAATGGAAATTGCTATAGAAAAAGCAAAAAAAAGTGGTATTGGTGTAGTAACTATGGCTAATGGCGCACATGCAGGCATGGTTGCGTACCATGCAATGTTAGCACTAAAACACGATATGATAGGTATGTCTATGACAGCAGCAGGTGCGCAAGTTCTACCAACTTTTGGAGCTGAGCCTAGACTTGGCACTAATCCTATTGCAGTTGCTGCTCCAGCTGATAAAGAACGACCTTTTGTTTTTGATGCAGCTACAAGTTCAGTTGCTGTAAACAAAATTAATTTGGCAAAAAGAATGAATGTTGCAATACCTGGCGGTTTAGTTGCCCATGCAGATGGGACACCTATACTAGAAGAGTCATTAGTCCCAGACAACTACAAACTATTACCCACCGGTTCAACTAGAGAACAGGGATCACATAAAGGATATGCACTTGCATGTATGGTAGAGATATTATGTAGTATTATGTCTGGTAGTGGGTTTGGTTTTTCAAATGAAAGAGGTCGAGCCCAAAGTTATGTTGCAGCCTACGACGTCTCAGCTTTTACTGATGTAAATGAATTTAAATCAACTATGGATGAATTCATTAAAAGTCTACGTGAAACACCTCCTGCACCTGGACAAAATGGAGTTGTAATCCCTGGTCATCCTGAATTTGATGAGGAGATAGAAAGAGGTCAAAAGGGTATTCCTTTACACAAAGAGGTTATTCAATGGTTCGATGATATTTGTGGTGAATTAGGAATAAAATCAATATGGAAATAGAATATCGCAACTTAACCCTTCCAAATGGATTACAAGTAATCATTTCCGAAAATCACACTTTGCCAACAGCAGCAGTAAATCTTTGGTATCATGTTGGCTCAAAAAATGAACAAATAGGTAAAACTGGATTTGCTCATCTTTTTGAACATATTATGTTTGAAGGTTCAAAAAATCATGATACTGGGTTTTTCCAAGCCATAGAAAAGCTTGGAGCATCCCTAAATGGATCAACAAATTCTGATCGTACAAATTATTGGGAAAACTTTCCTAGTAATTACTTAGAATATATACTTTGGCTAGAATCTGACAGAATGGGGTTTTTACTTGAAGCATTTGATCAAAAAAAATTCGATACCGAAAAAGATGTAGTAAAAAACGAAAGAAGACAAAGCTATGAAAATAGACCTTACGGAATGTCTCATCTAGTTTTACAGGAACTCATTTATCCTAGTCCACACCCATATCATTGGCCAACTATTGGTTATCATGAAGACTTAGATAGCGCTAACCTAGACGATGTAAAAGATTTTTTTAAAAAATTTTATGTGCCTGCCAATGCCAGTATTTCTATAGTTGGAGATGTAAAAATATCCGAAACAGAAGAATTGGTATATAAGTATTTTTCAGAAATCCCCAAAAGTCCTAAACCGGAAAAACTGAAATCATATCCCGTAAAATTAACAGGTAATATAGAAATGTCAATTTATGACAAAATCACTTTACCAGCAATACAATTAGCTTATCCTACAGTGGAAAAATTTCACAAAAATGAATCTGCATTGGATCTTTTATCAATAATTTTAGGTGATGGGGAGAGTAGCAGATTACATAAAGCACTGATCAATAGAGATCAGATCGCAATAGATGTTTCGGTATATCATGATTCAAATGAAATAGCTGGAGACTTTAAAATAGATGCAGTAGCTGCTGACTCGATTGACATTGATAGCTTAAGAAATAAAATAGAACTAGAATTTATCAACATATCTAATACTCCTTTTACACTAGAAGAATTAGAACGAGCAAAAAATAAAATAATAACTAGTAGAGCGCGAAGGTTATCTCGGAATGGCGGTTTTGGCGGACGGGCAGACTTATTGAATTTCTATAATGTCTATCAATTCAATCCAGGTCTAATCAACACAGATACTTTGAGATACAAAGAAGTAACTTTAGACAAACTAACTGATGTATATAATCAATACATATATAATTGCAATCATGTTGCATTGAAAACCTTACCGCAACCTACTAATGAAAATGTGCAAATTCAGGTCCCGGAAATAGATCGTGCTACTCCTCCTAATTCAAAGGAATCTTCGGAGTATGTACCTGAAATTCCTTTACTACACTTATTAAAAAATGGTATGAAATTAATCTTCCAAGAAAAAACAGATAACGAATTGGTATCATTCAAACTCTTAACTCGTGATGGGGCAGTTAATGACCCAGAAACAATTCCAGGCCTAGCAAATCTTACTACTGAATTACTTGCTACAGGCACGGAAAAACGATCAATTACAGATATAGCAAATGATTTCGAGTATATAGGAAGTCATTTAAACTATATGACAGGTAGAGAAACTACAGTTTTAGATTCTGAGTCACTCAATAGTTTATGGGGTACAGGGTTAGAAATAATTGGAGATATATATGAGAATCCAGTATTTCCAAAGAATGAAATTGAAAGGAAGATCAAAGAACAAACGACAGAACTATCTACGATTAAAGATAGCCCAAACGCATTAGCAAGAATAATTTTTCCTCAAGTAATATATGGAGACAATTCGCCATTTGGACATCCTATTCTAGGTGCTACAAATAGTCTTTCAACAATCACTCAACAAGATGTTATAAAACATCACGATTCAAGAACAGCAAATGAAACCTTTCTTATCGTGACTGGCAATACAACTCTGGAAGAAATTGAAAAATATTCAAATCAAGCTTTTACAAAGAAATATAACACAATTGATGTTCCAGATATCCAAAAAAGTGAACTTAATAAACTTCCGATTTACAATATAATTAATATACCTGGAGCTCCTCAAACAGTTATACGTGTAGGTTTTCCATGGAAAGGGCGTAAAGATTCTCAATACTATGCAGCAACAGTACTAAATCAAATACTAGGAGGTCAATTTACTTCCCGTATAAATACAAACTTGAGGCAAGACAAAGGTTATACTTATGGGTTTCATTCTTGGTTTGATTGGTCAGGAAATCATTCAATTTATTCAACTGGTGGCTCTGTTCAAACAAATACAACTATAGATTCACTAAAAGAAATATTCAAAGAAATTGAAGAATTTAAAACTACTCGTATACCTAAAAAAGAAGAATTCGAAGAAGCAAAATCCTCCTTAATCAGGCAATATCCTTCTGCGTTTGAATCAAATTCTTCAGTTAGTAATATTTTAACGAACATTGCTTTACATAGCTTGGAGACAGATTATTATCAAAACTATTGTCAAAACATCGAAAAAGTGACGATAGATGAAGTAATGCAAGTAGCAAGTGAATTATTATCTCTTCAATCTATTATTATATTAATTGTTGGTGATAAGTCAGTCATAGAGAAAGATATAGATAAATTAGATATTGAATTTAAGGATATAACCGAAAACTACATTCAAAAATAAAAGGTCAGGTTACGGAAACCTGACCTTTAAACACTACTTATAGTCACTACCAAGGATTGCTTAGTACCCTCTTAACATAACATCTAGTTTATAATATGTCCAATTAATTTCTTTATATGGATCATTGATTTTATGGAGTACATGTACAAATCATTTATAAATCTGATGCGCTTAAAGCACCATTTTCCGATAGAACCCTCATAATTTCATTAATTATAGAAAGTTTTTTCTCATCCTTTATATTAATTACTTTTGTATAATTAGCTGTATCCAATGGTGTCGTTCCATTTCCATCTACAAAATTTATTTCTGCCCCTGAATCAATTAATAAATCAACCATTTCTTTTTGAAGAAAAAATATTGCCCAATGTAACGGTGTAGCTTTATCCATATTATTAGCTTCCAAATTTACATCTGCACCATTAGACAGTAAAAGATTTACAATTTCTTTATTTCCTTTAACTATTGCCAGATGCAAGGGGTGAGCACCTTCCAGTGGTATACCTTTAGGAATTGGATAATTATTTATATTTGTGCCCGTATCTATGTGTTGTTGTACAATTTCAATATTTTCTTTATCGATTGCAGTCAATAAATCCATTGAAGGAGTCGAAACGGTTTGAGCACTATCACTACAAGCCAAAGAAATAACAAAAATACTTGTAAGTATAAAAATTGCCACAAGTCTATTAGACATGTATCTACCTTATATTTATGTATGAGTGGTCTAATTAAGCTGATTGGATAATTTACCTAATATCAAATCCATTCTTCCAACAAATTCATCAATTTCATCACTAGTAATACACAAAGGTGGCGACATAGGAATCACGTCTCCTACACGACCTAAAAGTGCGTGTTCCCTCATTAAAACTGCACCTTTCTTTGCTAACTCATCTTCCTTAGCAAATTTCTCTTTGGTTGATCTATCTTTTACTAACTCAATTGCACAAAGAAGACCAAGCCCTCCACGAACATCACCTACAATTTCATGTTTTCGTAGGTTTTGCAGTTGTTCATAAAGGTAATCTCCCATAAGACGAGAGTTTTCAACCATTCCTTCATTAATCATAATATCCAGATTTGCAATTGCTGCAGCACAAGCTACAGGATTACCCCCAAATGTAATGAGGCTTCTAAAGGTTTTATCATCATCTCCTATGAATGCGTCTGCAACTTTTTTAGAAGCAATTGTTGCTCCAATAGGTATATATCCGCTAGTTAACCCCTTTGCAACAGTCATAATATCCGGAGTTATACCCCAATGTTCTACTGCAAACATTTTCCCTGTTCTGCCAAATCCAGTTATGACCTCATCACAAATTAATAATACGCCGTATTTATTACATATTTCACGTACTGTAGGCCAGTATCTTGGATCTGGGATGTGAATTCCATTTGCAGCTGAAATTGGTTCCCCTATAACTGCAGCAACAGAATCTGGTCCTTCATGCAATATTGCTCGTTCTATATCATATGCGCATTCAATACATTCGCACCTAGAGTCAGTTTGGCAAAAATGACAACGATAATTATCTACATTAGAAACATGTATATTACCTGGCATTAAGGGTCCGTAATCGCCTGGAGAACCAACACCTCCACCACCAAGACTGATACATGCATGAGTTGCTCCGTGATAGGAGCCTCTTCTACTAATTACTTTCCAACGTGATTGTCCATTATTACTATGATATTTTTTTGCCATTTTTAATGCAGTTTCAACTGCCTCTGATCCACCACTAACGAAATAGATACGGCTTTCTTTATCTGGTGTTAAAGAAGCTAATTTCCCTGATAATTCAACAGTAGCTGGACTGACTGTACCTCCTGGAGAATATGAAACTTGGGTCATTTGTCTATATACAGCTTCAGCTATTTCGTTTCGGCCATGACCTATGTTTTTCAGCCACATCCCCGCAATAGTATCAAACCACTTCACCCCTTTTAAATCTTCAACCCAAACACCATTAGCCTCACCAACAAGAGTAATACCGGTATCATCTGAAAGATCACCTGCTTGTCTAGAATGCGGCCAAAAATGCGCCGCAGCCATATCTTTTAAATTTTCTAAATCTTCCCCTGTCCTTGTATCGAGAGCCATAATTACACCTCATAAAAAGATTTTAAAAGAATAACTTACTACAAATTTGAAAATATTCTATACAAAAATATAGAGTAAAACAACTGAAATAATCAAAGTGTTTAATGTAAAATGTATATATTGAAATGATCGATCACTGAGTAAAAAATGACTACACCAATTAGACGTCAATATTTATCTATAAAAGCGGAGCATAATGACGCACTCCTTTTATTTCGAATGGGAGACTTTTATGAAACTTTTGACAATGATGCTGAAATTATTTCAAAAGATCTCGATATAGCTTTAACTTCTAGAGAAATGGGTAAGGACAATCGAGTTCCCTTGGCAGGAATTCCGTACCATGCACTTGACTCGTATCTTGCAAGACTTGTGAATAAAGGTCACAAAATTGCAATTTGCGAACAAATTACTAATACCGAAATTAGTTCAGTAAAAGGACTAATGGATAGAGAAGTAGTTAGAGTTATTACACCTGGCACAATTATAGAGCCTTCGATACTTAATGATAAAAAAAATAACTATATTGTTAGTTTGGTAATCCAAAACCATATAGCGACAATGGCTTTTATAGATACAAGCAGTAGTAATATTATTGAAGTTATAGATATTCCTAGTGAAAATCTTCCATTAGAAATAGATAGAATAAACCCTGCTGAAATTATTAGTTCTGATGAAGACACAATACACATAAATGAATTTATTATTACCCATTCAAATGAAAGCTTTTCAAATTCTGACAATTCAAAAAAAACACTACTATCTCACTTTAATATACATTCTTTAAATGTATTTGATATCGCTGATAATGATTCACAAATAATAGCATCTGCAGCACTCATAACCTATCTTTCCAAGTTACACAAGCAAAGCGCTACAGTAATCAGTAGTATCAGGGTTACAAATTTATCTAATTATATGCAATTAGATAAACAAACTAGACGAAATCTAGAAATTTATAACGGCGGAATTGATGGGATAGAACAACACTCCTTACTTGCAACACTTGATCAAACACAAACATCTATGGGTGCACGGTTAATGCGAAAATGGATTGGCCAACCATTAATCACTATTGATGGTATTAAAGACAGACAAAAATATGTGGAAATGATGCTTAATAACCCATTTGCAAGAAACACTATACGGAATCATTTGAAAAAAATTTCCGACTTGGAAAGATTGGCAATACGGGTCAAAAACGAAACAGCAAGTCCACGTGATCTCTTAGCACTTAAACAAAGTTTACAAGAAATACCTAATATAAAATTTGTTTATAGAAATGATAGCGGATTTGAAAATATAAATGCAGAATTGATTGAAACTATAAATGACTGTGCTAATGAGTTTGAATTATTAGAAAAAGCTATCAATGAAGATCCTGGTCAATTGGGTGAAGGCTCTGTTTTCAAATCTGAATTTAATTCTGAATTAGATGATATACGATCTATTGCTCAAAATGCCCGAAAATATATTTCGAAATTAGAAAAATCAGAACAAGATAAGTCTGGTATAAAAAATTTAAAGATCGGGTATAACAGGGTTTTTGGCTATTATATCGAAATAAGTAACTCAAATATTAATAATATTCCTGATTACTATGAAAGAAAACAGACTCTGACAAATGGTGAACGATTCACTACTACTGAATTGAAAGAGCATGAAAAAGTAATACTGCAAGCCCGAGAAAATCTGATCTATTTAGAAAACTCATTATTTAAAGCACTACTAAATCAAATAAGTTTGTCATATGAAATAATACTTACAAACGCACAACTTATTGCAGAATTAGATGTATATTGTTCACTCGCACATATAAGCCAAGAAAATGGATATATAAAGCCTGATATAAATGACACACAAAATATTAATATTATTAATGGACGACACCCTATCATAGAAAAAAGTATGGGTAGCGGTAAATTTATACCAAA
This sequence comes from Dehalococcoidia bacterium, assembly GCA_045562575.1. GTDB lineage: Bacteria > Chloroflexota > Dehalococcoidia > Lucifugimonadales > UBA6952 > UBA6952. The sequence continues at coordinate 25,667 of JBJKVQ010000039.1, forward strand.
TGACACAGTGCTCGATAATCAAATTGGGAAAATGATGTTATTAACCGGACCTAATATGGCTGGTAAATCCACTTATTTACGACAAACTGGGCTAATTGTACTGATGGCCCAAATTGGGTCTTTTGTACCTGCTGAAAAAGCTACCATAGGGGTAGTTGATAGAATTTTTACTCGAATTGGATTACAAGATGATCTTTTCCTAGGCCAATCAACTTTTATGATAGAAATGACAGAAACAGCTTTAATTCTAAGGAATGCGACTCAGAAGTCATTGCTTATATTAGATGAAATAGGTAGAGGAACTGATACTAAAGATGGATTAGCTATAGCACACTCAATAATTCAACACATTCACGACAACTCTCAATTGGGCAGCAGAACACTATTCGCTACTCACTACCATGAATTAGTGTATCTCCCTGAACAACTAAAACAATTAACAAATTATAATGTAGAAATTATTGAAGATGGAGAAAACTTGGTTTTTCTTCATAAAGTTAACAAAGGTAAATCTGAACAAAGTTATGGAATACAGGTTGCTAAGCTTGCAGGTCTACCAGAAAAAGTCATTAACTCTGCCAATTTATATCTAAAATCTTTAACTAATACCTCTAACTTAGAATCTACAAAGAAAAACTATAAAGAATTACCCAATCTTCAAATGAATCTATTTCAGCCAGAAAACTCTACAGAGAAGACTATCAGGAATGTAAACATCGAAACAATGACGCCTTTAGAAGCATTAAATTTAATAGAAAACCTTAAGAAAAAACTAGCGGATACAAACAATAATGAAAATTAAAGTTTTAGATCCATTGATTGCAAGTAAGATTGCTGCGGGAGAAGTAATCGAAAGACCTAGTTCTGTTATAAAAGAATTAGTAGAAAATTCTATTGATGCTAAATCAACTATCATTGAAATTGAAATAATTGATGGTGGAATGGATTTAATTAAAATAACAGATAACGGTAACGGAATATCAAAAGAAGACTTACCTACAGCAATTAAAAGGCATGCTACCAGTAAAATAAATTCTATAGATGACTTATCACACTTAACATCTATGGGATTTAGAGGAGAGGCATTAGCTAGTATTGCTGCTGTGTCTAAAATGCAAATATCGAGCAAATCTTCAGAAAGCCACGCAGGATCAAATATCAAGGTTGAAAATTCAACGATTCTTAGTGAAAGCGTTGTGAGCATGACTAACGGTACATCGATAACTGTAAATAATTTATTTTATAATTTACCTGCACGAAAAAAATTCATGAGTACCCTGAAATCTGAATCGAACAGAATAGTAAGATTAATTAACCATTTTTCTGTATCTCACTCACAAATAAAATTTAAATTATTAATAGATGAAAAAGAAAAAATAAATACTATTGGTAATGGAGATCTTATTCACACCATTGCAAAAACTCTTAATCAAAATCTTGCTAATGAATTAATTCCTGTAGTTTTTACTGAGAATGATTTTAAAATCACTGGTTATATTTCGCCTCCACATATCAGCAGAACCAACAGATCAAATATTTTGTACTCTGTAAATAAAAGAATCGTAAAAGACAAATTAATTACAATGGCTATAGAACAAGCATATAGAGGATTTTTGACTGTGGGAAAATTCCCTATTACCGTATTGGATATATCTACACACCCATCGAAAGTTGATATAAATGTTCATCCGCGAAAAGATGAAGTAAGATTTTTAAATGAAAACGAAGTATTTTCTTTTATTCAACGGTCAATAAGAGAAACAATTGTACAAAACCATCCCGTTCCTAATACATTTAATCCCGTTTTTAACACATCATATCCCTTTGCTTCAACAGGTACAAAAGGCAATTTCTCAATTGTCACTAGTGATACTAATCAGATTAATTATCAAGAACAAACATTCTTTAATTTAGAGAAAACTACCGAAAAGTACATGTCACCCAACACTAAGTTTCCAATCCTTAGAGCAATAGGACAAATCGATAGCACCTATATAATTGCAGAGGGTGAAAATGGCATGTATATATTAGATCAACATGCCTGTCATGAAAAAATAAATTATGAAAAGATTCTCGAGTCGATCAGCTCCAATTTAATGGAAATGCAATTATTAATGGAACCCTATTTGATAGACATCTCTAATTTAAAAACTAGATTTCTTACCAATAAACTGGAAACACTTAATGCAAATGGAATTGCAATTGATACTCTTGATGACCAAACTATTTTATTAAAAGGAATTCCTGCAACTATTATGCAAACAAAACTCGATGAATTTGTTAAAGACATTGAATCATTTATAGAAAGTGAATTAGATATAAATGATTCATTAGCTAGTATGAGTGCTATTGCTGCATCTATAGCTTGCCATAGCTCTATTAGGGCAGGGGATACAATTGATATTAATGAAATGAATTTACTACTACGAAATCTTGAAAACTGCACAGAACCTTTTCACTGCCCTCATGGAAGACCGACAATTAACAATATAAACATACAGCAATTAAAACATATGTTTATACGTCCAAATTAATAATTTTAGCAAAAATCGACAATACAATGTTGATTTATTTTGAGAAACTTAATATTCTATATATAACAAAGCTAAGTTTATAAAGTTGGAGTAGTTTAATGAGCAATAGTTTAGTTGATAACAAAACATCCCGTAGATCCTTTATGAAATATATGTTAATGGGTTCAGCTGCGATAGCAGGTGCTTCTATACTAAAAGGCACTCAAATTTCTTCAAGTGACAAACTTTATACAAGTCAATCTTCTATCTTTTCACCAAGAAATGAAAAAAAGAATTTATTAGATAATAGATTTATGAAAAGATTTTTGCTTAGGCAATAGCTTAAATGGTTTATATTTGCAAATATAACTTTGCAAAATACTTCACAAAGTTATGTTTTATTGATATATTTCATCTGGTGTTTAAATAGTTAAAAATCAAATTGATATAACTTAAGGGAATTATAATCTTAAATATGTATACGGATCCAAATTACTTAACAACTGAAATATGGGAAGGTATTGCTTTAACCCTCCGCCTTATATGGATTCTATTTATTTTAATATTCTTTTTTGTTGTAAATTTTTTAACAGCTCACGCATTAATTCCTTCTTTATTGAGTACCAAAAGCATTCCGGAAAATTCAGCAAAACTTCGTCCAATACTGTATTTTGTAGCTTTAATATTTTTTGTAGCTTTCGTAGCTACTTTTTATATAACTCTAGACAGCAATGGAATAATTACACAATTATTTTATGACCGAAAATGGATTTAAAAAACGAAAGATTATATTAAATTAGATGAGTAATACAAAAAAAATAATCATTGCCGGAGGAGCCGCAACCACATTGGTATTAGTTGCTCTTGGATTAGGTATTTATTTTCTCTTTTCCGCTTGGTTTGGACTTACTCCTCTTTATTCGGGACCTGAACAACCAATTGCATTTCCACACACTAAACATGCTGCCGCTGTAGAAGATGGTGGTTTAGGACTTGATTGCACATTCTGTCATAGAAATGTGGAAATAGGTGCAGCAGCTACAATACCAGCAGTCCAAGCTTGTATGTATTGCCATGCAGGGATTGTCGGAAGCACAAGTTCAGCACAAACAGAAATACAAAAATTACGAACTACTTATGAGAATGAAAATCCTATTGACTGGGCAAGAGTACATAGGTTACCAGACCATGTTCAATTTTGGCATGCACCTCATATTAAAGCTGGATTTGAATGTAGCCAATGTCATGGAGACGTTGCGAATATGACTAAAGTAAAACAAGTTGAACCTTTGAAAATGGATTATTGTGTTGACTGTCATAGGGCTAATAATGCACCTGCAGACTGTACAACTTGTCATTATTAATAAAATAGGTATGGTAAAAAATATATGGAATTAAGTAGAAGAAAATTTTTAAAACTATCGGGAGCATCAGCATTAGGAGCTATTGTATTCAATGGCTGCGGAATACCTGAGCAAGAATTGATAGTACAAAGCCCTCTTAATATGCCAGAGGATCAAGTTTCAAGTCTTGAAGCATGGTATGCAACTTCATCGGGCCCATATGGAAATGGTGAGGGTGTACTTGTTCGGATTATACAAGGAAGAGCTATAAAAATTGAAGGCAACCCAGATCACCCCGTGAATAATGGGAAATCTTCAGGTAAAAATCAAGCTGGTCTTCAAGGTCTTTACAACCCAGATAGAATTCTAACTCCTATGAAAAGAGTTGGGATAGGGGCCTCAAGAAGATGGATTAATATATCCTGGGAGGAAGCCTTATCTGAAATCTCAAATTCTGTTAAAACTTCTGCAGAATCTAATTCACTCGCTATTGTTACTAATAAACAAAATGGAACTATTGGAGAGATGACAACTAAGTTTGCTAACACTCTAAATAGTAAATTAGCTGTTGTAGAAGCAATTGACCATACTAATCTAAATCAATCAATGCTAGATGTATTTGGCCAAAACAATATTCCTAATTTCGATTTAGGTAACTCTGATTTTATACTTAGCTTTGGTGCTGATTTTCTTGGAACTTGGCTATCCCCCGTAAAATATAGTCGGGATTATGGACAATTTAGACAAGAGAATGATCATCGCGGTAAATTTATTCAAATAGAACCAAGAATGTCTCTTACAGGAGCTAATGCAGATAAATGGGTTTACAACACGCCCGGTACAGAAGGAAAAATTGCACTTAGTATTGCATATGTAATAATGACCGATCATGCCGATAAGGTAGATTCTAGTGTGGTTTCTCAACTCACAGATGGACAAGGTGCGAGCCAATTATCAAGTTTTGCGCCATCTAATATTTCCAATGAAACTGGCGTAAGCCCTGAAGTTATAAAAGACATTGCTGAAAACATTATTTCGCACAAACACAGTATTATAATTGGTGGTGGCTCTGCTGGAGCACATAGTAATGGTGTGGATAATCTCAATGCAATATATTCTCTCAACATTTTGATTAGCAATATAGGCAAGGAAGGCGGAGTAATATTTAATCCTGAATCTTCAGGAGGAGATCAATTTTCAGCATCGTCCTTAACAGATGTGCAAAATCTAATTTCTGATATGAATGCACAAAATATCGATACTGCCATTATCAGAGGTGCTAATCCTGTTCACTCACTTCCATCGTCATTAGGATTTGAAAGTGCACTAGTGAATGTGAAAAACCTGTACTGTATTTCAACATTTATGGATGATACAGCTGCTATGGCTAACATTATACTTCCTGAATCAGTATATCTTGAATCTTGGGGAGACGATGTTCCAAACCCACTTCCTGGATACGATGTGGTAACTTTCCAACAACCTGTAGTAAAAACTCTCAATGATAGCAGACCGTATGGCGATATTTTACTTAGTCTATCTAAGAATATCGGCGGGGAGCTTGTGACTGAATTACCATGGGATACTACAAAAGATGCGATTAGAGATAAAGCTAATAAACTATATCAGACTGGTAGAGGATCTATTAAGAGTGTAAGTTTCGAAGGATTTTGGAACGGACTACTCCAACGAGGTGTATGGGTAGATCAAGAAAATAAAGGATCTACATCATTATCAAATATTAACCCTCTTCCAAATGGCATTGCGCAAATAGAATACAATGCTCAAAGTGGCGCAAGCTACCACTTACTTCCATTTGAAACCAACACACTAGGTGATGGTATAGGTGCTAATATTCCATGGCTACAAAATATTCCCGACTTACTAACAACTGCAGCATGGGAAACTTGGATGGAAATAAATCCACAAACAGCAGATAAAGAAGGAATAGTAGAAGGAGATATAATCAAAATCACTTCTCCTTTCGGAAATATAAATGCATTAGCATATGTTCACCCTGCTGCTGCTCCAAATGTAATTTCTGTACCTATGGGGCTTGGACACAAGCACTACGGAAGATTCAGAGTAGGCCCCAATATTGAAAAATACCGAACATTTGTAGCTCAAGATAGAGGATCTAATATTTTCTCGATAATACCTGCAGATAACAGATTATGGGCATCAATGAAGGTGACTATATCAAAGACTGGAAATTGGAAGCGATTACCTAAATTTGAAGGTGATGTTCTTCCTACATTACCAGATGAAACTCAACCAACAATTTTACCAATAACCGGATTAAATGATCATCATAACGACAATCATTAGGAGAACTGAAAATGGTACAAACACCTAAAGCTAAAAAATGGAAAATGATAATCGACATTGATAAATGTACAGGTTGTCAGGCATGTGTATTAGCATGCCAAGCTGAAAACAATATACCATTCAACTCTGATGCCTTATTTAATCAAAGTAGAGCATCGGAATGGATCAGAATAGAACGATATTGGGAAGGAGAATTTCCTGATGTTAAGGCAAAATTTATGCCAGTTTTATGCCAACATTGTAATAATGCGCCATGCGAACCGGTTTGCCCAGTTTATGCTGCATATCATAATGATCAGGGTATGAATGTTCAGGTATATAACAGATGTATAGGAACAAGGTTTTGCCAAAACAACTGTCCTTACCATGCAAGATTTTTCAACTGGTTTGAGCCATACTGGCCTGAAGGCATGGAAAATCAATTAAACCCTGATGTCACAGTCAGAAGTCGTGGAATAATGGAAAAATGTACCTTTTGTGTACAACGAATACGAAGAGCAGAAATTGATGCCGATATTGAAGGTCGTGCAAATGTTGATGGTGATGTAAACCCAGCATGTGTACAATCTTGCCCTTCTAATGCCTTACTTTTTGGAGATTCTTTAGATCCGGATAGCAGAATAAGTAAAAAACTAGATGATGCACGAAAGCATACTCTTTTAGATCATTTAGGAACAGAACCTAATGTTATATACTTGAAAAAAGTAGATGAGGAATATGTTGATAAGGGGGCACACCATTAGTAGTACGCACCACAGTCATCCACCGGTAGTACCTGCAAATGAGTTTGTAGCTGACTTTATGGCGTGGCATACAAAACCTAAACCAGGTTTAAATAAAGCTATTATCGCTTTTGGATTGCTTACATCCTTAGGTCTTGTAGGAATTGTGTTAAAACTTTTCACTGTTGGATTAGAAAATAGAAGTGATTGGGGCTATCTAGCTGCAATTACTGCTTTCTTGTTATCTACTGCAGGATGTACACCATTTGTTGTTCTTGGGCTACGTATGATTAAAGCTCATTGGCGAAGACCAATAGCAAGAATTGCTGAATCCTATTCCTTGGTTACTGTAGTGACTTTTTCATTTATTTTACTACTTTTATTCCTAATACCTTCATCACAAAACAGAAGAACAATCTGGTTCCAAAATGACCATGTAGGTACAGTAGGAGCTATACCTTTTACACCTCATTTATATGTCATTATAGGTATATTATCTATGGTCCTTGCAGGGCTTGGATTATGGTGGACCTCATTGAGGCCTGACATCCGCCTTGTTAACAATCTTACAAAATCAGATAAGCCAACAAATAAATCATGGGTTGGAAGCTTAAAACAATGGAGAGTTCAAAATAAAGGACTCGCATTTCTAGGTGCTTTTTTCTTCCTGACTTTTATATGGGCTATAACACTCTATTGCATAGATTTATGTATGTCTCTTGTACCAGGATGGAGAGATGCTATATTCCCAGTGTACCAAACACTATCTGGCATTCAAGGCGGTCTTGCAACTGTGATTTTATCAATGTATGTCCTGAGACGATTCGGGGGATTTGAAAAATATATATTTATGGAGCACTTTTGGGCGGCAAGTAAACCATTATTAGCTACATGTTTACTTTGGTTTTATTTCTGGTTCTGTGCTTTCATAATATTTTGGTATGGACGTATGCCTATAGAACAAGATTTACTCCAGCTAATTATGTTTGGTCCGTATAATATTGCTTTTTATATAGGTTTTTCGTGCTGTTTCCTCATACCATTTTTGATATTACTCTGGAACACTGTTAGAAAAACTGTCTGGGGACCTCCAGTAGCTAGTGCCATTATCATAGTAGGTTGTTTCTTTGATAAATTACGATTATATGTTTCATCGTATTCAGTACAAGATGATTTATCTTTACATGCTATAACTGAAATACCAGCGACAATATTACCTAATATTACAGATATACTAATCATTATAGGTGGCTTTTCGTTACCCATATTTATAATGTTATTATGCACAAGACTATTCCCAATCATGTCTGTATGGGAAATGACTGAAGGACTTAGATTAACAAAAGTGACTAAATTTTTACGAACAGAACTTCGCGTTCTAGGTAAGCCAGAATAATTGAGGACTACTAATAATGCAAGAACGAGTTTTTCTACCAAATAAACAAATAAATGATGACCTCCTCAAGGGTTCTTTTGAGACACCTTGGTGGTATCTCGCATGGATGGCCTTATTTGCCGCATTAACTGCCTGGGGAGTATTTGCTTTTGGTTATGCTATAAACAAAGGTCTTGGTGTAACAGGGCTTAACCGACCAATAATGTGGGGGTTTTTTCTAACTGATTTTATCTTTTGGGTAGGTATAAGCCATGCTGGAGTTATGTTATCAGCTATACTTAGACTAGCCAAAGCTGAGTGGAGAAGACCAGCAACAAGAGCAGCAGAACTTTTAACAGTATTATCGTTAATGGTTTCTGCGCTGCATCCAATCTTCCACCTTGGAAGACCTTGGAGATTTTATTGGCCTTTCCCATATGACTTTTCAAGAGGAATATGGCCTGATGTTCGATCGCCGTTAGTATGGGACCCACATGCTATATTTACCTATCTTATCGGAAGTACTTTATTTGTGATTATCGCTTTAATACCAGATATAGCTGTACTGCGAGATAAAACAAAAGGTGTAGCTAAAGTATTTTATGGTGCACTTGCTATGGGATGGAGAGGAACTCCTAGACAATGGAAGATCCAAATTGTAGCAGGGTTTTTACTTTCAGGACTACTTTTACCTGTTTTCGTTTCTGTGCATAGTATTGTTGCATGGGACTTTGCAGTGAATATTGGCGCAGAAGGATGGCACGTAACTATTTTTGCACCTTATTTCGTTATTGGTGCCGTACACTCTGGTGTTTCTGGTGTTGTAACAATGCTAATTTTACTAAAATGGATGTTTAAATGGGATGATTATATACGAAAAGAACATCTTGAATCTTTAGCAAAATTACTGATAGTTATAGCGACCGTTTGGTTCTATTTCTTCTTCTTAGAATTTATATTCGCTCTTTATAATTTAGAAGACCAAGAAATAGCATTAAGAGAATTACAAGCGTTCACTTGGCCGTACAATTTAATTGCCTTCGTATTCTTATTTTTTGGATATCTTATACCGGTACCATTATGGCTATTTAGAAGAGTTAGAAGAAATTGGGTAGCCATGTTCATAACATCAATAATGGTAAATATAGGTATGTGGTGCGAAAGATTTTTGATAATAGTTCCAGGACTTGCAAGGAAAACAAATTTCAATTTCAGTTGGGGAAGTTATACACCTAGTTGGGTTGAAATATCTATTGTTGTTGCATGTTTTTCATTAATATTCTTGTTAATAATGACATTTGCTAAAGTGTTCCCCTTAATACCACTTTTTGATATTAAAGAAGGTCAGACACTTAGTGACGAAATACAAATAGGAAAACGAACTGTTCCTGCTCTAAGAGTAGAAGAATGATTAATAAATTTTAGGAGAAAAAAATGGCTCAAATGTTAGCTTTATACAAAACTGCTGAATTGGCTGCTCAAAGCACTGAAGCCCTTGATGAAGCAGGAGTTACAAATGAAGAATGGGATGTTCTTACAGATGCACCTTATCCTGAAGGAGCATTTGGTGAAAAAGACCCTGAACATAAACTCTATGTATTCCCATTTATGGGAGCTTGTATAGGTTTCACTTTAGCAATGATAGAAACTATTGGTACTCAGACAGCATATCCACTAGTAACTGGAGGAAAACCAATATTTTCAATGCCTGCCATGACTATTATTGCCTATGAGTTGACAATGCTAGGTGCCATTATTGCAACTGTTCTCGGAATATTATTTGAGTCACGAATCCCTAATCCTTTTGCTGGCATTTATGACGAAAGAATAACCGAAGGATATATTGGAATTACCATTATTTGTGAAGAAGGTAAAATTGAATCATTAGAAACTTTGCTCAAAGCCAATGGTGCCGAAGATATAATAATAGAGAAATAATTGTACAAATTATAAGGAATAATAAGTGATAAATATCTCTAAAACACTAAATATGATAAAGATATTAAATATAAAGACATTAATCATGACTTCTATATTCATGTTGTTTGTTGCAGGATGTGGAGAACCACCTCCTACATATCCACTTGATATATTCCCCGAAATGCACTACAACCAGTCATATAAAACCCAAGAACCTCCTGCATTATCAGCCCCTGCAGATTCTGTTCCAATAACTGGTAAAGAGGTAATTTATTCATTAAAAGAAGCTCAGGCATTAACTAACCCTGTTCCTTATAATCGTGATTCTGCTCACAAAATATACACTGTCAACTGCACTGTATGTCATGGTGCGCAAGGATTAGGTGATGGGCCTATGAGAGCTAAACTTGAAGCAGTTGCAAAAGAAGACTGGTTTTATGGTACAAAAGGAAATCTACCTGCTAACCTTTCATCAAATGGGTCCACTGTTGCTAAACCAGATGGTGAAATATATCAAACGCTAACACACGGCTATGCTGGAGCTTATGGTCTTCCTCATAAAATATCACCAATTATGCCTGCATTTAGAACATATTTAACTCCTGAAGAAAGATGGCAGCTTGTCCACTACATTCGAAACGAGTTTCAAAAGTAGCCTAGTCTAAATTGAGTACTTTTTTGGAAACATTTTCTTGTATAAAAAACAACATCAAGTTAAACAAGTCATTAATTTTCTTATGCCTATTTTTTGTAGCAAGTTGTAGCAATCAAGAAACAAGTGTAGAAATAGCGCAAAGAATTGATCGAAGTTTAATGTGCCCTGTGTGTCCTGCTGAAACTTTAGATCAGTCGCAGTCTGAACTAGCCAAACAAATGAAATCAGTAATTCGTGAGCAATTATCTGATGGTAAGACAGATCAAGAAATAATCAATTACTTTGTACTAAGATATGGAGAGGAAGTTTTATCTTCCCCGCCTAAAACAGGCTCAAATCTAGTTGCATGGATTACACCTGTAATTATTCTAATACTCATTACATTAGTTATATCAATTAAGTTATTGAAGAAATCAATAGTTACGAAAAATGAAATATAAACTCAAATTAATAGTATAATTAATTTATGGCACTAATTGGAACATCCTTAATATATATAAGTTTGGTAGCTACCTTTTATGCACTTATTGCATCATTAATAGGTGTTAAACTAGGTAATAATAAACTCATTCTGAGTTCTAGAAATACAGTATTACTTTTGGCTGTCTTTCTTTTATCAGCCACCATAATTTTAGTCATATCTTTTGTTAATAATGACTTTTCTATCAGATATGTATCTGATCATAGTAGCCTTGCTATGAAACCTATATATACTTGGGTTGCTTTTTATGCTGGTAATGAAGGATCTCTTTTATATGTCGTAGTCGTATTTGCTGTAATGTGCGCTATTTATAATATGTCCAAAGCTTCAAAGACACTCAAAGGAACAAATATTATATTAATGTCTATTATGGGGTTTTTTGTATTAATATTATCGACACTTGCAAATCCTTTTGTAGAAAATATATTTATCCCCGACGACGGTAGGGGTATAAATCCATTACTCACTCATCCAGGTATGTTTTTCCATCCACCAATGTTGATGGCAGGATTAATAGGTACAGCAATACCTTTTGCCATTGTAAATGGTCTATTAATTACTAAAACTAATATTGATAAACAAATTGATCTAATACGAGTGTGGGTAATAATCATATGGGCAATTCTTGCAATCGGTTTGTTACTAGGTTCTTGGTGGGCATATACTATTTTAGGCTGGGGGGGTTATTGGGCATGGGACCCAATTGAAAACGTAGCATTAATGCCATGGCTCACACTAACTGGGTTCCTGCATTCTATAATGGCCCAAAAACGTCGTGGGGTATTTCGAATATGGAATATAGTCCTGATTGATATAGCATTCTGTTTATCACTATTTGGAATATTTATAAACAGAGGAGGCCCGGTACCTTCTGTTCACTCTTTTGCATCTTCAGATTTAGGATGGATATTATTATTATTTATGTTTGTTGCTCTTCTATTTAGTATTATAGTTCTAACTTCAAGATTAAAGTTTGTTAAATCAAGTAATGAAATAGAATCAATATTATCAAGAGAAGCATCATTCATATATAACAACATTCTGCTGTTAGGAGTAACATTTGTTACATTCTGGGGTGTCATATATCCTCTAATATCTGATATTACACAGGGTAAAACCGTCACAGTAGCTGCACCTTTCTACAACCAAATTAATGGACCATTATTACTTACTTTACTTGCTCTTATGGGTATTGGCCCTTTATTACCATGGAGAAATTCATCTGTAAAAACTTTGCTATTAGCTACTCGACTTCCAACAATATTTTCAATATTACTAACAGTCCTACTAATTACTTTAGGAATTACTGAAATCTACCCATTGATAAGCTTTTTTATATGTAGCTTTGTATTGATATGTATTATGAGAGAATTTATTTCTGGAACAATAATACGAATTAAACATGGAGAAAATATTTTTGTTGCGTTTATTAACTTTATTTCATCAAATCGTCCTCGATATGGGGGATACATAGTCCACGTCGCAATAATCTTATTAGCTATAGCTGTAACAGGATCTAGTTTCTATAAATTACAAAAAGATATTGTTTTATCTAAGGGTGAACAAACTGAAATTGGAGATTATTCAGTACAATATATTGACTCGAACACAGTAAAATATAGTGATCGTTCAGAATTATTTCATGACTTGAAAGTTGAAAAAAATAACAAATCTCAAGATATTGTTTCATGGCAGGCTTTTTATCCAAAACAGAATGTTACAACCGTACGTGCGGCTATAATCTCCACATTACTACATGATGTATATATAATATCGACTGAAACTACAGAAAATGAAGAAGTAGTATTTAGAATGACCATTAATCCATTAATATGGTGGATGTGGCTGGCTGGTCCAATATTGATCTTAGGATCTTTTATAGCACTATGGCCTGAGAAAAGAAAAGAGCAGGAATATTTATGACTGAGCTAACCTATGCTGTTACGATAGTAGCCTCTGTATTATTTGTACTACTTATCATTTATCCATTACTTAAAGGAGTAAAAAAAGCTCCTGAGTCAGTTCATTTTTCAATAAATATTATAGATGTTCTGAAAAATAACCTTGGTAACGAGCAGACACCAGAATCTAAAGAGATTCTTAAAGAAAGCATTCAATTTCTTGAAGATAAAAATAAAGAATATGAAAAAACAATTAGCACCTTAAGTTCAAGTCACTCAAATCGAAAATATATTATTTGCCTAAAAGACGATTGCTATACACCTATCAAAAGCTCTACCAAGAAATGCCCATCATGCTCTATAAATATTAATAAAGATTATTTTAATTTATGATAAATAAACGTAACAAAATAATACTAGTTTTCCTAATCTTTTCAGCTTTTCTCATTGCTTCTGTAACAGTAGCTGCAGATGATAAAAGAACAATCCAGGGTAAAATTACCCTTATAAAAGATAATTTAGAAACACCTGTTCAAGAAGTTGAATTGAACATTTTTATTAGTCCATATCAAGATGACATGAGTATAATCAGGACTTTGACAGATACTAATGGTGAATTCAAAATTGAAAATATATTAACTTCAAATTCGTTAATACTAATTAATTTTTCCTATGACAATGTTGATTATTCACAACCCGCAGAATTAACAGATGCGGGTGAAATAATAGAAATTAAACTTTATGGACAAAAAAGTGATTATTCCGAAATTAGTATCAAGTCACAAAGTATAATTATTGTAGATGTAGATCCTTCAAATGAAATACTATCTATCATGGAAATGGTTAATATACATAATCCAACAAATTATACTATTGTTCCTGATTCAGACTCGATAATGAGCTTATTAAGATTCGCTTTGCCTGAAAATTACTTTGATTTAGATATCCAATCAAGTCTTCCTATAGGAAATGCTATAGAAGTAAATAAAGGTTTTGGTATGACAAATCCTATACCACCCGGGACAAATGAAATTATATATTCATATCGTGTTATTTATGACAAAAAAGCATATCCAATCGATCGAAAGGTTTCATATCCTATTGATAGTTTATTAGTATTAATTCCAGAAGGTATTGGATCAGTTGATACCGATTCAAACTCTTTTACCCAAAAAGGAATTGCAAATATTGGGTCCAGAAATTACACACAATATGAATTTGGGAAATTCCAAAATGCAGAAGCGATCAATATCATTTTTGATGATTTGCCAATTATCAGTATTTTTAAAAAATTCATTCAGTATATCGGAAACAATCCGCTGACATTTATACCAATATCTTTAGGAATTATTACGATAGCTGCATTATCAATATATTTAATTATATCCAGACGAAAATCATTATCGACAATTTCTGAAACTGACATCCTCTCTATAATTGCTAATCTTGATAACATTTATCAAAGTGGAAACATCAATGAAAAGAGTTATTTAAATAAAAGGGCTCACCTGAAAAATATACTACTTGAGAAAGCCTCGAAGGACGCTGTGCCTGAAAATGAAATTTAAATTTACGCCAGCTAATATAATTTCTCTCATATTAATTGTCGGTTCAATTATACTAATTGTGTATATACTGGCGTATGGACTATTAAAAGGTTCTGGAAATACAGGAGCGTTTGGAATTAATGAAACCTATAACAAAATTGATCTGGACAATATACCTGTAGCAGAAGTTACAATTACTAAATTAAATGGAGATAAATCAAAACTAGACATTTCTTCAAATGGGAAAACGGTCACCATGGTAGATTTCTGGAATTCGTGGTGCCAACAATGCATACAAGAAGCTGAGGAATTAGAGCAGTCTTATAAAAACTTATCTAATAATAATATTGAATTCATAGGCATTGCCATTTGGGATAACCAGAGTGCGATAAATTCTCATATCAAAGAATATGATGTAAGTTATACCAACGTAATAGATGAAGAAGGTAGGGTGGCTATTGAATTTGGAGTTACAGGTATCCCAGAAAAATATTTCATCAATTCTGATGGAGAAATTATTATGAAAATTTTAGGTCCGACTACATCTGAGCAACTAGAATCTGTTATTTCAGAAATCATCGTAACAAATAATTCAATTTAAATAATAACTCCGAAATAGGCCCTAATTTAATCAGAAGATGTGGTATGATCTTTTGTATTAGAATATAGGAGGTATATTAAATGGGAATATACAGGAATTCTCTACAACCATACCAACCCGAGGCACTTTTCAACATACTAACCAAAACAGCTCAAAAGATGCCCAACAAGGTAGCAATAGTAGATACTGACCAATCATATACTTATGCGGAATTTGAAAACCACGTTAATCAATTAGCGAACACATTACTACAAATGGGAGTCACCAAAGGTGATCGTGTAGGGGTTATATCACCCAATTGTGCTGAATTTGAAATATCCTTCTTTGGAATTATAAAAAGTGGTGCTACAGTTACTACTATTAATTCTGGCTACAAAGAACTTGAAATAGCTCATCAATTGAACAATGCAGAAGCTACAATTGTTATTGTTCATGAAGAACTTACTGAGCTTTTAGAATCAGCAAGAAGTGAAATACCTTCTATCAAAACTATAATACCAATTACCAAAAACCGTACTATTGCAAATTCTTTCTGGGATTTGATTTCAAGAAATTCTACTGAGCCACCAAATATATCTATAGATCCATATAACGATCTTGCAGCGTTGCCTTACTCAAGTGGTACAACAGGCTTAACTAAGGGAGTAATGCTAACTCATGCTAATCTTCATAGTAATGTAAGGCAATTAATAGAAAGACCAGATGAAGGTTCTGCCGTCGATCACAAAGATGTTGTCTTAGTCCATCTACCCTTATTCCATATTTATGGAATGAATGTATTGATGTCTGGGACAATAGCAGTAGGTGGTACCCAGGTACTTATGGGACGATTTGATATGGACTTATTCTTAGATATTATCGAAAAGCATAAAGTTACTTTTCTTTATACTGTTCCACCAATTGCAGTGGCTTTGAGCCAGTATCCAGCTGTTAAAAACTTTAATATTAGTTCTCTGCGAGCAGGTTTTATTGGTGCAGCTCCTTTGTCCGGAGAACTTCAATCCAGATTATCAGAATTATTACAATTTCCAATAGCTCAAGGATATGGATTAACAGAATCTTCTCCAATTACCAATGTCGACTTTATTGAATCAAATCTCATTAGACCTGGTTCAATTGGACCAGCAGTTTCAGATACAGAAGAAAAAGTTGTAGATGTAGAGGATGAAAGTATTGAAATGCCCTCAGGTGAAATAGGAGAACTCTTAATTCGTGGTCCCCAAATAATGCAAGGATATTACAATAACCCAACTGCAACAGCCGAAACCATAACAAGCGACGGTTGGCTGAAAACTGGTGATATTGTAAAAATGGATAAAGATGGATATGTCTGGATATTAGATCGGAAAAAAGAATTGATCAAATATAAAGGATTTCAAGTCCCACCAGCAGAGCTAGAAGGTATATTGCTAGAACATGATGCAGTATCAGATGTTGCTGTCATTGGTAAATTAGATATAGAAGCTGGCGAAATACCCAAAGCATTTGTGGTAACAAAACAAGGACAAGAAGTATCTGAAGATGTCCTAATGGACTTTGTTGCTCAGAAAGTTGCAACTTTTAAGAGAATTCGGGAAATTGAATTTATAGATGCAATACCAAAAAATCCTTCTGGAAAATTACTACGAAGAGTATTGAAAGATCAGGAAAGATCGAATTCATAAAAGAGGGAGAATTCTACTATGGGATGGTCAAAACATCATCAAACCGGACTAATTTATGAAGATAAAAGTAAGTATTTTGATGGTTACACTTTGATTACAGGAACAGGAGGAGGTCTGTCTGCAGACTCCCAAGCTGTTCTTATAGATATGGAAGGTAATCTTATACACTCGTGGCATTCGCAAAGAGGAATAAGATACGGATATCTTCTTGATAATGGAAATCTTCTTTGCCGATTACGACATCCTGAGTTCCTTTCTGAACATATAAAGCCAATGGGTGGGTCAGGTAGAGGAATTATTGAAATAGATCCAAAAAGTAATGTTATATGGGAATACTATAATGATTATTATCACCATGACCATTACCGTTTAGAAGACGGGACTACAGCTGTTCTTACATGGGAAGAAGTAAGTGACGAGGTAAGAGCCAAAATACAGGGTGGAATAACACCTGAAGAATACCCTGATCAATTATTTGGAGATTGTATAGAAATTATAGATAAAACTGGAAAAGTTTTGTACAAATGGAACAGTTGGGAACACTTAGATTTTGATCAAGATATAATATGCCCACTCGAATCACGTCGGGAATGGACCCATGGAAATGCTATAGGATACGGAGGAGAAGGAAAATTTCTTGTTAGCTACAGAAATATTAGTATGATTGCTCTTATAGATATCAATAGTGGTGAATTTGTTTGGAAATGGGGGAATACCATATTATCTCACCAACACAGTCCATCGCTTTTAGAAAATGGCAATATAATGGTATTTGATAACGGACCCCACAGACAAGGGGGCACTTTTTCTAAAATTATTGAGATAAATCCAAATACTAATGAAATAGAATGGGAATATACCGGAGATCCGTCTATTAGTTTCTTTAGTGCAAATATTAGTAGTTGCGAAAGACTTCCAAATGGTAACACCTTGATCACTGAAGGAGCTCCAGGAAGAATATTTGAGATTACGCATGATAAAGAAATTGTATGGGAATATATCAATCCCTTCGAAGTAAATGGTGAAGCTCCTATACCTAAAAATGCAATTTTCCGATCTCACAGGTATGATAAAAATCATCCAGCAATTCAAAAAATATTAGGATAATAATGTATAGGAAGTCTAAATATCTGTTTATAATCATACCCCCATTATTACTGTACTATGGGTCAAAATATTTATTAAACGGAGATTTAATCGGTATAATATTTGATTTTATAGGATAGGGGGTAATATGAGTAAAAAAATAGAATACTTTTGTACTGGATGTGGTAAATATTTTGACGAAATATCAGACTCTTATGTATGTCCTTCGTGTTCTTCTACGGTAAGAGTCTCATTTAAACAACTCCACAATCCGGCTCCAGAGAATATTTCTTACGAAGATTTTCTAAATATTACAAACCCTTTAGAAAATCCATCTACCCAAATATCAATGGGTGAAGGGAATACTCCTTTTATTGAGTTACCATACATATCAGAACATCTTCAAATAAAACGATTAACTGCGAAACTAGAATATCAAAACCCTACAGGATCATTCAAAGATAGAGGGTCTTCAATGTTAGTTTCATATTTAAAAGAAAACGGACATACTAGCATTATTGAAGATTCGTCTGGTAACGCAGGAGCTTCTATTGCTGCATACGCAGCAAAGGCAGGAATACATTCGATAGTTTTTGTACCCTCTACGACTTCAAGAATAAAAACAAGACAATTGGAATTATACGGAGCTGAAGTCCGACTAACAGATGGGCCAAGAGATAATTCAGCAATTGCCGCTGTCGAAGAATCCAAAAAAGGGAATTCGTTTTATGCATCTCATAATTTAAATCCTTTCTTTATGGAAGGAACGAAAAGTTTTGCTCATGAAATCTATAAATATTTTAATAATGAGTTACCAGATCAGTTACTCCTTCCCGTAGGAAATGGATCGTTTTTTATTGGTATCTGGAAAGGATTTGAAGAACTTGCCTGGGCTTTTCCAAACACATTTAAAAAACCACTTTTAAACTCTGTACAGTCAACAACAATTCAACCTATAACCTCTTCGATAAATAATTCTTCATGGATACCTGATACTTCTAAAGCAACAGTAGCCAGTGGTATAGCAGTATTTAATCCCCCCAGAAAGCATGAGATTGAACAAATAACCTCAGTAAATCAAGGACAATCTATTGCGATAGAAGATAGTGAAATGGAAAGATGGCAACAAATTTTAGGATCAAAAGAAGGAATTTACTGTGAAGTTACTTCTGCTTCTCCTTTTGCAGCCCTAGAATATCTAGTCAAAAATAACATGGTAGATAGAGATCAACATTTCTTAATTCCGATTACTGGATCAGGATTAAAAGATCCGATAAACTAAATCTTTTAATTATTCCTTTCAGCATAATCGATATAGTTAGTACCACCAACAGAGGATATTACGAGTTTTTGGCTATAACCTGTTTGCGAATTTTTACCAATATGTTCTGTTGTCGAAACCTCTACTTCGTCAGGTTCAATATCGTTAACTAATGCTTCTTTGATTGGTCTCCCATCAAAAGATGTTTCTGTATTTATACCTAGAATATGCAAAATTGTTGGTGTTAAATCAATATTTCCTGTTGGTGTTGAGCAGGAAATTCCCTTTTTAAAACTAGGGCCAAATGCACCTAACACATTATTCATTTCATGTTTACTTATAGAACCGTGCATACCAAGGTCTACATCTCCTCCCGTACTGTATATCATTCCAGGATAACCAGCTTTGTTTTTCTCAGAATTCCATTGAAATGACATTGCAATATCAGGACAACGTGGACCTTCAATACCAATTAAATCTGCAGATAACACACCTTCAATTTCTCCAACCTTAGAAGAAGAAAATAATGGACCACACCATTCAAACTTCATTAGTGTGGTAACTAATTTCTGAGCAATCGCCTTATCAGAGTTTTTAACATAAAACAAAGCACTACCGCCATTTGGTGCTATAAGGATTGAATCATCATCTTCATTTTTTAATAAACCAACTGTTATTAATTCTTTACGTACATCAATAACTTTTTGAATAGTTGAATATCCATGATCAGAAATAACTATAATATCTGCATCCTTTGATTTATCATTATCTCGAACGCGTTTAACTAGTTCTCCAAAGTGTTGATCAGCAAAACGAATGGCAGCAGTTCCAATTTCATTTCCAACCCCATCAGCATGATGTGATTTATCTGGGTCTGAAAACCAAATCAATCCTACTAATGGATCAATTTCAGGTATAAAGTATTCTGTCATCATGTCAACACATCGTTTTAATCTTTTCTCATTTGGAACAACTTCTGCTGGCCATTCTCCAAACTTTGCTATTAACGTTTTTTCCAAATCATATGGGAGAGTGAAATCAGGATTAACAACCGCACCGCCATTCTTATGGGCATTAGGATTTTGTAAAAAGGAATTCCCGGTAGTACCAGCTCCTACAGCAATAAATTTCTCACCAGCTTCTGATAAAATATCTCCTATATTTTTTGCATAAAGAACATCTCCAAGTTTTCCTCTTATTTCTTCGAGTATAGGTTGTAGTACCGAAAACACCGAAGTTGGGTCGTAATCGCGCATTACAACCGTATTTGCAGCAATTCCATGTGATCCAGGAGTTCTCCCCGTAAACATAGATGTCGAGTTAATTCTTGTCACTGAAGGGTATACTGCATGATGGTTCGAGAAAGTAACTCCATCATGTAAATATCCATATAAATTTGGCATTAAATCTTTATTGATTTGACTTGGCTGTAATCCATCAAAAGATACTACTAAAACTTTCATTGTGATCATCCTTTTTAATTTCAGATAAATTAAGAGAAATTGAATGTATTATATATGTTTATTTTGATTAAATTTATATTAATATACGTAATTATCATAACAAAAAGGAGTAAATAGCTATGGCTAATGATAAAGTCGTAGATAATAGTTACGAATTACTAAAATCAAAGTATTCTGATTCTTTTGAAAACGATGCAAAAAAAGAGATCGAGGATATTATTTCACAATTACATGAAATTTCAGAAACCCTTAAGAAATACAAACTTGGTCATGATATTCAACCGTTCAATGCTAAACCATTAGAGTAGTACTATGGAAACAAACACACTTCTATATAAATCAATAAGACAATTATCAAATCTTATTAAACAAAAAGAAATAAAAGCTTCAGAAGTTGGAAAATATTTTTTCAATCGGATATCTTCACTTGGTCCAGAGCTAAATTCTGTTGTTAGTTTACTACCTGAATTAGCAGAAAAGTCATGGAATTCTGCAGATAAGCAAAATGAAATCAAAACAATTCTCCACGGAATACCTTATGGAATTAAAGATTTAATCTCGGTGAGTTACAAAGATTTAGGATTATCAAATGTAAATTCTCCGCCAACGACCTGGGGTGCAAAACCTTTAGCCAATCAACACTTTGAAAATACTGCAACAATTGTTAAGCGTCTGAATAGGGATAAGGCAATACCATTAGCTAAATTAGCAATGGTAGAACTTGCAGGAGGGCTAGGTTATAAACAGCCAAATGCGTCTCTAACAGGACCAGGATTAAACCCTTGGGATACTTCAAAATGGACTGGAGGATCTTCTAGTGGCTCTGGTGCTGCTGTTGCTGCAGGATTAGTTCCCTTTGCATTGGGAACTGAAACCTGGGGATCAATTTTAACTCCGGCTGTCTATTGCGGTATAACCGGTCTCCGTCCGACGCTTGGTCTTGTAAGCAGAAATGGAGCAATGGCGCTTAGCTGGACTCTTGATAAAATTGGACCAATGTGCCTCAATGCAGATGATTGCGGAATTGTATTAGACACCATTTCTGGGTATGACCCGAAAGATTCATCTTCATCACGAAAACGATTTACCTATGAACCGGAATTTAGCTTAAAAAACAAACCTAAAATAGCTATTTTTAAAGGTATTCTAGAAACATGTGACGAAGATGTTAAGAATAACTTTAATGAATCGGTAAAAATATTGTCTCAATTTACTGAAATTGAAGAAATAGATTTACCTGAATATCCTTATGAAATAGTTACAAGGATTATATTATTCTCTGAATCAACAAGTGCTATGGAAGACTTTATCGATGATGATCTGGCTAGTACTCTAACAGCACCTGAAGATAGGTATAGTATCTTTCCTAGAACATTAATTAGTGCCAAGGATTACATCAAAGCTCTTAGAATGAGAAAGGTGATTGTAGGAATAGTTTCAAACATATATAAACAATATGATGCTATTATCGCACCTACAAAACCATCAACTGCCCCTCCCTCTGACGGAGAATTCAGGGGATCAGTACGATCAGGATATGACCCAATGGGTAGCATCGGAAACCTTACTGGATTACCTGCAATATCTGTCCCTAATGGATTTGGTATTAAAGATACAATGCCAACAGGTTTCCAAATAATGGGACAACCATTTTCTGAAAACTTGCTAATAGGTATTGCCAAAGAGTATCAAAACGTAACAAAATGGCACTTAGAACATCCGAAAAAATATAGCGGAGGCTAAAATGACTACAAGTAATAGTACTGTAGAAAAATTAGATAAAGCTTCACAAAATACCTATGACGCATTAATTGTGGGCGCTGGTTTTGCAGGTATGTATATGTTGTATAAATTAAGAAACCTTGGATTCACTGCAAAAGTAATTGAAGCGGGAGATGGTGTAGGTGGAACATGGTACTGGAACCGATATCCTGGTGCCAGGTGTGATGTATGGAGTATGGAATATTCTTATCAATTTTCAGAAGAACTTCAACAAGAATGGGTTTGGAGTCAAAAGTATGCTCCACAACCAGAAATTCTAAAATATGCAAATCATGTTGCTGACAGATTTGATCTCAGAAAAGATATTCTCTTCAAAACAAAAGTACTTTCTGCCAAACACAATGATGAAACAAAAAACTGGACAATAAAAACTGATGATAATCAGATCTTCAATTCTCGATTTTGCATCATGGCAACAGGTTGCCTTTCTACTCCCAACAAACCTAATTTTACAGGTGTTGATGATTTTAAAGGCCCTTGGTATCACACTGGACAATGGCCTCATGAAGGTGTCGATTTTACCGGCAAAAGAGTTGGGATAATAGGTACAGGTTCTTCTGCTATACAATCTATACCTGTTATTGCAGAACAGGCTGAACAATTATTAGTTTTTCAGAGAACTGCTAACTATACTATACCCGCGCATAACTCAGATCTTGAAGAAAGCTTTATAAATGAAATTAAAAGCGATTATAAAGGACTTCGTGACCGAGCTAAACTCAATCGGGGTGGAACAGCTGCCCTAAGATTAAATGAAGTAAATGCCGTCGATGTCAGTCAGGAAGATCGAATACAGCAATACCAAAAGAGATGGGAAGAAGGCGGAGTGCCTTTTATGGGATCATTTCAGGACTTGCTTTTAAATCCAGATTCCAATAAGACTGCTGCTGACTTTGTTAAATCTAAAATTGATGAAATTGTTGAAGACCCTAAAGTTGCAGATTTACTGAAACCCAAAAATATTATTGGATGCAAACGGTTATGTGTTGATACTAATTACTACCAAACATTCAATCAGCCACATGTAAATCTGATTGATGTAAGTGAAACAAAAATCGATTCAATTACTGCAAAAGGCATTAAGGTTGGAGAAGAAGAATACGAAGTAGATGCAATAGTATTTGCTACCGGATTTGATGCTATGACTGGAGCCTTAAAAAATATTGATATTATCGGTTCAAATAACCAAACTCTCAATAATAAATGGGAAGATGGCCCTAGAATGTATTTAGGATTATTAGCAAAAGGGTTTCCTAATCTTTTTACTATTACAGGACCAGGAAGCCCCTCAGTTTTAAGCAATATGTTACCTTCAATTGAACAACATGTTGACTGGATCAGCAACTGTATAAAATATTTAAGTGATAATGATTTCAATCAAATAGAACCCACTATGGAAGCTGAAGAAGAATGGATATCGCATGTTAACGAAGTTGCAGGAAAATCTCTGAGATCAACTTGTGATTCCTGGTATGTAGGAGCCAATATAGCAGGTAAACCACGGGTATTTATGCCATATATAGGCGGTGTGCCTGCATATAGAGAAAAGTGTGAAGAAATTGTATCTAAAGGATATGAAGGTTTTAAACTTACTTAAACAGAAATAAACGGAGGAGTAATGGGAACATCTCGAATGTATACTGATAGTAACGGAGATACCAATTGGCAACCAATTGAGATTAACGATCATAAAGAATGGACCGATGGTTTTAATGCAAAAGATATAAAATTTGGCTATCGTCCAGCTAATGTAGAACAGGATTGGCATCCAGCTCCCCAAAGACAATTTGTAATCATATTATCCGGACAACTACAAATAACGTATCCTGACGGAACGAAAAGAGTTTTTGGAGAAGGGGAAGCAAGATTAATGGAAAATATCACTGGTCAAGGCCATAAAACTATGGCAATTGGTGATAAGGATTGCCTTACTGCGACTGTTGTACTTGAAGATCAAAATGCTCCAATAGGTCTAATTTAATAAACATTTGAATGTTTAAACCTTTTTCAAATAGCTTTTATGGATGGAAGATTCTCGGAGGAGCTGTAGTTTGCCAATTTGTTTCAATAAGTGTTGGACAAATGGTTGCTGGGATTTTTCTTGAATCGATAACAAAAGAGCTAAATATACCTGTATGGCAATTTTCTGCCACACTTGCAATTGCTAACGTTACTGGAGCATTCATCGTACTAATTATCGGTCCACTGATAGACCGACTTGGATTAAGAAATGTGATGCTAACTGGTATGGTATTCTGCAGTGTAGGTCTATTTGGGCTATCTCAATTATCATCTTTTATTCATTTTTTTATTTTTCAGATTATTACTAGTTCAATTGGATGGATCTTATTTGGTCCTGCAGTAGTAAACTCCGCGATAATAAAATGGTTTGTTGCACGAAGGGGATTTGCTTTAGCTATAGGTTCAGTAGGTGTGCCTTTAGCAGCGATTATCTCACCTGTAGTTATAACTCCAATCGTAGACACCTACGGATTCAGAACTGGCTATATGGTACTATCAATCTTCGTATTAATTATTATCACTCCTATTGCATTAATTATGATACGCCAACCAGAAGATATCGGCTTGGTTCCAGATGGTATACCTACAGATAAACAATCTACTAAAACACTTGCAGAAATAGAGAAAGACAACCAACAAACGTATACTCGTTCACAAGCTATAAAAACTTCTAGTTTTTGGTTATTAGCTATCGGATACGGGCTAAATGCTGCAGCATTAACTACTATTTCTCTTTATGCTATACCTTTTGCAACTGATATTGGATATACCAGATCTCTTGGTGCTATAGCATTAAGTATTAGCGGAATAGGAAATCTTAGCTCCAAAGTATTATGGGGATGGGGTCTACAAAGATTTGATGCACGAAGACTTGCTGGCATTGCATTATCTACGTCTGCAACTGGTGTTTTATTAATGATTCTTTCTAATACTACACAAGAACCAATTTTCCTTCTCATAGGATTTTTCATGTATGGATTTGGGTTTGGAGCCACTATACCAGTCAGTGAATTTCTATGGTCGAGATATTTTGGAAGAAGGTATATAGCCTCAATACAAAGTGTGGGAAGGCCAGTTACAGCAATACTGGCAGTTATTGGGCCAATTGGGGCAGGGGTTCTATACGACATATCATCTTCATATATAGTTGCGTTTTTCTTAGTTGCATGTGTCTATTTATTAGGAGCATTATCCATAAATATTTCAAATAATCCTCCTAAATTACACAATAATGCATAACGTAAAATTTGAATATAAATTATTATATGAAAATATTAGCTTTTAATTTACGAGGTTATTATGGGTAGTCTAAAAAGAAATAGTAAAGGTGAAGTAGTATATGCAAGTGGCCTTAGAGTAAAACAGTCTTCTTTTTATAAACCTAATCAACCGGAACTTTTCAAAATCAGCCGTAGTAAACTAAATGATTTTTTATCCTGTCCAAAATGCTTTTACTTAGATAGGGTGGTTGGCCTTGTTTCTCCTAGTATGCCTGGCTGGACTCTTAACACACTTGTTGACACTTTATTAAAAAAAGAATTCGATGAATGTAGAGAGCTACAGATACCTCACAGAATATTTGAAAAATACGGACTATCACATTTAGTCCCTTTTAAGCATCCAGACTTAAATCACTGGAGAAATGCTTTAACAGGAGGCGTTGAAACCCACATTCCAAATACTAATATAATTTTACACGGCGGAGTGGATGATATCTGGCAAGATACAACTAATGGGAACCTTATAGTCCTAGATTATAAATCACAGTCAAATAATTATCCGATCACACCAGAATCATATTTGTCAGGAATTTATCACCAGGCTTATAAAATGCAATTAGATGTTTATGGTTACCTTTTAGAAAAAAATGGATTTCCTGTTGCTCCGATAGGGTACTTCTATGTATGTAACGCAAAAAGTGAAGTTTCTAGCTTTTCAGGAATTATGAGATTTGAAGAAGTATTAATTCCATACACTCTCGATTACTCTTGGGTAGAAAATGAAATATTTAACATGCTAAATATTTTAAATTCAAATACAATACCGGAAGAAACATTTGGCTGTGAAAATTGTGCCTATCATCGTGAACGAGAGAAAACAAGTAAACAGTAGTACAAATTATATAAGTGACTTAATAATACTCACATCCATAAAAACCAAATCTCACTATTATCACATTTGCTGAAACCACTCATCACCAAGCTTATCAAAACGATCGTATAATTCGGCAATTACATCTTTCGATAAATAGGAACCAGATTCTATACTTTTTAAATTAGATAATAAGTGTTCAGGTTTTTTAGTACCTACAATTGCAGTATTCACCTGACTATGTGCTAATACAAAAAATAAAGCTAATTCAATATTGTCCTTAGGTGCATTATCAGGCAAAGGCCCTAATTCAATCATTTTATTTGCTCGATCTAAATAGTAATCAGCATATCCTGTTCCATAGACGGGTGGTTTATCTAGCCCCCAAGCAGCATTTGCCAAAGGCCTTTTGATAATGATACCCATGTTGTTAGAAGTAGCAGATTTAAAAATATTTTTGTTAGCCTTTTGATCAATCAAATTAAAACTTGTTTGCAAAGTGTCAAATATTCCACTATGGACGGCCCATTCAGCAGATTCATTATCTCCACTATATCCAATAAATCTTGTTTTACCAGATTGCTGAATACGTAAAAGAGTATCTATAACATCACCTTGTTTTAAAATATCAACATTACAGGAATGTAATTGTAAAAGGTCGACATAGTCTGTATTCATTCTACTTAAACTATTATCGATACTTGTCTCTAATGTATTTACTGCCCAATCAATATACTGACCATTATCATTCTCTGGGAGATTACGAGCATGACCGCATTTCGTTGCTAATATATATTCATTTCTTCTTGAAGAAATGGTTTTTCCAATTAATTCTTCACTAAGTCCATAACATGACGATGTATCAAAAAAATTAATCCCATTATCTATAGCTAGATAAAGTAATTTCTGAGCTTCTTTAATATCATCAATAGTTAGTTGGTAGCCTATTTCTGCTAATCCAATACCAAGCCTACTAATTTCAATATTTGTTTTACCTAAAATATTTTTTTCCATATTATTTACCTTAGGAATTAATTATCTTTAATCATTTCAGTTTGGCTATCTGGACGTGTCAGAGATATATGAAAAAAATCACTTCCGTCTGCAGCTCCATGCCAGTGTATTTCTCCAGCAGGAATAAAAGCAGTATCACCTTCTTGCATTTGAATTTCTTCTTGTCTGTTTGCAACAATACCGACGCCATGAGTTGCAAAAAGAATCTGATCACTGGTATGAGTATGAAAATGATTTTTTGCACCATTATAAAATTTCACCCAGGCAAAACTATATTGTTCAGTATCAGGCGTTCCTACCAAAGGTTGTCTGGTGACTTTCCCACCATAAAACAATGGTGCATTTGAAGCATCTTCAGGTTCAATTTGATTCTTATTTACTACATGCATACACAACCTCATTTATTCTAAATTCTTATTTAATCCAGGCATCCACTTCGATTTCTACTAACCATTCAGGGTCAATAAAACCATCCACAATAAGAAAAGAACTGGCTGGTTTTATTTCTGAGAAAACTTCCCCGTGACCTTTAGCAATTTCGTTCCAATCATCACGATTAATAAAAAACACTCTGCTTCTGAATACTGCATCAAGTCCTAAATTAAATTCTGCCAGAGCATTTTTAATTATTTCAAAACATCTTCTGGTTTGCTCTAATGGATCATTTACACCAACGGTTTTGCCATCATCACCTATAGCAGCAGTACCTGCTATAGCAACAATATTGCCAGTTCTGGTAGCTCGAGAAAATCCTATGACTGATTCAAATGGTGAATTAGATTTTACTTTATCCATAAATTATTTCATTGGTTTTAATTTTGGCAAATTATAACGGTCTTCAGGGTTATGCCAGCCTTTAAAGTTAGGCTTCCTTTTTTCATTAAATGCTCTTCTGGATTCCATTCGATCTTCCTTATCACCATGGTTGTGAAGCTCATCAGCAAGATCTCTATAATTTTGTGGGATCTGCGGAGCTAATTGTTTCATCATATATAAGGTATTAACTCTCGAAGCAGGTATCAGAGAAAGCATATGTTCTGCCATACTAATTGCTGTTGGTAGTAATTCTTCTTTTTCTACCAATCTGTTTATATATCCTAACTGATATAGTCTTTCTGCAGTAAATCTGAATCCCAATGCCATTTCAATTGCAATAGGGTGAGGGAGATTTGCAAAATGTGCATGATCATACCCTCCCAATAACCATCTTTTAGCTTCAGAAACTTCAAAAATTGCTTCTTTCACTGCAACTCTAAGATCAGTTCTTTCAACGATCATAAATCCTCCACCCATAGCGAATCCATTGATTGCACCAATAACTGGTTTTTGTAATGTTCTCTCCATAAATGGATCTCGGAAAGTTTTTCCAGAACGAGATCCTACATCACCACGTTCTAAAGATTCTTTCATATCTTCCCCTGCACAAAAACCTCTTCCTTCCCCAGTAAGTATTGCTACTTCCAAATTGCTATCTTTTTCATACTTAGTAAATGCTTCAGACATTCCTTCTCGAATAACCTCACTGAGAGCATTTAATCTTTCTGGTCTATTGAGTTTTATTATCATTATCTGATCTTGTATATCTATTTCAACAAATGCCATTTTTCTTCCCTTTCTTTATTTTCGAAGAGCTCTGCCAGATAATTCTCTGGTTAAAACTCCTTCAGAGAGAACGATTTTACCGTTCACCATAACATAGTTTATACCTTCAGCAAATGCTTTTGGAGATTCAAAAGTTGCCTGTGTACCAACTTTATCTGGATTGAATATTACCAAATCTGCCTTATATGAATTTTTAATTAATCCACGATCATTTAAACCAAGTCTCTGAGATGGAACTCCAGTCATTTTATGGATTGCACTTTCCAGTGTTAATAAACCTTCTTCTCTCACTAATTGACCTAAGATATAAGGAAAAGTTCCATA
>JBJKVQ010000040.1:0-128709 GCA_045562575.1 Dehalococcoidia bacterium
CTAGAGAAAAAAATCCTGATGGAACACCAAGACTTGGACCAGATGATCCTGTTTATTTGAAAGAATTCCCTGTAGGGAGTTGTGTAATCGAAATAAGTATCCCCGCAGATGAAGATAGTGGTACTGCTAAATTTGTTGCTCAGAGAGCTCTACAAGGTGCTGCTTTTCACCACATTGGTCCATGGTCTCCTAATGTGCATAAGGTAATCGATCAAGCTACTGAATATGGTATACAGCAGATAGGAGCAATCCCTGAACCCGGACTTGATATCAACTATGTCGCGTGGTTTCATCCTAAAACCTGTATTGGGACACTTGTAGAAGTATGGAATCGTGCTGAACCTCATTGATTAAAGGAGATATCGATGTCAAAAAAGTCTGATTCAACTCTACGTATAGTTATGGTAGGAGATGTAATAATTACTGAGGCTA
Organism: Dehalococcoidia bacterium; assembly: GCA_045562575.1. Classification (GTDB taxonomy): domain Bacteria; phylum Chloroflexota; class Dehalococcoidia; order Lucifugimonadales; family UBA6952; genus UBA6952. Next base: position 433 of record JBJKVQ010000040.1, read on the forward strand.
TTGACCCACAAATAGCTTTTGGGAACACACTACCTATTCTACAAAATGGTGATATTACTTTGGCAAATGTAGAAGGAGTAATATGTGATGAATCAGTATCTACACTACCAGGTAAAACAGAATCAGGAAGTGGGGGACATGTACGAATGCCGTCTGGTCCAATCGAAAGTATATTGCAATTAGCAAATGTAGATGCTGTATCTACTGCTAATAATCATACTATGGATTTTGGAGAAGAAGGTTTGATTCAAACTCTCAATGCATTAGATAAAGCAAAAATACCTCATGCTGGTTCCGGTATGAATATCGAAGAAGCCCATAAACCTGTTTTTCTTGACTCCAAAGGTAAAAGAATCGGATTTTTATCCTACACATCCTGTTACGTTCCTTTGACTTTTCCTGCTGGAGAAAATAAACCTGGATGTGCTGTAGTAAATGCACAAACTGCATACGAAGCTTCATATAATGCTCCATATCAACCAGGTTCAATTCCAAGAATAATTAGTTGGGCTAATCCTGATCATCTAGAAGTGATGAAAGAAGATGTACGTAAGGCAAAAACTAATGCAGACATAGTAATTATCAGTTGGCATTGGGGGCAAACTGCAAGAGGTAATGCTCGATCCTTAGGAGTACCAGTAGAAATTGCACCATGTTATGTTACGGAGTATCAAGAAGAAATGGCACATACTGCAATAGATGCAGGTGCAGATATTATTATGGGTCATCATCCTCATGAACCTCAAGGAATAGAAATTTATAAAGGTAAACCAATTTTCTATAGTTTGGGTAATTTTTCATTCGGAGGAACTGCAATCCGATCAATTGAAAGAGATTCTTGTATTGCTCAGGTAGATATAGATAGTTTAGGTAGAAAAAGAGTTTCAATACTTCCTATTCGGATAAGTAATGAAAATATTCCTAATGTACTAACTCCTAGACAAGGTAAAAGCTTAATTGAATATTACGGAATACTTTCTAGAAAATATCAAACTTCGTTTAAGACAGTAGGAAAAGAAGTTGTTGCAAAAAAACTTAATGCTAAAATTGAAGCACCAATCTACTAAAATAAGGATATAATATGATTGATGTGTTGCCTACAATAGCAAAAAGTGTAGTGTTGGAATATATTTATCTTGGACTCCGGAGAGGTTTAATTTAAAACAACCATGGATGTAATTATGTCAATGATGAGTCCAGTCACTAGGTTCAGAGATCAATGTAATGAATATAAAAGTGGATGAATGTGTTTGGGTAGATAGAATCAGATACCCATTAACAGATAACCAAAATTTACATTAAACAAATATTGAGGAGATATTATGAGTAAAGTTAATGATTATTTAAACCAGATGGCAGAATCTAGAGCAAAAGTTATAACCAAATTACAAAACGTTCCTGACGAAGCTATGACATTGCCGATACCAAATAGAGATAATATGTATGTGCGCTCTATCTTCTATAGATTAGTGGCCCATGAAATAGAACATACTATACACTTAGCCAAAACTGTAAGATCCCTTGGAGTACATTTAAGTGAAGCTGAGCAAATTCTTGAAGAGTTAGCTGAAAGTCGTGGCAAATTAATTGGAATACTATCTACATTAACTGATGAAGAACTCGATACAAAACCATCAGCAGAAGATTGGTCGCCTAGAGAAGTTGTTGACCATATACTTGAAGTAGAAGAAGTGAGTTATTCTGATCAAATAATCAGCGCTTTGGAAAAGTAATCAAAACGTATCATTAGAGACTTGATTTAACAAATATGATTGTAAAAATTCATTAATATTTCCATCTAATACTGAATTAGTATCGGTATCTTCATGACCTGTCCTGTGATCTTTTACCATTTTATATGGATGTAAAACATAACTTCTAATTTGATTTCCCCATTCAGCAGATATATGTTCACCCTTTAATTCAGAATGCTCTTTTTCTAACTCTTTCATCCTTATATCCAATAATCGTGCTTTCAATATTTGCATTGCAAGCTCTTTATTTTGTAGTTGTGATCTTTCATTTTGACAAACTACTACCACTCCAGTGGGTAGATGAGTTATACGTATTGCTGTAGAATTTTTCTGAACATTTTGTCCCCCATGCCCACCAGCCCGAAAAACATCAATCCGCAAATCATCATTCTCTATTGTTACATCAACACTTTTTTCTGTGTCAGGCAAAACTTCGACTAATGCAAACGATGTATGTCTTGATTTTGAAGCATCAAAAGGAGATATTCTAACTAATCTATGAACACCTTTTTCTGATTTTAAATTTCCATAAGACCATCGTCCCTTTATAGAAATAAGTACACTCTTTATACCTGCTTCGTCACCTTCTGACAATTCTATAATCTCTGAAGAATAATTTTTCTTTTCTGCCCATCGTAAATACATTCTGAGCAACATCTGTGACCAATCTTGAGACTCAGTTCCTCCAGCTCCAGCATGTATGGCAAGTATAGAGTTGGAATCATCGTACTCTCCAGAAAAAAGTAAATCGAATTCTATGGATGTGAGTTCAGCCTCTACCCTTATGATTTCTTGGAGTAATTGTTCTTCAACTTGTGTATCATCCTCATCTATAATTGAAGTTAATTCTACCAATTCAGTAATATCTGATTCTAGTGATCGACACTTTTGTACAAAATTTGATAAATCTGCTAAACGTTGCATTATTTCTTTGGCCAAAGAAGAATTACCCCAAAAATCTCCCGCTAACGTTTTCTGTTGTAAATCCTGAATCTCTACTTCTGTTTTAGGTAAGTCAAAGACGCACCATTATATCTGAAAATTTACTTTCTAAATCAACAGACCTGTTATTTAATTCTTCCATGGTAAGTACTTCCTTATTTTTAATACCAATATAAATTATGCAATATATTAAATATATTAACAACAAAGTAGGCAAGCAAAATAAATGCATCTATTTACTTGCTTTAGAAAAACATTTCTATTATATTGTGAGCACTGTAGAAATTTTACAAAAAGGGGAGGTTCTGATGACTGAACAACAGGCTATGTTAAGCCCTCTAACAATCTTAGATAAAATTAAAGAAAATAATGTAACTCATGTGATTTATCTACCTGACAGTGAGACTAATCATCTATTCATTGCCATGGAAGAAGATCCAAAAATTCAAGTTATCACTGTTGGAAGAGAAGCTGAAACTATGGCAATAGCAGCAGGGGTAATTGTTGGTGGCAAAATACCAGTTTGCTTAGTACAAAATACTGGAATGATGGAATCTGGAGATTCTATTAGGGGACTTGGGTTAGATTGTAACCTACCAATAGTAATGATCATTGGTTATCGTGGGTGGACTAGATGGGGCATAACTCCTGACTCAGCTGCACGATTAACTGAACCAACTCTTAATGCTTGGGGAATACAATATTATCTCGTTGAACACGATGGAGACGCTGATCGAATCACTCTTGCATTTCAAACTGCTGCAGCAACCCAAAAACCTGTAGCTGTTCTTGTAGGAGATGAATATCATGGATTTAATAGAATGAATTTGGATGAAGAAAGAAAAATAATCAAAGAAGGATAATTTATTCTTTCATCAGACAAATGTTTATAAAATATTAGTATCGAGGTCAACTATGATAAATAACGATGATTTAATGGCAGAAATAAAAAAATTTAGAGGTAAAGCAATTGCGATTCCTACAATGACTGGATCCCGTGGTTGGCTAGATTCTAGTGACAAACCATCTAGAGACGTAAGTGTTGGTGGAGCAATGGGTAAAGCATCAAACTTTGCAATGGGATTAGCATTAGCACAACCTGACACAAAGGTAGTCTGTTTCGATGGTGACGGTAGTCTTAATATGAATCTTGGTACAATGATGACTATCGCTGGAGCAAAACCTAAAAATCTGATTCATTTTGTACTTAATAATGGATACTTTTCAGTAACTGGAGGCCAACCAATTGCTGCAGCTGATGATGCTAATTTTTCACAAATGGCTGCTGGAGCTGGGTATGCTGCTTCATACGAATTTGATAATATTGAGGATTTTGCTGGAAAAGTAGAAGAAATTTTTACTGCTGAAGGTCCGATTTTTGTTCATATACACTCTGTCCCTGAAATACAAAATGAGCCTATTGGAAGAAGAACTAGAGACCCTAGAAATCGTTCAACCAATGAAGCGATAAAAGATCTTCGAGAAGAACTCGGCACACTTTAATTCTAGATATAACGTATGTTGCTTGAAAATTGTCTTACTGAACTTGGAAAATACCGCAAGAACGAAGTTGTCGTTGCTTGTGAGTCAAGTAGCCATGTATGGAATTCTGTAAGCAATAACCGTAATCTGGATATATATTTCGAAGATTGCATGGGTAAAGGTTCATCTCTAGGACTAGGTATTGCATTAGCTAAACCAACAAGTAAAGTCATTGTTTTAGATGGCGATGGTAGTTTATTGATGAATTTAGGATCCTTAGCCACAGTTAGTGAAGTTCAGCCTGAGAATTTTATTCATTTTGTTGTACAAAACGGTTCATACGCAGGATCAGGCAATCAACCTATACCTTCAAGTAGTCAACTTTCTTTTTCGAAAATGGCTGATGCTGTTGGGTACGTAAAAACTTTTGAATTTGACAATATTGAAGACTTTACTCTGGATATTGAAACGATATTAAACACTCCAGGACCAATATTTGTGACTTTAAAAGTAGCAATTGATCCTAATTATATTGCTCCCACAACAAAGCACGAGTTAAAAGACAGTATTAAACTAGTTAAATTAAATCTAACAGATTCTTAAGATTTATTTAGTGTCACAACTACTTTACGATTATATCCGGAACCAAAACTTTCTGTTTTAACACCTGGGTGATCTGCAAGAGCGGTATGAATAACTCTTCGTTCCGAAGCTGTCATTGGCTCTAAAGTTATTGATCGTTTATTATTCATTACTCTATCAGCAACTTTAGCAGCTAGGGTATTTAATGATTGCGATCTTCTTTCCTTATATTGTTCAATATCTAATGTAACGAATGAATCGACACTATTAGATCTTAATATTCTATTTAATATAAACTGAAGTGCGCTAAGGTTTTCACCTTTTTTCCCAATAAGTAAACCTGCATCTTCGCCCTGTATATCAATAACTGGTCCTTTATTTTTACTATTATTAACAGTTCTAATCGTTGCCAAAGCATCAACATCTAAGAAAGATAATATTTCATTTAAATATGTTATAGCGGTACCAGAAGTTGCAGATGCATCTCCTAATCTAGTGACCTTCACAGTAGCTTCAGTAGCACCAATACCAAAAAGACCTGATTTACCTTCTGATATTATATCTATCGATACTTCATCTCTGCTTGCGTCGAGCTCTATTAGAGCTATTTCTATTGCGTCTTCTACCGTCTTGCCGCTTATTTTTATATTGTCTCTCATCTAAATCCTCCTCTTCTGAAGAAATATCTTCTTCATTTATTTTTGATGGTTTTACTGGTGCAGTATTATTGGAATCTGCACTTGGTATTAACCCCCCCCAACCAGCTACTGTATATTGAATTGCTATACCTACTAAATTACTTGTCATCCAATACATAGATAAACCAGAAGGAAATTGCAAACATAAAAATCCAAACATAAATGGCATCATCCACAACATCATTTTTTGTGTTTGTTGCTGTCTTGGATCTGTAGATTCCATAGTAGACATTTTTTGCAAAACCCACATTGATCCCCCTACTAGTAGTGCAAATAACGCTACAGGTTGTGCCAAATCTAATCCTAAAAATGTACTATTCAATGGAACTGCAGTATCTAAAAATTCTAATGAATCATACATATGCGAAGTTAAACTTGCAAAATTTTCTGGGAAAGTCGGGATAAGTGCATATATACACCAATACAAACTTATCCATATAGGCATTTGAATTACCAATGGCCCCAAACAACCTAATGGACTAATTCCTTCCTCTTTATAGATTCGCATAGTTTCTTGACCTCTTTTCTGCGAATCATTAGCATATTTCTTTTGAATTGCCTGCAATCTAGGCCCAAGTACCGCAAGTTTTTTTGTAGATCGTATTTGTTTAAGTCTTAAAGGTAACATTATTAGATTTACTATTAATGTAAATACAATAATTGTTAGGCCAAAACTATTACCTAAAAATGTATATAATATTATTAAGCTATTTAGCATTGGATCAAATATTAATGAATTCCATAAATCTCCCATAATACCTCTATTTCTCAGTTACTGATAAACAGCCTATTGTATCTTTCTGTAAATCTTTTTTACATAAGAATTTTTTTTCACTCGAGTGAAAATACATGGTTCTGTCTATTACCAATGGTTCCGAAGGGATACCTTCCCATGCTTCATCAGAGCCATGTTTAACAGGAGAAAGCTCCACAGTATTACCAGATTGGAAAGAACTTAAAGAAATTTCCCATATATTACCTGAAATGGAATCAACAATTATCATTGTGTCGTCCATTAATACCGGAGAACTTGTGATTAAAATATCTTCGCCAGCTTTCTGACCTCTATTTTTCAATTGAACTGATGTCATATTTTTCTTCCGTCCAGAAGTATCTATTTCAAATTGATACAATCTACCATTTGTAGTAACAGTATATATCTTACTATCACTAATCAATGAACCTGCCCAAAACCTTCCACTAGCTTTATTACTATCGTCAAATAACGTAGTAATAATTGATCCATCTTTTTTATTAATCACATAAATATTTCTATCAAGAGAAGTAACTATAAACATTCCAGATTGTACAGATGGTTTAGAAATTAAAGCGGATTTACTTTCTGTCTGAAAAAAATTGGCATTGGGTATTTTAGTACTCCCATCATAAACATCTAATGCATATACCGAGCCATCTAATGAAGATAAATACACCTTACCAGAATCAACTAGAGGTGAATCATAGATTGAACCTAATACTGACTCAGGTTGGCATATTCCAGTCGTAACTTCTCCGTTATAACACCACTTTATATTTCCAGTATCAGTATTTATTGCAAGAATAAAACCTTTTGATGTCCCCATCAAAGCTAATCCATCATGGACAGTAATATTGCCAATCAAAGTATCAGGCTGGTGTCTAGTTCCAAAACTTAAAAAACTAAAAAATCCACCACCAGAATTATCTTTAGATAATGGATCTATAAAATTACACCACTTCAAGCTTAAATCAGGATAGCTCAGTCCTACTACTAGGCCGGTATAATACCCAACAACTAATGTACTATTATTAACACTATATGCAGGTGTGCTATAAATAGCATTTCCTGCCATATCTAAATAGTCAGAATTGCAATTCTGATGACTATCCTCAGGTGAAAATTTTGCAGCAGGTCTTTGATTTTCAGATTCCCCACTAACTGGAAGTAAATTAGTATCAACAACAAAAACCATACCTTTTTCGGACATACTTATGATTGAGTCTTCTACTAAGATTGGGCTTGCCCAGCCATAATCTGCAGAGAATCTATCACTATCACAACCTGATAATACCACTAGTGAAATTATCATCAAATAGGTTAGTATTTGTTTCTTTTTGAGCATAGTTGAGAGGTTTAAATTAATTGTGTTACTTCGGAATTGGGTCATATCCTTTTCCGCCTAATGGGTTACATCTTAGTAGTCTTTTCACTGTCAATAAAATACCTTTAAATGCACCAAATTTTTTTATAGCTTCAATAGAATATTCAGAACATGTTGGTTCATATCTGCACACTGAAGGTAAATATGGCGATATTCCGTTTTGATATACCCTAATTATTTTTATTACTAATGATGCCAATTTATTTCACTTATCATTTATAGGTTCACTGTAGTAATTCCAATTTACTACAAATTTTTTTAAGATCTTCCATTAATTCGTCATAACTAGTATTTTTTATACCTACTTTTGCTACGACAACTATGTCCCATCCTGGTTCCAATTTAAAATCACCAATTATATTTTTCAATCTTCTTTTTACCAAATTTCTAGAAACTGCAGTCCCGATCCTCTTGCTTATTGAATATCCGACCCTTGTAGTTGTTTGAGAATTTCTCTTAATCTTTACTCTCATGTATCTACTAGAATAACCATAATTGAGACTATGGACAGATTTAAACTCCACCGTTTTTTTTATGGTCTTGTACATAAAATACCAATAAGTAAAATTATTATACGAAACAATACAGGATTGATTAAGTGGGGTTATACAGTAAGCGAATGACGACCCTTAGTGCGTCGACGACTCAATACAGCTCGACCACCCTTAGTGCTCATTCTACTTCGAAAACCATGCACTCTAAGTCTTCTACGTTTTTTTGGTTGATAAGTTCTCTTTGGCATAACAAAATAACAAAAAATAAAAAATTTACCAACGAATTATAGTTTCTATATATATATTATGTCAATTAATGTAACATAGTATCTCTTGTGAATTTCGAAATCATTTACATAAATATAAGTTGAAATGGCATCAAAAAGAAAAAAAAGAATAGATTTTCTTATTCATGAATTGAATTTTGCAAATTCTAGATCTCACGCACAAGCTTTAATTATGGCAGGAAAAGTTTATGTTAATGATCAAAAAGTAACCAAACCAGGTACATTATTTGACCCTGATATTTCTACCATCAGAGTTAGTCAATCAAAAAAGTTTGTCAGTCGAGGGGGAGAGAAACTCCAACACGCCTTAGATGCATTTCATATAGATGCAACAGAAACTATAGCTCTTGATATTGGATCATCTACAGGAGGATTTACTGATTGTTTACTGCAAAATGGATCATCTAGAGTTTATGCCGTAGATGTTGGTAAAAACCAGTTAGACTACAAACTACGAATAAATCCCAGAGTTGTAACGATGGAAGGAATTAATGCAAGACACCCATTTGATTTAGGTGAAAAAGTAGATTTAATTACCATGGATGTTTCATTCATATCAGCGCGTCTATTATTAAAAAGTATTTCTTGCCATTTAAAAAATCAGGGTTCAATAATATGGCTTCTAAAACCTCAATTTGAAGCTAAAAAAGAAGAGGTTGGAAAAAAAGGACTTATAAAAAATTACCAAACACATTCACTAATTATTGGACGATTAACAAATTGGCTAGTAAATAATCAATTTACAATTAAAAATATCACCTCGTCCCCAATAAAAGGTCAAACTGGGAATAAAGAATTCTTGGTACATCTAAAACTTAATGAATACTTTCAATCCGATGTTTGATTTCAAAAATAAAGTTAAATAATTTATCAAGAGTATCTATATTTGTCTGATTATGAACCTTACAATTTAAACTCCTATTTTTAACACTAATATCAAGTTCTTCATTACTTTCCAATATATACTTTAAAGAGTTTATTGTTTGGTCAAATCGAATATGATATGTATTTTTATTTAATATAATAGAATTAATTCCACACTGAAAACTCATTAATCGAAGACGTGCAACCGTAAATAAATTCTCGAATTCTGTAGGAATTTGACCATACTTATCAATAATTGAAACCTTAAGTTCATATAATTCTGAATTATTATCAACTTCTGCTAAATCATTATAAAGTGAAATACGTGTGGAAACTTCTGGAATAAATTCTGTAGGAATTAATGCATTTAAGTTTAACTTTAAATGTGGGCCTTGTTGTCCTGCATCTTCAAATAATTTTGCGTCTTTACTATCAACTAGTTCTTGTCCTTTTACTTTTTTCATTGCATGAGAAATCATTTTCATATAAAGATCAAAACCTATTGTTGTAATATGCCCACTCTGCTTCTTACCAAGAACTTGTCCTGCTCCACGGATTTCTAAATCTCTACTAGCTACTCGGTAACCAGAGCCTATGTCAGAAGATGCCAAAATAGTATCAAGTCTTGCTTGTGCAGGTGGGGTAATGATTTTAAATTCTGGAATTGTAAAATATGCATATCCTTGTCTATAACTTCTGCCAATTCTACCCCTTAACTGATATAGTTGTGCAAGACCAAAACGGTCAGCATTATCTACAATTAATGTATTTACTGAGGGCAAATCTAAACCGGACTCTATTATTGTAGTACACACTAATATATCGAATTTTTTGGCTACAAAATCAGTCATAACTTTATCTAAACTCTCTGGTAGCATTCTTCCATGAGCTACCCCAACTCGTAAATTTGGTATTAATTTTTGTAACTTACTTGCAATCATTTGAATAGAGTGAACTCTATTATGCAAATAATACACTTGGCCTTGTCGAGATAATTCTCTATTTATTGCCTCTGTAATTAATTCATCATTCTCTTCTGATACAAAAGTTTTAACTGGTAATCTATATTCTGGTGCAGTATCTATCGTACTCATATCTTTCAAACCTGACATTGTCATACTCAGTGTTCTGGGTATAGGAGTTGCACTCATAGATAAATAGTCTACTCCCAAACGCATTTCCTTCAACCGATCTTTTTGAAATACTCCAAATCGATGTTCTTCATCAACGATAACTAAACCTAAATTTTTTAATTTTATATCTTTTTGCAATAATCTATGAGTTCCTATACAAATATCAACTTGCCCATTTGATAAATCATTAATTATTTGTTTTTGTTCACTTTTAGGAACTAATCTACTTAACATTTTGATCGCTATTGGATACGGCTTTAATCGATTTACAAATGTCTCAAAATGTTGTGTCGCTAATACAGTTGTTGGTACTAGAATTATAACTTGAGATCCCGAGTCTACAGCTTTAAATGCTGATCGCAGAGCTACTTCTGTTTTTCCAAACCCTACATCACCGCAAATTAATCTATCCATAGGAGTAGTAGATTCCATATCCGCTTTTACTTCATTAATAACTCTTACTTGATCTTCAGTTTCAATATACGGAAAAGAATCTTCTAACTCACTTTGCCATAAACTATCACTGGGGAAACTTTTTCCTTTGGCTAAATTCCTCTGAGCATATAAATCTAGTAAATCTTTAGCGATCTCCATCGTATCTTCTTCTACTTGTGCTTTAGTTCTCTTCCATTCCATTGTTGATAATCTTGATAAAGATGGGTTTGCTCCATTGGATCCCTTATATAAACTGACTCTGTGAGACATATGTGTTGGAACATAAATCTTTCCTTTATCTGCATACTGTAAAACCATATATTCTTCACCATCTCCATATTCACTCATTACAGTAGTACCAATAAACTTTCCAATACCATGATCTATATGTACAACGAAAGAATTTATACTAAAATCGTCAAGAGATACTGAAGATACACCTCTAGTTTTATTTCCTCTAACTAATATATTTCTTTCTTTACTGTATCCAAAAATTACATCGTCACTAATTATTGATATTTGCTCTTCTTGCTCTATTACTAAACCATCTTTTAAATTACCTTCAACTATTGTTACTATATTTTTTCTCAAAGAATTTGTTTGATCTGTTAATACTTCATAAGGAATTTCATATTCGTGAAATAATTCTTTGATTCTATTCAAATAGGAGGATATAACAATCACTACACCAGATTTAATTTTTACCTTTATATCACGTATCAACCTATCAAATTGATTTTGATACGATAAAATGGGCTTGATTGGAACATTAAATCCTCTTGATTGTATCTCTTTTATATCTATAACCTTACCAAGTCCTTCTACTTTTCTACTAAATTCAGTATGGGAAAAGTAAGGAGATTGAAAATTATCAGGTATACGGTTTGATTTTATGTAGGTATTTTGACGATTAAATATTTCTTCATATAATTCAAAATATTTCTCAAGTATTTTTTCTTTCCCATCAATAATTACCAAACCATCATCTGCAAAGTAATCTAACAGCGAACTATTATTGTATATACCTGCATAAAAATCTGGAAATTCAAAATTATTATTAAATACTTCACTTGGAACTTGTTTGATATTTTGAATTTCCTGCTTATATTCAATTTGACCACCAAAATATTCAATAGATTCCTTACTTGTTGGGAAAACCACTTCGCTTGTAGGATAAATTGTAATATCACTTAGAACTTCCAAAGAAGTTTGGGTATTGGTATCAAAACTACGCAAACTTACTACTTCATTACCCCAGAATTCAATACGAATAGGCTTTTGGTAGATAGGACAAAATATGTCTACAATTCCACCTCTTTGACTACATTGTCCTTCCATTTCAGTAAACTTACTCAATTTATAACCAAATTGTAATAGTAGAAATAATAAATCTTTGATTGATAATGAAGTTCCTTCGGTTATAACTACACTTTTTTCTTTCATTTCAGAAGGACTGATTATTTTATTGGTAATAGCAGAAATTGGAGCAACAACTATAGGAGGATATTGATTTTTATTTGATGCAATGATTGCAGATAAAGCCTTAGATCTTTGTGTATAAGTCATAGAGTTAATATGTAAAAACTCGAATGGTATATTATCAAGCGGAGGATAATAAAATACATTGTTTTCAGAGCCTGTAATCATTAATAAATCATTGACTAAGGTTTCTGCTCGATTTACATCACGAGTGATATACAAAATAGGTTTGTTAAATCTAACATTTAAGGAATTAAACAAAAGGGATCTGCCACAATCAGGTACTGAGACCTCTGTGTAAAGATTGGTTTTTAATAAGTCGAGCAGACTTAAATACCAGTCAGAACTATTAAATAGTTCTAACAATTTGTGAAACACTATGTATCTCCTGTTGACTCGGTATTTACGTTGTTTTACAGTTTGTATTACTACTCTATACTAATGTCACAAATTTACCAAGAGGAACAAAAAATGGACGTAAAAAAAGAAACTATCGGATTTATTGGATTAGGAATTATGGGACTACCAATGGCAAAAAATCTAATTAAAAGTAATTTTAACCTCATTGTGTATAACCGAACTCAATCAAAAACTAAGGAACTTGATGAATTGGGAGCTCGTATTGCTAAAAATCCACAAGAAGTTGCAGAAAATTCCAAATGTATAATTACTATGCTTACAGACTCTCCAGATGTAGAACAAATAATTCTCGGAAAAAATGGAGTTATTCACGGTATACAATCAAACAGTATTGTTATTGATATGAGTACAATTTCCCCAAAGGTAACTCGAAATATTAACGAGGAATTAGGAAAACATCAAAGCTCATTATTAGATGCTCCAGTTAGTGGAGGTTCTTGGGGAGCTATAGAAGGTACACTTTCAATAATGATCGGAGGCAGCGATGACGATTTTAAAACTTGTTTACCCGTATTTGAAGCAATGGGGAAAAATATAATACATACCGGCTCATCTGGTATGGGACAAACCACTAAGCTCGTAAATCAAATATTAGTAGCAGGTACTATGAATGCTGTTGCTGAAGCCATGGTTTTTGCTGCAAAATCAGGGGCAGATTTATCTACAACTATTCAAGCTGTCGGCGGTGGTGCTGCAGCTTCCTGGCAATTAAATACATTAGGACCTAAGCTCATAAACGGAGATTTTGATCCAGGATTTATGATCAAACTACAACAAAAAGACCTAAGATTAATTATAGAATCAGCTCAAGAATTAAACGTAGCAATACCTGGCACATCACTAGTTAGTCAACTATTTGCCGGACTTTTAAGTCAAGGCTTGGGAGACGAAGGTACACAGGCATTAGTAAAAGCACATGAACAACTTTCAAACGTCAAAGCACGAATAAATTAAGGAGAATCTTGAACAACACTACCGTCGGAATAATTAGTCCTGGAGACATGGGACACGCTGTTGGAGCACAACTTATTAATAACAATGTAAATGTAATTACTGCGTTAGAAGGAAGAAGTGAAAGAACTAAGTCATTAGCTAAATATGCAAAAATACAAGATGTAGGAACCTTTACTAATTTAGTAAAAGATTCTGATTTGATTATATCTATATTAGTTCCTTCACAAGCTATACCTTTTGCTAAAACAATTTCAGATTCGATCAAATCCTTAGATAAATCAATTTATTTTGCAGATTGCAATGCTATAGCACCACAAACAACCAAAAAAATATCTGAATATTTTCAAGACACCTCTGCTATTTTTATTGATGGAGGTATTATTGGAGGTCCTCCAACAGAAAATTATCAACCAGTTTTTTATACTAGTGGACCAGATACAACACCTTTAGATAGCCTAAATGGTAAGGGTATCCGAGTAACTAACATAGGCTCAGAAATTGGACAAGCTTCTGCTATTAAAATGTGTTATGCCGGTATGACTAAGGGTACTATTGCTCTTAATATTTCTGTTTTATCTACAGCCAAAATTTTGGGAGTATATGACAGTCTTATTGCTGAGTTTAGTAAAAGTCAGTCTGAAATGTTAAAACGAATGAAAGGTATGAGTGAAGTTCATACTAAATCAAATAGATGGATCGGTGAAATGTTAGAAATCAGTTCTACTTTTGAGTCTGCAAATCTGAGTGGAATGTTTCATAAAGCTGCAGCAGACACATATGACTTTGTAAGCAAAACTGAAATTGCACTCAATGAAACACCTGAAAATTACAAAGAAGATCGCTCATTAGAAGAATTGATTGATATTTTTTCAAAATATCTTCAAGAATAATTTATCGTTCAGCCCATTCATGTATGATTTTTTTATCTCTCTTAAAAGCTAAAATAGGTAATTTGTCTAAGGGAAATGTTTGTATACTTTGAACCTCTAAATTATCAGTTCTTTCTCCACCAACAGTATGACCACTATATACAATAAGTATGATGGGATCCGCTTCCTGGGAATATACTCCAACGAGTTTATCAAGTTCGACAATATAGCCTGTCTCTTCAAAAACTTCACGTATTGCAGCATCTTCTACTTTTTCACCTCTATCAACAAAACCTGCTGGGAAAGTCCATTTACCTCTTTGGGGTTCCAAATTTCTCTTGATTAATAAGATTTCTGATTCAATAGTAAATAAAACACCAGTAACTACCTTTGGATCTATAAATTCCATACGATCACAATTAGTACAAAAAAACCTATTGGTATTCTCAAAAGGTTTCAGTATCATTTCCTTAGCACATGAAGAACAATATTTTACCGTAGACATGAATTTAAATCTAATACAATTTTTAGTTAAAATTTATATTACTCCTATCATATTATAAGAAGTTAGAAAAAACATCCTCTAGAGGTTTGACACCTTTATATTGAGATTGATACAATTCATACCTGCTGGACATTTTTTTCATGAATTTCATTCAAAGGATTCTTGTGGGTAATGAAGTACAAATAATTCAAGACACTTGGATTGCTATTTTAGTAGCAACATCATTTGGAGTTATATCTATTTTAGGTATGTTTATAGCATCATTCATATTATCACCCAAAAAAAAATCTATTGATAAACTAGTTACCTATGAAAACGGAATACGACCCACACCTTTTTCCTGGTCTCAAATCCATGTACGATACTACATATTTGGAATTTTATTTCTTATATTCGATGTCGAAGCAGTTTTTATATTTCCTTGGGCTGCAGTTTTCAATGAAATTAAAGAAAATGTTAATGGTGAATTTACAGTAGCATTAGCAAATTTAGTATTTTATGAAATGATGGTTTTCATTGGCATACTAATTCTTGGAATTATTTATGCTTGGAAAAAAGGAGTTCTACAATGGAAATAAATCGAATGAAACCCGAATCTTGGACTCCTAAAAGAGATCATAAACTCTCAATTCCTCTTATACCAACAAGTAATGATAACTGGGAAACCCCTGAATCAATAAGTTCCGGCAATGTTCCAGCACAAAGTCTTCTTCAAAAATCTGGAGCACCTGGTGTTATTACTGCAAAAATTGATCAATTATTAGCCCTCGCTAGGACATCTTCTTTATGGCCTTTAACGTTTGGACTAGCTTGTTGTGCAATTGAAATGATGAGTACATATATGGGGCACCATGATCTTGATAGATTTGGCGTAACGCCATGGCCTTCACCAAGGCAATCTGATGTAATGATTGTTGCTGGTACAGTGGTTAAAAAAATGGCAAAACCAATTCAACTACTTTATGAACAAATGCCTGAACCAAAATGGGTAATTGCAATGGGAAGTTGTGCAACAAATGGTGGACCTTATTACCGATCTTATTCCGTTGTTATGGGGGTAGATCATATTATCCCGGTGGACGTCTATGTTCCGGGTTGCCCGCCAAGACCAGAAGCATTAATGGAAGGAATACTAAGATTACAGGAAAAAATTAAACAGGACGCTAGAAGAAATGGCTGAAGAAGAAATAACTGAATCAGTATCCGAAGAAGAAATTTCTGAAGAGTTAGATCCAATAATTGTGGAAAGAATATCTATACTCGAAAATATTCTTAGTTCATATGATATTAGTATTACTTCTTTTCTTGGTGAAATAAACATTCACATCGGAAGAACTGATATTATCGATATTCTTACAATTCTCAAAAATTCCCCTGAAACATTATGTAATTTATTCCTTTGTTTGAGTATTGTTGATTACGAAGATAGATTTGAAGCTGTGTATCACCTGCAATCTACAACCCTTAACCATAGATATGTAATTAAATCCAGCTTAGATAAAGATAAGCCCTTAATTTCATCATGCATAGGTTTGTGGAAGGGATCTGACTGGTATGAAAGAGAAGGACATGATTTATTCGGAGTTATTTTTGAGGGACACCCAAATTTGTCCCCTCTTCTTTTGTATGAAGAATTTGAAGGATATCCAGGAAGAAAAGACTTCCCTTTTAACGACTACAAAGAATGGTAATGTATGACTAATCAACAAAGCTTAAATAGTGTAGATATGCTACTGAATATGGGTCCGCAACACCCATCTACTCATGGAGTTTTTAGAATGGTCCTTCAAATAGATGGAGAACGTGTTATAGATGTGGAACCCTATATAGGTTATCTACATCGTGGATCAGAAAAATTATCTGAAGGAGAACAATATGCACAAATCGTCACTCTTTTTGATCGATTAGACTATTTAGCTAATTTCAACAATGAGCTTGTTTTTTGTATGGCAGTTGAAAAATTAATGGGGGTTGAAATCCCTGAAAGAGCAGAATATATAAGAGTAATTTTATGTGAACTCAATCGCATATCTAGCCATTTCCTTTTCTACGGCACTATGGGGATGGATGCTGGTGCAAGTACCCCAATATTATACGGATTCAGGGATAGGGAAAAAATCCAATCTTTATTTGAGTCTGTAAGTGGTGCAAGAATGATGCATAATTACTTCAGGATAGGTGGAGTTAAAGAAGATTTACCTACTGATTTTTTTGAAAATATATATTGGTTATTAGAAGAAATAAAACAAGGGGTAGATCAAGCTGATAGTCTACTATCCTTCAATGAAATATTCCTAAATCGAACAAGAAATATTGGATTAATAAACGCTGCAGATGCGATAGATTTTGGACTAACTGGACCAAACTTACGAGCATCAGGAGTTTCATATGATTTGAGAAAAAATGACCCTTATTCTATTTATGACAGGTTTGATTTTGATATTCCAGTAGGTGACCGCGGAGATGTTTGGGATAGATATTTTGTGAGAATTCAAGAAATACGAGAATCAATTAAAATTATTGAACAAGCCTTGAAGCAAATACCTGAAGGAGAAATTACAGCAAATGTCAGAAGAATAGCACGACCTCCAGAGGGTGATATTTTTGTGCATGCTGAAAATCCCCGTGGTGACTTTGGTGTATATTTAGTTAGTGATGGTTCAGATAAACCTTACAGATTAAAAATTCGTCCTCCATCATTTTGCAACTTGATGGCCTTGAGGCATATGATGAGAAATGCCTATGTATCTGATTCTGTTATGATTTTAGGTTCAATAGATATTGTATTAGGTGAAGTAGACCGATGAGTATTATGGACCTTTTCTTACTACAAGTAAAAATTATTGCACTTTTTGGTGGTCTGACAATCGTGGTTTTATCTATGGTGTGGCTCGAGCGCAGAGTCTTGGGTAAAATACAACGAAGAATAGGCCCTAACCGTGTAGGACCACAAGGACTTTTACAACCACTTGCAGACGGTATAAAACTGTTAGTGAAAGAGGATATAATCCCAGAGTCTGCAGATAAATGGGTTTATTGGCTTGCCCCAATCATTGTTTTTGTCCCTCCATTTGTTATATGGGTCACAATACCTTTAGCTAGCGACAATTCTATACTAGCAGTAAATAATATGCATCTAGGTTTGCTTTTTGTAATAGCCTTAACAGTTGTTTCGATAACTGGATTAGTTATGGCAGGATGGGGATCTGCTAATAAATATGCAATACTCGGAGGATTACGATCAACAGCACAGCTGATTAGTTATGAAATACCTATAATTATGGTCGCTATTTCTGTATTAATAATATGCCAAACTACTGATTTAAAAGAAATTGTAGATCAGCAAAATGTCATTCCATATGTAGTTTACCTTCCGTTAGGCCTTCTGCTTTTCTTTATAGCAGGCATTGCTGAGGTTGGGAGAATTCCTTTTGATATATATCATGCCGAATCAGAAATTGTAGGAGGCCCATTTGTAGAATATAGTGGAGCTCATTGGTCTGTTTTCTACTTGGCTGAATACATCCAAACTTTTACTATCGCAGTTTTAATTACACTTCTATTCCTTGGTGGGTGGCATATACCATTTATATCATTTGAAGAAAACATAGTGTTAGGCTTCTTTGTAACAATTATAAAATCATATGCAGTTATATTAATCATATTTTGGTTTCGTGGTACTTTTCCAAGAATGAGAATAGACCAACTTATGTCTTTCGCCTGGAAAGTTTTGATACCTTTATCATTTGCAAATGTAATATTTTCTTCAATAGTTATTTTTTACGATATA
This sequence comes from Dehalococcoidia bacterium, assembly GCA_045562575.1. Classification (GTDB taxonomy): domain Bacteria; phylum Chloroflexota; class Dehalococcoidia; order Lucifugimonadales; family UBA6952; genus UBA6952. Next base: position 19,262 of record JBJKVQ010000040.1, read on the forward strand.
CCTCTTTTAGTATTGTCGATTATTAATATTTTGATAACCATTCTTATGGGATATGTCTTGTACAACAAATTTACAACTCCTGCAAAAATAGATGCAGAAGAAATGTTACGTAAAGCTAGAAATTATAAATTACCAGAGGGAATATAAATGTTAAGTAGTATAAAAGGTTTAATGACTACGATTTCGGAATTTTTCAGACCTATTGTGACAGCACAATATCCTGAAAAACATTTACCTATAGCGGATCGGTACATGGGATTCCCAGTTCTTATGTATGATGGTGCGGTAGATGAACCGTATTGTACCGGATGCATGGTATGTGTAAGAAACTGTCCTACGGGATGCATGAGTGCGATAATGAAAGATAATCCAAAAAATGAATCTGGGGAAAGTAAACGAAGAAAAATAATTGATGAATTTGAAATCAACTTAGGGCGCTGTATATTATGTGGAATTTGTGTAGATGTTTGTAATTTTGATGCAATTGAAATGAGTCATCAACACGAATTATCAGTCGTCAACCGAAATGGTAATAGGGCAAATTTACAACAACTTATAGAAATGGGTAAAAATTACCAAGAAGAAACGAACTGGGCCCCACCAGTTAAAGTAACAAAGGAATCTAAAGAATAAGATGAACAGCTTACTAGTTTTTTATATATTAAGTTCAATTATAACTGTTTCAGCAATTGGTGTGGTTACAAGTCGTCATGTTGTCCATGCGACATTTTATCTATTAATTAGCTTATTTGGTATAGCTGGAGTCTTTGTAGTTTTGCTTTCACAATTTTTGGCAATAGTACAAATTTTACTTTATGGCGGCGCGATAATTATTGTTATACTTTTTGCATTAATGCTCACTAATATTTCTGATTTTAATTTTCAAGTTGAAAACAAACACTGGAAATATTCTCTTGTAGCTTCAATTTTATTTTTCATAACAGGGACTATTGCATTCATCACTACTGGTGGAAATACAGTAACTGGAACTCTAGGAACAGATATGAGAAATATTGGTATAGAACTTTTTTCATATTGGGGAATTCCTTTTGAAATTGTATCAGTTATTTTGTTAGTAGCTCTGATTGGAGCAATAGTTGTATCAAATACAGAAAGTAATAAATAATGGGTGAATTAAGTCTTATACACATTCAAATCACAAGTATTGTATTATTTTCCATCGGTATCTATGGAGTTCTTTCACGCAGAAATGCAGTACTGATTTTACTCGCAATAGAACTCATGCTTAATGCCGTAAATCTCAATTTGATTGGAGTTAGCGCATTTTTAGATCAATCAAGATATTTAGGGCATATCCTCATAATTTTTATCATAACAATTGCTGCAGCAGAAGTAGGATTAGCTTTAGCTATTGTCTTAAAACTTTATAAAGAAAAACGAAATACTGATGTTGATAAACTCGATGTTTTGAAATGGTAACAATCTATCAAAGGAAATGAATTAATGGAAATAAATGAAGCAGCTTTACAAGCTCCAAGCAATCTGGGAATAGTATGGTGGGCACCTATCCTCTATATAATCTCTTTTGTTATTTTAGGACTATTAAGTAGAACCAAAATTAAATATACCTATTTTATTCCAATTATAGTTTCATTTATTAGTATTGGAATTTTCATAACTATTTTTCACACTTATGTAACAAATAATTGGGAACGTTATGGTTGTGACATTATAGGAGTTTGTTGGAATGGTATCGATCCTTGGTTTGTTATTGGTGATATAAAAATGCATTTTGGAGCAATCATTGATGGCCTTACAGTGACAATGTTGGGATTGATAAGTATTGTTGGTTCCTTGGTCATTATTTATTCAGTATCATATATGCATGATGATCCAAGAAAAACCTGGTATTTTTCTTGTATATCATTTTTTATTGCAGCAATGTTATTCCTAGTTTTAGCAAACAATCTACTTCTAATTTATGTGGCATGGGAATTAGTAGGTTTAGGATCATACCTCCTTATTGGGTTTTGGTACGGAAAACAAACTGCAGTCGATGCAGCAAAAAAAGCATTTATCACTACCCGAATAGGCGATGTTGGTTTAATGATTGGTATTTTAATTTTAGGCACTAGTTTTACAACCAGTAGTGGTTCAATTGGAACCTTCCATATTCCTGACATTATTAATGCAGCTCAACAAGGAATGTATAGCACGTCTGAACTTAATTGGGCTTGTCTGCTAATTTTCCTTGGCGCAATGGGTAAATCAGCTCAATTTCCTCTACATATATGGCTACCAGACGCTATGGAGGGACCAACACCTGTCAGTGCATTAATTCATGCAGCCACAATGGTTACCGCAGGTATCTATCTTACAGCTAGGTTATATCCCCTATATGAAATTTCTACTATAGCCCTTACTGTTGTGACAATTATAGGCCTCATTACTGCTATCATTGCTGCATCAATGGCATTAGTAATGAATGATCTGAAAAAAATTCTTGCTTATTCAACAGTTAGCCATTTAGGATTAATGATTTTTGGTATAGGAACAGGTGGATATGCAGCAGCTATGTTGCATCTAGTAGCTCATGGATTTTCAAAAGCCCTCTTATTTCTTTCTGCTGGTAATATTATGCATTCCTTGCACGAAGAAACAGACATACGGAAAATGGGGAATCTTCGACATTATATGCCGATAACTACTATTTGTTTTCTTATTGGTGCACTTTCATTATCTGGTATTCCACCCCTTAGTGGCTACTTTAGTAAAGATATGCTACTTCATGGTGTAACACATGGAAAAATAGATTTTACAAATATTTATTTCATACTAAGTTTAGGATTTATTTTTCTAAGTTCCCTTTATATGACAAGGGTATTTATACTAGTATTTTGGTCTAAATCAACAACAGAATACAAAGATATTCATGAGGCACCAAAGACTATGAATATTCCTATCATAATTCTTACATTTTTCAGTATAGTTTTTGGCATTATAACGTGTTTAATATATCAAGATACACTGTTTGATATTATGTATTTGGTTACATGGGGTTTTCTTGATGATCCGCTTCATTTTGAATTTGATTTGATACTAACAATCCTTTCAGTTGGATTCGCACTAAGTGGTATTATTGCAGGATATTTTTTATATCAAGAAAATTATGTAACCAAATCTGTATTCCATTCTGGATTATTTAAATCATTAAATAATCTTATTTCACGTAAATATTATTTGGATGATGCATATAATTGGATAGTTACAAATATCGTCAACAAAATAACGGCTATTGTATCCTATGTTGATCGAGTATTTGTAAATGACATTGGAATAAATAGTCCTGGTGAAGCTATTCGAGCGACTTCAAATAAATTACGGTATATTCAAACTGGAAAAGTATATAACTATGCCCTCTTTATTGTGCTGAGCATATCGGTAATTGTACTTATCTGGATATTTATTGAAACTGGTAAAATCTTATAGGAGAACTCATTGGATAGTTGGATATTACCTTTAATACTTATCGTACCCGTACTAACACTACTGGCTATATTGTTTATACCCAAAAATAATGATGGAATTATAAAAAATATAACCATTTTTGGTTCAGCTATTTCTGGGATTCTTTCATTATACGTCTTTATGGCATATGCTCAAACCAGAGATCCAAATCAATTCGATTTTTCTATGGTTTGGTTTCGCAATTTATCTATTCGATTAGATTTTGGCGTAGATGGTATATCGGCATTAATGGTTTTATTAGTTGGAATTGTATATCTAACTGGGACTCTTATTTCTTGTAAAATAAATGAAAGAATAAAAGAGTTTTTTATTTTATATATCTTATTAATTATCGGCGTCTATGGCGTATTTATCTCACAAGACCTCTTCTTCTTCTTCTTCTTCTATGAATTGGCAGTCGTCCCAATGTATTTACTAATTGCCGTTTGGGGTAGCAGTTCAGACTTTAAAACATTTACAAGAACAAAAGAATATGGGGCATTAAAATTAATGCTTGTCCTGGTAGCAAGTAGCGTACTTATTTGGATTGGAATTTTATCCACATTCATTGTTGCTAATCAAAATAGCTTCTTATTTAAAGACTTAATAGATGCAAATATTGGAAAAGATTTCCAGATTTTTATTTTCCCATTCTTTTTAATTGGTTTTGGAGTTTTGGCTGGGTTGTGGCCTTTTCACACATGGTCACCAGACGGACATGTTGCTGCGCCAACTTCTGTGAGTATGGTTCATGCAGGGATATTAATGAAATTGGGAGCATATGGAATTTTACGAAGTATAGAATTTTTACCGGCTGGTGCTCAAGAATGGATGTGGCTTTTACTAATTCTAGGTACAATAAACGTAGTGTATGGAGCATTGTCAGCAATGGCTCAAAGTGATCTTAAATATGTCATTGGATATAGTAGTGTAAGTCATATGGGCTATGTCTTGATGGGACTAGCAACTTTGAATGTGATTGGTACAGCCGGAGCAGTATTACAAATGTTTTCTCATGGAATAATGACAGCATTATTTTTCGCATTAGTAGGAGTAATATACGAACGAACGCATAGTAGGGATATAGAAACACTTGATGGTTTAATTAAACCTATGGGTATTGCCGGTACCTTGTTTGTTATTGCTGGATTAACGTCTCTTGGCCTACCGGGATTAAGCGGATTTGTTGCAGAATTATTCATATTTATTGGTGTATTTCAAACAAACCCTTTCATGGCAATATTAGGTGTCATAGGAGCCGCTATAACTGCTATATATATCCTACGATTAATTGCTAGAATATTTTTTGGTACTGTTTCCGAAAAATGGGCAAATTTACCTGACATTAGTAAATTTGAATTAATACCATCTGTAATTCTTGTATTCTTTATAATATTTATGGGTGTTTTACCAATCTATTTTATTGATGCTGTGGATGAATCAGTAAAACAATTAATTAACTCATATTTGTCAAACTTTGTAGCTGGATAACACATGGAAAATATAACAAACAATTTATCATACCTTATACCTGAAATTATAATTACCGTACTTGGATTTATAATAATAGGCATTGGAATTTTTACCCGTATAAGAAATAAATTTGTACTCCCTTTTGTTTCAATTAGTGGGCTGATTTTTACTGCGATTTATATTACATTCTTCTTTAATTTTGGCAATATTCATATACTATCAACAACAGATCACAACCAAATGAATGACTTGTTTATATACGGGGGTTTATTAAAATTAGACTCATTTTCCTTACTTTTTAAATTTATATTTATCATTCTTGGTATTTTCATAATCCTTATGTCAATCGATTATGTTGATAAATATGTAAACCATGAAGGTGAATTTTATGGACTAATCATCCTTTCAATTGCCGGTATGATGATAATGTCTGCTGCAAATGAATTACTAACTGCCTACATTGGTCTAGAGTTACTAAGTTTTAGTTTATATATATTAGTTTCGCTAGGAAATGACCCTGAAAAAACAAATGAATCGAGTATTAAATATATTTTACTCGGCGGATTTACTTCAGCATTAGTTCTTTATGGTATAAGTCAAATTTATACAGAACTTGTTAAAAATGATATTGTTAACCCTACTTTCTTTTCATCAATAGGAATATATGCCACTCAATACGAAAACTTTCCGCCACTTTTCATTTTTGGACTATTCCTCTTAATCACAGGTCTCGGATTTAAAATTGCTGCGGTTCCATTTCACACATGGGCTCCGGATATTTATGAGGGTGCACCATTACCAATAGCAGGATATTTAGCTACTGCATCAAAACTTGCTGGAATAGCTTTGATCCTTAGAATTTTCGCTGAAATTTTTGAAGGTTCACATTCAAGTCTCATTATAATTGTTGCCATTTTGGCAATTCTAACAATGTCCTTAGGTAACATTACAGCTATAGCCCAAACAAAATATCGAAGACTTATAGCATATTCAGGAATCAGCCATATGGGATATATTCTAGTTGGATTAGCTACAAATACAATAGATTCTTATAGTGCAGTAATACTACATTCAATAGGATATGCGTTTTCCGGGTTGCTGATATTTGGTGTTTTAATTTCTTTTTATAATAGAACTAATAAAGAAAATATTAGTGATTTATCAGGGTTATATAAAACAAATTCATTCCTTGCACTTTGTTTAACTATTGCGTTGTTATCAACAGCAGGTTTGCCATTTTTTGTAGGTTTTATATCCAAGTTTTATCTATTTTTGGCAGCCGTTGAACAAGACTTATTATGGCTTGTAATCATTGCCTTAATAAATAGTCTGATTTCTCTCTATTACTATTTAATGGTAATAAAAGAAATGTATGTAAATGAACCTGATGATATACAAGTAATCTCTACAAACAAGATAGAAAAATTAGTATTAATTACGTCATTAATTGGTGTAATTGGTCTAGGAATTTATCCTGAAATAATTATGGACGCAATTAACAGTGCTTCAATTTCAGTTTTTATACGATAAACAAGGGATAATATGTCAGATACCTTCCAGATAAAATCAATAATTGCTCACGAAATTTTAGATTCCAGGTCTAATCCAACTATAAAAGTATCAGTAACATTATCTGATAATACTGTGGGTACTGCTAATGTTCCTTCCGGAGCAAGTACTGGCGCACATGAAGCAATTGAGTTGAGGGATAACGATAAGAATAGGTTTTCTGGTAAAGGAGTCTTAAAAGCAGTCTCTAATGTAAATAACATCATTGCAAATAAACTAAATGGTATGAATTTTTCAAACACTGAAGATATTGATAAAACACTCATCGATTTAGATGGAACCGAGAATAAAGCTAATTTGGGAGCAAATGCTATTTTAGGTGTATCACTTGCAACAATTCATGCAATTTCAAATTCAAGCAGTATTCCTCTCTATCAATACATTTCAAATATAACCAATAGTACTATGTCTCTTCCAGTGCCAATGTTCAATATTTTGAATGGAGGAAGTCATGCTTCTAACTCCACAGATATTCAGGAATTCATGATCATCCCTTCAGGATTAAACTCCTTCAGCGAAGCTCTACAATTCGGAGCAGAAACCTACCAATCACTCAAATCTTTACTTTCTCAAGAAGGTAAATCGACTAATGTAGGGGATGAAGGCGGATTTGCTCCAGAAATGAAATCTAATCAAGCCGCAATAGAAATTATTTTAAAAGCTGTAGAAAATGCTGGTTACAAAATAGGAAAAGATTGTTATTTAGGGCTAGACATCGCTGCTTCTGAATTCTATAAAGATCAAAAATATCACCTTAAAAAAGATAACTTAGATTTAGATAGTGATGAAATGGTCAACTACTTAATTAACTTAGTTAATTTATATCCTATTTTAAGTATTGAAGATGGATTAGCAGAAGATGATTGGAACGGATGGGCTAATTTAACACATCAAATTGGAAGTAAAATCCAGTTAGTCGGGGATGACTTATATACTACTAATGTCGCGAGACTGACAAAAGGTATTAATGAAATGAGTAGTAATTCTATTCTTATCAAATTTAATCAAATTGGAAGTATAACCGAAACTTTTAATACGATAGAATTAGCAAAAAATGCAAAATGGACTAATGTCATTAGTCATAGATCTGGTGAAACGGAAGATACAACTATTGCTGATTTGTCAGTAGGAACTGGTGCTGGGCAAATAAAAACTGGAGCGCCAGCAAGAAGTGAAAGAGTTGCAAAATATAATCGATTATTAAGTATTGAAGACGAGTTAAAAGGAAGTGTATCATACGCAGGGAAGTCTGCGTTTCCTTTTTTATCATAATAATAAGGATTAAAACATGGTAACAAAAATAGGTATTAATGGGTTTGGGAGGATTGGTAGACAAATACTTAGAGTTATAATGGAACAATACCAAAGTGACCTAGAGGTAGTATCTATCAACGACGGTGGGAGTATCGAAACCAATGCTCACTTATTCAAATATGACAGTACCTATGGGACTTATAATGGAACAGTTACCCATAACGAAAATATTCTCGAAATAGATGGTCATAAAATAACTAAAACAAGTGACCGTAACCCTATGAATTTAGATTGGTCTAAATATGGCGTTGACATAGTCGTAGAATCCACAGGAAACCTTACTGATAGAGAAAGTGCATCAACACATCTCAATAGTGGTGCGAAAACAGTATTAATTACCGCTCCTGCCTCTAATGCAGACCTGACAATGGTTTTAGGAGTAAATGAAAATGAGTATGATCCGAAAAAACATAAAATATTATCTAATGCATCTTGTACTACAAATTGTGCAGCTCCATTAGTAAAAGTTCTTCATGATAATTTCAGTATCAACCAAGGTCTAATGACAACAGTACATTCTTATACAAATGATCAAAAAGTACTCGATGGGAATCATAAAGATTTACGAAGGGCAAGAACAGCAGCAGGGAATATAATTCCAACCTCTACTGGCGCAGCCAAAACATGTGCGGTCGTCATGCCAGAATTGCAAGGTAAAGTACACGGTGTTGCACTACGAGTCCCTACACAAACAGTTTCAGTTGTCGATTTCGTAGCAACTTTAGAAAAAAAAGTAACCCCTGAGGATATAAACCAAGCTTATAAAAACGCTGCTAAAACTTCTATGGCTGGTATAATTGATTACTGTGACGAACCATTAGTATCTAGTGACTTTCGAGGCAGCCCTTATAGTTGTATCTTTGATTCGTTATCTACAATGGTATTAGGTAATTCAATGGTTAAAATATTAGGTTGGTATGATAATGAATGGGGATATTCATGCAGAACAGCTGAGATGTTAAAATTTATTGCTACTAAATAAACCAAATACCCTAGGCTTGATAAAACCTGGTGATTAACTGGAAAAATAAATCAATCAAAAATAATGCCGGATTCATAAATAAATCTATAATAATTACAATAATAATTATAGGTTTCCTAATACGCTTGTATGGTTTGAATTGGGATAGTGGTTATTATTTCCATCCTGATGAACGGTCTATCTATATGCGCGTTGACTGTATGCATAAGGTTCTCATGAGTTCTTTGGGATATCTTGATTGTGTCAAATCAGCACCATTTGATTTAACAGAACCTGGTTTTCCTTCAATACAAACATTTTTTAGTAGCGATAAAAGTCCTTTAAATCCACATTGGTTTCCATTAGGAAGTGCAATAATTTACCTATTATTGATTTTTAAAATGCTTCTTTCACCTTTTATATCTCTCGGTGTTTATGACCTTTATCTCATAGGTAGATCGCTTTCAATAATTGCCGATATAGGCTCCATGGTATTTATATATATAATTACAAAAAATATTTTTGGGGTTAGGGCCGCATTGTTATCACTTGTACTATTTGCCTTCTTACCTACAAGCATACAACATAGTCACTACTATAGACCCGAACCTTTTTCCGTTCTATTTATTCTAGCCAGCTTTTGGTCTATGCTTAAGCTATATGATAAACAATCACTCAAACACTATTTTCTGGTTGGCCTTTGTATAGGTCTCGCCCTCTCTTTTAAAATCAGTGCCCTATCATTAGGGATACCACTTTCAATTTTGTTTGTTATGTTTGTTGTCTCTAAAATTGATTCAGCATCAATTACGTTCCAATTACATCAAGTTAAGTTATTTACAATAACAGGAATTGTCATTGCGTCTACCTATTTAGTTATAAATCCCTATGCAATATTGGATTTTGAAGAATTTTGGGAATGGAATACCAGAGAAATTAATATTATAAATACGGCAGGTATCGTTCCATATACCATTCAATATTTGAATACACCAAATTTTATTTATGAATTTCTCCAAACAACTAAATGGAACATTGGCATACTTACTGGTATTACCTTATGGGTATTATTTCTATCTGCAATAATTTATAACTTTAGATATCCAAAAATCACTGAAATACTTCTTTTAGTTTGGGGATTTGCTTATTTCATAACCATTGCAACAGTAGAAGTTAAATTTACTCGATATATGTATCCTCTTATACCCATAATGATAATTATAGGTTCAGGATATTTATTTAAAGTACAACATTATCTAAATCAAAAAAAGAATTTTTTACATGCAGTTTTTCCGATTGTAATTGCAATACTTGCTACATCATCAGTTTTATATGGCCTAGCATACACCAACATTTATACAAATGATCATAGTGCTGTTCAGGCAAGTAAATGGATTAATGAAAATATTCCAAAAGGAACGAAAATTATAAATGATAATCACTGGGATGAGTCAATCCCTGATATTTATGGTTATCAGATAAAACAAATACCTATATTCGAATCTGACACACAAGATAAAGGATTTAATATAGCAATGGATTTGTCATCGTCTGAGTATGTGATCTTTTACAGTAATAGAACCTATAATGCAATATTTAATAATTCATCCCAATATCCAATTAGTGCTTCATATTACAATAGCCTTTTTAATGGTGAGTTAGGATATTCACTAGTTAAATCAATTACTCAATACCCAGAAATTTTAGGTATTCATTTTCAACATGATACTTTTTCCATCAATAACATACCTACACCTATTGGTTTCCCAACTGATGATGGTTCAGGTCTATATTTAAATCTTGGTTATGGTGACAACGACATTGTGAATTATGACCATCCAGTAGTACTAATTTTTGAAAATATCCAAAAATATAAACCAGATAGAATATATCAAACTATCTATAGTGGGCGAACCAATTACCCATCAGAACTAAGTTCTATGCTTACTACTGAAGACAGAATATCCAATAGTAACAGTGGAACTTGGGATACTATTTTTCCTAAAAATCTTTTAGTTGAAAAATTACCTGTTTTATCATGGTTTATCTTATTAGAAATTTTGACACTTCTTTTTTTACCTATATCTTTAATAATCTTTCGCGGTTTACCAGATAAAGGATTTGGAATCAATAAATTACTTTCACTATTTGTAATCGCATACATTACATGGATATTTGTTTATTTAAATATCCTTACATTTACAATGTCCTCGATAGTATTAATCGTGGTTATACTAGGCGCTATTTCGATAAGAGTTTTTTATAAAAACAAAAACTATATAGTCACAACAATTAAAAATAATATCAAAATATTTGTTATAGAAGATTTGATATTTCTTTCAGCCTTTGCATTATTTGTACTAATTCGATGGTTTAATCCCGATTTATGGCATCCATATTTAGGAGGGGAAAAACCAATGGATTTTGCCTATCTGAATGCAATTATAAAATCTACAACAATGCCTCCATACGATCCATGGTTTGCAGGTGGTTATATCAATTATTATTATTTTGGACAGTTTTTTATAGCTGTATACATTGTCCTTTCTGGTATTGTTACAGAAATCGCGTACAATCTCGCTATCCCAACTTTGTATGCATTTACGGCAATTCTCTCGTTCTCAATTGGATATAATATTTATTCTCTTTACCGTGAAAAAATACATCTCAACAGATCATCTTTATTTGCAGGTTTTATTACTCTATTTCTCATAACATTATCAGGTAATTTTGGAATACTTTTTCAAATTATTGATAATCCAAGTTATCTTATGAACCCAACACGATTTGACTGGTGGGGACCAAGTAGAATGATGGAACCTCAGTTCAGTATCACAGAATTCCCTTTTTGGACATTTCTATTTGCTGATTTGCATGCTCACTTAATCGCTCTTCCGTTCACCATATTAACGATACTTCTAGGTTTGAATGTTTGCACTCACTTACTAAAACAAGAGAAAATTTATACGAGACAATTTATTGCTAGTTTTTTATGTTTTGCATTAATATTAGGTTCACTTTCGGTTATTAACACCTGGGATTATCCAATCTATTTAGTTATTTCCTTATTTTTTATATTCATCGGACTCTTTACTTCACTATCATTACTTCAACAAACAATCACAAAACTGATTTTAATATCAATTACTCTCACTAGTATCTCTTACCTATTATATCTACCATATCATTTGGATAGTACAATCTACACGTCAGGATTCCACCTTAGTAATGAACAAACAAATATTTCCGATTTTCTATCAATATATGGATTTTTTCTTTTCATATTTCTTTCATATTTTCTTCTGAAAACACTGAATTTTTACGTGTCTTTATCTATCCCCAAAAACCTCATTATCCCAATTAGTATTATTCTCATTTCGACAATTATTGTGATTCTCTCTTTTACACTTTATTTTGGATATTTTACTGTTGGAATTATTCTCATTTTACTAATAATGCTTAAATTAATGATTCCAGATTTATATATGAATTCCTTAGGCAATCGATATTATTTATTTCCCTTATTTTTCATATTACTTTCATTAGGTATTTGTATTTTTGTAGATATATTTACTATCGATAATGATATTAATCGAATGAATACAGTCTTCAAGTTCTACAATCAAGCATGGATTCTCTTTTCAATTGGATCTGCATTTTTACTCACTATACTACTGGAATCTATAAAATCTAAATTAATATTAAATAACCGAATCATTAGGTACTTTTGGATATTTTTATTTGGGTGTTTTGTTATAAATGCATCTTTGTTTGCAGTATTTGGTACAACATCCAGAGTAAACAACCGATTTACGACAGAATTTAAAAGTTTAAATGGTATGGAATTTATGAAATATGCTACGTATACAGATACTAAAGCACCTCTCTGGGAATCTGAAATGGATGGATTGGATTTAAATAATGATTTAGAAGGCATCATGTGGATCCGAGCCAACATTCCTGGATCACCTGTTATTGCAGAGGCTACTACCGAGCCTCATAGATATATGTGGGGTAACCGTATATCGATATATACTGGAAATCCTACAGTTATAGGTTGGGGATGGCACCAAACACAGCAAAGAACATCGAGGGAATCTATTGAAGAAATAAATACGAGAATCCAAGATGTAAAAGTTTTCTTTTCAACAGAAAATAAAAAGTTGGCACAAGATATTGCAGAAAAATATAATATTGAATATATATATGTTGGTGAATTAGAAAAAATTTATTACCCCAAAGAGGGTTTAGATAAATTTGATTTTATGATTCAGCAAGGATTCAAGAAAATTTATTATAAAAATGGTTTCTCAGTTTATAAAATCAAAAAACCATAATTATTATTCATCTTCTTGTACTAAAGCTTTTTCCCATGTTAAGTATTTAAGCATAAGTTCTCGATTCCCCAGCGGGTGAACAAAAACATCATCTGGATAATTGTATTTTGTATTATCATCAGCGATTAGTGGAAAGTTTTTAGACTTCCAGTCCTCTAAACCACCACTTAAAACCACAGTATTACTATATCCTAAATCTTCTAATATCTTTGTAGAAAAAGAAGATCGAAGTCCATCATTACAAACTAATATTATCTTCTCCGCTTTATTAGAGACCACAGTTTCTATATATAATTCTAACCAATCCTTTGGAAGCCAATACGAATTTTCAATATGGCCTTCATTATAATTTGTACTATTTCCCAAAAATAAAAGCGTCTGATTTTCATTGTTATTTATACTTTTAAGTAAGTCATTTGAACTAATAGATTTATAATCTGCAGGAAGATCTAAGTTAGGTTGTAAAAATCCTACACTATACTTGAATTCATCACTAGAGCATTCATTCATACCACCCAAAACCACTTGGATATTGTCATACCCCATTCTTTTTAACCAATATGCAGCAACTGTCGACCGAGTCATATCATTGCAAACTAGAATAACTTGTGCATTTTTCACACCGATAGTTTCATCAGTACGCTGAATTAACTGACCGCCTGCCATCCAATCGAATCCTGATAAATGAGACTGTTTATATTCAGATTCGGTTCTAACGTCAACAAAGTAGATATTATTTTCAATATTTGGATTAAAAAGATTTTTCAGGTCAACTTGATCAATGGTTTGTATCCCATTTTGTTTACGCATATTTTCAGCTAATTCTTGAGCAAGTTTCTTAAAATCCGCATTTGTATCAACAAAATCTTCTACATCATTATCATATTGAAGTTCGTACCCTGCTAATAACCAGCCCATAGTGCCATCTTTTAAAGAAAGAATGTCCTTATAACCTAAAGAATGCATTAAGCTCGCCCCAATAATACTTCTTGTTCTACCACCACAATGGATTACTATTTGCCCATCAAATTCTTTATCCAATTCTGGAACTCTATTTATTAGTTCTCCATTTGGAATACTTATACTATTTGGCATAGTTGCTCTTGAGTATTCTTCAGGAGTTCTCGTATCAATTAATAATAGCTTTTCTCCATTTTCTATCTTTTCAAAAAGTTCTTCCGGTGTTATTTCGGGAGGATCATCAGTATGCAAAACTTGCTCACCAAAGACTTTACTTGGGACATTCATGCCTTCAGTATACGAATATCCTTCAGTTATCCATTTATCTAACCCACCCTCTAAAACTAATACATTTGAATATCCCATATGGGAAAGTTGTGATACGGAATAAAAAGATCTTTTAGAATCACTATCATTTAATATAATTTTTGTATGTTTGTACGGGATTAAACGTGGTAGTTCAAATTCAAGATCAGCCCTAGGAATAGAGCTTGAACCTAAAATATGTTTCTCGTTAAATTCTGCCTTTGAACGTACATCAAGTAAACAAAAATCAGTACTTTTAATTATTAATTCCGATAAGTCTTCACAGCTTAAATAATTCACTTTATTCATAATAATTTAGACCTCTTTAAACTTTGGATAGGAACCAAATACTCTTATCTGACTTGTTTGTTTTCTTAATTTCTCCATCACTGGTTTGATATTATCGTCATTTTGATGACCATCAAAATCAATTAAAAATATATATTGACCCAAACCTTCTCTGGAGGGTCGAGATTCGATTTTAATCAAATTGATATCATTAGATGCAAAAATACCTATAGTATCGTATAACTGTCCTGGTTTATCCACGTCATAACTAAAACATAGTGAAGTTTTATCTGAACCAGTTGAATCTGTAAAATCATTTCCCAAAACAACAAATCTAGTTACATTCGATGAATTATCTTGAATACTTTTGTTTAAGATTTTCATGCCATAAAGTTCAGATGAACCTAAGTTTCCTATAGCTGCCCCATTAGAGTCACCTTTAATTTGTTCTACAGCAGAAGCTGTGCTTAAAGAAGCTACTAAATTTGCATTTGGAAAATTAGCTTCAAGAAATACCCTACATTGTGCCAATGCTTGAGGATGAGAATATATATTTTTTACATCATTAACATTAGTGTTTGGATCAATAATGAAATGATGCTCTATTTTAATTATCACTTCATCGCAAATAATTAATGATGGATCATGTATTAATAAATCCAAAGTATCTACTACCGAACCATTTAAACTATTTTCAATAGGTAAAACAGCAAGATCACTATCGATATTCACCGAGTCATATACTGCACGAAAGCTAGGTTGTGGTATCAAATTAGCTTTGGAATCATACAATTGTGCAGCTAGTTCAGT
Source organism: Dehalococcoidia bacterium (assembly GCA_045562575.1). Classification (GTDB taxonomy): domain Bacteria; phylum Chloroflexota; class Dehalococcoidia; order Lucifugimonadales; family UBA6952; genus UBA6952. The sequence continues at coordinate 34,748 of JBJKVQ010000040.1, forward strand.
AAAAGTTCCAGCTGGACCTAAATATGATATGTTTCGAACCATAAAATCTCCTACATTGTAAGCCAATTATTTAAAACTCTTATAGAGTCTTCATCTCCAATAAATACTAATTCATCTCCAATATCGATAGTTGTATTATCATCAATGTTTTTTGAATTTCCACGTCCATCTATCATCATTAAAATGGAGGTGTCTTGTGGCAATTGTATATCATTTATTTTAATACCAATAACATTACTTTCTAATTCAACGTGAACACGAAATATTTTACGTTGTGAATTTTCTGATAAAGGCATTTCAAAAAATGATGGTTTATGTGCATCAGGAATACTCTCTTCTAAATCCTGGAGGATTACATCAGTATGGTTAATTATGACATCAACACCCAATTGTTTGAATAAGGTCTCATTTTCTGGATTATTTACTAGAGCTATGGTTTTAGGAATATTAAATGATAATTTTGCAACTTGGCACCCAATTAAATTAGAAGAGTCATCGCCTGTTACTGCAATTAATAAATCTGCTCTTCTAACTCCGGCTTTTTCTAAGCTAGCAGGGTTTGTCCCATCAGCCTGTAAGGCCACACTTCCAAAAGCATTAACTACTGAAGTATAACGAACTGCATCAGGTTCAAACACCAAAACTTCATTACCGCTTGCTAAAAGCTCCGATACTAAGTTATATCCAATTGTTCCACATCCTAATATTAAGGCGTACATATATTTCCTTTACTTCATCTTATTGAATCCAGAACAATATCAGATATTAAGCTTGTGGTACTAATAACATTTAAACCTAACTTACGATATATTCCATCTTTTTTTGGATCAGAAACTAAACATAATATGGTTTTCACGTTATATAATGACTTTACTTTTTGTGAAGCCAATATATTTCGATTGTCATTAGGTTCTAATGCTAAAAATATATCACTTTCTGTTATGCCAACACTCTCTAAATCAGTCGAAACAGTGCCGTCTCCTATTATTGTTTTGATATTTTCGGTTTCATCAATGATTAAGAAATTATCTGCATGAACATCAATAATAGATATATTATTTTCTTTATTTGCCATCTTTTCAGCTACATTAATAGCGATTCCATTGCAGCCCATGATAACAATATTCATAAAACACCTTTGTTACAATTTTTCATTTCTATATAATAACACCGGACAATGAGCATTTTCTAAAACGTATGGAACAGTATAACCTAATGTAAAAGAACCGTGTGCTCTTTTATACTCTGATGACATAATAATCAAACTAGCATCTCGATCCACAGCTTCTTGTATAATAGCTAACCCAGCTTCTCTTGCTTGTAATAACTCAGCTTCAACTCGAAGATTAGTTTTTTTTGCTTGTGATTCAATTGTAGTTAAAATACTGTCTCCCACATTAAAATCTGGTGTTAGATCTGCATCTAATGGCAAATGACGACCAACTTCAATAACATGAAAAATAAATACTTGTCCTTTATTTTGCTGAGCCATAAGCTTAGCTAGATTAATAGCATGATTATCGCTAGAATCTCCAATTACAGGTACCACTATAGTATATTTGCTCATATATCACCCAATTGATATCTAATTATTAATGTCTTCAGAGCGCATTCGGTCTAATAAATCATCTCTTCCTGCAATAAACAAAACATCATTTTCTCGTATTGATTCATCCTTTGCTGGAAATATTATCGGATCCTTTCCTCTGCGAATAGCTAAAACTGACACACCATATTTATCTCTAGTGCCACCTAATCCTGATTCTTCAATAGTTTTACCGACTACATTCGTAGGTGGTTTGACTCTACTAATACCAAACTTAGATGCTACAGATAGGTAATCTTGAACATCAGGATTGAACAATGTGTGAGCCATCCGAACACCTGCATCATGTTCAGGATTAACTACTTTATCTGCACCTACCCTTTCAAGAGTCTGCGAATGTAACGTATTATTCGATCTAGCAATAACTTGTTTTACGCCAAGTGTTTTTAATAGGATTGTCGTCATGATGTTAGCTTGTATATCAGAGCCTATAGCAACTATTCCTAAATCATAGTTTGCTATACCCAAATCACGTAATACAGCTTCACTTGTTGAGTCGCCTTTAACCATATAGGTTAATTGTCCTTGTAAGTTTTCAATTACATGGTCACTACTATCAAGCGCCAATACATCAAATCCAAGTGTATCTAATTCTTGTGCTAAACTTATTCCAAACCTTCCTAAACCAACTACTATAGCTTTTCTTGCCATCTGAATTTCCTTTTCTTAGTATTTATCCGATTCTAATTCTTTCTTCTGAATAGCGATATAATGCTGTATAACGACTCCTACCTAATGCTAATGCGATTGTTAAGGGGCCAACTCGACCTATAAACATCGTAAAGATTATTAATAATTGGCCTATGTCAGATAAGGATGAAGTGATACCGGTTGATAGGCCTACAGTTCCAAATGCAGAAATCACTTCGAATAATACTTTGCTATAGGTAATATTTTCGGTAATAACTAATAAAATTGCAATTGTGAAAATAAACATAATGGCAATAAATGAAAGAGAAAAAGCTCTTACTACTAATGAATTCGGAATTTCTCTGCCATAAGCCTCAACATAAGTTTTACCTTTACTAGCGGTCATTATTGCTAGTACTATAACAGCAAAAGTAGTAACTTTTATTCCTCCTGCGACAGAACCAGAGGCACCTCCAATAAACATTAATCCTGCATACAAAATATTGGTATACTCTCTTGTTTCACTAAAATCTATTGATGAAAACCCAGCAGTTCTTCCACTTATCGATTGAAAAAGAGAAGTACTGATTTTTTCTAGAGTATTTTGATCTTTAAACGTTTCTGGATTGCCTGATTCAGTTATAAGAAAAAACAATGTTCCTACCACTATTAAACTTAAGGTAGTTACAAGAACTAATTTTGTATCTAAAGATAATCGCTTAAATCGTTTGAATTTTAATAATTCGAGAATTACAGGATAACTTAAGCTTCCCAGAAAAATCGTAAAAGCTATAAATAGTAACGTTATGTGATCTTGAAAAAAGAAAGTTAAGCTTGGACTATCAGGAATTATGGTAAAACCAGCATTATTATATGAAGATATCGATAAAAAAATAGATTGCCAGATAACATCACCATTATTCTCAAATAAAGGCATGAAACGATAATAATAAAATATAGCAGCAGCTAACTGGATCATTATACCTAAAGCTGCAACTTGTATAGTAATTCTTAATACGTTTGAAGAGCCAATCATCTCTTTAATTGGTTGATTTTCCCACAATACTAATTGATTACTTGAAGTAAATTGTTGAGCAACAACTACCAACAAAAAGGTTGCAGTACTCATAAAAGTAGCACCACCTAGGAACATGAGAATTGATATTACTATCTCCCCGGAAAAACTCCAATATTCTGCAGTATTAACAGTAACCAATCCAGTTAAAGTTGCTGCTGATGTAGATGTAAATAAAGCAGTTATAAATGGGGTAAATTCATTAGTATTGTTTGCAAATGGTAACCAGAGAAACAAAGTACCTAGAGAAATAATAAACCCAAAAACGTAAATGATAAGTAGTGGGGACTCTAATCTCCTCGATCCAACAGAAGTATTAGAATATGATTCTTGAATTATTTCAGTTTCAAATTCTTTAGTACGAGGTTTCCTAACAACCTTGTCACCAATTCTAATAATGCTGCTTTTTTGCATTAATTCTCCTATTGTAGGTTATTATACAAAACAAGATTTATTACCATTCAATTATCATACAAAATTATTATTATTATTTTACGAATGTGGCATTGTATTCTTTCTTGAATTTTCTGTCAATTAAAGTGCCATTTTCTAACCTAAGATGGTATTGACTCTAATGTTAAGGTGCAGTATCATCCCTCTACTAAGTAGCTTTTGGGGTAAATAAAGACAAGAAATAGGTCGTTTTCCGGAGTGTTTTTATTATCCTTTTTATGTCTCAAGAGAAGAAAATTCGACTATGAAGGAAGGAGAGGTCATGACTTCAAATGGAGAAAGTAAATTAACTGATGAGATAAAAGCTCTAATAGGTGCTGAGGGTGAAGAACACGAAGTCACTGTCTGGGGGGTTGAAAAAGAAGGTTTGCGAAGATTTACACAAGCCGTAATGGATCCAGATCCTAGACACTTTGATGAAAAATTTGCAAAATCCACAAAATTTGGAGAAACTACCACCCCTGGAATTTATGTAACCTATCTTAATAGAACACATCCTCGTGAGGACGATCCTGTTACCAGAGCTTTTAGAGAAAATCCAGTCTCAGACGGTATTGGTGGTGTAAGAACCAGTAGTCGACCTGGTGCTCTTCCAGATATACCAACAGATCTTGTTCGAGTATTAAATGCTGGAAACGAGATTGAAGTATATAAATACCCATCAATGGGCGATAGAGTATATGCTAAAAATAAATACCATAATATAACAGAACGTGTAGGTCGAGACGGTTCTCATATGTTAATTATCACTATGGAAACAACATATAGAAATCAAGATGGTACATTACTGTGTATCACACGATCTTCAAGCTTTAGAAGATAAATACATTTTTAAGAAAGGAGAATAGTTATGCCTACTCAAGAAGAGTTAAGAAATAAAGAACAAACATATTACGACGATGTCGAAGTTGGCCAAGACTTACCACCATATATTATAGGCCCAATGACTCCGACTCATCTATTTAGATGGAGTGCTGCTATAGAAAACTGGCACAGGATTCACTATGATCAGGACTTCAGTATTTATCACGATGGTCTCCCAAATATTTTGGCTCAAGGTTCATGGAAACAAAGTGTAATGCCTCAATATTTAAAAGACCTCTGCCTGCCAAATGGTTGGGCTTGGAAAGTTCAATTTCAGCACAGAGCTATGATTGTCCCTGGAGACACGATTACAGTCTCAGCAAAAGTTACAAACAAATATGAAAAAGATGGATTAGGGTTTGTTGAAATAGAGACAGGAATGACAAACCAAGATGGTATTAATACATGTCCAGGAAATGGAACAATTGTATTACCAATAAAAGGTGGTAGAGAAATACCTTACCCTTTTGTTGCTCCACAAGAATAATTAACATTTAAACAAACTTTTTATTAAGGAGGCAATTATGCCACGTTGGTTAGCAATAGGTACTGCTGATGGATGGGATAATCCAGAAAAATTTAGAGAACAAATGGCTGCTACAAAAAATTGGAGACCAGATGCTCGTACAACAATTACTACAGTTCTACATTTAGGTGACGGTAAGTTACTTGCAGAGTGTCATGCACCTTCACAGGATGCATTCGATGCATGGTTAGAACAAAAGGGATGGAATATTGAAAGTATTACCCCTATACAACAAATCGCAAAAACTGGAAGTATTTGGGATGGTCAAAAACCATAACCCCTAAGGAGGCAATATTATGACGACATCTGAAACTAAATTAACAGATGAAGTAAAAGCAATGATTGGTGTTGAGGGTGAATTAGCTGAGGCTTCTTGGTACTTGATCGAAAACGAAGGAGTACGTAGATTCACACAAGCTGTTATGGATCCAGATCCTAGATTTTGGGATGAAGAATACGCAAAAAATAGTAAATTTGGCAAATTAGTAACACCTCCAATTTATGTTAGCTATCAAGCAAAAACCCCACCATGGGGCGGCGACCCAGTAACACAAGCTTTTAAAGAAAACCCTGTCGCGGATGGAGTAGCACAACTCAAAGAAAGACCCAAGGGATCTTTACCTCGTGTTCCTACTGACTTAGTAAGAAACCTCAATGCAGGTAATGACTTGGAAATATTTCAATACCCGAGTCGAGGAGACAGAATCTACAAACAACAACGTTATGCAAATATTATTGAACGTGTTGGGCGGGATGGTTCACATATGTTGATTATTACAACAGAGGTAAATTTCTATAATCAAAAGGGCGATAAACTTTGTACTACACGCGCTTCAGGATTTAGAAGATAGTAATATCATACAAAGAAAGGGAAGAGGTTATCTCTTCCCTTTTTATTTTTTGATTCATTAAGTCAAGGAGTACTTTCTGATGGATGATGTGATCTGTTTCATTACAGATAATAATGACCGTAAACCTCAGAAAATTTCTACGCGGCCACGTTTACCGCAAGCGTCTTTGCATTGCCCTCCGATTACTGCAGGTAATGAACTTGGACTTGTCGTATACCCAAATAGTAGTTCTAATTGGGAAATTCAAAGAGTACCAGAATATATTCAAATAACCTATACACCTGAAAATCCAGCAACAGATATACCCTTCATACTCTCAGTTGGTGAAGATGGTTCACGAATGGTCCAACTAATCCCAAAAGATCCAAACGAACCAACAACCCAAGAAGATTATCAAAAAGCAATGAAAAATATTGATACTCTTTTTAATGATTTTCATACTCCAGCAGGAGCAATTACCCTAAAAGCCAATTGCTGGTTTCAAACTCCTGAAAACTGGGATTCTGTCTGGATGGGAATAACCAATCAATTTGACCCTCCTTTTCCAGATACATATACTGTCAGAGTACAAACTGATTGGTACTCAGCCTCCACAACCGTTGAAATTCGTTATCAAATGAAAATAGGTCAAATTATAAAAGTATCCAAAGAAAATCCTATAGGTATGGTTACATTTTTAGAGCGTGAAAATATTAATATTAGGTATAGGGAATACTCTGACGAACTCATTACCAAACAAAATGAACAAAAAAATGAGAAACTAGATAAATCCTACATCATCACAGAAAAAAATCTCACACCTCATAATATTTGGTACCAGACAAATAAGAAATAATTATCCCATCTCTTGTATTTTTGCTACTAATAGAGGAAGAATATCTCCAGTTGCTCCAGCAATTTGAGTTGTAACAATATCTGATATTGGTGTTCTTTCTGGATTAATTTCAACTATATACGCGCCATTCATGTAGGCCTCTGTAGGAAATGAGGCAGCAGGATAAACTGTACCTGATGTACCTAAGACTAACATTGCATCACAATTTTGTGCTGCAGTAATACATCTAGCAAGAACATCTGATGGAATAGGTTCTCCAAACATTACTCCATCTCCCTTGATCATACCCTGACAATTTGGACATTTAGGTGGAATATCTATAACCATAAATTCATCCCGTAAAAATCTACTCGAACAATCTAAACAACGATAATAATTCCTATTTCCATGAATTTCTGCAACATTATTATTACCAGCTATTCTATGTAAACCATCAACATTTTGGGTAATTATTGTATCTAATTTACCTATTTTTTCTAATTCAACTAATGCAAAATGACCTGGGTTAGGTTTTGCTTCAGCCAATGCTTTTGTAAATTTTGCACGCTCAGGTGATTCTTCATTGACGCGATCAGGATTCAACATACGTTCCCACCATAATTTGGGATCATTCATAAAATTTTGAAAACTTCTGGGGTCTGGTTCGCCAATTTTGGTCCAAATACCACCTGATCCTCTATATGTCGGTATCCCACTTTCAGCGCTCATTCCGGCACCAACTAATGCAACAACATGACTAGCTTCATAAATTTTCTCTGCAGCTATATCAATTAACTTGTTTATTTTATCCGTAGTCATACGTTATAAATTAATAATACCTTTATCACCATCTATAGTAATCTTTGTACCAAATGGTTCTGAAAGTGATTGAAAACGTTCTAATACTTGTTTTGCTACTTGCCCCGAAGCTAATACAGGACGACCTCTCTGAGACCTTTCCTTTCCATACCCAAGATCTATTGGTAATAGTTCTAATTTTATCATTTCACCCTTTTCGAACTGAACAGTAGCTACAGCACTTTCCCATCTAATTGGCTCAATTGTCTGGCCTCTATTAGCTATTTTATCAGCAGTATATGCGCTTCCATCACGAGCATCATAAAAATCAGCAGGTGTCCCTTCCCAACTCAAATTTTGTCGGATCAAGTTATCATGAGGCATAAGTTCAACAGTATCGTTTTGCAATATAAAATCACCCAGGCTATAAAAAATTGGTTTTCCTTTATAAATTTCTATACCTCTATCTTGATGTGGGCCGTGACCTATAAACATATCAGCCCCAGCATCAATTACAGCATGTGCAAGAACTTTTATATGATCAGATGGTTCATTTTCTGTTGCGCCACCTTCATGATTATGTACGGTAAATAGTACCCAATCACTCATTCGTTTTGCATCAGATACACGTTCTAAATTCCTTTTGAGATCCGATTCATTTATATAGGTACGTTTCTGAATTGAACTACCTTTTACAAATTTTGTATAAGATTCGTCTTGATAACTAGCATGGTCTAAGAAATACACTAAATCGTCAGAAGGAGGGCTTAATTTATCAGAATTATCTTCAAATTCAGCACCTTTTGCAGCTCGATTTTTCATGGTTTCGGACCAACCAAGTTTATCAGCAACTAGCTTTAGGCCTTTGATCATTTCTTCATCTACGTTCCATTCTGTCGTCCAACGAATATAATTTGGACCTGGTCGACCACGAACATCTCGTCTTTGATCTCCAGCTCTTCCTCCTGGAGGTCCACTAGTTGTAGCTGAAATCAATGCAACACGACCCGCATTGGTATCTAAATACGTTGGTGCAGTTGCTGAAGCTAAATTATGACCAGTTCCAGCGTATGGCAGACCATATTTATCTAAATTTTCTATGTTGGTTAAAACACCATTTTCTCCAAAATCCCACGCATGGTTATTTGCAGTGGCAACAATATCAAAACCCATCCATTTTAAATCTTCTATATATTGAGGATCGCATCTCATATATGTCCCACCAGGAACAGTTGAAGGGGCATCTTCATAATTATGGAATAACATTTCTGCATTGGTAAATGAAACATCAGCATTAGTTATGACATCTTTCAACGCAAGAAATTGTTTTTCCGTAAAAACTTTCATCTGCCGAGAAATTAATGACTCTCCAGTGATCGCCATTGTTACATTTCTTTTTTCTGCATCATAAATCATAATTTCCCCCATTCGCTATTAACATACTTAATGAATTATCATACAAACAATAAATTAAATAAACTCATTGTCTGAGGTTTTTAATACACCTTTTTCCTCTAAATCAATAATTGTTTTATCATCATAATTTAACCATTCATTTAATATACTTTTTGTGTGTTCTCCAACAACAAATGCTCTCTTACTAACATCTGCAGGAGTTCTGGAAAGCCTGACAGGAGTATTTGACACCTTAACCTGTTGTTCCTTTTCACCGGGAACAGGTAACGAAACAATTGAATTTCGCGCTTTTATATGTGGATCTTCAATCATATCTTCTAAATTATTTATAGGCCCAGAAACTGCTATGCCATCTAATACCTCTATCCAATGTTGGGTCGTTTGTTTTTTTAATGCCTTTGTCAATATTGGTTCCAAAACACCATGATTTTGTGTTCTTTTTTCTCCAGTATTAAATCGATCATCAGTTGCTAATTCTTCCAATCCCAAAATGAAACAAAATGCCTCCCAGTCTCTTAATCCTGCTATACATATATATCCGTTGGCTGTTTCAAACGTTTGAAAAGGAGTTATTAAAGGATGCCTTGTACCAATTCTTTGAGGTATCTGACCTGTTATAGAATATCTAATAATTGCATTTTCTAAGTTGTAAATCACACTCTCAACCATACTTACATCTATTTTCTGACCTTTACCACTCCTATCTCTTTCATAAAGAGCAGATAGTATACCCAAAGCCATATATGTACCACCAAAAGTATCTCCAACTGAAGTACCGACACGCATAGGTCTGCCGTCTGGTTCTCCAGTTATACTCATTAGACCACTAAATCCTTGAGCAATAACATCAAATGCTCCTTGTTGAGCCCTTGGTCCAGTTTGACCATATCCTGAACATGAAGCATATATCAATCCTGGATTGGTACCCTCAAATTGTTCATACTCAAGCCCTAATTTTTCCATAACACCGACAGAAAAGTTTTCTGTAACAACATCTGCTTTATTTATTAAGTCTTTTACAATTTGTAAACCCTTGGGATCTTTCAAATCGACTTGTATGGATTTTTTACCTCGCTCTAAGGAATATCTATAGGAACTTATTCCATTAACATAGGGACCATCACCTCTATTACTATCTGTTGCAGTAATTCTTTCCACATGAATCACCTCAGCACCTAAGTCACACAAAATCATAGTCCCGAATGGTCCTGCTAACCAATGAGTGAAATCAATAATTTTCACTCCTTCTAATGGTCCTGCCATATTGCCCTCCATTTAAATTAAATATAATCTATTTTTCGTACTGAAATACTTAATGTAAACATATATAATCAAATAATATCGTATGAAAGAAAATACAATTCCATGTATGAAAATATATTACGCCCAATACTATTTAAATTGCCTCCAGAAAAAGCGCAATCTTTTGCTGACTTTTTTTTGAAGCGACAGTTTATCTGGGAAGTATATCATTCATTTCAAAAAACGTCTGATCCACGCTTGCAAATTCCTTATACCAACAATCAGAATCTACCCTCTCCTTTAGGTTTTGCAGCTGGATATGATAAAGATTGTGAATTTTTAACACCATTACTTTTATTAGGATTTGGATACGTAATTGGAGGAACTATTGTTAACTCCCCAAGATATGGTAATGAAAAACCTAGGATTGCTAGAAATATAAAAGAAGAGTCTTTAATTAATGCTTTAGGATTTCCTTCTAAAGGTAAACCTTATGTAACAAATTTGCTTCAAAAATATCAAAAGAAATTACCGAAAAGGTCAAATTTAGGCAAAATAATGCTAAGTATATCAGGCCTAAATCATGAAGATTTATTATCATGCCATTCAGATATACAACCGTACACTGATTTTCTAGAAATAAATATTAGCTCACCAAATACAAGCAATATAAAAATCTTTCAAGAACATGAGAATTTAGAAAAATTATTAAATGCACTCGACAAACAAAAACCTCTTTTTCTAAAACTTCCTCCGTATGCGTCAAATGAAGAAAAAAAATTAGTTTTCACCCTAATTAAAACTGCTATTTCTTGCGGAATCGATGGGTTCACCATTGCAAATACAAAGCCCACTAATGATAATCGTCTCGCAGTGGGAAAAGGAGGCATGAGTGGAAAGCCTTTATTACCCCAAACTATTCACATGATCAAAGAAATCCGATCAGAGTTTGGATACGACTTCATCATTAATGGATGTGGGGGTATTTCAAATGCTTATGATTTACTATCAGTGTTACATGCAGGAGCTAATACGGGTCAATTACTTACATCATTTATTTATAAAGGTCCGAATGTTGCCAATAATATAAATCGTAATCTAGTGAGATTAATTGAAAAAACTGGGTCTGAAAACATTACAGAACTAGTGCAACAATATTCTAAATTAGATAAATTATAAATGACATAAAATTTAATATTTAGATTTAGTTGAATACAATCTTTTTGATTGTTACACTGTCGAGAAACCGGGCGGTTAGCTCAGTTGGTTAGAGCGTCGCGTTGACATCGCGGAGGTCAGTGGTTCGAGCCCACTACCGCCCATTTAAATAATTTTTTTGAGTAATGAAACCATTTAGTCACTTACACGTACATACTGAATATAGTTTATTAGACGGCTTAAGTCGTATAAAACCATTTAGTCACGGAACTTCCCTGATTGAAAAGGTAAAAAAAGAATCCATGGACCATATTGCAATAACTGATCATGGGAATCTTTATGGAATTATCGACTTTTACAGAGAATCTATTCGAGAGAACATCAAACCAATTATTGGTTGTGAGGTATATGTAGCCCGTGAAAGTATGCAAATAAAAAATGCTACAGAAAAAAGTCCTTACCACTTAACACTTCTTGCAAAAAATAATACCGGATATAAAAATCTCATAAAACTCGTATCTAAAGGGCATCTTGAAGGATTTTACTACAAACCTAGAGTAGATAAAAAACTTTTAGAAGAATTTGGAGAAGGTATTATCGCTCTTTCTGGCTGCCCAAACAGTCAGCTTTCTCAAGCAATTGTAGCGAATGATTTTGCACAAGCAAAAAATATTGCTGAATGGCATAATAACGTCTTTGACGACTTCTATTTAGAACTACAAGATCATAGATTTGTAGACAATTTAGAATCTATCAACAAAGGTCTAATAAATTTGAATAAAGATTTAAATCTTCCTCTTGTTCTTACAAATGATTCTCACTATGTTGAAAAAACAGATTCCGAAATTCAAGACCTTATGATTTGTATACAAACGAATACAAATATTATGGATGGCAAAAGGTTACGAATGGAAGATCAGACATATCACATTCGTTCAAGTCAAGAAATGTCTACTTTATTTCCAGAATTCCCCCAAGCATATGAAAACACCTGGAAAATTGGTGAAATGTGTGATGTAACTATCGACTTTGATAAAGTTTATCTTCCTGAATTTCCAACACCAAACAAACAAGATGCTTTTGAATACTTAACTGAATTATGTATGGATGGTATTAATAGAAGAATACCAAATTACGATTCTACATATCGCGAGAGGTTAGAATATGAATTAAATGTTATTAAAACTGCACAATTTGCTAACTACTTTCTGGTTGTCTGGGATATTGCAAAAGAAACAAGAAGGAAGAATATACTTTTTGGAGTTCGTGGAAGTGCTGCTGCCAGTTTAGTTTTATATGTTTTAGGAATAACAGATATTGACCCTATATCATACAGACTGGTGTTTGAACGTTTCTTAAATTACGAACGTAAGGAAATGCCTGATATTGATATGGATTTCCAAGATGATAGACGTGATGAAATATTACAATATGTATGTGAAAAATATGGCTCTGATCATGTAGCCCAAATAATTACCTTTGGAACACTTAGGGCCAAAGCTGCATTGCGTGATACAGGTAGAGCTTTAGGTATGCCCTACGGAGATGTTGATCAAGTAGCAAAATTAATTCCATTTGGTGTTAACTCTTTGGACGAAGCAGTATCTTCAATCAAAGAAATCGAAATGTTGAAAGATTCAGATAATAATATAAAAAACCTTATCGAAAAAGCCCAAAAACTCGAAGGTGTTGTAAGAAATGCAGGTACGCATGCAGCAGCAGTAGTTATCTCTAAAGAACCACTCACTGAAATAATTCCTCTACAAAATGCACCTCGTAAAACTGATACAGATGTTCCAGTTACACAATTTTCAATGGGACCAATCGGAGACCTAGGCCTTTTAAAAATGGATTTTTTGGGGCTAGGTAATCTTTCTATTTTAAGTAAAACAATCGAAATAATTAAAAAGACTAAAGGTATCGATCTTTCTTTGCCAGCAATTGAAATAGATAATCAAGCTGCATTTGATTTATTAGGATCTGGAGAAACTACTGGAATATTCCAACTTGAAAGCTCGGGAATGAGGCGTTATATAAAAGACCTTAAACCTAATTCCATTGCAGAAATTTCTGCCATGATTGCTTTATATAGACCTGGTCCTATGGAACATATAGAAACATTTATCAAAACTAAACATGGTGAAATAGAAGTACAGTATATTGATGAAATATTGAAAGATATTTTGGAGGAAACCTACGGGATTATTGTTTATCAAGATCAAGTACTCCTCATTGTGCAGGCTCTTGCAGGATATAGCCTTGGTGAAGCTGATATATTCAGAAAAGCCATGGGTAAAAAGGTACAAGAAATTATGGTCTCCGAACGGGTAAAATTTATTGATGGTGCTTTGGCGAAAGGACATAATAAAGAATTAGCTGAAAAAGTTTTTGATTTAATTGAACCATTTGCAGGATATGCATTCAATAAAGCACACAGTGTAAGTTATGCAATGATTGCTTATTGGACAGCATATTTCAAAGCAAACTATCCAGTTGAGTATATGACCGCTCTTCTTAATTCTAATTTAGGTAATACTGAAAAGATATCAAACACCATCGACGAATGCGTTAGACTACGAATTCCTGTTCTTGCTCCTGATATCAATAAAAGTGGAGTTACCTTTCAAGTAGAGCATGATCAAAATAATATTCCATCTATTCGATTTGGTCTTGGCTCTATAAAAAATGTTGGATTTAAACCAGCAGAATCTTTGATTGAATGGCGAAATGAAAATCATGAATATGAAAATCTCGAAGAATTGTGTAAACACGGGAATGTTCATTCTATAAATAAAAGAATTTTAGAAAGCTTAGTCAAAGTAGGAACCTTCGACAACCTAGAAAAAAGAGAGTCAATACTTGCTAGTTTGGACAGAATTGTTTCAATGAGTCAAGAACAACATCGTCTAAATGAATCTGGACAAACAACTATGTTTGATCTTTTTGAAACTGAAGTTGCACGCCCTTTAAATGCAATTTATTTAATTGAAGGAGAACCTATAAGCAATACTGAAATTAATGAATGGGAGCAAGAATTACTTGGAAAAGTATTAACCAATAATCCATTACTAGAACTAGCTACTATGAATAATCATAGAATACATGTGTTTAAAGGTTACCTTGAAGGGAAAAATAATAAAACTCTTAGCATAGCTGGACAGATAAAGAGTATTACCTATCGGTTTAATAATTATGATCAGGAATATGCGTCATGCGAAATTAGTATGTTGGGTGGAGAGATAGAGGTATACATAAGTCAAAAACTTCTTGAAATATATAAACCTATCCTTGTGAATAATTCATATCTTTTAGTAACAGGGAAGCTAAGAGAAAGTGAACGAAGAGATGATTTTTATAGTATTAGAAGTAGTGATCTTCAATTGATTACCACTGTAGAAAATTTAAAAATACCGCAATTATCTATTGATAAAACCACAAATAGTACTACAACAAAAACTAATGGAAACGGTACTAAAGAAATGGATGATACAGTACCTCACATAGCGATATCTAATGGAAAAACACCTAAAGAAACGAATGGAACTATGAATCACCCTACAAATTCAAACGGAAATATACAAAAAGAAACAAATAATAACTCGTTTCTCGAAATTAATTTTACAGAATCTACTGATCCACATTTAGATAATAAAATACTAGAATCAATCAAAAATGTTTTACTTGAATCTCAGGGAGATCTGGACATTCATTTTGCATTTACTTCCCAAAACAAAGTGACTAAAATCAAAATGCCTGAAGCTTTTTCAATTGAAAATAATGAAAATAACTTTGCAAAATTAAATGAAATACTCACTCCATACGGAGGAACGATTAATTTGGTAAAAGCTTAAAATTTATTACTTACTTATAAAGGGGGGATTATTATGATTTCAAAGTCATTAACGGGATGGATGTTAATTTTAGGACCTATAGCAGGAGTTATTTTAATTTTTCTTGAACCAAGTGCTGCAAGTGAAGATTTTGCTGTTAATATTCAAGCAAGTTTGGACAATCCTACTTTAGCACGAGTAACTGCAATAGGAATTACCGTAGCAATATCAACCATTTTCATTGGTACTATATTTTTTGCACGTTCAATGGCAGAAGCTCAAAAGCCTGGGTCTAATCTCGCTGCAATTGGTTCTATTCTAGTTCTTTTTTCAGCAGTTGCATTTTCAATATCCTCCGCAATCCATTTGATGATATTACAACCCTCGTTCGTAACAAATGGCGGAAATAGCGTTCAAGCGTATGCTATTGCCGAAGCTATCTTTAACGGAACATTTTTGATAAGCGGCTCATATTTATTACTAATTGGAATTGCAATAGTCAAACAACAGAACCTAAACCAAATAGCAGGATGGATTGCTGCATTATTTGGAACATGCCTTTTAATAGGTACGATACTACCTGCTGGAGATCCTGGTCTCGAATCAACAACAACTGTTGGTGCTGTAGCAGGAATGTTATGGTTTATTGGATTCCTTGGTTGGCCTATTATTACACTAGCGATAGGTATCCTAGTATTAAGATCAACTGATTAGATCAAACACTAATAAGATCATACTACATGTGAATCTTGCAAATTATATAGGAGGATATAATGGCAAATACAGGTTTATCAGCAGTTTGGCATGATGAGGGAAATAAGTTTGAGATTCGAGAATTTCCAGTACCGGAAATAGAAGACAATGGTGTGAGTATACGGGTACAAGCAACTAGTGTATGTGGATCAGATTTGCACGTTTGGAGAGGTGATGGAAGAACTGCCCAAGATACTCCAAGAGATCCTTTTGTATTTGGACACGAAATGATGGGATCTGTAGCAGGACTTGGTAAAAATATAACCACAGATTCTTTAAGAAATCCTCTCAAAGAAGGTGATAGGGTAGTATTCAGTTATTTCTTTCCTTGTATGCGTTGTTATAACTGCATTAGGGGGGAAATGGGAGCATGTAAATTTAGAATGGGAAGAATTCCTGTCAATGAATGGCCCGTATGTAATGGTGGATTTGCTCAATACTATTACTTGAGAAGTCCTCAATTTCTGTTTAAACTTCCTGATGAAATAGATGACGCAACCGCTGCTCCTATCAATTGTGCGTTAGCCCAAGTTATGGAGGCTTTTCACATAGCAAAACCACGATTTGGAGACAATGTTGTTATACAAGGTGCTGGAGGATTAGGTGTTAATGCTACGGCAGTTGCGGCTGAAATGGGTGCAAACAAAATCATTGTCATAGATGGACAAAAACCACGATTAGATCTTGCAAAACAATGTGGCGCAACAGACATTATTAATCTTACTGATTATCCGACAGTAGAGTCTAGAGTAGAAAGAGTTATGGAACTCACAAATGGTATAGGTGCAGATATTGTTATAGAACTTGTTGGTTTTCCTGCAGCAGTAGAAGAAGGTGTTCAAATGTGTAGAATGCGAGGAACTTACCTTGAAGTAGGTCATATTTCTCCAAATAGTATGGTATCTCTTGATGTTCAAAAATTAGTAGCAAATCAAATTAGATTTCATGCGATACAACATTATGATCCATGGATACTTCCA
This sequence comes from Dehalococcoidia bacterium, assembly GCA_045562575.1. Taxonomy (GTDB): domain Bacteria; phylum Chloroflexota; class Dehalococcoidia; order Lucifugimonadales; family UBA6952; genus UBA6952. The sequence continues at coordinate 51,744 of JBJKVQ010000040.1, forward strand.
AATGCAGTAAACTTTGTTCAGAAAACCTTAGGTAAATATCCGTTGACTGATGTAATATCTCATAAATTCCCGATCGAAGATATTGAAAATGCCTTTCGAACAGCAGAATGGTTAGGAACAGATAAAGGAAGTGTTGTTACGCGAGCAATTGTAACACCATAAATATATGAATACCGGTAAGTTACCAAATGACCTTATGAATAAACTGCTTGCCAAAATTCACTCAAATGACCCACGAGTTATTCTTGGTCCTGCCTTGGGTGAAGATGCAGCAATCATTTCGATGAAAAATCGAAACCTAGTTGTAAGTAGTGACCCAATAACGTTCACGACAGCCAATATAGGTTGGTACTCTGTTCATATCAATGCTAATGACATAGCTACAAGAGGAGCAAAACCCCTTTGGTTTTTATCAACTATATTAGCTCCTACAGATACAAATGAGTCAACTATTGAAAATGTGATTTCAGAAATTAAAGAAACCTGTAACGCATTAAATATCGAACTCGTTGGGGGTCACACTGAAATTACAGAAAGTGTTACTAACCTAATTGTATCTGGGACCATGTTGGGAGAAACAATTAATGACACTATTCTTCGTACTTCTAATATTAATTCGGGTGATTCTATACTGATTACCAAGCAAATTGGTATCGAAGGTACAGGTGTTTTAGCTCATGAATACGAAAACACATTACTAAAATCTGGAATGGATAAAACATTAATTCAGGAAGCTAAAAACTTTATATTTGACCCTGGTTTAAGCATAATTAATGAAGCTTTATTCTCCATGGAAAATTTCCAGATAAAATGTATGCATGATCCAACTGAAGGTGGTTTATCAACTGCACTTATAGAGCTAAGTGAGGCTATAAATAAAAAATTTATCCTTGATGAAAAAAATATCCCAATTTCATCAATAACCAAAGAAATATGTAACCTTCTGAATATTAATCCTCTAGGAATCCTATCTTCAGGGTGTTTGCTCATTTTTTGTGAAAGTTCGAGTGCAATAACGTTACAACAATCATTAGAAACAAATAATATTCCAACTTCTATAATAGGAAAAGTAGTAGAAGGGAATGGAGTGCATCTTATAGAAAATGAAGTAGAAACACCTATGCCAAAATTTGATAGAGATGAAATTGCACGATATATATCAGAAACTTCAACAGACATTTAATTAAAGGAAATTATGCCATATAGCTACTCAGATATTGTTTATATATTAAATATAATACCTAAAAGAGATAAACCTGAATTAATTAAATGTATCGTAGATATAAGTAATAATACGACAGATGATAAAGAAAAAAATTCTAATTATGTTTACGAGAATTGGAATGAATTTATAAAAACCTTACATAAAAAACTTTATCAACCAGATCCCAATTTACGATCAAGTGTTCCATGGGGAGTTTTGCAAGAAGATGAAGTATTGATTGAAATTGAAAAATTAATTGGCATGGAATTTACCCATAAACAAATAGGCGATTTACAAAATATCTAAATAAATACGTTATAATAATTGTATGAAAATAACTACACCTTGCAGAAATGTATGTAAATATGACAAAACAGACACATATTGTATAGGTTGCTACAGAACAATTAATGAAATAGCTCAATGGATGATACTCTCTGAAGAAAAACGTATAGAGATTATGCGTCTATTGCCTAAAAGAAAAAAACAACTTAAGTAATAAATAAGGTAATGGAGAATTAATTATGAGCCAATTAGTTTTTATTCATGGACCAGGAGCAGGGGGATGTTCTGCAGCTTACGAATATCAATTACGCCATTTCCCAAATAGTGTAGCTCCCGATTTACCCGGCCATTTAGAAGGCGAAAGATGCCTAACTGTAAAGAGTTATACAGATTGGGTACGAGGATGGTTATGGGCACAAAATATAAAAGAAAATCTTGTACTTGTCGGATATACACTTGGTGCGTCTATCGCGCTTCAATATGCCCTCGATTTTCCAGATGAAGTTGAAGGTATAGTTATTATGACAGTTGCAATGGAACCTAAAGTACGAGCTCCAGGAACATATGAAATGAGATTAAGGGCAGCAAAAGATCCTACAGTATATGAAGATGAATGGATCAAATTTCAAAGAGTAGCAATGGAATGGGTAGAACCTGAATATCGTGAAAGATTAATGGAAAAACACAGAGAAGTTGGACCTATGTCTCAATATTATGATTTAAAAACCATAGATGAATTTGATGTCCGTGACAGAATTGACTCTTTCAAACCTAAATTACTGCTTTTACGAGGATTAGCAGATCATGGTAATCCTCCCAAGTATGAAGAAAAAATACACCAAGCAGTACCTGGTTCTGAATATATTGAATTTGATAACGCTGGACATTTCCCAGTAACTGAAATCCCAGATACAGTTAACCATTTAATAGAAAAATTTCTATCTGATATATAGATTGCCAATTTAATCTATTGTAAACAAACAAGCGATTTTGTAGACTATCACAATACAATTTTTACCTACTATTACGAGGTTTTTATGTCTAAAATCAATCAGAACACTTATTTTTTAATAATACTCACAACATTTTGTTTATTTTTATTTTCAAGCTGTGAAGTAGAAGTAGAAGAAATAAAAGACTCTGTAACCTCAAGAATTGCTGCAAACGAAACTCCTATAGCAACACAAGAAGATCTTACAAAAGATAGGACTACCAAACCAGAAAAAGAATTAACTAGTAAAGACAATACTAGTAATCCAGAACCAACTCCCACTCCTACGACCGAACCAACTCCTACTCCTACTTCAGAGCCCACTCCTACTCCTACTGCAGAACCCACTCCTACTCCTACACCACTACCGCAAGCACCGATGCCACCTGGCTCTCCTTTAGCTTTAATTGCAACAGAATCAGTGTTAGGTATTGACGTAGACTGTGATGTTATGAGAGCTAATGGTGAATTTACTATTACTAATGATTTACGAGCGAGTGTCATTAACGGAACTGACGGGATTGATAAAATTGACGGTGGTACGGTTAATGTAACTATATATGGGGGAGACGGAAACGATATCATATGTGGAGGGTCTGGAAATAGTACAATATATGGTGGAAATGGCAATGATGTACTAATTGGAGAACAAGGAATGGATACATTATATGGAGATTCCGGTGATGATACATTGATTGGCAGTGGTAATACGGTAGGCATAGAATTTCTCTGGGGAGGTACAGGTAATGATTGGCTAAATGGCGGAACTGGTGTTGATTATTTGTATGGAGAATCAGGAAATGACACGCTCTGGGGAGGAGATCAAGACGACAAGCTCTACGGAGATGGTCAAAATGCAGATGTTAAAGATTGCCCAGACAACCTATCTTGTGATGACTGGTTGATTGGCGGATTAGGTTCAGACACTCTCAATGGTGGTCCCGGTGATGATTCAATTCAAGGAGACTTGCTATTAAGTCAATTAAATGAATTAACAACCGAACCAGAATATGCAGATGGAGATATGTTTAGAGGAAATGGTGGAAATGATTATATGATTGACTTTGGAGGTAAAAATACTTTTTATGGTGGATCAGGTGATGATATTATTATTGGAGGAAAAAATGTTGACCATATAGAAGGTCAAGAAGGTACTGATCGTATCTGGGGAATGGACGGAGATGACCAACCATTAAGCGGTGATTTAACTTCGGACAAATATCAAACTGAAAATGATGAAGTATATGGCGGAAATGGCAATGATATTCTCAGTAAGGCAAAAATCAAACTTGGAGGTCCGGGTGAAGATGGATGTAGAGGAGTTCAACCTATAGAAGCATTCAAAGTCGCTTGTGATGATGCAGATTGGACAGGAGATAAACCCTTTTAGGAGTATAAAAAATGCCAAAACTCAACTTACATACAGCAATAGCCAACTACGGACATACAGCAGAAATAAAAAATGGGAATATAGGATCAGATAGATTTGAAATGGACCATGTCGATATTAGTCCAGTACCTATGATTTTCAGAAGAATGGTTAGGAATTTAGAATTTGATGTAGCCGAAATGGCTTTAGCAACCTACATATGCTCAAAACATTATAAAAAAGAGTTTACAGCACTCCCTATTTTCTTAACTAGAGGTTTTTATCATACAGGTATGATTTATCGAAAAGGAGCTGAAATCCTTAGTCCAAAAGATTTAGAAGGTAAAAAAGTAGGAGTTAGGAGTTATACCTTCACTCCTGGAGTATGGAGTAGAGGTATCCTCGCTAATTACCATGGGGTTGATCTTAACTCAATCACCTGGGTAATTGCTGGTGACGAGCACGTTGCAGAATTTGAATATCCAGAAAATGTTTTGACATCTGCTACTAGCGATCTATACCAAATGTTATCTAATGGTGAAGTAGATGCTGTAATAGGAGCACCCACAAACGGATCACCAGATATATTGCCATTATTTACTAACCCGGAATCTTTGGATAAAGAATGGTATTCTCAAAATCAAATTTATCCAATAAGTCACGTTTTAGTAGTTAAAGACGAACTTCTTGATAGCAATCCATGGCTTGGGCAAGAAATAGTTGATGTGTTTCATAAAGCCAGATCTGAATATCTAGAAACTTTCAATAAAAACAACTCCATACAAGATTCTGCTGATCATTCGCAAATGGAATTTTCGAAGATTGTAGGAGAAAATCCTGTGAATTACAGTTTTCTCGAAACGCGTGAGGCAATTTCTGCATTTGTTGGTTATAACCTTGAACAAAAACTTATACCAGTAGCTCTAAGCCCAGAAGAGCTATTTTACGTTGAGAAATAGTATTTTTTACACACAAATCCTGTGATAGAATCCCTTAAAATACTAGGGGGTGGATTGTGAAGAAGATTAATTTATACAAAGCATTTTTGTTATTAATTTCATTAAGTGTTATTGTAATTTCTTGTGGTTCATCTGATACAGATACCACAGCCACAGAAATATCTACCAACAATATAATAGTTCCAACCCCAACTGCAGTACCCCCGCAACCTACAGCTACGCCTACTCAAACGCAAACTAAATCTACATCTGAATCTACAGATTCTAAAAACACTACAGTATCTGAACCTACTGCAACTGCTAAACCTAAACCTACTCCCCAACCTACAGCTGTACCTACTGCTACTCCTATACCTCCAACGGCGACACCGACACCTACTGCTACTCCTGTACCTCCTACTCCTACTCCTACTCCTATACCATTACCTGCTAGTTCTCTTTTTACTAGCTTCTCGGTATGTGGATGGGAATCAAGCTATGCAATTGAGAACGGTGTAATATTTTTATCATCAGCCGAAACACCAGAAAGCAAGTCTGTTGGGAATTTAAATCTGGATTTTATGCCTGTGATGGTTGGGCAGACACATTCTAACCTTAAAAATCAATCTTTAGGCTTTGCTTACCATGAATATATAAGGGAAGAACTAGATACAAATAACGGAATACATGCAGTAACTATTCCTGCTGGAAAAACCCCATTCAAGTTGGATCTAAACATAGTTCTATCAGGGAAAGGATCAGATGGTAACTCATGTTCGACTACAATAACGGAACAATTTACCCGTAGCGATGATTTATATCCAAGTGCAAAACTGTCTATACCTAGCAACGGTATACCAGATCTAGACAAATACAAGCCATTTTCAATGCCAGCCCCTTCATATGAAGGATTATTCTTAGCTACAGCACAGAGTAACTATGATGACAATTATCAAAAAGTCCGTGTAAATAATATTGAAGGTAATTTTGTTAGAAAGCCCCCAAGTACTTTAAGAGTTGGTCTTTTTGGAGACGTCAAATCTGAAGACTATGAAACAATTCGTGATTATATAGAAGTCCTAGCAGTCGTAGCTCCAGATTTAGATATAGCTTGGGCAAATGATATTTCAGAAGTCACGTTGCCTATACATTTACTTTCCTGTACTGAGCTCATAAATGAGACTGCTGACCAGTATTGCAATACTTCAGGCCCATCTGGTTCATTTTCAGATCAGTGGGGTTCTGGTAATCTTGCGACAGGGTGGGGTTTCATTAGGATATCTGATCAGCCTTATGGATCCAGACACACATTAACGCATGAATTTGGACATGCTATGGGTCTTTGGCATTCTGGAATTGCTAATACTAGTATGGGACCTCCTAATACCCAAGCAGGATACTGGGCTGCACATGATCTTATGTCTGTTGCCTTAATTCACAACCCTCTTATCACGTCAGGTCAATCACGTGAAGAAATTCAAACGGCACTTAATATGGAGGATAATAATGTATTGCAAGGATTCATTAGTAACCCCGAGACACTATCTAATACACCAGACTCGGCTTGGGTTGAAATGGGAGAAAAACTTAACAAACAATTCAATGATTCTCGCAATAGATAAACTTTTGTTGGATAATTAAAATTCAAAGAGGATGTGGTCCATTACCACTTCCATATATATTTGTAGGTTTATCTAATGATTTGATAAGTACTGTGGTACAATCGTGGCATTATGTCTGATTCATACATCAATAAATTGCTAATGGCTTTAATAGTAATATCCATTTTAGGGGTTTTATTACCGACAAAAATATTAAGTGGTATTTTCTTTGGGGTACTACTACCTCTTATCATTGTGTATGTAATGTATCTTTGGCTACCAGCACGAATATCTCGTAAAGAGAAAGAAGAAGCAAACAATCCTTATACTAGAGATGGAGATATGAGCGAGAGATAACTTCCTTTTATAATAGATCTAGTAAGGTATATGAGATAAGTGATTTCACATCTAATTTGCAGAACCAAAACCGAAAAGAAAACCACGTTAAAGTGGCTCTTTTTATTTAACCAACTACGCTATGATATAATCTCAATATAGTGTAGAATTTTACATATGAAATTCGGCATATGGGAGGTTAATTATGAATACAAAGCATCAAATTATATGGGGAGTTGTGTTAATTATATTAGTTGGCTATGCTTCATTAATAGGATACGGAATGTGTAATTCTGACGGTTTGTTCTGCTAAATATGTAGTAATTTCTGCTATGCCGATTCCTCTATTCATATATGTTTCCCATATTCCAAGCATCTAATGAAAGTAATCTTGCTTCGGAGCCCTGTGCGCGCAGGGAAATTCCTAAGCTATCAGCCAATCCCGGATATACTCTTACAGCAACACAAGCTTTGTCATTCACAAAAACTTCAACAACGCTTCTATCTATGAATATTCTAAGTTGAAGAGGTTCGTTATGACCTAGAGTTATCGTAGTAGTTTCGGGAGCTCTTGATAATGCATCTGGTAGTATAGAGGAATAGGACGAATCTATCGATACAACACTCGCTCGATCCGCAACAGGACGTGCTGTGCCGAAAGGGGAAACTACCCTATTAGCAGATTGTAATAAAGCTCCGGCTTTATCACCCCAATCGGTAATTTTGAATCCTCTATCCTTAAAAAATGCTATCCGCGTGTATTCTTCTCTATTTTTTGACCTAAGTACATTCAACTCAACCATAGGAGAAGCTTTTGCGTCTATCTCGGCAATTATCTCCATCGTATTACCCTCTATTCCATCGAGAACTACCTCTTCATTAGGGGGTAGCACTGTATCTCCTAGATGTTTGTGACCATATCGTAAAGATTCAATATCCCCAGCAGGTTTGATCTTTAACACAGAATCGTTTTCCAATGTAAGGAGTCTTGGTAGAGTCATGATCTGATTCCATCCCTTTGTGTCCATACCAGGGTTCATATTAAATATGGTCACCACACCTCCTAAACCATCGGGTGTAGCAGATGGGGCATGCACACCAGAAGGTGTAGATGCTCCGAAATTGAATAAACCGCCAGAGAATACTGAGAATTTATCACGTTCTAGGTCGTAGTCCCCCAAAAGGTACTGTCCTCCACTCATATGACTGTAGAAAAGAAGTATATGTTTATCTCCAATAGGCCAAAAATAGGGGCACGCACCATCATCTCCAACCAGTGTAAACAAATCTCCCTCGGTAAAAGGGTGCAAAAATTCCCAGTGAATCAGATCATTTGATCTGAAAAGAAAGTCAGCAGCCCTTCTGATTCCTTGTGGCTTTGTTTGTAATGTACCACCAGATAATGAATAATATTTTCCACCTTTACTCCAAATACAGGGGTCAAACACGGTATATTCCTGAGGAGATCCATCCTGTTCAAGAACAGGTATCACAGCTTTCCCAGTCAATTTTTCCCAATTCAAAAGGAGAGGATCTGTAGAAACTGCAACTATATTTCCAACTTCTGTACCGTGATACATAGCTATAACCCTATCTTCCTCTACTAACGTAGATCCAGAAAAACAGCGACCTTCAGGATTGGGGTATATTGCATATGGTAGATCTTTCCAGTGTATCAAGTCTTCACTCACAGCATGCCCCCAATGTTGCCTAGGATCTTCTGGTGGATAGGCTTGGTAGAACAAATGCCAGCGACCTTGCCAATAACACAATCCATTTGGATCGTTTAGTGTATTTTCAGGATTAACATAGTGAAAGATTGGTCGATAAGGATCAGTACTCATATCTAGACGTGCTTTTAGCATCCTTTGCAACAATGGATTATCATTCAACTGCACTTTCTGCTCTTCCAAGGTATCAGCAAATTTATATTGGGGTGTTAATGATGTGAAGTCTGGGTTGTCCATATTTATCCTTTCTATACAAATGTCTGATAAATAACGATATTGTTAATCATTACCAAAGCCAAGCGGCACCTCGTACTCCACTTGAATCCCCATACTTAGCTTGGCGAACTTCTGTTGCGCACTCTTTCCCAAACACCCAGTTAGACATTAATGGTTTGAGATCAGAATAAAGCCGATCAATATTAGACATGCCGCCGCCCAATACTATTACATCCGGATCCAATGTATTAATTAGACCAGCCAATGCTTTTCCGAGCCTTTGTTCGTACCTCAAAAGACATAACTCAGCATTCGGTTCACCTTTTTCAGCCAATTCAACAACTTGATAAGCTTCAAGTACGTGCCCTGTGTAAAACTCATAATCTCTAGCGAATCCTGGCCCAGATAAGAAAGTTTCTACGCAGCCAGTTCGACTACAGTAGCAGGGGAACTTTTCTTGGTAATGAATATCCTCATCATTGGGCCATGGTAAAGGGTTGTGTCCCCATTCTCCAGCGACTCCATTGCTCCCAATATGTGCTTTGCCATCGATGGCAATACCTCCGCCACAACCGGTACCAATAATTACCGCAAAGACTACCTTGAATCCTGCGCCAGCTCCATCAATCGATTCGGAAACAGCAAGGCAATTTGCATCATTTGCTATTCGAACAGGTCTTCCTAAAATTCGTTGCAAATCCTCATCTAACGTTTGGTCATTGAGCCATGTAGAATTGGCATTCTTAACCTTATGTGTCACAGAAGATAACGTGCCAGGTATACCTACCCCTATGGAATCCACGACTCCAACATCAGTTTCTGCTTTGGAAACCAGCAATTCAATTGCTCGAAGTGTTGCAGGATAGTTATTTTTTGGGGTTAAAATCCTCTCCCTATATAACTCGTGACCTGAGTCAGATAGAACAATCGCTTCGATTTTGGTTCCACCAAGATCCACACCAATTCTCATATGTCCTTCCTTCCAAAATGAGTACAATCATAGATTTCTATTTATTGATTGTAACTATTATAGTATTTTTTAGGTTATTTCGTAGGAAATCAACAAGTAACACTATAAGGACTCCATAGGAACAGAGTAATCCTTTTTTATAGTAACGTTACACTATTAAATCATTCCAACTAAAATTATTGCAAATAGACTTGCATAATATTTTGATTGTTGTACACTATTCAAACAAATTATCAAAAGTAGTGTAATGGTAGAGCTTACCAACAGAAACGATTGATGCATATTAGTGGGGAGTTGTGCAACCATATCCCCACTAAAGCCTTCTTGTGTTCATAGTAACAAAATTCTGTGATACAATCTCTTACTGAAAGAGGTGAAAAATGAAGAAGTTAATTGTTCCAATAGTAATATTAATGACATTATCAGCATGTAGCCAACTTGGATTATCACCAACTGAATCCGCTGAACCTGTCGATTTGTCTGGAATTGAAACACAATTAGGTGCCTTAGATAGCCAATTAAGTGCCTTAGATAGCCAATTAAGTGACTTAGATAACCAATTAGATTCCTTAGATAAAAAGATAGAAAACCAGAATACTACTTTGCAACAACAAAATAACAAACTGAATGCAATTGAATCTAAACTAGAAAAGCCTGTCGCCAAACCTGAACCCGAAAATAAAGATAAACCTAACAATACAGAAAAACCTGATCCAAATTATGGTAGAACTAACACTAACCCAATGGTTCCTGGGAAACCAGCTACAATAAACATAGGATCAGATGCTATGGCTACTCTTGATGCAAATTTAAAAGGTCAAATCTATGAACCTAAAATATACTATAGCATCCCTAACTCACCTGAATCTGAATGGGTTATATTCAACGGAAAACCACACGCTTCAGAAGGTAATATAGGAGTAGACTCTATTGGAATTCAATCAGCAATAGATGTGACAACATTAAACGATCTCGAAATTACTTTCCCTGCAGGCTCAGAAATTGATCTTCCATTTAAAATAGACCCCCGAGAATCTCAGGCAAAGTTTTTGACTTTTGATTTTCAACTTGACTTAGAACCTGATAATCCCCATTATGAATCATCAAATGGGTCAATGTTGTGGATGATGTATGAGTTAATACCAATCACGGCTTCATAATACAGGTGATTTCAAAAACCTAAGTGATGTGTAAGGTTAAATATTTATGAGTCAGAGAATGTTCAGTTACTTCCACATGTCTAATTCCAGATGGGTCGTCTCCAAGTGGAAACCCAACAGGACCGGTGGATACTAGTTCAGTGATTCCCACTTTTTGGTAATTATTCTTATGAAGATGACCTGTGAAAACAACATCCACATCATATTCAGTAATTAAATCGATTATTTTTGCACGCCTCTCTGAGGGAATAACCTGGTAACTATCATCTTCATTTGGGTCGTTTAGAAATAAAGGGTGGTGCATGAAAATAATCTTGTGTTTTTGGTGTGTTGATACAGCTATACGAAGTTCATATTCGAGAAAGGAAATCAGGGTATTCCACTCATCTGGAACTAGCCCGGGATCACAGCAAATACAACTGTTAAGAACTATAAAGTAGCAGTTTTTTTCTTGAAATGAATAATTATATTCTCCAAATTGTTTCTTATATTTATCTAGACTTGCTTGTGTTGGTTTATTACCAACATCATGATTCCCAGCTACCCAGTAAAGTTTGATGTCCTGATTTAGGAGTCGTGAAATTCTTATCAACTCCAGAAACTGTTCCTCGGAGTCGGAGTTATGGACCATGTCTCCACAAATTACAACAAAGTCAGGGTTAATTTTGTTGGAAGTCTCGATAGCTTCGGTAAAAAGAGAAGTTTCTTTAGCGAACCCTTCTAAGACGGGGTTCATATATCCGATATCTATACCTCTTTGAATACGGCTTTTGGTTATATCTGCATACATTCCAAATTGAGGATCGGCCATTACAACAAAAGAAAGATTTGTATTTTTCATTCTCTGACTCATATGTTATTGCGTTAATCGAAAAAATCTCGAGCTGAAGAGGCAACGTTGGTTTGTTTAATTTGAGTTTATTCTAATAAATTCCAACCACTTTTTCTACAGATTGCAGTACAAATACTTTTGTTTTCGTTGTGATATAATCCCTGTCACAAAAGGGGTGGGCGATAAAGAACTCAAACCTGTAACCCCTTGTGAAAATATTGATTAATAAGAGGAATAAAATGGGTAAAAAATTTATTGAGTATAAAGGAAATCCAAATATAGATTTTGAAAATATGGAATCAAAGTCTAAGGAATTTTATGAAAATTTGAGACAAAGAAAAACTATAAGAGATTTCTCAGATAAAAATTTTCCAAAATCTATCATTGAAAATTGTATAAAAACTGCAGGGACTAGTCCTAGTGGAGCAAATATGCAACCTTGGCATTTCGGGATATCTACTAAAAATGAAGTAAGAAAACTACTTAGAAGAGAAGCAGAAAAGGAAGAAAAAAGTTTTTATGAAACAAAAGCACCCGAAGAATGGTTGAGAGCTCTTGAACCATTAGGAACCGATGCAAACAAACCTTTTTTAGAAATTGCACCATACATAATAGGAATTTTTGCTAAAAGTTACGGCGTTTTAGATGATGGTTCAAAAGTAAAACATTATTATGCTAAAGAATCAGTGGGTATAGCAACGGGAATTTTAATAACAGCATTACATCTCGTTGGCCTTTCTACTCTTACTCATACTCCAAGTCCAATGGCATTTATGAACAAAATATTTAAAAGACCCAAAAATGAAAAGCCTTTTTTATTACTTGCAGTGGGATTTGCTAAAAAAGATGCACTAATTCCAGATATTAATAAATTACCTTTAGAAAATATTTCATCAACGATATAAATAGGGCTTATTTGAACCTAAAAGAGTGGTGGGCGATAGTGGACTTGAACCACTGACCCCTTGTGGGTTGGTGTACTTGCCCTCGTGTGCGTGTGATATAATCCTCCCAAAACGAGGTGCCCCATGTATAAATTAGTTCTTATAACTACATTAACCATGGCACTGATTGCATGTGGTGGTGGGACTGATGACGATGAAATACAATCATCTGCCAAAACAAACTTAACTAGTGATGACAAAATATGGCTGAATGATGAACATCCTAATAGCAGCCCTAAATGGTCACCAGATGGTAATAACATTGCCTTTGTATCAAATAGAGATGGACAATCACAAATCTTTGTCATGAACTCCGATGGAACAAATGAGATACCTCTCACTGATAATGATGCACAAAATTATCAACCAAGCTGGTCGCCAGACGGAACAAAAATAGTGTTTTTATCAAATAGAGACGACCCTAATCGAGCAATAGATGATTATTTCCCTGCAGAAATATATATTATGAATTCTGATGGATCAAATCAGATACGTCTTACTAATAATGATTTCCACGATTATGAACCTAGCTTGTCACCTGATGGAACAAAAATAGTGTTTGCATCAGACAGATATGACTACAATCCAGCTTATACTAACGGAGGAATCTATATAATAGATGGTGATGGATCAAATGAAAAAACTATAATAAATAGAGAATTTTACGAGGAAGGGTATCCATCTTGGTCTCCAAATGGAACAAAAATAGTATTTTGTTCATACTCTTATGTAAATGAAAACTATGATATCCATACAATGAATATTGATGGCAGTAATCTAGCTAATATAACCAATACTCAAAGTTATGATATGATGCCCTCTTGGTCCCCTGATGGAACAAAAATAGCTTTTTCATCTGATAGAGATTATAACGGTGAAATATATATTATGGAGATTGACGGATCAAATCAACAAAATATTACAAATACAAACTATCTCGACGAAAGCGATCCTTCTTGGTCTCCTGACGGGACCAAGATTGCTCTAACCTCTATCGGAGAAGAAATGAAAATTCAAATTATAGAATTGAAGTAAACAAAATAATCATTCCATTATGATAAAAGAGTGGTGGGCGATATAAGACTCGAACTTATGACCCCTTGTGTGTAAAACAACTAGCCCCTGTATTCAAATGTATTCAATTATATATATAAGTTTATAAAGGGTTATTAATTATTATTAGCCACTAATGGGGTACAAAAGGGGGTACAAATACTCTTGTTTTGTTGTGATATACTCTCCTCATTATGAAAAATGATCGAAAAAAACTAGAAGAAGAACGTCCACGCTTAGTTATTTTGCTTCTTCAATGGCTACTACCACCTTTCATTCTTACTAGGCTGGGGCTTAAGATTACACCTACACCTGAATTCGAAGTTGATTCAGCAACAAAACAAGCAACCGAAGAATTAATATCTGAATATAAGAAAAACCCAAATAAACCCCCAATAAAAATCACTAAAAAACTTCCTAAATACGAACCTACCCCTGAAGAACTTAAATATGATCGTAAACAAGATGCCTTTGCGAAACGATTTGCAATACTTGTATGGATTTTTATATATGCTCTTGGAAACCTATGTCTAGCATGGGCGGTGGGTTTTGGAGCAGAAGTAAGTTTGATGGATATATTCATTAATGCTATTGCGAGTTTAATATTTTTAGCTATGTTTATGTCTGTATGGTACATGCCTAAAGGTGCAACAATCTTAGGTTGGAGGGTAGGATTATACCTACCGCCTATACACACTATTTTCCCTAAATCAGGTAAAGCAGAGTTGTATTTCAGATATACACAACCAAATAACACCATGCATAATCCTGCACCTTTTCTTATGGAGGATGGTTGGACTTGGTTGCTTATAGGTTCTAGTGTATGCTTACTTTTTGGGGTTTATTTTTCATGGTCTGCAGACAATGAAATACAATCATCTGCAGATACAGCTTCTGATGCAAAGGTTAATTGTGCTTTTTATACTGATGAAGTTGTTGCCCTTCTATTAAGATCGGAAATATCTTGTCTTGAAACAGCAGACAATGAAATACAATCAGCTGCCAAAACAAACTTAACTAGTGATGACAAAATATGGCTGAATGAACAACATCCTAATAGCAACCCTGTATGGTCCCCTGATGGTACTGAAATAGTGTTTGTTTCTGATAGAGATGAACATTTTATAAATGGAATAATACATACACAAATCTTTGTCATGAACTCCGATGGAACAAATGAGATACGTCTTACTGACAATAATGCACAAAATTATCAACCAAGCTGGTCGCCAGACGGAACAAAAATTGTATTTGCGTCAAATAGAGACGGAAATTATGAAATCTATACCATGAATGCTGATGGTTCAAATCAGATACGTGTGACTAATAACGATTTCCACGATCATAAACCTAGCTTGTCACCTGATGGGACAAAAATTTTATTTGCCTCAAATAGAGACAGAAATTTTGACATCTATACCATCAATGCTGATGGTACGAACCAAACTCGTCTAACAACTCATGTTAATCCAGATAACTACCCTACATGGTCTCATGATGGAACTAAAATTGCATTCACTAGCTGGAGAGATGGAAATCCTCAAGTCTATACCATGGATGCTGACGGGACTAATCAGACTAATATAACGAATACTCCAAGTTATGATATGGAACCCTCTTGGTCTCCTGACGGGACAAAAATAGCTTATTATGTGGCGGATAGAAATGATCTTGGTGAAATATATATCATGGAAATTGACGGATCAAATCAAAAAAATATTACAAATACAAGCAATTTCAGTGAAAGCGATCCTTCTTGGTCTCCTGATGGGACCAAGATTGCTTCTACCTCTATCAAATCACGCGGTGGATTATTAGTAAAAGAGAATATGAAAATTCAAATTATAGAATTGAAGTAAACAAAATAATCATTTCATTACGATAAAAGAGTGGTGGGCGATAAAGGACTCGAACCTTTGACCCCTTGTGTGTAAAACAAGTGCTCTAACCAACTGAGCTAATCGCCCTCTTTTTTATATTAATCTGCGCTTGGAGGGATTCGAACCCTCGACCTCAGCCTCCGCAAGACCGCGCTCTATCCACTGAGCTACAAGCGCACAGTAAGCTCACGCTCAATGCCGAAGGGGAGATTTGAACTCCCACGCCCATAAGGACACTACGCCCTGAACGTAGCGCGTCTACCGTTCCGCCACTTCGGCTCGTAGATGCCAATTATACACCATTGCACCTAAACGGATTCAACTCTATGGTGGCTACGGATGGATTCGAACCAACGACCTAGCGCTTATGAAGCGCCCGCTCTGCCGCTGAGCTACGTAGCCACCGAAAGAAACTACAGGCCAGTCGCCCGTCTGTTTCTACGCTAGACAATAAATATATATGTCATGTATATAAGTGTCAATTCTGCTAGAATGATATATCATGAACAGTTTATTTTCTGACAAATCTAATTTTTTATTACTTGCAAATTCGTCGTTAGAAAAATCAAAAGAATCATTGCAAGAGATCCTGAAAGAGTTGGCGACACAAATTCGTCCGTTTCCAGGTTTTTTAAATATGAATACTATTCAAGCAATTGAAATTCCTGTTCCCAAAGAATTCTCAGATAAATATGGCTGTGTAGTTGTACTACCAAATGGCGATATAAACGAAATTATCTTAAAAACAATTCCAGCTCCTGAGAGTTTAGGAGAGATAGACCAAACAGAAGAATATATTGAATTAGATATGCCTTTAATCGACAGTATTATTTACTCTTATAATGCGATTATTACGTTATTAGCAATAAATGATTGAACAAGTTACGTATTACGTAAGTGTTAACAATTTATTGAAATACTGTTATTATATATATGTGTGAATTAGGTGGTGCTATTAGTTATATTTTTCCAAAGGAGAACCTTATGAGAAATTTACGTTTTATTCTTGTATTGTTATCTGTAATGTCTATAGGACTATTTTCAGCATGTGGATCAGACGCTGAAACTATAACAGAAACAGTAGAAGTTATTAAAGAAGTTGAGGTTGAAAAACCTTCCACATTAGAAACGGTGTTAAATCGAGGAACACTCAAATGTGGTGTTAATGACAACCTAACAGGTTTCGGAGTATTAACAGCAGCTGGAACATTTGAAGGATTTGATGTTGATTACTGTAAAGCGGTAGCAGCAGCAATATTAGGTGATGCTAGCAAAGTCGAATATGTACCTTTAACTGCTTCAGCTCGTTTTGAAGCACTCGGTGCTGGTGAAATTGATTTATTGATCAGAAATACTACTTGGACAGCAAGTAGAGATCGTGACCTAGCAAATGATTTTACTGCTACAACATTCTATGACGGTCAAGGAATGATGGTATATGCAGACAGTGGATACCAAACCATAGAAGATATGGAAGGTGCTACGGTTTGTGTATTACAAGGAACAACAACTGAATTAAACCTTGATGATAGATTTACTTCAGCTGGGCTAGATTACACTCCATTAACTTTTGAAACAAATGATCCTTTACAGGCTGCTTTTGAAGAAAAACGTTGTGATGGCTGGACAACTGATAAATCTGGATTAGCATCAAAAAGAGCAGAATTCCCTGCTACAGCTGGTGGACCAGAATCGTTAACAGTTTTAGCTGAAACTCTTTCAAAGGAACCACTAGGACCATTGACCAGAGATAATGACAGTCAGTTTTATGATGTAGTTCAATGGGTAGTATTTGGACTTATTCAAGCTGAGGAAAGCGGTATTACAAGCGCTAATGTTGCTGCGATGGCAGCAAATCCAACAGATCCAGGAATGGCAAGATTACTAGGTGTTCCTTTTGCTGGTGGTGAGGTTGCAGATTTCCAATTTGGAGTAGATGCAACATTCATACAACATGCAATTAAAGCTGTTGGTAACTATGGTGAAATTTATGAACGACATCTAACACCACTAGGTTTAACTAGAAGTGGTTCACTAAATGCACAATGGACAGATGGTGGATTAATTTACGCACCTCCATTTAGATAGATGAGATAATATAAGAAACAATATGCCGGGCTAGTATAGCCCGGCATATGTATTTTAATGGTATTATTAATCATGAATTCCATTGTTGATAAATTATACGTATTAAGTAGGTCACAAAAATTTAGAAATCTGATAATTCAGTTTGTTTTCTTAATCTTTGTTGGCCTTTTTGTGTACTACCTTATTTCCAAAGCTCTAGAATTAGATATAACCCTAAGTCATTTTGTAAGTAGAGCTGGTTTTGGTATCAGCCATACTTTTTTAGTTGATTACAGTAGTAACGACAACCGATGGGTTGCTTATTTTACAGGTGTCGTTAATACCGTCAGAATGTGTATTGTTGGAATCATTCTTGCGACAATTCTCGGTACTATTATGGGAGTAGCAAGACTTTCCAAAAATATATTTTTCTCTACATTATCTTACTTATATGTAGAAATTTTGAGAAACACCCCCTTATTAATCCAAATTATCTTTTGGCAAATCGTTTTCCTTCAATTACCAAGAATATCCGAAGCTATCACTTTTAGTGATACCGTTGTTATATCTAACCGAGGCATATTATTACCTTACACTTCTTCAACTGAGAATGGTTATGGAAATCTTTGGCTCACAATCGTAGTCATTAGCTTGATTGCATCTTTATTCATAAGTTTTTATATTAATAAACGTGAAGACATTCACGGGAAAATATATAAACTTTATAACTACAAATTAAGTGGCAATATAGTAGGAATACTAATGTTTTTCATAATTGTCATAATTAGTTACTTCATCTTACAAAAACCATATGCTATTGATCTTCCTAGTCTCTACCAGAATGATAAAGGAACATATCTACAGTCTGGTGGATTTGAATTCACACCTGAATTTGGAGCAATATTATTTGCCTTAGTCATGTATACAGGGACTTTTATTACAGAAATTGTTAGAGGAAGTATTCAATCTTTACCGAAAGGCCAAACAGAAGCTGCACAAGCCATAGGATTAAGTAACTATCAAACAATGACTATAATTATCCTTCCTCAGGCTTTAAGGTCAATCATACCCCCTTTAACAAATCAATATCTAAATTTAACAAAAAACTCTAGTTTATCTGTAGTTATTGCATACCCAGAACTTTTCATGGTATCAAGAACTATAATGAATAATTCTGGACATGCTTTACCAGTATTTTTCCTCATATTATTAACCTATCTATCATTGAGCTTGATAATATCTATAGTTATGAACATATTTAATCGTAGAGTAACAAGGATAGGTGCCTAATAATGCAGAACTCTCTAAAGTGGTGTTTTAATACCTTCTTTGGCTCGATATTTAATACTTTTATTACTTTGTTAAGTTTAGTAATTTTCTTTTTCTTTATTAATAGCGTTCTTGGTTTTATAAGTACATCAGAATGGGAGGTAGTCAAAGTTAATAGAAGGTTACTATTAATCGGGAGAATGCCACCAGAACATGAATATCGAGTTTGGCCAATTTTATGGTTAACATCATATTTAATCATGGCTTCTATCAGAACATGGGGCTCACCCTCTTATAGAGATTTATTTTTTATTTCTTTTGGAATAGCTATTGTTTGTATTATTTTTACAACATCTTCTACTTATATTTGGGTTTTAACCTCAATATTTATTTGTATTTTTTCATATGTTAGTACTTCTTTTATAGTTAAAAATGATACAGCTAACAATACGAATAAGAAAATACTTATTTTATTGTGGATATTACTTCTACCAATTATATTTTCGATATTACTTGTAGGAGATGGACCTAAACCTACGCTTTGGGGAGGTTTCCTCTTAAATATCATTTTGGCTTGTATAGCTATTGGTTTTGGTTTCCCCCTCGGAATACTGTTTGCAATTGGAAGAGCAAGTACTCTTCCGGCAATAAAAATTGTCTGTACGATTTATATTGAAACAATTCGTGGAGCCCCATTAGTTGCATGGCTATTATTGGCATGGTTCGTTTTGCCAAAATTTCTCCCCCAATTCTGGGGTCTAAACGAAATAAGCGTTGTTGTTAGAGCAATGATTATATTGTCAGCTTTTACTAGTGCTTATACTGCCGAGGTCATACGTGGAGGTCTTCAATCTATACCAAAAGGACAAATAGAAGCTGCTGATAGTCTAAATCTTGGGTATCGAAATAAAATGATTCTAATTGTCCTTCCACAAGCAATCAGGGTCGTTATTCCAGCGCTAATAAGTACCTTTATTGGTGTTTTCAAGGACACGTCATTGGTATTCATACTTGCTTTAACAGACTTGTTACAAGTAGGAAGAATAATACCAGAACAAGATCCAGAATTTTTTGGCAGGCAATTAGAGGCACTTTGTGTAGTCGCGTTTTTATTCTGGATTATTTCAATTTCACTATCTAATCTCAGTAAGAAAGTAGAAAAATCTTTGGGTATTGGGACTCGTTAATAGATATAAGGAGCATTAATTATGCAAACAAATGAAAAAAAACAGATTGGTAAAGAAATAATTTCTACCACTAATGTAACAAAATCTTTTGGTCGATTTCAGGCCTTAAAAGGAATTACTGCAAAAGTATATGAACAAGAAGTTGTTGTGGTATTAGGACCATCTGGTTCTGGTAAATCAACATTTATCAGAACACTAAACAGACTAGAACCACATGACTCAGGCACTATTATTGTTGATGGAATCGAACTAAATGACGATGTAAAAAACCTACAATATGTTAGATCAAATGTAGGTATGGTTTTTCAACAGTTCAATTTATTTCCTCACCTTTCGGTATTAAGAAATATAACAGTTGGACCACAAAAAGTTCGAGGATTAAAAAGAGGGGATGCTGAAGATATAGCAATGGAACTTCTTAATAGGGTAGGAATACCTGAACAAGCTAGTAAATTTCCTAGCCAATTATCCGGTGGGCAACAACAGCGGCTTGCCATTGCCAGGGCATTAGCAATGCAACCTAAAATTATGTTATTTGACGAACCAACTTCAGCATTAGACCCTGAAATGATAAAAGAAGTATTGGAGGTAATGACTGAGCTTGCAGAATCAGGAATGACCATGATATGCGTAACTCATGAAATGGGTTTTGCAAAAGAAGTTGCCGACCGCTTCTTGTTTTTCGATGAAGGATTAATTGTAGAAGAAGGCACACCAGAACATTTTTTTACGAACCCTCAAGAAGAACGTACAAAATTATTCTTAAGCCAAATTCTCTAATACTGAATTGAACTGATATGTTTAGTATAATAGTAGGCAAATGCAAGAAAACAATAAAAAATATCTTTTAATTATTGATGGACATGCCCTCGTTCATAGGTCCTTTCATGGAATTCGTAGACCTATGATCACACGCTCAAGTGGACAAGAAGTACGAGGAGCTTATGGTTTTCTTAATACACTAATTAAAACTATTCGAGAATGGGAACCCACCCATATAGCTTTAACTTTTGACACCCCTAAACCAACATTCAGGCATGAACAGTATTCAGAATATAAATCTAACCGAACAAAAAGTGAACCTGAATTAATACAACAATTTCCTATAGTTAAAGAAATTGCCGATGCTTTTGATATTTCAATTTTTGAACTTCCTGGGTATGAGGCAGATGACCTCATTGGAACCATTTCACTAAATGCTGAACAAAATGAAATAAATACATATATTCTCACCGGTGATTCAGACACTTTACAACTCGTTTCAAATAATACAAAAGTAATAATGCATACTGGTAGTCAGAATCAAAAGCTATATGACGAAATAGCCGTAATAGAGAGATATGATGGTATCAAACCAAACCAGCAGATTGATATAAAAGGTTTACAAGGAGATACTTCAGATAATATACCTGGTGTACCTGGCATTGGGGCTAAAACTGCTATTAAATTAATCAGAGATTATTCTTCAATTGAGAATCTTTATGACAACATCAA
This sequence comes from Dehalococcoidia bacterium, assembly GCA_045562575.1. Lineage (GTDB taxonomy): Bacteria > Chloroflexota > Dehalococcoidia > Lucifugimonadales > UBA6952 > UBA6952. The sequence continues at coordinate 73,270 of JBJKVQ010000040.1, forward strand.
TGACGTTAAACCTGATCGGATAAGAATATTACTAGAAAACCACAAAACAGAAGCAATGCAAAGTAAATATCTTGCAACAATCGTACGTACTATACCTCTCAAAATTGATTTCAACAAACTCAAAATTGGCGAATTGGACTTATCTAAAGTTGGAACAGTATTAAAAAAGTATGAATTTTTTAGTTTATATGACCGAGCAGAAAAATTATTTTCTAAACCTGACCAAAATATCAAAAATAAGCCTATTTCAGATATAAACATACAACCAATACTAAATACAAAGTACGAAGTAATTAATGACCTGAAAGAATTACAGGCTTTAGAAACAACACTTCTAAAAACCACTGCTTTTTCATTTGATACAGAAACTACTTCACTAATTCCAACTACAGCCAAACTAGTAGGGATATCAATAACTGAACAAACAGGTACAGGATTTTATATACCCTTGGGACACGAACAAGGAAGACAAATATCATTGGTAGATGCTCTTCCCCATCTACAAAATATTTTTCAATCTAAAAATGTGAAAAAATATGCTCACAATGCAAATTATGATTTAACAGTACTAAAAAATCATGATATTGAGGTTAATTGTTTTAACTTTGACACTATGATTGCAGCACAAATCTTAGGATATAACGCAATTGGACTAAAACAACTATCCTTTGATTTATTAAATGAACCAATGTCTCCTATCAATGAATTAATTGGTTCAGGCAAAAAGCAAATTACTTTCGATCAGGTTCCTATCGAAGATGCATACCAATATGCATGTCGAGATTCTGACATGACCTATAGATTGCAATCAATTCTTGAACATGAAATTAGAGATAAAGGAATGTCTAAATTATTCTTTGATATAGAAATGCCACTTACTCCTATTTTAGTAGATATGCAATTGGAGGGTATTTCTATAAACCCTTATAAATTGAATGAGATGTCAGTATTTATTCAAGAAAAATTAGCTATATTAGAAAATAATATCTATGAAGCAGCCGCACAATCGTTTAATATTAATTCTCCACAACAATTAGGTGCAATTTTATTCGAAAAGTTAATACCAATAAACTTGTTGAAAGAGAATAATTTACCACTTCCATCAAAAACAAAAACAGGGTTTTCTACAAATTCAAATTATTTAGAAGATATAAGAGACTCCCACTTTGTTATTGATTTAGTACTAGAATTTAGGCAATTAGCTAAATTAAAATCTACTTATCTTGATTCTCTACCAAAGCTTATTAATAATAAAACAGGCAGGATTCATACCAAATACAATCAAGTTGGTTCTTCAACAGGAAGATTCTCATCAAGTGATCCAAATTTACAAAACATACCAGTAAGAACTGAACTTGGAAACGAAGTAAGAAAAGCATTTATTTCAAAAAATGAGTGCCTCCTTTTATCAGCAGATTATTCACAAATAGAACTTAGAGTACTTGCACATTTTTCTGAAGATCCAAACCTAATTACAGCTTTTAATAATGATCATGATATACATTCTGCCACAGCTTCATTGGTCTACAAAGTACCACAGGATAATGTTGATCCATCAATGAGAAGAATAGCAAAAATCATGAATTTTGGTGTAATTTATGGCCTTTCAGCTCATGGGATGACCAGACAAACAAGTTTAAACTACCAAGAAAGTAATTCATTCATTAATGAATATTTCGAAAAATATCCTAAAATCAATGACTATATTAATTCTACAAAACAAAGTGCTTTAAATAATGGGTATGTCGAGACACTTTCAGGACGAAGGCGCTATATTCCTGAAATCAGTCACTCAAATTTTCAGGTTCGAAATGCAGCTGAAAGAATGGCAATTAATATGCCTATTCAAGGCACTGCAGCTGACATTATAAAAATTGCTATGATCAAAATACAATCTCAAATACATGCAAATAACTTAAATTCAAAAATGTTACTACAGGTACATGATGAATTAATATTTGAATGCCCTGAAAATGAAATTTCAGAAATAAGAAATATTCTTGATAAATTGATGACTAATTCTTTAGAACTATTAGTTCCATTAAAAATCGAATATAAAATAGGTAAAGAATGGGGCAATATGGAAAAGTCTTTAGTCGAATAAATTGTATGAAATATTGCTATAAATAGCTTTCATGAGTATAATCATCTTCTATCCAAAATAAAGATATTTTTGATTGAGGGAGGAATCGCATAGTGGCCTAGTGCGCCCGCCTGCTAAGCGGGTTGGGGGTGATGAGCTCCCTCGTGGGTTCGAATCCCACTTCCTCCGCCATTAATAAATTATGGAAACATCTTTAGAAACAAAACTAAATAACTATTTCATTTGGAATATTGGATGCCAAATGAATGTAGCAGATGCTAATAGATTAGAAAGTGGATTTCACCACATTGGTCTAAAAAACACCGAAGAAGTTGATGATGCAGATATTATTGTATTAAATAGTTGTGTTGTAAGACAAAGCGCAGAAGATAAAGTCCATGGCATGTTATCTTCTCTACGACATATAAAAGACTCTCACCCTACCAAAATAATTGCATTGATGGGATGTTTAGTAGGACCAAACTCCGAAAAACTCCAAAAACGATACCCACATGTTGATGTATTTATGAGACCACAACAATTCAAACCTTTATTTGATTTGATCAACAGTGTCGATGAAATTGATGTAGATGGCTGCTTAAGTACCCTGTCTCCGGTTAATCCTAGCGTTACTGCCTTTGTTCCAATTATTCATGGATGCGATAAATTTTGTACATTTTGTATTATTCCCTACAGACGTGGACGAGAAGTCAGTAGACCTATTGTTGATATAGTAAAAGAAATAGAACTGCTATCTTTACGAAATGTAAAAGAAGTAACTTTACTTGGACAAAATGTCGACTCATATGGTCACGATTTTCTGGATAAAAAAGATCTTGCTGACTTATTTTATGCGGTTAATGAAATAAAAGGAATTGAAAGAATAAGGTTCCTAACTTCACATCCTAATGATATGAGTGACAAAATTATTGATGCAATAAATTCCATTGACAAAGTATGTGAACATATAAATTTGCCATTTCAAGCTGGAGATGATGAAGTATTAACAGTCATGAGAAGAGGATATACTATTGATTCATATCTTAGATTAGTAGAAAAAATTCGAACAAAGGTAACAAATGTTTCTATGAGTACAGATCTAATTGTAGGTTTCCCTGGAGAAACAGACAAAGCATTCAATAATTCTCTGAAAGTACTTGAGGAGGTAAGGTTCGACAAAGTGCACTCAGCATGTTACTCAACTCGAGAAGGTACTATTGCTAGTAGAAAATTAGTTGATAATGTTCCTATAAAAGAAAAAAAGGACCGTTTATCCCAAGTAGACTCTCTCCAAAAAGAAATAGTAACTACAATCAATTCTAAACTTCTTGATTCAACACAAGAAGTACTTGTTGAAAAGTTTGAAAATGGCCAATGGCAAGGAAGAAACCGAAATGACAAGTTGGTATTTTTTGAATCAAAAAAAGATGTGGATTTAATTGGAACAACAGTAAAGTTATCAATTGATAAAACTTCTCCATGGTATTTACATGCTACTGAAAAAATTAATGCTTGAGGATTTAGGAAATATGTCATATACTGATTTTCCAATCTGGAATCTTATATATGGTATAATGATCATACGATGACTACTTCAGAAACTGAACGAATAGTACTAGCAGAAGAAAACTATAAAAAGGATCCTTTGTACATCCCGATAACTGAACTTGAGCAATCTGCATTTTGCCAAACAGAAAATAATCTAATAACAAAGCCTTTAAAAGAAGAACTACAATCCACTTGGATAAATTGGCAAAAGATTCCTGAAGCTTATCAGGGTTTAGATGCAAATGAACTTGATAAGAGAATATTAAAATCAAAATCAATCCTTAGTAATGATCTCGTTATATTAGGACATCACTATCAAAGAGATGAAGTGATAAAGTATGCTGATATTACAGGAGATTCATATTTACTTTCATTAGAAGCATCGCGGCAAAATGCTCCTTACGTTGTTTTTTGCGGAGTACACTTTATGGCAGAAACAGCAGATATACTTACCTCCTCTGATCAAACTGTTATTCTTCCAAACATGGCTGCAGGATGTTCAATGGCGGATATGGCAAAAACAAATGATGTAATCGATGCATGGGAAGATATCCAAAGCGTTACAAATTCTATAACTCCAGTAACGTATATGAACTCTACAGCATCAATAAAATCACTTTGTGGTGAAAATAATGGTATTGTATGTACTTCTTCAAATGCTAAACCTGTTTTTGAATGGGCTCTTGATCAAAATGAAAAAATATTTTTCTTACCTGATGAGCATTTAGGTAGGAATACAGGACAAAAACTAGGTATTCCTGAATCACAAATGGTTGTTTGGAATCCTTTTAAACCAATGGGTGGTTTGACTAAAGATGAAATTTTATCTGCAAAAGTGTTGCTTTGGAAAGGACATTGTTCAGTACATACTAGATTTAACATAACCCAAATAAATAACGCCCGTGACAAGTTTCAAGATGTGACTGTTTTAGTTCATCCTGAATGCACAAACGAAGTCATTAATGCAGCAGATTTAAACGGGTCTACAGAATTTATTATTGATACCGTAAACAATAGCAAGCCTGGAAGCACTTTTGCTATAGGCACAGAAATAAACCTTGTAAATCGACTAGCTAAAAACAACCCAGATAAAACAATCTTTTGTTTAGACTCCATAGTCTGCCCTTGCGCTACAATGTATAGAATCCATCCAGCTTATCTTTGCTGGGTTCTTGATACTATTATAGAAGGCAATCCCACTAATATTATTAATGTAGATGAAAAAACTAGTAATTTTGCAAAATTATCAGTGAACAGAATGCTAGAAATCAAATAGCAGCAATATAGCAATTTTATGTTATTAATTAATTCTCAAATAAAAACAATCATTAATGAAGCATTAGTTGAAGATTGTTATACACAAGATTACACCACCAATAGTCTTGTAGATCCTAACTTAATTGGTTCAGCAATTATAAAAGCGAAAGATAATGGCGTCATATGTGGCATTCCACTAGCAAGAGAAATTTTTCATTATGTTGATCCCAACCTGGAAATTATAGCTCTTATAAAAGATGGAGAAAATGTTGATCAAAATACTCCAATAATCAGTATAAAGGGTAAAGTTTCTAGTATTTTGATTTCTGAAAGAACTGTTCTAAACTTCTTACAACGCCTCAGCGGTATTGCAAGTGAAACCAAAAAATATGTTTCAGAAATTTCAGGTATAGATTGTAAAATAATAGACACAAGAAAAACTACTCCCGGGTTAAGACAATTAGAAAAATATGCAGTGCGAACAGGTGGTGCATCTAATCATAGAATGAATTTAAGTGATGGTATTCTCATTAAAGATAATCATATTGAAGCTTTAAAAGCTAAAGGACTCTCATTGAAAGAAGGCGTAATAATTGCGAAAAACAAAGCTCCTCATACACTTAAAGTAGAAGTAGAAACAGAAACCCTAGAACAAGTACAAGAAGCTATTGATGCTGGAGCTGACATCATCATGTTGGATAATATGGATATTACTACTATTCAAAAGGCTGTAGCACTAATCGATAAAAAGGCAATCATCGAAGTTTCTGGGGGAGTTAACTTATCAACTGTTCGCAAAATAGCTGAGCAGGGCGTTAATTTAATATCAGTAGGAGCTATCACGCACTCATTTTCATCTTTAGATATCAGTTTAGACATAGAAAATTATATAAATTAGTAAGAACGTTAAAGTAAAATTAAGTCCATGGAAATAGTAGAAAACGTACATAGAATTGACGACACCTCAGGAAGTAATTGTATCCTACTCGTCGATGAAAACATTGCTGTTGTTGATACTGGGAATCCAGGCAATGCACAAACTATAGTGGATTATGTTAAAAGCATAGGTAGAAAACCAGAAGAAATTAAAAATATTATCCTAACCCATTTTCATCACGACCATTCGGGTGGCGCCCAAGAACTTCACAACCTTACTGGTGCTTCAATTACTGCACATAAAGGTGAAATACTAAAAGATAATATCCTAAGAACTGGTACCGAGGGGGGAAGACCACCATTTTGGTACCGCTGGACATTTGGTTTAGCTACCGCTCTTTCAGTTAGTAGAAATTCGAATCATGATTCCGGGCGGGTGGTATTTGAAAAAACTGAAGTACATCAAACAGTTGAAGATAATGAAGTTCTCCCTTATTTAGGTGGATTACAAATCTTACATACACCCGGCCATACACCAGGAAGTATCTGTTTATATTTAGCAAAACATAAAATTCTTTTTTTAGGTGACTCAGTAATAAATAATGTCGATAGATTAAGTAGGCCTTTAACTTGGGCAAGCAGCAATAGGAAACTACTTGATGAGTCTTTATCTAGTTTAAGGGATATTGACGCAGAAATAGGTATTTGTGGCCATGGCCCAATCTTAGAAGATGATCTAATGAATAAATTACGAGGAATGACTGATAGGCCATATAATATTCCGACATGGCAAATTGCAATAAAAAACTACCAAATGATAAAAAAGTTTAGACAAACTAATAACAATAAAGGGGAATGGAAGGGCAGCGAATCAAAATAGTTATTTTCTTGGAGCTAACCTGTCTTTACTATCTATAATTATTGTAACTGGCCCATCATTAATAAGTTCTATTGCCATATCGCTTCCAAAAATACCATTTTTTACTACCAACCCTTGTTTTTGTAATTTATCAAAAAACAAATCATAAATAGGTTGAGCTATATCTGAATTTGCTGCTAAATCCCAAGAAGGTCTTCTTCCTTTTCTCGTATTAGCTAGTAAAGTAAATTGACTAACTAGTAAAATTTCACCATTGATATCTAGAATTGAATTATTAAAATCTATATTCTCATCAGAAAAAATTCTCAAATTAGTTAGTTTATTTACCAAATAATCTATATCTTCTTCTGTATCATTTGTTTGAATACCACACAAAACAAGTAGCCCACTATCAATCGAATTATGGAGCTTATTATCTATAGTCACTGAAGCTTTATTTACACGTTGAATGACTAACTTCATGACAGACTATGATGATTTTGTATCAGTTTCTGTTGATGATTTTGTATCAGTTTCTGTAGATGATTTTTTTGTTACAGTTTCTTTCGTATTTTCAGAATCTGCTGACTTCGATGAGTCATCATTTTTAGACTCTACTGGACCTGCTGGATTAACACTTTTTCGTGCATAATCTGTAGTGTACCAACCCGAACCTTTGTAAATCACTGCAGGAGAATAAAATTGGCGTTTTCCTATACCTGTGCATTCAGGACATGGTTGAGTACTTTCTGCATCAAATCCTTGTTTCAATTCAAATTGATTAGAACATTTATCACATTTATATACATATATCGGCAATTTAATATCCTCCAAAAAAACATTCTAATATTATATTCTTGTTTTCAATAAAAGTGAATTGCGAGCATCTAGTGAATCTGGATGTACAAGATGATCACTATTGATTATAGAAGAAATTGTTAGATTTAGGTACATAAGTGTAGCATCTTCTAAGCTACTCAATGAAGTTTGGTTTATTGGGTCTAATTGGGTATTTTTTTCAATTTTCTTGGGATCCAATTTATCAGCTAAAAATACTGTCATAAATACTTCATCCATTTCTTCCATACCACTGGTATGATATTTAATTGATTCTATGATTTGTTTATCAGAAACTTTATATTGCTCTTGCATTTTTATTGATGCGAGAACTCCATGTAACAATAATGGAGAATCCTTTTCAATATTTGAAATTTCGATCTCTTTTTCTTCTGCAGCACTTAACATATCAATATCAGAATATGCCCTATATAAATCATGCCCAAGTAGTGCAATTTCTACTTTTTCTGTATCAACATCATGAATCTTGCACAACACACGACCAACTTCACATGAACGATAAATATGTTTCTGTAGGGAACTAGGAAGGTTTCTCTCTATATGTTCAATCAATTGATCTTTAATAATTCCCATAAGTTATTAACCAATATTAGATAACTTAGTACCACCAATTAAATGTACATGTAAATGATCAATTTCTTGACCTGAATCAGGTCCTTGATTAACTACTAATCTATAACCGCTCAATGCAACACCTTCTCGTCTTGCCATTTCCTCCGCAACAGCAAGTAAATGTCCTATAAGAGGTTCTTGTCCAGGTCCAATATATGCTAAAGACGTGCATTTCCAAAAAGGAATTATTAGTAGATGTACTGGTGCAACTGGATTTAGATCCCTAATAACAAAACATCGATCATCCTGAAACAATATCTCGGTGTCAGTATCACCACGAGCAATTTTTTGAAATATACTTTCTGCCATAAGAATATTCTCCCCTAAATATTATATTCCTAACTGTTGAGCTACAATTTCCCGATGGTAGGATGAATCTCCAAAAGCAAGTTCTTGAGCTTTTGCTCTTCTTGTATATAACTGTAAATCATATTCCTTAGTAAATCCTATAGCACCATGAGATTGATGACCTATTGCACATACTCTTCTATATGCATCGCTAACCCAAGCTTTTGCTATTGATATTTCTTTCTGAGCTTCCAGTCCTTCAGAAATTCTCCAAACAGCATGATAAGCTACATATCTACACCCCTCAACATCAGTTGCCATGTTAGCACAGTGGTGTTGAATAGCTTGAAAACTTCCAATAGGGCGCCCAAATTGTGTCCTATCTTTAACATAATCAACTGTCATTTCTAAAACTCGATCAGCACCGCCTAGCATTTCTATACACTTAGCTGATGAACCTAAATCTATAACACGTTTTGCTATATCCCAGCCTTTTCCAACTTCACCTAAAACATTTTCTTGTGAAATTGACACAGATTCAAAAACTATTTCTGCCTGTTTGTCTGATGCTATTGTATCTAATGGAGTTACTGTCATCCCTGAAGTATTTTTATCAACAATAAAAACTGTAAAACCATTTGATTCGTCACCATTATCATCTGTTTTAGCAACTACTAAAATAACATCGGCTATTTGAGCATCATTCACAAAAAGTTTAGTTCCATTTAACACATAATTTGATCCGTCTTTAGTTGCAGTTAATTGTATGCCATTTGATTCATATGTTGCAGAAGGTTCCGTTATTGCCACAGTTGAAATTAAATCGCCATTAGCTATTTTAGGTAATATTTCAGATTTTTGTGCTTCTGTTCCAAATTCAGTTAAAATTGATGAACTTAATACTACGGTAGAAAAAAATGGACCCGGTACCAAAAAACGACCTGTTTCTTCAAGTAATATGGCTAAATCGAAAAATGACATACCCTGACCACCATATTGTTCTGGAATAGATAAACCTAGCCATCCTAATTCAGCCATGTTTTGCCATAATTCAGATGTAAATCCTCTTTCATCTTCTTCCATTGCGCGGACTAAAGTAATAGGGCATTCTTTCTCTAATACCTCTCGCGCACTATTTTTAAGTAACATTTGAACTTCATCAAATCCCAAATCCATGATTTTCTCCTTAAATTATGAATATCTTAAGCACGTGGAAGACCTAAGCCACGTGTCGCAATTATATTTCTCTGAATTTCTGAGGTTCCTGACGCTAAAGTAGCTGAATGGTGTCTAAGAAACGTTCTTTCGATTCTACCGCGTAATGGTGCCCATTTGGAATCACTAGTAAGCTGCCCATATAAACCAAGTATATGCATTCCTGTTTCAGCAACTCTTTGTTCCATTTCAGTACTAAAAGATTTACAAATTGATGCCTCTTTATTAGGTACAAATCCTTGGCTTTGCATAAATCCAATATTATATGAAATCATACGACTAACTTCAGTTTCTATCGCCATGTCAGCTAAACGATTTCTTAAATGCTCGCGCCCAGATAAATCAAAATTAGAAGAAGGATTATCTTTAACAAATCCAACTAGATCATCAATTGTTCTTCTTGCCTCAGCAGAATACTGAACACCAGATCGTTCAAAATCTAATAAAGTTGCACCCACATACCAACCTCTATTTTCTTCTCCAACTAAATTTCTTTTTGGCACCCGTACATTATCAAAGAAAACTTGATTAAATTCATGCATTCCTGCCATATTTACTATTGGATTAACACTTATCCCTGGCGTCTTCATATCGACGAGCAACATTGTTATTCCTCTATGTTTCGGAGCATCAGTATCTGTTCGAGCTAATAATATTATCCAATCTGCTCTATGGCCATTAGATGTCCATATTTTCGTACCGTTGACAACATATTCATCTCCATCAACTTCAGCCTTTGTTTGCAATGAAGCCAAGTCAGATCCTGATCCTGGTTCGCTATATCCCTGGCACCATTGAACTTCACCATTAGCAACAGGTGGTAAAAATCTTTGTTTCTGTTCCTCTGTACCATGAACCATCAGTGTTGGAGCCAACATTTTAATACCCCATATATCTATACCTGGAGCACGATTGTATGCCATTTGTTCATTGAAAAGAACTTGGCTCATAATAGAAGCATCCATTCCTCCATACTCTTTAGGCCATCCTAAAGTTAACCAACCTTTATCAGCTAATTTTTTCTTCATCTTGAGATTAAAATTCCAACCATCATCACTCGATGCATATGCTGTTTCGCCTGTCCAATCACTTGGAAGTTCTTGTTTTAAAAACCCATCAACATCATTTTTAAAAGTTTCTTCTTCTGTACTAAATTTAAAATCCATTTATAACTCCAGATTTAAATTATTGTTTAAGCTCGAGGTAATCCTAATCCTCTTGTAGCAACAACATTCCTCTGTATCTCAGATGTTCCTGCAGCAATAGTTGCACTGTATGAAGCTAAATATCCCTTTTGGATTCTTCCATTAAGAGGAGCCCATTTACTACCTTGTTGTAAGGTACCATATAAACCTAACATATCCATACCTGCTGAATATATTCTTTGTACCATTTCTGTACCAAACATTTTCCCCATAGAGGCTTCTTTATTAAATACTTCACCTTTACTTTGTAAATAACCTATTCTATATGAAATCATTCTGCTTACTTCTACTTCAATGGCCATGTTTGCTAAATTATTTTTAACTCTAGAAATTGAAGACATGGTTTTACCATTCAATGTGTTATTTTTTGCAAAATCTGTAATTTCTTCCAACGTTCTTCTAGCCGATGCAGATCTATTAACTCCAGATCGTTCGAAATCTAATAATCTTGCACCAACATACCAACCTCTATTGTATTCACCTACTAAATTTTGTTTTGGTACTCGAACATTATCAAAAAATAATTGATTGAAATTATGCCTTCCTGCCATATCAATAATAGGCCTGACTTCAACACCTGGGGCTTTCATATCAACAAGTAAAAAACTAATGCCTCTATGCTTAGGAGCGTCTGGATCAGTTCTGGCTAGCATAAATAGCCAATCTGCTTCATGTGCACCTGATGTCCATATTTTTGTACCATTTATTACAAAATCGTCACCATCTTCAACTGCTCTAGTCTGTAAAGATGCTAAGTCTGAACCAGACTCAGGTTCACTGTAACCCTGTGCCCATCGTACTTCAGCTTTGGCAATCGGTGGCAAAAACTTTTGCTTTTGCTCATCTGTGCCTTCTAACATTAAAATAGGGCCAAGCATCGAAATGGCATTATCATTGGCAGGAATTCTTCTATAGGCAGTTTCTTCATTAAAAACCATTTGTTTTAAGTGAGGAGCACCCATTCCTCCATACTCTTCTGGCCAAGGTAATGTTAACCAGCCCTTTTTAGCAATTTTTTGTCGTATACCTTGAATTTCATCCTTATCAGCTTCATCAGGATCAAATCCTTTAGGCATATCATTCTCTGCAAATGAACGTAATTCTTTTCTAAAATCTTCATATTCTGTGGAAAATTCGAAATCCATTTCACAATCTCCTTGGATTTATATTCATCACAAATTCTTACCTTGTCGGTATATAGGATAAGTGTAAAGGATATTCTAATTACCTACAATAGTACTGTCAATCAAATACAAACCTTGTTGACAACAAATAGTGGATCAAGGTTACATATATCTATGAATAATAATAATAGTAAGATTTTAGAAGAAGGTTTATCTGAGTTTGAATTATCGATAACAGATCAACAATTATCGCAGTTTGAATATTATGCGGAAGAATTAATCAATTGGAATTCCAAATTTAATCTTACAGCGATTAATAGCATCAAAGAAATATATTCTCTCCATTTTCTTGATTCAATTTTGGCAATGCCCTCTTCCAATACAGAAATAATACCTGATATTAATATTTGTGACATAGGAACTGGTGCTGGTTTCCCTGGATTACCAATAAAAATACTTTACCCAAATACCCAATTAACCTTAATTGAAAGCTCGAAGAAGAAATGTACATTTCTTCAACATATTACGAGAGAATTACAATTAACAAATGTAGAAATTGTTTCAGAACGAATTGAAGAAATAGGACAGAATGAATTATATAGAGAATCTTTTGATTTAGTTACAGCAAGAGCGGTAAGTAAAATTGCTACTCTGCTCGAATATGGAATACCTCTCGTAAAGTTAAGTGGAATATTATTGGACTATAGTAAAGAAGATTTAATCAGTGATAGTGATAATCTCAATCGAATAAGTCACTTACTAGGGGGGTCTTCTCTCAATGTACATAAAATTAATTCGTCTTTTTTGGATGAAGATAAGATAGTAATAAAAATCGAAAAACTATATCCTACTGAAAATAGATATCCTAGAAAAAATGGGATACCTTCAAAAAGACCTCTATAAAAAACCCATTCGAAATAGTATTATCGATGTTATTTAATATATCGAGGAATAAATGCCACTTATTATTGGTTTAACAGGTTCAATTGCTTCTGGAAAGGGCGCAGTTTCTGAAATACTTACAGGATTTGGGGCCATTCATGGTGATGCTGATAAAATTGTTCATGCTTTGTATGAACCCGGGAAACCTGCATACTACAGAATTATAGAAGCTTTTGGGAATGACATAATTCAATCTGATGAATTTATTGACCGTAAAAAGCTAGGTGGTAAAGTTTTTGGAAAACCTGAAGCCATGAAACTTCTTACAAGTTCAATTGGTAACATATCTGAAGCAATACACGATACTATACTAAATTGGAGAAACACACTTCCAGAAAACGGAATAGGGGTACTAGAAGCAGTCAATCTAATAGAGGCAGGTTATAGTCAATGGACCGATGTAACATGGCTCGTAGGATGCGATGAAAAAATTGCGCTACCTCGACTAATGAAAAGAAATAATTTTTCTGAAGAAGAAGCTATGCAAAGAATATCTAGTCAAAAATCTTGGCAAGAAAGAGAACCTGCTTCTGATTTATTGATTATGAATAATGAAAGTATCACCGAATTAACGAATAAAGTTACTGAAGAATTTAATTCATTATATGATCGCTATCAAAATAACAAACTTGAACCTTCTCGGTACATAGAATGGCAAAAAAACAATTGAGACTTTTATAAAATCAAAACAGGGTAGATTACTCAAAACCTACCCTGTTTAATTAGAAATATTTTAAAATTACTCTTGAGTTTGACCTCTTAAAGAAACAATCCCAAATAGTATTGAAACAATAAACATACCTATAAATCCAACGAAATCAGCGCTACTATTTGGAACAAAGAATAGACTCGAAAAATGAGCAATTGCAACTACTACATATAATGCACCGATAATCTTACAAATCATACTTTCATATCCTGTAATAAGTGCTGTTCCTAGTAAAGCAAAAGATAAAAATAAGAACACACCACTTCCATCAAATGCATGATAACCTATTAGATAAACAGACTGGGCGGTTTCTGGTGATGTTTCATACATCTGAAGAGCTCCTATATTAAATCCAGTGCCAATAGCTATTACTGCCACGGCTATTGGGAATAATATTGCTGCAGGTATAGCTAATGAAGAATTTTTTGTATCACTACCTGCGATTTCTCTTGATGCCATACTTAGGCCACAAAATAAAAGTGTCATACCTGTAGTAAATAAAAGCATAATTAGGATACTTTGTTGACCATTTTTCACTAATTCTATCAATTCTTCTGATGCAGTAGGCACCGAAGGCCAAAAAGGAAATGCTGCAAAAGTAACAATTGGACCGATAATCAAAAACCAACTCGCTATACTTCTTGAATTCATAATAACCCCCACCATGGTTAAATAATTAGGGCTATTATTATCCAAGATTTAGCAGAATGCAAATAAAAAAAGAACGTGATAAATCACGTTCCCTTTTTATATTTAAGAGGGTATAGTACGTAATCTACGCCTTTGAAATAGCAATTTCTCCTGTTTCACCAGTACTTACACGAATTGCTTCATCAACTCTACTAATAAAAATCTTTCCATCACCAACAGATCCCCCATTAGTCCTAGCAGATTCTAAAATAGCGTTAACGACAGCATCTTTTTTGTCATCAGCAATAACAGTTGTAATAACAGTTTTAGGCATAGCCGACCTATTTACCAATTGACCTCCACGACCAGTAAAAACCTCAACTCCTTGTTGCTTTCCCTGGCCAGTCACATTTCCATAGTGAAATCCTCCACATCCAGCTTCTTGTAATGCATTAAGAACCTGATTAACCTTTTCTGGCCTAACGACAGCTTCTACTTTAATCATCAATTTACTCCTTTCAAAGCTTAACTAAATGTTACGATCATGTTACATCCAATAGTCGAAAAAAACAATAGATATTCAATTAAAAGACAATAATGTTAAAATAATGGTGGTTTTCGTCATATGTTACAAACATGTTACATAGCATTTTTTAATTAAAAACAAAAAAAAGAGAACCAAAAAGTTAGGTTCTCTTCACAATTGATAGTTTTTCTCAAATGGTAAATTGGTAGCGGGGGACGGATTCGAACCGCCGACCTTCGGGTTATGAGCCCGACGAGCTGCCACTGCTCCACCCCGCGCCAGTAAGTAATCAGTATAATCTTCACTCACGCGTTACTTTTATCAATTTACTTAGTTTCTGTTTCTTTTCTGTATGAAATTTCTTGTGGATAAAGCCCTCGATCTATTAGTACGGCTTAGCTGAATGCATTACTGCACTTACACATGCCGCCTATCAAACAGGTAGTCTTCCTGTGATCTTACTCTATATTACAAGATGGGAGATCTAATCTTGGAGTTGGCTTCGCGCTTATATGCCTTCAGCGCTTATCACATCCAAACATAGCTACTCGGCACTGCTCCTGGCGGAACAACCGAAACACCAGAGGTTTGTCCCTTCCGGTCCTCTCGTACTAGGAAGAGCTCTCCTCAAATCTCCTGCGCCCACGACGGATAGAGACCGAACTGTCTCACGACGTTCTGAACCCAGCTCGCGTGCCGCTTTAACCGGCGAACAGCCGGACCCTTGGGACCTTCTCCAGCCCCAGGATGCGACGAGCCGACATCGAGGTGCCAAACCTTGCCGTCGATGTGAACTCTTGGGCAAGATAAGCCTGTTATCCCCAGGGTAGCTTTTATCCGTTAAGCCACGGCCCTTCCATGCGGAACCGTAGGATCACTTTGACCTGCTTTCGCACCTGCTCGACTTGTAGGTCTCACAGTCAAGCTCGCTTATGCCAATGCACTCTTCGGACGATTTCCATCCGTCCTGAGCGAACCTTTGTACGCCTCCGTTACTCTTTGGGAGGCGACCGCCCCAGTCAAACTACCCACCAGACACGGTCCCTGTGCCTATCACAGGTTAGAATCAACAACAGAAAAGAGTGGTATTTCAACAACGGCTCCACTTCGACTAGCGCCGAAGCTTCAAAGCCTCCCACCTATCCTACACATTCCAGTCCTCGATTCAATGCCAAGCTGTAGTAAAGCTCCATGGGGTCTTTTTGTCCTGTCGCGGGTAGGCCGCATCTTCACGGCCAATGCAATTTCGCCGAGTCTCTGGTTGAGACAGCGCCCAAGTCGTTACGCCATTCGTGCGGGTCGGAACTTACCCGACAAGGGACTTCGCTACCTTAGGACCGTTATAGTTACGGCCGCCGTTCACCGGGGCTTCAGTTCAAAGCTTCTCCTTACGGATAACCTTTCCCTTTAACCTTCCGGCACTGGGCAGGCGTCAGCCTCTATACCTAGGGTTACCCCTTAGCAGAGACCTGTGTTTTTGATAAACAGTCGCTTGGGCCAATTTGCTGTGTCCCTCTAGAGCTGGTCTAGTAAATAGACTTCACCCCGAGGGAACCCCTTATCCCGAAGTTACGGGGTCCTTTTGCCGAGTTCCTTAACCAGAGTTCTCTCGACCGTCTTAGCACTTTCATGCTCATCTACCAGTGTCGGTTTGGGGTACGGTCACCCATTACCCTTACAACGAGGCTTTTCTTGACGGCATAGGTTCAACCAAATTCCCCAGGGCGAGCCCTAGAGTTCTCTCCTTCCTCAGCTCATAACCTCGCTAACTGATTTACATGTCTTGCGAGATGGCCTTCAAAGAAGAACGCACCATGTCCAATGGGTACGCTCAGCCTACCTTTCCGTGTCCCCCCTTTGTATTAAAACGAATATTAGGTGGTGTAGGAATTTTGACCTACTGTCCATCGGTTACTCCTTTCGGATACACCTTAGGACCGACTAACCCTACGTCGATAAACGTTGCGTAGGAAACCTTAGATTTTCGACGTCTCGGATTCTCACCGAGATATACGCTACTCATACCTGCATTCTCACTTCTGTACGCTCCACCTAGCTTTACAACTAGACTTCACTGCCTACAGAACGCTCCCCTACCCATCAGTAAACTGATGCCACGTCTTCGGTGATATACTTAAGCCCCGTTAAATTGTCGGCGCAGAACCCCTCGACCAGTGAGCTATTACGCACTCTTTAAAGGGTGGCTGCTTCTAAGCCAACCTCCTGGCTGTTTTGGCGATTCAACTTCCTTTCACACTGAGTATATACTTGGGGACCTTAGACGGTGGTCTGGGCTGTTTCCCTCTCGACAATGGAGCTTATCCCCCACTGTCTCACTGCTGAAGTACGAGCTTAAGGCATTCTTGGTTTGGTTGGGATCGGTAAGTTTGCACCCCCTGACCCATCCAGAGCCTTACCTCCTTAAGTCAATCTTCAACGCTGCACCTAAATGCATTTCGGGGAGAACCAGCTATTTCCAAGCTCGATTGGCATTTCACCTCTACCCACAACTCATCCCATCCATTTGTACTTGAAATGGGTTCGGTCCTTCACTCAGAGACTATCTGAGCTTCAACCTGGCCATGGGTAGCTCGCCTGGTTTCGGGTCTACGGAACGCGACTGAATGCCCTATTCAGACTCGCTTTCGCTTCGGCTCCTCTGCTGAGCAGATTAACCTTGCCACGTCCCAGTAACTCGCAGGTTCATTCTTCAAAAGGCACGCCGTCATATCGATAAATCGATACTTCGACTGTTTGTACGTACACGGTTTCAGGTCTATTTCACTCCCCTCTCGGGGTACTTTTCACCTTTCCCTCACGGTACTAGTTCACTATCGGTCACCAACTGTATTTAGCCTTGGAGGATGGTCCCCCCTGATTCAAGCAAGATTTCTCGTGTCCCGCTCTACTTAAGACAGTAATAAGGAGACCATTTCCTTTAATCTACCGGGCTCTCACCTTCTCTGGCAGTCCGTTCCAGGAACATTCGAATAGAAAATGGTTTTCTTACTCCTCGTTGAGTTATGGGACTCAACACATACTTCTTACAACCCCATAAAGACATGGGCCCCAAAGCCGTGAAGCCTCTATGGTTTAGGCTATTCCCATTTCGTTCGCCACTACTACGGGAATCTCTTTTGATTTCTCTTCCTCAGGGTACTTAGATGTTTCAGTTCCCCTGCTTACCTTCTTTGAATTAAGGGTTAGCTCAAAGATAATTCACATTTAGTGAATTGGGTTACCCCATTCGGGAATCCCCGGTTAAGTCAGCTAGACGACTAACCGAGGCTTATCGCAGTCTTGCCACGCCCTTCTTCGGCAGTTGGTGCCAAGGCATCCCCCGTGTACGCTTAGTAGCTTTATCCACAAAAAATCCCTGACAGAAAAAAAGACAGAAACTAATAAAAATTAGTTTTGTTTTCGAGAAATGAAGAATTAAAATTCTTCATTCTTTTTGTCAACTTCAACATTAATGAATCCGCATTGTAGGGAATCATCAATGTCATTTATAGTTCTCTAACTAACTGGAGATAAACCTTTAGTTAGGAACTACTCTTATATTAAGAAAAACTATTCAATTATTAAGGTAAAAATAAAGACGCTGCCAGAAACTTCTAGCACCGCCTTAAGTCTGGTCTTTAAATCTTTTATGTTAGACTATAATTATTGTCAATTCACACTCCAAATTTAAACTGAACTACAATATTACCAATTCCCTGTAATAACGTCAATGTTTTTCTGATAATAAATTTGAATTTAAATTATATTCTTGATTTCTTCTAATGCACTAACAGTATAAGTAGGGGGGATGATAATTTCTCTATCATCATAACCTTTTACCCATATAGCACTTAAACCACTACGTATAGCCCCATTAATATCTGTATCTAAATTATCGCCAACATGGATTGTGTTTTCAGGCATAACTTGTAAATCAATTAAGCTTTTCATAAATATTTTTTCAGCAGGTTTACTAATCAATAATTCATCTGAAAAAACCATAGCATGAAAAAATTCCAGTATCCCTAATTGTTCTAAATATGCTTTTACAATAATTCCTGGCGTCATTCCAGAGTTTGAAATTAAACCTATTTTCAATTGCTTTGACTGAGCATATTCAAGTATATCTAAAGCACCCATTGCTAATTCAGGAGGAGCTTCATAAAAAGCATATCCATAATCATTTATAATTTTCCTAACAGAAGATTCACTTAATTCTTCGTGAATGCCATCTTTTATAAATGATATATACATTAGTACTTGATCTCGAAAAGATATATCTAAACCATTTTTTCTTACTCGATCACATTCTTCATAAGTTTGTTTGTACGCAAATGCAACCTGATCTAACCCAATAGAAATATGATTTTCTCTAAGTATTTCATAACAACTATTTATACGTAAATCTGAACGTATTTTGCCCCAATCTTGTTGATCGATTATAAGAGTTTGCCATAAATCAAAGGTTATGCACTCATAAGTTTTATCCATACTAAATCTTTTCTGCCCAATTATTAAACTTTATATTAAACAATTGATATTATAGCTTGTGATATCAGTAAAAAAATATGATATAATTCTCGCCATATCGCCAAAAAAGCCTTATTGGCAAAGTTTTTCAACATGAAACCGGAGGGTGCTGAATTGAAATGGATAGATTATAGTAGTCCAGAAACCCTTGCTGAAGCCTTAACTCTACTCAATGAATACCAAAAAGATGCAGGGATTTTAGCAGGAGGAACTGATTTAATTGTTAAAATGAGAGCAGACCGTATTAATCCAGGTCAAATCATTGACATTAAATCAATCCCTGAACTAAACCAAGTAAACATTAACTCGAATAACGATTTAACAATAGGGTCTGCGATCCCTTGTTATAAAATATATAATAATTCAGATATTATGAATCTTCGTCCTGAATTAAAAGATTCTGCCTCAATTATCGGCGGTACCCAAATTCAAGGAAGAGCATCATTTGGAGGAAATATTTGTAATGCTGCCCCTAGTGCTGACTCAGTCCCCTTGCTCATATCACTAGGTGCAACATGTAATGTTCAAAGCGTTAACGGAGAAAGAACTATTGCATTAGAAGATTTATTTTCTGGTCCAGGTCAAACAATACTAGAATCAAATGAGCTTCTAATTTCTATAACAATACCAAAAAAATCAGATCTATCTGGAGCTAATTACATCAGATTTATACCAAGAAATGAAATGGATATTGCTGTTGTAGGCACAGGCGTTTCTGTAACCCTTAGTTCAAATAAAAAGAATTTTGAATCAGTGAGAGTTTCTCTTGCTTCAGTAGGTCCAACTCCAATTTTTGTCGAAGGCATTGATAAAGAAGTCTCTGGACAAGAAATAAATGATGAAAGTATTAGAGTAGTCTCAAATATGTCTAAAAATGCATCTAAACCGATAACTGATATGAGAGGTACTGCAGAATTTAGACAACATCTTTGTGAAGTTCTCACCAGAAGAGCTTTAATAACCGCGATAGAAAGGGCTAAGGAAGCATAATGACACAATCAAAAACATATGTACGTTGCGTAATTAATGGAGAAGATACAGAATTTCTATGTGAACCAAGACAAAGTCTTCTCGAATGTCTTAGAGATGTCTTGAGGTTAACTGGAACAAAAGAAGGCTGTAATGACGGAAACTGCGGAGCTTGTACCATAATGCTAGATGATAGAATTGTAACTAGCTGTTTGGTACTTGGTGTAGAAGCTAATGGAAAAACAATTACTACCATAGAAGGTATGGCTTCACCTGATGGACTACATCCAGTCCAACAAGCCTTTCTTGAAGAAGCTGCTTTACAATGTGGAATATGCACTCCTGGCTTTCTCATAGCTTCAAAAGCCCTGTTAGATACAAATCCTAATCCGACTGAAGAAGAAATTAGATTTTGGTTAGCTAATAATCTATGTCGATGTACCGGTTATGACAAAATAGTCCGTGCTGTAGTCAAAGCTGGTGAAAAAATAAGAGAGGGATAAATAATGGCAACTGTAAAAAAAGATTACAAAGTTATAGGAAGTCGTCCAGTACGACATGATGGAGTAGATAAAGTAACTGGAAAGGCAATTTATAGTGCTGATTTCTCAATTTCAGACTTACTTCATGGGAAAGTACTTAGAAGCCCAGTCGCCCATGCTGTTATTAAAAAAATAGACACTTCAAAAGCAGAGAAATTACCCGGTGTACGCGCTATTGTTACCGCAAAAGACTTCATTGGTTCTTCGGATAAAAATATAGAAACAGCAGAAGATAGAAACGAAGGTGAAACCACGCGACTTAAATATCTTCGTGATAATGTCTTAGCTTCAGACAAACTCTTATATATAGGTCAGCCTGTTGCTGCAGTTGCTGCAACCTCTTCACATATAGCCGAAGAAGCAGTTGGTCTTATCGAACTTGAATTTGAAACTTTAGAACCCGTATTGAATACCACTCAAGGCTTGAATTCAAAATCTATTATTCATCAAGAACTTGAAACTAAAGAATTAGGTACAAAAGTACCTGGAAAAACTAACTTAGCAGAACATATTCAACATAAACTCGGTGATCCAGAAGAAGCATTTAAGCATGCTGAAATAATAGTAGAACGAGAATTAACTACCGAAACTGTTCATCAAGGATATATTGAACCTCATGCAGCTACAGCTTCATGGAGTAATGATGGTCGAATAACAGTTTGGTGTAGTACACAAGGTGCATTCCCAGCAAGAGACACAACTGCAGATATTTTAGGTGTGCCTATTTCACAAGTTAAAGTAGTCCCTTTGGAAATCGGTGGAGGATTTGGTGGGAAAATACCAGTTTACCTAGAACCGGTTGCTGCATTATTATCTAGGGCTTCTGGACATCCTGTTAAATTGGTTATGTCTAGAAAAGAAGTATTTGAATGTACTGGTCCTACGCCCGGCACTTTGATGCGAGTTAAAATAGGTGCTGACAAGTCTGGAAAATTCCTTGCTGCACAAGCTCATCTTGAGTTTGAAGCAGGAGCTTTTCCTGGTTCACCTGTAGCAGCTGGGAGTTACTGTGTATTTGCCCCTTATGAAATCCCTAATATATTAATTGATGGGTACGATGTTATTGTAAACAAGGCGAAAACTGCAGCTTATCGAGCTCCAGGAGCCACAATGGCAGCATTTGCTACTGAAACAGTAATCGATGAAGTTGCGGAAAAATTACAAATGGATCCTGCTGAAATTCGATTAATAAATACCGCAAAAAAAGGTACTCGACGAGCTGATGGTCCAGTATATCCTACTATAGGTTGTGAGGAAGTTATAAAAACTATTAAGGATAGCGAGCATTATAATTCTCCTATTACAGAACCACATGTAGGCAGAGGGATAGCAATTGGGTATTGGTTTAATGTTGGATTAGAATCAGCATGCACTATCAGCCTTAGTAAAAACGGAACCATAAATCTCATTGAGGGATCAACTGATATTGGAGGAACAAGAACATCTATAGCAATGCAGGCTGCAGAAGTACTTGGATTATTACCTGAAGAGGTTATTCCTTCCGTTGTTGATACTGATTCAATAGGATTTACATCTGTAACGGGTGGAAGTCGTACAACTTATGCTACCGGGTGGGCAGCATACGAAGCTGCAATTGACGTTAAAAATCAAATGATAACTAAAGTTGCAGGCATTTGGTCTATAGATGCTGATAATGTTGAATTTGAAGACGGGGTATTCTTTTCCAGACAAGATACAGAATTAAAAATGTCTTTTAAAGAATTAGCAGCCAAATCAGGAGCACCAATTGTAGGAAGAGGCAGTGTAAGTAAAGGTGGTATGGGTGCAGGAGGAGGATCTTTTGCTGGGGCTATAGTTGATGTAAAAATCGATCCAGAAACAGGAAAAACTACTGTTTTAAGATTTACTTGTGTCCAAGATGCAGGTAAGGCTATATATCCAAGCTTTGTTGAAGGCCAGATGCAAGGTGGAAGTGTTCAGGGTATTGGTTGGGCATTAAATGAAGAATACTTTATGACAGATGACGGCAGAATGACCAATTCAAGTTTACTTGATTATCGTATGCCCACTTCTTTAGATTTGCCTATGATTGAAACAATTATTGTTGAAGTACCAAGTGATGGGCACCCTTACGGCGTTAGAGGAGTTGGAGAAGCTAATATAGTTTCACCTCCCGCAGCAGTTGCAAATGCAATTTATCACGCAACTGGTGTTAGGCAATCTAAATTACCAATGAATCCTGGGTCAATTACAAAAGGTATCCAAGATCACAGATCTGATATATTAAATTCAATGAACTGCTAATGTTACAGGTATTCATTCCGTCATTAATGCGAAAACTTACCAATGATAAACATATTGTTGAAATTAATGCTTCGAGTATTACTGAATTAATTAATAAACTGGATGTAAAATATCCAGGAATGAAACAACAATTAACTGAAGGTAATCTTATTAAAGATGGATTGTCTGTTGTCATCAATGACGAAATATCAAATAATCCATTATTGGAACAACTAGAAGATGGATTTGAAATACATTTTGTTCCAACTATTGGTGGAGGTAATTATTAGTAAAGGACCTAGTTATGAATGAAAAAAGTGAAAACTACAAACATACCCTTGAAGATATATACAAACAACAGTCTTCATATACCCAAAATATAAATGATAGCACATTGGATACAAAGTTAAGTACACAACAGAGTATACGAACAGAACTACAAAATCTCATAGGTGAATATCATGGTACACGTGAACAGCTTTTATGGACAAAATGGGGGCAAGGAATTCCTCGAAGCGAAACTAGAAGCTTAATTGCAGATTTGTCAGCAGCCCGAATAGAATTCATTTCATATTTTTCAGATATGAATGACAGTCAATTGGAACAAAATGTTGCTCCCGCTGAAGGAGAATCTGCTGAAAGCCTTATAAACAAGATGCTGTTATTGGAAAAAGAGTTATTCTCTTTATTAAAAGAAAATAAGTAATCCATTTAAATATTACTATTGAGGTGTTCAATTATGAGTGATGCAATTTCATCAAAATTAACAAACGAATTAAATGATCAATTAAATTCAGCAATTGAATTAATAAACGGCTTATCAGAAACTGATCTAGAGATATTTTATTCTGAAGACACTGGAGAAGAGGGCCCTATGACTGTAAGAAGATTACTTCATAGAATTAATACTCACCACAAAGATCACATACAACACATAATAAAAGTAAGAAAAAAACTAGGTTTTCCAGTTTCAGAAGTTGAAACAAATATTGCAGAAATCAGAGCCTCACGAGCATATTTAACAAGTATAATTGACTCATTAATTGATGAAAATATGACTAAAGACATTGAAGAAAAAACAGATTTAGGAAATCTTGCCTCTGTTAGTGCTGGTGAGAATAGGTACACTATCAAAAGAATAGTAGGTCATGTTATGGAAATGACCAATAATAGACTAAATCATATACGAGATTCTATTAAAAACAAATAACTACTTATTGTTTAAGCTTGATAAAACCTGACTTGCAATGATCTCATATTCAGCGTTAGCTTCTTTGTTTTTTACAATTGTTGGGCTATCCATCAATTGGTAATCATCTCGAAGATTAATACATCCTAAAAATGGAACATCCATCTCTTGCGCCAAACTTTCCCCTCCTCCACTACCAAATTGACCGCCAGAAAAGTTTTCAACCACACCTATTACATCGACATTCATTTTTCTAATCATGTTTATAGATCGCTTCGCGTCAAGTTTTGCTAATTCATGAGGGGTAGTAACGACTACAAATCCATCAAGTTGCAAATTCTGCATAACACTCAATGGTGCATCAGAAGTTCCTGGGGGTAAATCAACTACAAGAATATCTAAATCACCCCATTCAGTTGTTTGTAGAAATTGATTGATTGCGTTGTGAATCATAGGTCCGCGCCAAATAATTGCCTCTTCTTCATTTTCTTGAAAGAATCCCATTGATACTACTTTGACACCAAATGCTTGACCAGGAGTTATAACACCGTTTTGATAAATTGCATCTTGATGAACACCAATAATTTTGGGAACATTAGGGCAATCAACATCAGTATCCAAAATTCCTACTTGCTTATCTTTATTACCTAATGAAACTGCTAGATTTACAGCTACAGTAGTTTTACCTACTCCGCCTTTTCCACTATAAACACCAATTTTAAAACGTATTTTATCTAATTTATCGTTAATTGCTTTTTTTTGTTGCCAAGATTTTTTCAAGGCCTCCAATTTAGCATTGTTTGGCTGATTCATTACATTTCCTTGCTTTATTATTTAGCGATCAAATACCCAATACTGCTTTTCCGTCTTCAGTAATAAGGTCAGGTGACCATGGTGGATCAAATGTCATTTCAACACTTACATCATTAATTTCTTCAATTTCAGCAATTGCCCATTCTGCTTGTTGGGCAATATATGGCCCCATTCCACATCCTGGTGCTGTTAAAGTCATCAAAACATGAATATTATTATCACTTACATCAACGTTGTAAATTAATCCTAGATCTACTACATTGACCGGAATTTCAGGATCATAAACTTCTTTTAATTTTTCCAATACTTGAGCCCTAGAAACATCACTCATTATAAAACCTCCACATAAACTACAATTTCTTTAATTTATTATACATCGAATTGTAAACAACAACTAGAATTATAAAACCTGCAAATGCTCTTCTGATACAACAACATGACCTGCTAGACCTCCAAGAGGCCATTCAAAAACTACCTTCCATTCTTTATTTTTTTTAGGACCGAATGTTTCTAAAATACCAATCCTGCCATCGAATCCACGATCATAGTTTTGTATTTTTACCTTACATCCGTCAAAAAGATTTAGTTTCATATTATCCTCATTTATATATTCTTTTCAATTGCCAAAATAGGAAGTTTATCATCATCTTCAATAATCAATATATTTCTTAATTCTTTTATTTGGTCTCTAATCATTGCAGCTTTTTCAAATTCTAGCTGAGTTGCATATTTTTTCATATCTCTTTCTAAATCTTTAATCATTATACCTATTTGTAGTTTGTCCACAATTAAAGGTTCGTTCTTGGTAGAATCTTCACTATTATCAACTCTTGAGATTTCACGTACTCGATCAGTTATATCCTTAATGCTTTTACTAATTCCTATTGGTTCTATATTGTGTTCAACATTATACTGCATTTGAATCTCACGTCGTCGATTTGTTTCATTAATAGCTAAATTCATAGATCTTGTTATTTTATCAGCATACATAATTACATGGCCTTCAACGTGCCTTGCTGCTCTACCAATAGTTTGAATTAGTGCAGACTGAGAGCGCAAATAGCCTTCCTTATCTGCGTCCAAAATAGCTATTAGACTAACTTCAGGTAAATCAAGTCCTTCTCGAAGTAGATTTATACCTACGACAACATCATAAATACCAAATCGTAAATCTCGCAAACGATCAGTACGCTCAAGTGTATCTAAATCGGAGTGCAAATATGCTGTCTTAATTTTCATTTCTAGTAAGTATTCTGCTAATTCTTCGGCCATTCTTTTAGTCAAAGTTGTTACTAAACACCTTTGTTTTTTACTTATTCTTTCTCTAATTTCTTCAAGAAGATCATCAATTTGTCCTACAGTCGGTCGTACTTCAATTGCTGGATCAACTAATCCTGTTGGTCGTATTACTTGCTCTATGATTGATTCACTATTTTTCAGTTCAAATTCTCCAGGTGTAGCAGATACATATATAATTTGATTCACTTTTTCTGTGAATTCTTCATAATTAAGTGGACGATTGTCTAATGCTGAAGGAAGTCTAAAACCATACTCAACCAAGGTTGTTTTTCGAGACATATCACCTCTATACATACCATGTAACTGAGGTAATGTCATATGCGACTCATCTAAAAATACGATGAAATCATCTGGGAAATAATCTAAAAGTGTCCAAGGAGGGCTTCCTATGGAACGTTGTGATAAATGTCTTGAATAGTTCTCTATTCCTGAACAATATCCTAATTGCTGAAGCATCTCTAAATCAAAATTTGTTCTTGATTCCAAACGCTGTACTTCTAATAACTTTTCTTCTATTCGTAATTCATTCAATCTCGTATCTAATTCATCCCTGATTGTTCCAATACTAGTTAATAATTTTTCTTCTGGAGTTACAAAATGCTTAGCAGGGTATAATTCGACACTTTCTCGTTCACTTAAAACTTCGCCTGTCAAAGGATCAAAATCCTGAATTTTTTCGACTTCATCTCCCCAAAACTGGATTCGAACTGCAAAATCTTGGTAAGCCGGAATTATATCAACAACATCTCCTTTTAAGCGAAATCTTCCCCGTGCTAAATCCATATCATTTCTATCATATTGCATCCCTATTAATTGCCTAATCAATAAGCCTATTTTTTTCTTGTCTCCATTAGAAACTGTAAGAACAAAACTCTGATAGTCATGAGGGTCTCCTAGGCCATAAATACAAGAAACAGAAGCTACAATTATGACATCCTTCCTACTAAGCAACGACCTAGTAGCTGAAAGCCTTAGTTTATCAATATGTTCATTGATACTTGCATCTTTTTCAATATAGGTATCTGTTTGAGGAACATATGCTTCAGGTTGATAATAGTCATAATAGCTAACAAAATATTCAACAGCATTATGGGGGAAAAATTCTCTAAACTCAGTTGCCAGTTGAGCTGCTAATGTTTTATTTGGAGCCATCACGAGTGCAGGTTTTTGCACTTTTTCTATTGTTTTAGCCATGGTAAAAGTTTTACCTGACCCTGTAACACCTAAAAGGACCTGTTTTGACATACCTTCTTGCAAACCATTAACTAATTTTTTTATTGCTTTAGGTTGATCTCCTGTTGGTGCAAAATCAGAAACAATTTTAAATGGAACAGAATTATCATACTCTGTAATTTTATTATCGCTTACCATCAACTTACTTCCGCAATTTTTTGTAATAGAGTTTTTATTTTATCTTCAAAAGAAAGATTATCTTCGAATTTTGTGTCCCTAATTGCAATTCGTATTTCTCTATCCGAATAACCTAAGCCTTGCATAGCTGAAAAGATATTTACATCATCAGAAGTAGTATCTTCTGAATGAAAACCAACAAATTTATCTAATTTATCTTTGAGCTCTAAAACTATTCTCGCTGCTGTTTTTGGACCTATTCCTGAAACAGAATTTAACATAGTTGAATCACCAATTGTAATAGAGTTAACAATTTGGCTAATTTCTAATGAATCTAAAATAGCCATCGCATTTTTAGGACCAATACCGCTGACACTGGTAAGTGAACCAAACATTATATTCTGAGTGGAGTTTACAAAACCATAAATTGTTGGATATCCATCTTTTACCACTAAGCTTGTATATAATACAGCTCGCTTTCCGATTAAATTATATAAGCTCCCAGACTTGGTTAATACATTTATAGAAATACCAAATCCCCCCACCCTTAACGTAATGGATTCATCAAATATTTCATCTATTATTCCTTCTACATATGCAATCATAATTATCCTAATATTTTGTTCATTTTAATCTGTTGAGCATGAGTTAAGGCAACCGCTATGGCGTCAGCAGAATCAAAGGAAAGCCCCTCTTTTACTTGTAATTGCATTTTAACACTATTTTCTACTTGGGTTTTGGAAGAATTTCCATATCCCGTGATATTAATTTTTACTTCCCTTGGAGAATAGCTTTGACAAGGTATGTCTTTCTTTCCCGAAGCAAGAAAAACTAAACTTTGTGCCTGACCGATTGCAATTGCAGATCGTACGTTCTTATCAACAAACGGATGTTCCACCGCCAATTCAGATGGGTTGTAAGTATCTATAACATTCATCAATTGCTCATAAATTAAATAGAGGCGTTTACTCAAATCTAAGGTTGGTTTGGCTTTTAAAACTCCGAAGTCTACAAGTTCGATTAAGGATTGTTGTATTTCAATAACCCCATATCCCATTTTAATTGTTCCTGGATCAAACCCAATTATCTTCAAATTAAATTTTCCATCGAATATGTCAATTTAAATCGTTTGTGAGTATGCTTCTAATGCTTGGTCTGAAAAATCGGCATTAGTATATACTTTTTGAACATCATCTAGATCTTCAAATTTATCAAGTAATTTTAATATTTGAATTGCAACATTAGTCTCAACATTCAATAAAGTTTTAGGAATTTTTGATAATTCTGACTTAATTATTTCCACCCCAAATTCCTCTAAGCTTTTACGAACATTTTCTAACATTTCAATAGGAGTTCTTATTTCAATATTATCATCATTAATATCTACATCCTCAGCACCATTATCGATGGCAAATAATATCACTTCGTCTTGGTCAAAATCTCCAATTTCAACAACTACTATTCCCTTTGATTCAAAATTCCAAGATACAGACCCAGGTTCACCAAGGTTTCCTCCCGATTTAGAAAAAGTACTACGTATTTCTGCAACAGTACGGTTTAAATTATCGGTAACAGCCTCAATAAATATTGCCGCACCTCCGGATGCATACCCTTCGTAGGAAACTTCTTCAAATCGCTCTGAACTATCTCCCGAAGTACCTCCACCTCTCTGGATTGCACGTTCAATATTTGACAACGGCATATTGCTATCTCTAGCTTTTTGAACAGCTAATCGTAACTGAAAATTCATGTCTACATCAGCTCCGCCAGATCTTGCAGCTATTAATATCTCTCTTGTCAATTTAGTAAACAGCTGACCTCTTTTTGCATCTGCTGCACCTTTTTTTCGTTTAATTGTAGACCATTTTGAGTGACCTGACATAACCCTATCTCCTATACACTAGATTTCTCTTTTCTTGATTCTCGAATTTTATTTTCAATATCTACACATATATCTTGATTCTCTTTGAGATACTCTTTAACCTGCTCTCTTCCTTGCCCAAGTCTGATATCACCATAAGAATAGAAAGATCCACTTTTTGTTAAAACTTCTTCTATAACTCCAAGATCTACAATATCGGCTTCTCTACTTATTCCTTGGCCAAACATAATGTCAAATTCTGCAACATTAAATGGGGCAGAAACTTTATTTTTTACTATTCTGGCACGAGATCTATTACCAATATTTTCAGTACCTTTTTTTAAGGTCTCAACTCTTCTTAAATCAATTCTTACAGAACTGTAGTATTTTAACGCACGACCACCAGGTGTAACTTCAGGGTTACCAAATACTACACCAATTTTTTCTCGGATTTGATTTATAAATATAACCGCTGTATTAGACTTACTAACACCCCCAGTAAGTTTTCGTAGGGCTTGTGATAACAAACGAGCTTGCAGTCCCATGTGTGAATCACCCATGTCTCCTTCTAACTCAGCCCTAGGCACTAATGCTGCAACACTATCAACAACAACTAAATCCACACCACCGCTACGCACTAAATAGTCTACTATTTCTAACGCTTGTTCTGCATCATCAGGTTGAGAAATAAGTAAGTCTTCTATATTAATTCCACATTTTTCTGCATAGGAGGGATCCAAGGCATGCTCTACATCGATAAACGCTGCAATTCCACCTGCTTTCTGTGTCTCTGCTGCAACATGATAAGCTAATGTTGTTTTACCAGATGATTCTGCGCCAAATATCTCAGTTATTCTACCTTTAGGAATTCCTCCAGCTCCCAGTGCTACATCCACTGCTAATGATCCTGAAGAAATAACCTCTACTGAAACTACATCTGAGGCACCTAACCTCATTATCGAGCCTTTGCCAAATTCTTTCTCTATTTGATTAATAGCTAAATCTAATGCTTTTTCTTTTTCCGTAGTCATGGCGTTCCTCTAAATTAATTATCATACCTATTTTATATTATAACCAAAATATATCCAAACAAAATAAATTACACAAGTGTTTATATTTTATCTAAAATGCTTTATGACATCGTTCATTTTTTTTATTGAATTTAATGTTAATTGTTGAGGCATTTCAGGCCATTGCATTCTAAAAACTATGCTTTCAACCCCTAAAGCTTCATAGCGTTTTATCTCTTCAACACACTCATCGACATTACCAATAATAAACCTATCTTTTACTATTTCATCAAATGATGTATCCAATCGATCTGCATCTGGAAGATCTCGTGCATGTCCAAGTGAAGCTCTATCTGCATACAGAGCTTCAGCATAAGGTCTTATAGTTTCTATAGCTTTTTCCTTACTTTCATCAACATAACATTCTCGCCAAGCCCATATAGTCCCTTCAGTACCATATTCTTCAAGAGCATCTTTATGCAATAGAGATTGTCTTGCTATAGTTTCATATTTAGCCCTTGTACTTATTAACCATCCATTAGCTATTCTTGCAGATCGTTTAATTCCTACATCTGCATTTGCTGCTATAAGTATTTTAGGATGCGGTGCTTGCTGAGGTTTTTTTATTCCTCTTTCAAATTCTAAATTGTAAAATCTTCCTTCATGTTTAAATGTAGTTTCTTGCCACAAAGATTTCATAATATCCAGAGTTTCTAAAAATCTTGGTAACCTCTCTTTAGGATTAAGTCCGAATGCTTTAAACTGAAACTCCCTCCAACCTAATGAAACAGCTATTGTAAGTTTCCCATCAGTAAGAACATCAAGTGCTGCAATTTCTTCTGCCAACGTAACAGGGTTCTCAAGAGGTAATAAATATAATGCCCCAAACTCCATATCTGTTAACTTACCTGAAAGTCTCGATAAAAGTAATGTAGTATTAAGCATTCCGTCACCACTAGCATGACCTCCAGCACCCCATATTCCATCAAAACCAGACTCTTGTGCCGTTAAAGTTTGTTGTTCAATATTATTTAACCAATCTTTTGAATTATGATTCGAAGAACCACTAAATAATAATAAAGAAAATTTCATTTCATCTCCTATTCAATGACTATATGTTAAAAGTCCACCAAGGTACTCCTACAAATAATACAACGATTACACATATTACAAGCATTAATAAAGCAAATCGAAAAATCTCAGGTCCAGGCACATTTCCTTTACCAAATACTAATATCCCTGATGTGCCAGCAGATACATAAAAAACCACACCATCTCCCAATATTAATGCCATCAAACCTGTAATAATTGGATCTATACCATAAGTAGTTCCAATTAAAGTTGCTAAAGGTATTACTATTGCAAGATATCCAACAATGTTGGGTATTAGAAAACGTATAACAGAACAAACTACTGTTAACAACAAAAGTACTGTAAAAGTACTATTACTGCCTAATTCAACAAAGCTAGTTGTTTGGTCTTTAATCCAATTTGCCAAACCTGAATCTGTTATCGCAAATGCTAAAGAAAACGAGGCAGCGATCAAAATAATGGTGCCCCAATCAATACCATGCTCCACAACTTTCCAAGAAACGACACCGAATTTAGGTAAAAGCAATATTATATTTGCAATAAGTATTGGAATTGCGGGATGAATATCATGAAAAGAATCAGTAAACCATATGACACCTGCAAAAAGTAAAAGCACAATAACTTTTATTTGGTCTGAATTTAAATTGGTTTTTTCCAAATTCCAATTTTTCTTTTCAACAGATTGAAACCCTTTCCTATATATAAAAAATAAAAATAGCCCCCCAATAAACAATATGGAATAATAAGGAATACTTAAGAGAACAAACCATTTAAACCAAGAAATATTCATACCTAGCAAGCCTGCTGCTGCAATTGGAGCAATACCACCTGTTAATACCGCAGAAGATGCTAATCGATTCAGAGAACCTAATGATAGCGTTACAGCTTTTCCAAAATCGCCAGCTGGGTCAATCTTCCATAAATTAAAAACCTCATCATAAACAGGAACCAAAATAGCATTCCTAGTTGTAGCTGAAGGAATAAAAAATGTTAGTACTACAAAAGAAAGTAAGGTTTGAAAGAAAAGTAATACAGGGTTGCTTTTTGCTAACCCTATTAATACATACGCCATTTTTTCTCCCAAACCAATTTCTCTAACAATCACACCCATGCTCAAAACCCCAAATAAAAATAGCGTTATAGGATTTGAGAAACCAATAAAAACGTTAGCGACACTTGTTTTGTCTGCAAATAATCCCAAGATTGTAATAGCCAACAAGCCTGTAAGAAATGCAGGTATTATCTCAGTTATCCATAAGGATATTGCGAGAAGCAAAACTACAAATGTAATTCTTGCATTGAGGGCTAAATCCAAATCTAATAAATTAAAACCAATGAAAACTATAAAAAACACATTAGCAAATACAACTAATGATAATTTTATTGAATTTGAACTCATAGCCACACCCAATTATATTCAAGATTTTAATTACTAATGTCTTTAACAACTTTGCCTTCAATAATAACAACTTTAATTTTATCAATATCTTTTAAAATTGATATGTCTTTTTCAGGATTACCATCAACTAATATGATGTCAGCAGTTTTTCCAACTTCTATTGATCCTAATTCCTTATCAATACCTAACAACTCAGCACTTTTTAATGTTGCTGAATTAATTGCTGATAAATTATCCATACCAGCACTTACCAATAATTCAATTTCTCTAGCGTTAGAACCTGGCGGTGAACCAGGTCTTGGCCCATCTGAACCAACGGCAATTGGTAGTTTATGTTTAAGGTATTCTTCAAAATTATTTCTTTGTATCGTGGCCATTGGTCTTCCTCGATTTAATCTGTATTGAGGGTAACGTTGCTCAGCATCTGGTTGTAAATAACTATTAAATGCATTCATAGTAGGGACTAAAAATGTACCATTATCAGCCATTAACTTTATAGTTTCCAAATCAATCATGACTCCATGTTCGATACTATCAATACCTTCTAATACACAGTCTCTAACCGATTCAGATGAATATGCGTGTGCTGCAACCTTGCGATTTAATCTATGAGCTTCATCTGTAATAGCTTTTATTTCTGATCGTTCTACTTCAGTATCCCATGGAAGAGTATATGCGTCTGATCCAACTCTACCACTAGCGATTAATTTAATAACGTCAGCTCCATGATAAAACTGATACCTTGCAGCTCTTCGCGCCTCGTCTGCGCCAGAAAATATACCAGATTTCATATCAGGTATATCTATTTCATGTCTCAAATACCCAAGCTCACCTGAAACAGTTGACATAAGCATCTCGCCAGAAGCAATCATTCTGGGACCGGCAATCATTCCTCTTTGAAAAGCATTTTTCATAGCCACGTCTACAAATCCATATGTCCCCATATTTCTTACAGTAGTGAATCCAGATTGTAGAATCTTTTCACAACTATCTATTGCTCTAACAGTTAGAAATGGAATCGTTTCAGTTAAAAATCCACTTTGGTCTACTTCATAACCCTGTGTGATATGAATATGAGTATCCATCATACCTGGCATGACAGTAATACCAGCTATATCTAACACTTGATCATCTATATTTATTTCATACGGAAACTCATCACTATTACCAATCCATTCAATTTTTCCGCTATCAACGCGGATTGATTGGTTTTTAACTGGAGCATTGCCTGTACCATCAATTACATTACAATTTTTAATTATTAGTGCCATAAAAAATCCTCACCAATTTTTATACTTGTTAATTAACGGAATCCTTCTATCCCTACCAAAATTTCTAGGGGTAATTTTTACCCCAGGAGGAGACTGCTTTCTTTTATATTCACTCCTATCAAGTAACAATGTAGCTCTTTTAACCACCGCTTCATCATAACCTAGATCAACAATTTCTTGAAAAGATCTATCTTCCTCCACATAATATTTTAAGATTGCATCTAGTATGTCATAGGGAGGTAAAGAATCTTCATCCTTTTGATCTTCTCTTAATTCTGCACTAGGTGGTTTTGTAATTATCGTTTCAGGTATTAAATCTGTATCTTGTAAGGTATTTATATATCTACATAATTCATAAACTAATGTTTTCGGAACATCTTTTAGTACTGCAAATCCCCCAGCCATATCACCATACAAAGTACTATAACCAGTTGCCATCTCGCTTTTATTCCCAGTAATTAAAGTAATCCAATTAAATTTATTAGATAAGGCCATTAATATATTACCTCGTATTCTTGCCTGAAGGTTTTCTTCAGCAACATCTACGCTTGTGCCCTCAAAAGACTCAGATAACATGTCTAAAAATGACGAATATGCAGGCTCAATCGGTATTATTTTTGTATCTATACCAAGATTATTTGCCAATAATTGTGAATCAGTAATACTGCCCTCTGAAGAAAAACGGGAAGGCATAATAACTCCTAATACATTTTCTTTACCAAAAGCTTTAACAGCTATATAGCATGTTAACGCAGAATCAATGCCTCCTGACAAACCTAATATCACTTTCGTAAATCCGCTTTTATTTACATAATCTCGAGTGCCTAAAATTAATGCTTTATGGATTTGTTCCAATTTACTGATTTCTACAATGTGATTATCAGGTATTGTTCTGGGATTTTTATTTTTAAAAGTGTTTGAAACAAAAATATTTGTATTACTTTCTACAAAATTTGTGGTTTCTTCCAGATATAGATCGGTGATTATGAGATCTTCCTCAAAAGCTTTTCCTCGGGAAATAATTTCTCCAGCTGGATTTAAAAGTACACTTCCACCATCAAAAACAAGCTCATCTTGTCCACCAACCATATTCGTATAACTAATATACAAATTATTGTGTAATGCACGCTCTTTAAGCATATTTTCACGAATATCTCTTTTTTCAGTATCAAAAGGAGAACCATTAATATTCAATATTAATTGTGCGCCTAAATCAGCTTGATCTTTGGTTGGTCCATCTTCAAACCAAATATCTTCACATATATTTATACCTACAGTTATTCCATTAATTAAATATACAGGGTTATTTTTACCAGATATAAAATATCTCTTTTCGTCGAATACGCCATAATTGGGAAGGATTTTTTTATCATAAAAATTAATGATTTTTCTATCATATATAACTGCTGCAGAATTTAGTAATCCATTTTCCTCTCGAGCTAAACCAATGATTGCAGTTATTCCTTGTGTAGATTTTGTAACTTCTTCTAGATGTTTCTTGATGTCGTTTATGAAGTGGGTCTTGAATAATAAATCTTCAGGTGGATATCCAGTTAACGCAAGTTCAGGAAAGGTTATAACATCTACATTTTCCTTTTGAGCTTGTTTTATGTAATTCTTAATCTTATCCGTGTTGCCTTGAATATCGCCCACAACAGGATTAATTTGTGCCATTGCTATCCTAAGCGTTTGCATATCTACACCTAATACAAAAAGTAAATAAACTGAAGTATATCATAGTCTTTAATCGTATATATTATCTAGGTAATGCCCCGGGTAAACTCTGAGGTAGTTCAGTAACACCCATAAGATATTTGTCTATATGATATGCAGCTTCCCTACCTTCAGCTATAGCCCAAACAACAAGCGATTGTCCTCTATGCATATCACCAGCAGAAAAAACTTTATCAACATTCGTCATATGTTGAATATTCGTATTAACGTTATTGCGTCCATCTAGTTCAATTCCAAGTTGGTCAATAATCCCTTCTTGTTGTGGATGCACAAAACCCATTGCCAATAAAACTAAATCGACTTCTATTTCAAATTCAGTCCCTGGAATTTCAGACATTGTTGGTCTACCATCATCGTCTTGAATCCATTCAATTTTGATACCTTGTAAAGATTTAAGTACACCACTTTCTCCAGAAAACGATTTTGTTAGTACGCTAAATTCCCTTGTACCCCCTTCTTCATGAGCGGAAGAGATTCTGAGAATAAGAGGCCAATAAGGCCATGGATTATTACTTGAGCGTTCTAACGGAGGTTCAGAAAGTAATTCATACTGATATATTATTTCTGCCCCTTGTCTATGTGCTGTACCTAAGCAATCTGCACCTGTATCACCACCACCAATAATAACAACTTTTTTTCCTTCTGCAGAAATTTTCTTTGCTGGATCTATATGCTCTCCTGATAATTCTTTATTTTGCTGGCTTAGATAATCCATAGCAAAATAAACTCCCTCAAGTTCTCTTCCAGGTATGGGTAAATCTCTAGGTACAGTAGATCCACCGCTTAAGCATATAGCGTCAAATGACTCTAATAATTCTTCATGTTTTATATCAATTCCTATATTGGTTCCAGTTACAAACTTTACACCTTCTTCAGACATTAAATTAACTCTTCTCTCAACTACAGATTTTTCAAGTTTAAATTCAGGTATTCCAATCCGTAATAATCCACCTATGTAATCATCCCTTTCGTAAACTGTAACTAAATGACCAGCCTTATTTAATTGGTGCGCTGCGGCCAATCCTGCAGGTCCTGAACCAACAACAGCAACTTTTTTTCCTGTTCTTGTACTAGGTCGTTGTGGTATAACCCATCCATTTTCAAAACCTGTTTCTATGATAGATTTTTCAATATATTCAATGGTTACAGGATCTTGGTTTATATTTAAGACACAAGCAGCTTCACATGGCGCAGGACAAATTCTACCTGTAAACTCAGGAAAATTGTTTGTTGAATGCAAAACTTCAAGCGCTTTTTGCCATTCACCTTTATAAACTAAATCGTTGAATTCTGGAATTATATTTCCCAATGGGCAACCTGTATGACAAAATGGCACACCACAGTCCATGCAACGAGATCCTTGATCTCTTATTTCTGATTCTGGCCAATTCAAATATATTTCTTTCCAATTTGATATCCTAGTGTTTGCAGATATCTTTTTGGGTATATCTCTTTTAAAATCTTTGAATCCCAATGGTTTACCCATTCAAAATCTTCTCCATTTCTTTTGGCAATACTAAACCCTGTTGCTCCAATACAAGTGCATATGCACTCGGCATCACTTTTATAAATAATCCTTTTGATTCGTCCCAATTATCTAGAAGCCTTTTTGCATTTTGACTAGCTGTAAATTCATAGTGATTTTCGATCAGGTTTTTCAAAACAATTTCGTCCTCAGAAATATCCAATGGGCCGATTTTTACCATTTCACTATTACATTTATCAATAAACGTTCCGTCTGAGTCATAAACATATGAAATACCACCGCTCATTCCTGCAGCAAAATTTCTTCCTGTCTTTCCTAAAACTACAACAATTCCACCAGTCATATATTCACAACAATGGTCCCCAACTCCTTCCACAACAGCCATAGCACCACTATTTCTTACAGCAAATCGTTCTCCAGCCATTCCTCTTAGATACATTTCACCACCAGTAGCTCCGTATAAACTCACATTACCCGTGATAATATTTTCTTCGGGGTTGAATTTAGACTCCCTTGGCGGTCTTACAGCTATTTTTCCTCCTGAAAGTCCTTTACCAATATAGTCATTAGCATCACCTTCTAAATTAAATGTAATACCTTTAGCTAAAAATGCTCCAAAGCTTTGTCCTGCAGATCCCTTAAATGATACATTTATGGTATCCTCTTTTAATCCTTCTTCCCCATATTTTTTTGCAACTTCACCACTCAACATTGCACCAACAGTTCTGTTAGAATTCTTGATTTGATGTGTAATTGATACTTTTTCTCCATTATTAATGGCTAATTCAGCATTTTCAATTAAGACATTATCCAAAGCTTTATCCAATGAATGGTCTTGATCGGAAACACAGTACGTGTCGACCTCATCAAATCTTTGAGGTTTGTATAATAACTTAGAAAAGTCTAACCCCTTAGCTTTCCAGTGATCTATGGCAGCTCTAGTATCTAATTTATCCACACGTCCAATCATCTCATTAACTGTTTTAAATCCTAAACTTGCCATAATTTCTCTCATATGTTCGGCTATAAAGTAAAAGTAATTAATCACGTGTTCCGGTTTTCCTGCAAAATTTTTCCTGAGTTCTGAATCTTGTGTTGCTATACCAACAGAGCAAGCATTTAAATGACATTTTCTTAACATAATGCAACCCAGTGTTACTAGTGGTGCTGTTGCAAATCCAAATTCCTCAGCGCCAAGCAAACAAGCAATTGCTACATCTCTGCCAGTTTTTAGTTGTCCATCTGCCTGAACAACAATTCTTCCTCTTAAATCATTTTCAACTAAAACCTGTTGAGTTTCAGCAATACCTAACTCCCAAGGCAAGCCAGCATGTTTAATAGATGTTTCAGGAGAAGCTCCTGTTCCACCGCTATCTCCACTTATAAGTACAACATCCCCATGGCCTTTTGATACCCCAGCCGCAATTGTTCCTACACCAGCCTCAGCTACTAATTTTACATGGATTCTTGCACTTGAATTTACATTTTTTAAATCATGTATAAGTTGTGCCAAATCTTCAATAGAATAAATATCATGATGTGGCGGTGGGGATATTAATTCAACACCAGGAGTTGTATGCCTAACCCAACCTATATAGTCATCAACCTTGTGCCCTGGTAACTGTCCGCCCTCTCCGGGCTTAGATCCTTGTGCCATTTTAATCTGTAAATCAGTTGCATTGACTAAATAGTTAGCTGTCACACCAAATCTTCCAGAAGCCACCTGTTTTATTGCACTATTTCTATTTTCACCATCTTCATCTAAAGAGAATCTCCTAGAATCTTCGCCACCTTCGCCCGTATTACTTCGAGCACCTATCTTGTTCATAGCAATGGCTAGCGTTTCATGAGCTTCAGGACTTATAGCACCTAATGATATAGCACCAGTAGCAAACCTCTTAACTATATTATCTGCGGACTCAACCTCTGAAATATCTAAAGGTGTGGGTATTTCCTTAAATTCTAATAATCCCCGCAAGGTAGATAGTTGATGGTCTTGCTTATCGATTAATTCTGCGAATTCTCTATAAACAGAATATGAACCTATTCTTGCTGATTCTTGTAGTTTAGCAATGGCAAAGGGATTGTACATGTGATATTCACCATCCCTCCTCCATTGATATTGTCCACCAGAATCTAAATCTAACAAGGTAGGAGTTCTATCTTCAGAAAATCCTTTCGAATGTCTTTGAATCATATCTTGTTCTAATTCTTCTATACCTATTCCTCCAATTCTTGAAGGAGTCCAGCAAAAGTATTTTTCTATCAATTGATCATTAAAACCTATGCACTCAAATATTTGAGCTCCACGATAACTTTGAATTGTTGAAATTCCCATTTTTGAAGCAATTTTTAACAACCCTTTGTGTATAGCTTTTTTGTAATTTTGAACAGCATAATCTAAATCTTTAACCGTTATTTCTTTTTTGTTTAACATTGAGTCAAGAGTTGCGTGGGCTAAATAAGGATTGATTGCTGCTGCTCCATAACCTAATAAAAGAGCAAAATGCATAACTTCTCTAGGTTCTCCGGATTCAACTATTAAGCCAGCTTTAGATCGTAATCCTCGCCTTATTAAATCGTGATGAACTGCTGCTAAGATTAATAATGAAGGAATTGCAGTCATATTATTAGAAACACCTCTATCTGATAAGACTATTAGAGTATTTCCTTTATTTATTTCAATCGAAACCTTCTCACAAATTTTATCAATAGTTTCTTCTAAAGTTTCATCTTTATTTTCAATACTATATAAACAACTGATTGTGGCTGTTTTTAGTCCAGGTTTATCTAGGTTTTTTATTTGTTTAAGTTCTTGATTAGTCAAAACAGGTGAAGATAATTTTAACTGCTGGCAATGAATCTCTGTTTCCTTGAACAATTCTTGTTCACAACCCACAGGCGCTTCTAATGAAGTCACCAATTCTTCTCGTATTGCATCCAAGGGAGGATTGCTAACCTGGGCAAATAATTGTTTGAAATAAGAGAATACAGATTGAGTTTTATTAGATAGAATTGCAATAGGTGTATCAGTTCCCATAGACCCAATAGCCTCAGCTCCATTTTGTCCCATTGGGACTAAAAGCATTCTTAACTCTTCATCTGTATAACCAAAAGATCTTTGTAATTCTGATAAGTTTTCAATATTATCCCTTGTTTCAACATTAGAGATTTGAGGTAAGTTTTCTAACCTGGTTAAATTTCCATTTACCCATTGTTTATATGGTTGTAGGTTAGCAAGGTCTTTTTTGATTTCATTGTCAAAAATAATCCTGCCTTGTTCGGGGTCAATAATCATCATTTTCCCTGGCTGTAATCTTCCCCTTGTTTCAATTTTTTCAGAATCTAATTCCAAAACACCTGTTTCAGAAGACATCACAATTAAGCCATCCGTTGTGACAGAGTAACGAAATGGTCTCAATCCATTTCTATCTAAATTAGCACCAATTTGTTTACCATTAGTAAATGCAACTAGCGCAGGTCCATCCCAGGGCTCCATGAGACAAGAGTGATATTCATAAAAGGCTTTAAGTTCAGGAGAAATAGAATTATCTCCTTCCCAAGCTTGTGGAACCATCATTGCCATTACATGAGATAAAGAACGACCTGTCATTGTAAGTAACTCAAAAACTTTATCAAGAGAAGCAGTATCGCTATCTCCCTGCTCCAGTATAGGTACAATTTTTGTAACATCTTCTCCAAAAGAATCTGATGTTATGATTTTTTCTCTGGATGACATCCAATTACTGTTACCCCTAACAGTATTAATTTCCCCGTTATGTGCAACATATCTATATGGATGTGATAATTTCCACTTACCTAAAGTATTCGTACTAAATCTAGAATGAACTAAGCCAAACCAAGACTTGAATAAAGAGTCTCTCAAATCTGGATAGAAATCTTTGACTTGTTCAGGGGTTAATAAGCCCTTATAAACAATTGTCCGACAGGAAAAACTACAAAAATAAAAATCATCTGGGCTGTTCAAATTTAGTGAAGAAGAAGAAATTTCTATTCTTCTTCTTAGCACATATAGTTTTTTCTCAAAATCATCTTCATCGACAATACTTGTGGGTTTTTTTACAAAAACTTGCATAATCAAAGGCATAGAGGCTTTTGCATCATAGCCAATTATTTCATCTTTAACAGGAACTTCTCTCCACGACAACAGTTCAATATTTTCATCTTTGATAATTTCTTCAATTCGATTTTTACAAACTTCTATATCTTTTCGATTATTAGGTATGAAAACCATACCTACAGCATATTCACCAATATCAGGTATGGAGACATTGGCTGAAGATAATTGTTCTGCAAAAAAATCATGTGGAAGAGAAAGCAATATACCTCCTCCATCACCAGTATCAGGGTCTGCGCCACAGGCACCTCTATGAGCTAAATTGTCAAGGATTGTTAATCCTTGTTGGATTATTTTATTTGAGGCCTTACCATGTATGTCCGCAACCATTCCAACACCACATGCATCGTGGTCAAATGACGGATAATAAAGACCTTTGTTTTTTTTATTGTAATTAAAACTCACTTTTCTCCTTCCTAAAGCATTGATAAATATTTATCAATCTCATAACCACTAACATGACGGCTATATTCATCCCATTCTAATTTTTTATTCTTTATAAAGTTATAAAATGCATCTTCTCCAAGACAATTGTACATTAATTCACTATTTTCAAAAAAGCGTAATGCTTCTAAAAGGTTAGTTGGCAAAGACTCAATACTATGAGCACTTCTTTGCGTTTGGTCCATTTTGTTTATGTCTTGCTCAACAGGTGTAGGAATCTCGTACTCATTTTTTATGCCTGCCAAACCTGCAGCAAGAATAGCACTGAATGCAAGGTATGGATTACATGCAGAATCAGGTGCACGATATTCAATTCTTACAGAGTTTTCTCTTCCCTTTCTATACGAAGGTACTCTAATTAAATCTCCTCTGTTAAGTTTTGACCAAGAAATGTACGTAGGTGCTTCAAATCCAGAAACAAGGCGTTTATAAGAATTAACCCATTGATTAGTTATAACTGTAAGTTCTTTGGCATGTTTCATGAGACCCGCAATAAAATACTTCGCTGTATCTGAAATAAAATCTTCGCCTGTAGCATCTTCTTTATAAAATTGATTAATATCCCCTTGGAATAGAGACATATCTATATGCATTCCATTGCCATGAAAGCCTTCTATCGGTTTAGGCATAAAACTAGCGTGAACTCCATGTTTCTGTGCGATTTCTTTCACAGCAAGTTTATATGTCATAACATTATCAGCCATAGTTAATGCGTCTGTATGCCTTAAGTTAATTTCATGTTGACTCGGGGAAACTTCATGGTGACTGTATTCAACCGGTATACCAATTTCTTCCAAAGCTAATACGGTTTCTCTTCTAAGTTCTGTACCTATATCAGATGTTTGGTCAAAATATCCAGCTGAATCTAGTGTCTTCGTAGACTGAGAATCTTTAAAATAATAGTATTCTGTTTCTGGTGACAACAAAAAGGTATAGCCTAGTTGATATGCCTTTTCTAAATTTGATTTTAGAATCGCTCTAGGATCTCCTAAATGAGGAGTGCCATCTGGGCGATAGACATCACAAAACATTTTTCCAACTGCACCATCAGATGGTCGCCAAGGTAACACCTTGAATGTCGTAGGATCTGGCATTAAAACTAGATCACTTTCCGCATTTCTAGCAATTGCACCTATAGATGCTCCATCAAAAGTCATACCATCTCTTAAGGAATTTTCTAGTTCAGCAACATTTAATGAAACACCCTTCAAATTGCCTAAAATATCGGTAAACCAAAGCCGTACAAAACGTACATCACTACCATGTACAGTCTCGGTGACAAATTTAATAGCTTCGTCTCTACTTTTTTCCTGATCCATAGAAATTCCATTTCTGACAAGAATAGGGGAGAACTAAAGTCTCCCCTATTTGAATTCTAATTGCTACAATAACGCTCAAATTTAGTGTAAGTAATAGATTTATACTTGTCAACGAAATCTATATATACTTAGAGAGTCAAATTTATTGGTACAACAAAACAACGTTTAAGCATCAAAACTTAAAAAGAATTCATATGGATGTGGGCGAAGCCTAACAGGATCCACGTCATTTTCACGTTTAAAATCAATCCATCCTCTAATTAAATCCTCAGTGAAGACACCGCCTTTTAATAAAAAGTCATGATCGTCTTCTAATGCTTGTAATGCTTCTTCCAAGCTACTTGGAACTTGAGGTAATTTTGCCATATCTTCAGCACTTAATGAGAAAAGATCTGATTCTAATGGATCTCCAGGCTCATATCCATTTTCTAT
This sequence comes from Dehalococcoidia bacterium, assembly GCA_045562575.1. Classification (GTDB taxonomy): domain Bacteria; phylum Chloroflexota; class Dehalococcoidia; order Lucifugimonadales; family UBA6952; genus UBA6952. The sequence continues at coordinate 117,124 of JBJKVQ010000040.1, forward strand.
ACCATCTAATCCTGCCATTAACATCGCAGCGAATGTTAAATAAGGATTACAAGTTGGATCTGCAGAACGGAATTCAACTCTTTTTGCCTTTGGATTTTGAAAATACATTGGGATTCTACATGCAGCCGATCTATTTCTTGCTGAAAGTGCTAAGATTGTTGGAGCTTCAAACCCAGGTGTTAATCTTTTATATGAGTTTGTGGTTGGTGCAGCTAAGGCCATCAATGCTTTTCCATGTTTAATAAGTCCGCCAATGTAATTCAAAGCAAGTTTAGATAAGCCAGCATATTCATCACCAGCAAACAAAGGAACTCCATCTTTCCAAATAGATTGGTGCGTATGCATCCCTGTCCCATTATCATTAAAAAGAGGTTTTGGCATAAATGTGACAACTTTGTCATATTTTGCAGCTACGTTTTTCACGACATATTTATAATTCATAACATTGTCCGCTGTTTTAACAAGACTATCAAAAACTATATCTATTTCACCTTGTCCGCCTGTAGCAACCTCATGGTGATGTTTTTCAACAGCAATATTAAATCCATTTATTAAGGTCCTTACCATTTCTGAACGAATATCTTGTAGGGTATCTACTGGAGGTACAGGGAAATAGCCTTCTTTATGCCTGGGTCTATTACCTTTATTTAAGGTAGTTCCATCTAACATTGTTAGGTCTCCAGAATTCCAGATACCTTCATCAGAATCAACAAAATGATATCCATGATTGGCACCATAGCTAAATCTGACAGAATCAAATATAAAAAATTCTACTTCAGGACCCCAAAATGAAGTGTCGCCTATACCTAAAGATTGCAAATAAGCCTCAGCTTTTTTTGCCACATTTCTAGGATCCCTAGAATAACTTTCACTAGTCAATGGGTCTCTAATATCAGCAATAACCGTTAACTGGCCTTCATTGAAAGGATCCTTCTTTACAGTAGATATATCTGGAACTAACAACATATCAGATTCATCTATTGACTGAAAACCTCTTATAGAGGATCCATCAAATCCAGTTCCATCTTGAAACAAAGATTCAGTAACTTCACTTGTAGGCACAGAAACGTGTTGCCATGTTCCTGGTAAATCTATAAATTTAATGTCAAGGATATCACTTCCTGTGTCTTCCATTAGTTTAAGCACATCGCCTATATTTTTTGGTTCATTTGCCATTTTTCACCTCAAACCTTTGATTTTTGATTTTCTTAAAGCACTAGATCGATATATATTTTTCTTCGAGGCTTTAATGAAGGTCGTATATATCGATCTAGTAATTATACCAAACAGTTTAAATTTTTATTCCTTTTTTGGTTACAATTGTGTTAACAAATTAAATACACATTATGCGTCTGCTCCATCAGCTACGTATCCACGTTCACCATGGGATGTCAAATCTGTTCCAATATCTTCATCAGTTTCAGAAACACGTAATCCCATCACTACATCCAAAACTTTTAATATCACTGCACTCACAATAAAGCCATATACCAATGTAGCTACTACGGCTATTATTTGTTCGATCATAATTGATCCATTGCCTTCTAGTAACCCCTTGGTTCCCCCAATAGCTTCGACTGCAAAAACTCCAGTCATAATTGCACCCCAAATACCACCTATACCATGAACAGGAAAAACTTCCAATGCATCGTCTAAATTGAAATTTGATCGTACTATAACAGCTCCATAACAAAGAGCGCCTGCACCTGCACCAATAGCAAGTGCTCCTAATGGATTTACAAAACCTGAAGCAGGAGTAATGGCTACTAATCCAGCAACAGCTCCAGATGCCGCACCCACCGCACTAAACCTACCAGTTTTAAGATATTGCAAAATTACCCAAGATGTTAAAGCCGTTCCTGCAGCTATGTTAGTAACTAAAAAAGCCATAGTTGCCCTAGCATCAGAAGCGAGTTCAGATCCTGCGTTGAAACCAAACCATCCAAACCAAAGCATACCAGCCCCTAATAAAACAAAAGGCACACTATGTGGCTCAACTCCTGAACTTATATTTCTTCTGGGCCCGAGAAGCCATGCTGCTGCTACAGCTGCAATTCCTGCATTAATGTGAACAACAGTACCGCCAGCAAAATCTAAAGCACCTCTCTCAAATAGCCAACCACCTGAAGCCCAAACCCAGTGACAAATAGGGGCGTATACAAAAGTTAACCAAAGAACTAAGAAAACCATGTATGTTGAAAACTTAAATCTTTCAGCAAATGCACCTGTAATTAGTGCAGGGGTAATAATAGCAAACATACCTTGAAACGCTACAAATATAATGGTATCTCCGTCAGTTACGTCTAAACCATTTAGTCCAAACATATCTAAGTTACCTATAAAAGGACCTGATCCACTAAATGCTAAGCTGTAACCCCATAAAACCCAAACTATTGTTGCAAGCCCCATAGATATAAAGCTGAACATCATGGTGTTTACTATGTTTTTAGCACGCACTAATCCACCATAAAAAAAAGCTAACCCCGGAGTCATTAATAAAACTAATGCACTCGCAGTTATCATCCAAGCTAAATTTCCAGTATCATTCATTTTAACCTCCAAATAGATTTGCTGAATAATAAATATCAACATTATTGAATAATTAAAATTATGATGCACTTAAAAAATTACATCGCTATTACTTGAATGTTAAATATAGGTAAAGAAAATAATCGAATAATTACAAAGAGGTTAATTGATTGTTAATTGTATGTAAAATTAATGAATAAATGAACAAACTTAAATAAATTTGTACCCTACATTTCTTATAGTTTCTATAAAAAAATTCCCATTTATTTCAATTTTGCTTCTTAATCTTCGTATATGTACATCAACTGTTCGGGTGCCTCCATAATAATCGTATTCCCAAATATCAGTTAGTAAAACTTCTCGAGAAAATACTCTTCCGGGATTTGCAGCCAAAATACAAAGCAGTCTGTATTCTTTGTAAGTTAGCATTACTTTAACATTCGCAACAAAAACTTCATATTTCTCTGTATCAATTCTTAAGTTTTGTGCTGTAATTACAGTTGGTATAGAGTGATTTGGTCCTGAATTGTTTTCAGTTTTTTGCTTTATTCTTGCTGTAAATTCACCCAAATGATATGGATTCGTTATAAAATCGCGACCACCCCATGAATTGTCATAAAAAGGAAGAACTTCTTTTGTAACAGCTAAAAAAAATGGCACTTCAAGCATTGTTGCTAAATCATTAGCTTTAGTAATAATATCATGATCTATATTTGTGAGTTCTAGCAAAACCCCGTCTAGTTCTAATGATGATCCTGTTGAATCGGAATCAGAAAAATAAGAAATATCTTCTGCTTTGAGTGCAGATTCTAATTCTTCAGAGATATTATCGTTTGTAGAAATAACACGTAAGTTTAACATTATTCTCCATCAATAAATTACCACCAGAGCTTACTTTCGAGTTCTTCTTGAAGATCTGAATATTCTTTGGTCCATAAATTTGTGCTCAAATATTTCCAACCAGCGTCGGCTAATAGGCATACAATATTTCCTTTTTCCAAACGCCTAGCGACTTTCATAGCAGTTGCAACAACAGCACCACAGGATATTCCTGCAAATATTGCCTCTTTATCTAAGAGCATTTTTGTTGCCTTAAAAGCCTCTTCGCTAGAAACCATTATTCTTGCATCTAGTAGGTCTAAGTCCAATATAGGTGGAACAAATCCATCTTCTATGCTCCTTAATGCTTGTATTGCATCTCCAGGCTGGGGAGCAGCGGCAACGACTTTTATTTCTGGGTTAAATTCCTTCAAGCGTCTTCCAGTACCCATTAACGTACCGCCGGTACCTAAACCTGCTACAAAAATATCGATCTCTGGCAATTGATCTATTATTTCTTTACCAGTTCCATAATAATGAGCTAGTGGATTGGCCTCATTGCCGTATTGATAAGGGAAGAAGTAATTTCCCGAAGAAACCATTTCTTTTGCAACTTCTATAGAGCCATTTGTGCCCTTTTCACCATCAGAAAAATGAATTTTAGCACCATAAGCGGTCAATAACTGTACTCGCTCAGGACTTACATTTTCGGGGAGAACAATCTCAAGATTATAACCTTTCAATTTACAAACCATGGCCAAACCTATACCGGTGTTGCCACTTGAAGGCTCAAGAACAGTGTCCCCTTTTTTGATTTCACCTTTCTCTTCAGCCATTTCAATCATTTTTAAAGCTATTCTATCTTTGACACTACCAGTTGGGTTAGTACCTTCCAATTTAGCAAAAAGTCTAACATTCTCATTAATAGAAATATTTGGCATTTCAACTAAGGGGGTATTTCCTACAGCTTTTAAAATCCCTGGGCGATCAATTTGATTATTTTTTTTTGACTTCAATTCTTTAGACAAAATTTTTACCTATCTGAATTAGCCAACTAACTCACTTGAAGCAGGCAATCCACAAAATTCTAAATAATCAATAAGTTCTGTTTGGGACCCATTGCATAAAGGACAATCTTTATTTTTTCTGTATTTTACGACTCTAAAATCTAAGCTTAATCCATCATATAGCAACAATCTATTTACCAATGGTGTGCCTATATCTAATAATACCTTCACGACCTCAGTTGCCTGTATGCTTCCGATAGTGGCAGTAAGTGCACCTAAAACACCAGCTTCAGCACAGGTAGGAACTGATCCTGGTGGTGGTGGTTCTTTAAATAAACATCTATAACAGGCATTATCAGGCCCAGGAACGTATGTTGTTGCTTGTCCGTCAAACATAAGAATACTACCATCTACCAATGGTTTTTTTAAGAAGTAACATGCATCATTAACTAGATAGCGAGTAGGGAAATTATCCGCACCGTTTATTACGATATCGTATTGGCCTAGAATTTCCATAGCATTTGTAGAATTTATTGGTGTTTCGTGAGTCACTACCTTAACATTTGGATTGTATCTTTTTAGTGTTTTAGATGCAGATTGGACTTTAGGCATTCCTATTGATTCACTATCATGCAACACTTGTCTTTGTAGATTTGTTAAATCAACCGTATCAAAATCAACAATACCTATAGTGCCCACTCCAGCTAAGGCAAGATAAAGAGCAACTGGACCACCTAGTCCCCCAGCACCAATGACAACAGCTTTTGAATTAATCAATTTTCTTTGGCCCAAACTGCCAATTTGAGGCATAATTATATGTCTACTATATCTATTGACTTGTTCAGGCGTTAACGCATTGCCTTGAGTCATCACAGCCCCCCCAAAAGTTTTGTTTCTTAATGAAGTATAGACTATACATGATATCTTAACTTTATGTAAAATGGCAAAACTTAACTTCTCTTTTGGATTAAAGGTTGACATAATTTATAAACTTCTTAGAATAGTTATTTCTTAGACATTAATAAATGAAAGAATTTCGGGAAATATAAAGAAATGGCAAACTCAGTATTGGAAATAAAAGTTAAAAAAAGAGATGTAATTGGAAAAAATGTTCGTTTTTTACGAAAAAATGGAAAAACTCCTATACATCTATATGGGAATGGTGTTGAATCAGTTTCATTAGAAATCGAGACAGACGAGCTTACTAGGTTGTTAAATCGAGCCGGTCCAAACACACCAGTATCTATAACTATTGATGATGACAATAACCCTCGTTTTACATACCTACGGGAAGTTCAAAAACACCCTGTTACCGAAAAAGTTTTACATGTTGATTTTCTTGAGGTTTCTACTACTGAAGAAATTATATCTAATATTTCTGTTGGATTAATTGGAGAATCACCTGCTATAAAATCTTATGGGGGGCGGGTCAACCAAACGATGCGAACCATACGAGTATCTGCACTACCAAAAGACCTTCCAGAAAGACTCGAAATTGATCTTACTTCGCTTGACAACTTTGAAAAGGTTTTACGAGTATCTGATATTGAAATTTCTAGCGATGTTTCGTTACTTACTGACTCCGAATCTATTGTTGTAAGAATATCTGCACCTAGAAGAACAGGAACTACCACTGGTGGTAGTGATTTTGAAGAACAAACAACTATAGCAGAGACCACTTCTGATAATACTCAAGAAGAAATTACTGAAGGTCAATAAATTAACCTAAGTTTGCTCCTAGAAAACCTGGCTTTCCTCTAACAAACTCAGTAATATCTTGTGAAGAACTCCCTTCTAGTTTAAGTTGGTTAATACCAAGAAAACCTTCTCCGCAAATAACCCCCGTGATATCCTCTCCGTTTAATTCAAATTGAGTTACGGTACCGGGAAATTTATTATGTCTTTGATTTCCAGATTCGTTAACTATAGAAAATGCTTTTTCAATAATTAATCTTTTAGAATTATAATACGTAAATGCACTCGGCCAAGGATTAAATGCACGGATTTGTCGGCTTATATCTTCACTATTTAAACCCCAATCAATATTCCCATCATCTTTTGTTAAAAGTTTAGTTATGGTTACATTATCTTTATTTTGTGCAGTAGGAGCTATTTGTCCAGAAACCAGTAAAGGAATGATCGAGATAAGAAGATTAGATCCAATTTGAAATAATTCTTCTGTTAATGTTTGTGTATTATGCTCAACGGTTATCTTTAAATTTTCGGTCGCTAGAATTGGCCCAGAATCCATCCCTTTATCAAGCAACATAATACTTACTCCCGTTATTAAATCTCCGTTTAACAATGCTGTCGCAACCGGCGATGGACCTCGATATTTGGGTAGTAATGATGGATGTATATTTACAACCCCATATTTAGGTACAGTTAATATTTCCTCAGGAATTATTAACCCATATGCTGCAACAATTATTAAATCTGGAGATAATTTAATAATATGCTCAACAATATCTCTATTTTTTAAAGACTTAGGTTCAAATACAGGTAAGTCTAAAGTTTTTGCCAATTGTTTTACTGGACTTTCTAGTAATTTTTTACCCCTGCCATAAAAACTATCTGGTCTTGTAAATACTCCAATTATATTCATTTCTTCTTTGATAATATTTTTGAGCACATTTGCTGATATTTCTGGAGTACCAAAATAAATTATATCGATTTTCGTTGATTTCATTTTTTTTTGCCCTTAATCCTTATTTTGGTACAGAATACATCAAAATTGATAAAAATTGCATTTCTTCTCTCTTGGTGTTTTATGTAGTAAAAATGATATCCTAGTTTTCCGGCCCTAACTAACATCGGAATTATGTTTACTATGACACAAAATATCCTGGAACATAATAATATCTGGTCAGCAACTCTTGGTTTACTTGAAATGAAAATTCCAAAAGCCAGCTTTGAAACATGGCTAAAAGACACATTTGTTTTAAGTTCATCAAATAATGTACTAACAATTGGTGTTTCATCATTATTCGTTTCAGAATGGCTAAATAAAAAGATGAAATTTCAAATAGAGTCAGCCATTAAAGAGGTGAGTTCAGTAAAAACTAATGTTGTATTTACTGTTGCAAAAAAGAAACAACCTCCTAAAAAAGACTTGCAAAAAGACTTGCCTGATTCAAAAAATGATACTACCAAAAAATCTTCGTCAAAGTTTGAAAAATCAAACTATCGATTTGATAATTTCGTAGTTGGAGAATCTAACAAACTTGCATATTCATCCGCATTAAGCGTTGCATCAGAACCAGGTGGTAGATTTAACCCTCTATTTATATATTCGGGCGTTGGATTAGGAAAAACACACCTTTTGCAATCCATTGCAAACCTCATGCGAAAAAATAGCCAAAATATACTTTATGTAACAACAGAACAATTCACTAATGAGTTTGTAACAGCAATACAGAAAAGAAAAACTGATGAATTTCGATCTAAGTATCGAAACGCTGATGCGCTCATTCTGGACGATATACAATTTCTTCAAGGAAAAGAACAAACCCAAGAAGGTTTATTTCATACTTTTAACGATCTACATGATTCTAATAAGCAAATTGTCTTAGCGTGTGACCGACATCCCCAATATGTTGACTTTATTCACGACCGTTTGTTATCCAGATTCCAATGGGGTCTGGTTGCAGATATTCAAAGCCCCGAAATTGAAACTCGGGCGGCTATTGTCTTAAAAAAAGCTGAGCAGGCAAACATACCTATAACAGAGGATGTTACTAGTCTTCTTGCAACCTTGTATACTCATAGCATTAGGGAATTAGAGGGCAACTTAAACAAATTAATTGCTTACTCTGAGTTTTCTGGGCTAAATATAAATCTAGATTTAGCAAAATTAGCCTTGGGGCTTGACGCTGAATCATATAATCTTCCAATTCTTGACGTAACTGCTGAAGATTTACTAACAATTGTCGCTAAACATTACAAGATTAATGTAGAAAAAATACAAACAAAACAAAGTGGTAGAGCAACAGAACCGCAAAAAGTTGTAATGTATTTAGCACTAGAAATCTTAAAATTAAAATATCAAGATGTGATGCCACTTTGTGGAAACTGGACAACTAAAACAATTAGGGCTTCAAATAATTGGGTAAAAAATGAACTGTCTTCTAACAGAGATTTATCAAAAAGAATCTCTTCAATAAAGTCGATTATTTCCCCAAAACTTTCTTATAAACTCAACTAATTGAGTTTACGTTAACATATTAGTATAACAGTTAAAAATAATAGAATTGGGTGTTTTTAAGTGGAAAAAAATCGTTATTTTACATTGTTAGAAAACGAAAGAATTATTTATCTTTTTGGAAATCAAAGTGGTAAAATTCACACAAGTAAGTACCATATTAATGATAACGACGACTCAGAGTTTTTAACTTTAACAAATTATCGCCTAGTATATGAATCATTTGATAAAGAAAAAGAATCAACTCAAATAATTAACACAAATGATATTTCAAGTATAGAATTATCCATACCAAAAAAATCTTTTGAAGATTTAATATATGGAATAATTTTTGGTACCGCATCACTTGTCTGGGTTTGGTTTTCATTTGCATTTGGATTTACATCCATTATTACTTGGCTCATATTATTGGCAATAGCTGGATTTTCAGGGGTTAATCTTTTTACCTACTTTGCAACCAAAGAAATTCCTACTCTAGCTATAAAAAAAGGCCCAAACGATATAATTATAGACCTGCTTTCCATAAGATCATTAGCTGACTCAGGTGAAATTATAAAACTTATCTCTAGTCAAAGTATTGGCATCGGTATACCAATACCTACAGATAATCAATGACGGGATTATCCTCGATCGACAATCCAGGATTAACATCTAAATCAATTTTATGCTCATATTTCTTAAAATAAGCACATGCTGCTATCATGGCTCCATTATCGATACATAACCCAGGACGAGGTATAACTACAGGAACTTGTGTGACTTGATTTTCAATTCTTTCTCTTAACCTTGCATTGGCCGCAACACCACCACCAACAATTGCCATCTTAGCTCCAGAAAATTTAATAGCGCGATCTATTTTGGTTGCCAAAACTTCTGTAATTGCTTCTTGAAATTCCCATGCTAATCTGGATACAATTTTTGTATCTTGGGATATATCAAAACCAATTTCTGCAGATTTTGACCTGCTTTTATTTAAAAAGGCTGTTTTTAAACCACTAAAACTAAAATCCAATCCTTCTCTTAACAATGGCCTAGGCATAACTAGATCAGAGACATCTAATTCGTTTGATGCGTATTTTTGAATTTCAGGTCCCCCAGGATAGCTGAGGCCAAGTACTCTTGCGGCCTTATCAAAAGCTTCACCTGCAGCATCATCTTTTGTTTGCCCTAGGATTTCATAATCTCCATGTTCTCTCATTAATATTAATTCTGTGTGGCCGCCTGAAGCAACCATACTAATCAATGGAAATCTTGGTACAAAATTATCCTTTTCTAACCAAGAGCTATATATATGTGCCTCTATATGATTGATTCCTAACAGGGGTTTTTTATAAATATAAGCCAGTGTTTTTGCAAGATTTACCCCCACTAAAAGAGAACCTGCTAATCCTGGGCCAAAAGTTACTGCTATTTTATCAACTTCTTCTATTTTCACATTTGCATTATTTAACGCTTGTTGCAGAGCTGGGATAATTGCAGCAACATGTGCCCTTGATGCTACTTCGGGCACAATTCCTCCATATTGTGCATGAATTTCAACTTGTGACCGAATAACATTTGATAATAATTTTGAACCATTCTCTACAATAGAAATGGCAGTTTCATCACATGATGTTTCAATTCCTAGTATTATCATAATTCTCCATTCGATACCATATATTGTGCATTCTTGGCTTTTAAATACAAATTTTGGTGTTTATTACTTTGACTGTATATATCTATTTTGTTAAAATGATGTATCTGTATAGGCAAACATACAATATATTACAAGACGATTAAAAGATAGTAAAACTCAATGAGAGGAATTTATGGCAACAAGTCAGAAAGATAATCAAGCTGAATATACCGCCAGTGACATACAAGTTTTAGAAGGCCTTGAGGCAGTAAGAAAACGTCCCGGAATGTATATTGGGAGTTCAGACCAACGCGGTATTCATCACCTTATATATGAAATTGTAGATAATGGAATTGATGAGGCAATGGCTGGATATTGTGACACTATCTCAATAAATATTGATGAGGAAGGCTGGGTTAGTGTTAGTGATAACGGAAGGGGTATTCCTGTAGATATTCATGAGGTTACCAAAAGACCAGCACTTGAAACTATAATGACCACATTACATGCTGGAGGCAAATTCGGTGGTGGGGCATATAAAGTTTCGGGAGGTCTACATGGGGTTGGTGCATCTGTTGTTAACGCCTTAGCAGGTACCATGAAAGTAGAAGTCTACAGAGACGGAAAAGTCCATGTTCAAGAATACGCAAAAGGTAAACCCAAAGGGGAACTAGAAGTAACGGGCAAAACCTCCAAACAAGGAACCACAATAACCTTTATCCCCGATACCGCTATATTTAAAACCATCGACTATGATTTTGATGATTTAGTTGCTCGATTCCGTCAAATGGCTTACTTAAATAAGGGTGTAACTCTTAAATTTACCAGTGAATGGCATAAATCAAAAGGTGCTACAGACTGGAAAGCAAATTTCTATTTTGAACTAGGTATCGTTAGTTACGTAAAAGATTATCTTAATAATAATAAAACTGTTTTAAATCCAGAGCCTATACACATTGAAAAAGAAGTTTCAGAAACTATGATCGAAGTCGCTCTGCAATACAACACTGGGTATTCTGATACTACTTATGCTTTTGCAAATTGTATCCATACTCCAGATGGAGGAACACATTTAACAGGGCTTCGATCTGCATTAACCAAAGCTATAAACGATTATGCAAAAAAGCAAAACTTTATTAAAGACGATCAGCCAAGTATGACTGGTGAAGACACAAGAGAAGGTCTATCTGCAGTTGTTAGTGTAAAGTTATTAGACCCTGAATTCGAAGGACAAACTAAAGCAAAACTTGGAAACCAAGAAGTTCGTGGCCAAGTGGATTCTGCTGTCTCTGAAGGTTTAGAATACTATTTAGAAGAAAATCCAATTATAGCTAAGCGTATAATCGAAAAATGCCTAACCTCTCAAAAGGCCAGAGAGGCAGCGCGCAAAGCACGCGATATGGTTTTAAGAAAAA
>JBJKVQ010000041.1:0-17695 GCA_045562575.1 Dehalococcoidia bacterium
ATATTAGCTATGAAGCTGGTGAATTAGAAGATCCAAATAGAAAACCAAGAGAGGATATGTTTAATTTAACAACATCCCCACAAAATGCTCCTGATAAAGAAATTGAAATTGAAATTGAATACTTAGATGGTATACCAATAAAACTAACGAATATTACTGATAATTTAGTTAAAACTGATGCATTAGAATTATTTATATATCTTAATGAGCTTGCAGGTATAAATGGTATTGGTAGAGAAGATATTGTTGAAAACAGGCTAGTTGGTCTAAAATCTCGTGGAGTGTATGAAACACCTGCTGCAACAATATTGCAAAAAACCCATAGAGATATTGAAGGCTTAACCATGGATCGAGAAGCTATGCATTTGAGAGATTCTTTAATACCGAGATATTCAGAATTAGTTTATTATGGTTTTTGGTATTCTCCAGAAATGGAACTCTTACATACTCTTTTCAACGAATCTCAAAAGAATGTATCTGGTGTTGTTAATACTACTCTATATAAGGGTAATGTAATTATAAACTCACGTTATTCAGAAAATTCATTATATAATGAACAAATGGTAAGTATGGATTCTCATGGAGGGTTTGATAGCACTGACTCAACTGGATTTATACATATTAATTCTCATAGATTGAGAGCATATTTTTCCCGAGGAAAATAAAAATGTACCACACCAATATAAATAATTCTGATAATGAAATATTCCAACGATTTACTGAATCAGTTAGTTATGACAAGAAACTTTTTAAACAAGATATAAAAGGTTCTAAAGCTCATGCAAGAATGTTAGCCAAGCAAAATATTATTTCTTTGAATGATGCTAATGAAATTTGTTTGGGACTAACACAAATCGAAGAAGAAATTATAAATAATAAATTTACATGGAAATATGAATTAGAAGATATTCATATGAATATCGAATCAAGACTTAATGAGTTGATTGGAGATATCGCTGGTAAACTTCACACTGCTAGATCACGAAATGATCAAGTTGCTTTAGATATGCGATTGTTCTTAAAAGAAACTATAATAAACACAATTATATTATTATTAGAATTACAATCGACAATCCTGTCTCGTGCAGAAGAAAATCTTGATATAGTTATACCTGGCTACACACATATGCAAAGGGCACAACCTTTATTACTTAGCCATCATTTAATGGCATACTTTAATATGTTTTCAAGAGATATTACGAGATTTGAAAATAATTATGTAGAGACAGATGTTATGCCCTTAGGTAGTGGCGCCCTAGCTGGAGTTCCATACCCTATTGACAGGGAATTTGTTTCAAAAGAACTTGGCTTTTCAAAAATTAGCACAAATTCTATGGATAGTATTTCTGATCGAGATTATATACTCGAATTTTTATTTAATGCAGCTACTACTATGTCACATGTTTCACGTATCTCTGAAGAAATAATTCTTTGGTCAACACAAGAATTTAATTTTATAAGTTTAGATAAACGTTTTACAACTGGAAGTAGTATGATGCCACAAAAAAGAAATCCTGACTTTGCAGAAATTTCTAGAGGTAAAATTGGAAGAGTTTATGGTAGCCTGATAGGATTATTAACAACAATAAAAGGTTTACCTTTGACTTATAATAGAGATCTTCAAGAGGATAAAGAGGGACTATTTGATACCATTCAGACGTTACAAAGTACCTTAAAAGTAATGAACGGTATCATCGATACGTCTACTTACAATAAAGAAGTAATGCTAAAAGCTGCACAAGATAATAGTATGTTGGCAACAGATATGGCTGATTATTTAGTAAAGAAAGGTGTTCCTTTTCGAAAAGCACATGAAGCTATGTATTTATTAGTAGATTATGCAAACAGTTCAAATAAAACTCTAAAAGAGTTATCATTAGGTGAATATAGAGAATTTTTATCTGAATTCGAAGAAGATGTTTTTGAAATAGATTTAGATCATTCAATAAATCAAAGAAATGTTATAGGTGGAACTGCACTTGTACAGGTTCAAAACGCAATAATAAATGCAAAAAATTTAACCCAAGATAAAATAAATGAGTACAAAAAATATTAAACTAGCCCCATCAATATTATCTGCTGATTTTTCTAAATTAGGTGAAGAAGTAGCTTTAGCTACAGAATCTGGGGCAGATATGATACACATCGATATTATGGATGGTAAATTTGTTCCAAATATAACATTTGGGTCTTCAATGGTTTCAGCAATACGTCGTTGGACTAATTTACCATTAGATGTGCATATGATGATAACTGAACCTGAAAAGCAAATTCCCTTATTTATAGATGCTGGGGCAGATATTATAAATGTTCATATTGAAGCTTGTGTCCATTTACATGGAATTATACAAATGATCAAATCAAATAATATAAAAGCTGGAATTGCACTAAACCCGGGAACTCCTATAAGTGTCCTCTCTGAGATAATTGAAGAATTAGACCAAATCGTGATTATGTCTGTAAACCCAGGATTTCCAGGGCAAACTTTTATTTCTAAAACATTAAATAAAGTATCGGATTTAAGAAATATAATTAACCAAGATGGTCTCAATGCAGATATAGAGATTGATGGAGGAATAAATAAATCGAGTATTAAATCCGCGGTAGAAGCAGGCGCCAATGTATTAGTTGCTGGTTCTGCTGTATACAACTCCAACGCCTCGGTTAATGATTGTATAAATGAATTAAAAAATTCTATTTAATCATTTGATTATTGATTATAGAATAGTAGTATGGAATCAAAAAATTTGATTAAGTTATTACCATCATTTCTTGTTACTGGACTAATAAGTATTGCTATTATATTCATAGGAATTTCTTCTGCAGATGGCAAAAGTACTAGTAGTCTTATACCAACAAGTCTTGTTACAAATATATCAACAGAATTAGCTACAATAATCAATCAGTTAGGGACTTCACTTCCACTTGGTTTAGCATTTCTAGCAGGTATGAGTGCAGCAGTAAATCCATGTGGTTTTATACTTTTGCCAACTTACTTAGGGTTAATCCTGAATGAAAATAATAAGGTTAATAATACAAAAGAAACAAATTATTTTCATCTATCCCAAATTGCATTTTTCGTTACATTAGGATTTATTATTGTATTTGCTACTATAGGTTTTTCTATAAGTTTTGGTGCTAGATCTATAATTCAAGAACTTACCTCTATTATTACTATAGTTATCGGAATAATTCTGATTCTGATTGGAATTATTTCTCTGAATTCTGAGACGAAAATTTACTTAAATTGGCCCACACGACTTGCTGCTAAATTTGGAGATCCAAGAAATACTAAATACCCCAAATTTGTTAATTATTTATTGTTTGGCATGAGTTATGCTATAGCATCTATCAGTTGTACACTTCCTATATTTTTAGCAGTTATAGGAGTTTCATTAACAAACAATAATATTATCGATATAGCAAAACAATTTGTTCTTTACAGTCTAGGAATGGGATTTGTTATAACAATAACAACTTTGATAATAGCTTCATTAGAAAATTCTTTATTGAAAGGAATGACTAGATTAACAAAATGGTTTCAATACACAACCAGCACAATTATGATACTTGCCGGATCATACTTGATATTTTATTGGACAAGTTCTGGTACGCTTTTATAAAAAATTAAGCTAATAGCATACCAGACTTATGATACGTTCTTATGCATTGTGTACAAAGCTTAACTTTTTTTCTCATACCATTAACTTCAATACGAAAAGTTTGTATATTTGGAAGCCATTTTTTATTAGTTGCTCGCTTTGAGTGACTCACATTATGCCCAAATTGGGGCGTTTTAGTACAATATTCACATTTAGCCACGTAAAACCTCTTTGACTCTTACTTTGACTTTGAGTAGAATCTCACTGTAATTCAGCAAGAATAGTAATTATAACGAACATTAACGATTATGGCTAGTGATGTAAAAAATCTGAATAATGGGCTAAGTGGACATGAACTCAAAAATCTATTTGATTCTGGCTATAATACCTTATTAGCAAATATAGATACCATTAATTCTTTGAATGTATTCCCTGTACCTGACGGAGATACAGGAACTAATATGGTATTAACAATGAAATCTGCTAAAACAGAATTCGATAAAGAAAGTGAAAATGATGCTGGGAAAATAGCTGAAGCAATGTCCAATGGTGCTTTAATGGGTGCTCGAGGTAACAGTGGGGTAATTTTATCTCAGTTTCTTAGAGGTTGGGCTTCTGCACTTTACAATTCTGAAATTATAAGTCCTCTTCAAATTGTCAACGCTCTTAAGAAGGGTATGGAATTTTCGTATGAATCTGTAAGTAATCCAGTCGAAGGTACAATGCTAACTGTCATTAAATATGCCTATGAAGGTGCATATTCTGCATACAATAATGTTTCAAATAACATAAGAGAAATATGGGATGAGGCATATAAATCTGCAAAAGAAGCTCTAGAAAATACACCTGAATTATTACCAATACTGAAACAAGCACAAGTTGTAGATGCCGGCGGGCTCGGAATAGTTGCAATTATGGATGGTATGAAATCTTATTTTAATGGCACAAACAATACACCACCGGTAAAAATTCAAGTTAAAAACTCAACAATTGCTGAGAACTTTATATTTGACTCAAATGATGAAGAATTCGGTAACTGTATCCAATTTATTATCAATAATCCTACTATAAGTAAAACAACTCTCGAAAATAAATTCTCTGATCTTGCATCCTCTGTGGTTATTGTTGATGCAACAAAATTATTTAGAATACACGTTCATTCTGAAGATCCAGATCCTATTCTAAAACTAGCAAATGAAATAGGGACAATTTCAGATGTAAATATCCAAAATATGGATGACCAAAAAACTGAATTCTTTCAAGATATATCATCCCAAAATAATATTATTAATGATCATGTACATAACGCTATAGTTGCAGTGGTCGACGGAGAAGGGTTTATTGATATTTTTAAAGAACTGGGTACTACAGTAATTATATCAGGGGGACAAACTAAAAATCCAAGTACTGAAGAAGTATTGACTGCTATTAATGATTGTAATGCAGATAATATTTTTGTATTTCCAAACAATAAAAATATCATTGGGGTTTCACAACAAGCAGCCAAACTTTCAGAATCAAATGTAATTGTAATTCCAACAACATCGGTTCCTGCTGGTATTAGTGGGTTGTTAGGTTTCGATAATACACTTTCTTGCGAAGCAAATGAGGAAAACATACTAGAATCAGTTGAGAGCGTTACAACTTGTGAAATTACAAAAGCCACTAAGGATATTACTATTAATGATATTGATGTTATCCAAGATGAATATTTATGTATAATTAACGGCGAAATAAGAGCTTCAGAAAAATCATTAACTAATATCATAGATGATACGATTAATTATACGAAACCTACCCCAGAAAATATGATTACAGTATATTTTGGGGCAAATATAAACCCAAATATGGAAAACGAAATAGTATCATTGTTTACCAAGAAATATTCACAAAACGAATATGATTTTGTTCGAGGAAATCAAGAAATATATGATTTAATTATTTCTATAGAATAAATAGTAAGGATAATTTTATGAGTACAGTAATAGTAACGGATAGTACCTGCGATATACCAAGTGAGATCATTAATAAACTCAACATTCATGTTGTCCCATGTAGTGTTAACTTTGGCATAGAATCCTATCTTGATGGGGTCGAAATAAAAGCTGAAGAATTTTATAAACGACTAACTACTTCTGATGTTTTTCCTACAACTTCCCAACCTACTCCAAACCAATTTCTTGAAATCTATAACTCCATACCTAGTGAATCAGATATACTTTCTATCCATGTTTCCGAAAAACTTAGTGGTACATATAATTCTGCTTTGCAAGCTCAAAAGAGTCTATCAGATAGAAATATCCAAGTAATTGATTCACAACTTGCTTCAACAGCACTTGGATTGGTTGTCATAGAAGCTGCAATAAAAGCTCAAGAAGGCAATTCAATTGATGAAATAGCCACACTCACCAATAATGCACTTTCCAACTCTAATGTATTTATATTGCTAGATACAATCGAATATTTAAAACGAGGTGGAAGAATTGGAAAAGCGCAAGCATTTGTCGGAAACTTACTTAAGTTACGACCTATTCTCACTTTGAATAATGGTGCTGTTGAAGGTGTAAAAAAAACACGAAGTAAACAAGCAGGAATGAATTATCTCCAAGAAATACTACAACAACAAAGTAGTCTGATAAGTGTAGCTGTACTCTACACGACCAATGAGCAAGAGGCATTATCAGTTGCAAATGATGTTAAAGAAATAACCAATATCGATAATATTGTCATTTCTCAATGTGGACCAGCAATAGGAGCTCACGCCGGTCCAGGCGCAGTAGGTATTGCTTTGTTAAAAGGTTAAATTTACGAAAAAACCATTATGTCAAAACACCCCGATATTAATAAACTTTCTAAATTACTTCATGAAGTTCTTTTAGAACTAGGCGAAGACCCGAATCGAGAAGGTTTAAAAGAAACCCCTAGAAGATGGGCAGATTCGCTTTTGACACAAACTGAAGGAACAAAAGTAAACCCAGAGGAACATCTTAAAACTATTTTTGAACTATCAGAAGATATATATCCTGAATATTCAGATGATATGATTATAGTAGACAAAATAGAGTTTTCTTCACTTTGTGAGCATCATATTACCCCCTTTAAAGGTCTCACCCATATAGGATATATTCCTAATCCTACCACGAGGAAAATTGTAGGGTTATCCAAACTTTCCAGGGTCGTAGATTTATTCAGCCAGCAATTGCAAATACAAGAGCGATTAACAAATCAAATTGCTCAAGCAATAAATCATCACCTTGAACCATTAGGCGTTATTACAGTAATTCAATCCAGGCATTATTGTATGATCCAAAGAGGGGTTAAACAAAGGAATAGTGTTACCACAACAATAGCAAAAAGAGGAATATTTTTGGAAAATGACAATTTAGAAAACAAATTTCAAAATTATATAGCTATGAAACTTCAAAAAGAAATGGGGTGAGTGAAGGGATTCGAACCCTCGATCTCTAGTGCCACAAACTAGCGCCTTAGGCCTCTTGGCTACACTCACCACAAATACAAACAAATTTACCATTGTATTATTATCCAGTCAATAAACATAAATAATGCAAAAAACCGGATTAAACTAAAAATAGAATAACATATTGCTTGAGAAACATTAATGATATCACTATTATATTACATTGGTTAGGAGGGAATTATGACTAAACGAGTATTTATAACAGGGATAGGAATGATAACCCCGCTAGGACTTGATGTAGCCACCACTTGGCAAAATTTAGTCGCCGGGAAATCTGGAGCGAACACAATTGAACATTTTGATCCATCAGAATTTCAAACACAAATTGCATGTGAAGTAAAAGACTTTGATGCTAATGACTTCATCGATCGAAAAAAAGCGAGACAATTAGATCGATTTTCACAATTTGCTATGTCAGCTGCTCAAGAGGCATTAGCACAATCAAATTTAAATCTTGAAAATACTGATTTGAAAAAAGTAGGCGTAATTATAGCTAGTGGAATTGGGGGTATTAGCACCTTAGATGCACAAGCAACCGTATTAAATGAAAGAGGCCCTAAAAGAATTAGTCCCTTCTTGATTCCAATGATGCTACCAGACATGGCTTCTGGACAAATATCTATGGCTCTCGGAACTCAAGGTCCAAATTTTTGTGTAGTTTCTTCTTGTTCTAGCGGTGCTGAAGCTCTAGGTAATGCATGGAAATTGATAAACAATGACGAAGCAGATATAGTAATCGCTGGTGGCGCAGAAGCACCAATATGCCCCTTAGCAGTTGCTGGATTTAATGCATGTCAAGCCCTATCTACAAATAATGAAAATCCTAAGTTGGCGAGTAGACCTTTTGATATTGCAAGAGATGGTTTTGTTATGGGAGAAGGATCAAGTGTTTTGATTCTAGAAAGCGAAGAAAGTATCATAAAAAGAGATGCAAAACCTTTAGCAGAACTTGTAGGGTACGGCGCAACCTCTGATGCTTTTCATGTAACACAACCTCATCCGGAAGGTGCAGGTGCAACTGAAGCAATGAAACGTGCTTTATCTCAAGCTAACTTAGAGCCAAGCGATATTGATTATATTAATGCTCATGGAACATCAACACCTCTAAATGATAAATTTGAAACCATGGCTATCAAAAAGGTTTATACAGATTCTGCTTTTGATATCCCCATTAGCTCTACAAAGTCTATGACAGGGCATCTATTAGGGGCTGGAGCAGCTTTAGAAGCAGCATTTAGTGTTCTATCAATACAAAAGGGTGTAATCCCTCCTACTATTAATCTAACAAATCAAGATCCAGAATGTGATTTAGATTTCACGGCAAATACTTCAATACAAAAAAATATTTCTAATGTCATGTCAAATTCTCTGGGGTTTGGTGGTCATAACTCTTCATTAATATTCAAAAAGTTTGAAGAATAAATCTTGTCTAATAATATAGAATCATCGAAATATCCATGGGAAATATATAATAATATTTCTGATGAAAAAATTTTAGCAAATGAAGATTATCCAATATTCCTTCAACAACTTTTATATAATCGTAAAATACGTACAGAATCTGAAATGAAATCATTTTTAGATCCTATGGAATCGATTAATGAATATTCAATTCTCCCGAATATAGATAAAGCGACTAACTATATTGCAAATGTAATTCGAAATGATAAAAAAATATGTGTGTTTGGTGATTTTGATGTTGATGGAATAAGTGCCACGGCAATTTTAGGAAGAACCTTTAAAGCAGCTGGAGTCACAATTATTCCACACATACCAAATAGATTCACTGAAGGACATGGTTTAAATCGAGAAGCAATTAAAATGTTAAAAGATCTATCTGTAGAATTAATTATCACTGTAGATACTGGGACAACAGCAATAGATGAAATTAATTATGCAAATGAACTGGGTGTATCTGTAATTGTTACAGATCATCATTTAACATTTGATGCTTTACCAGATGCTATTGCTATAATTAATCCCCAATTACCTGATTCAATGTACCCTTTCATGGGATTAACAGGTGCAGGACTTGCTTTAAAGCTTGCAGAATCTATTATTGAAAAACTTAATTTAGATAAAGATATATTAGATGATCTCTATTCACTTGCAACTTTAGGCACTGTAGCTGATGTAGGAGCTTTGATAAGTGAGAATAGAGGTATAGTTAATAAAGGACTAAAAGCTATGGGGCAAAAACCACTCATGGGAATTAAAGCTTTAGCTCATGCCTCCGGAAGAAAAAATACCTACCTAAATGTTAGAGATTTGTCATGGAATATTATTCCTCGTTTAAATGCAACTGGTCGGATGGGTGATCCAAAATTAAGTTACGATATCCTTACAACAAATGAGTTTCCTGACGCTGTAGAAAAAGCAAAACAAATTGAAGAATATAATTTTCTCAGAAGAGAAGAAACCCAAAAAGGGTTCAAAACTGCAATGAGTACTTTAGAGCCTGGATCTATATATATTGCACAGGACAAGACTTTCCACTGGGGGATTATAGGTCTTTTAGCAAATAGAATTGCTGGAAGATTTCATAAGCCTGCCATAGTAATAAGCGAGGGTGAAGAATATAGTCTAGGAAGTGCAAGAAGTATTGAAAACTTTGATGTAGGAAATATTATTGAGAAAACAGGTGGTTTAATTGGTGGCTTTGAAAAATTCGGAGGACATGCACAAGCAGCAGGATTTACGATTGAAAATTCAAAAATTCCCTTATTTAAAAAAACAATACAGGAATTAAGTCGTAATTATTCTATTGAAAATAATATTAATGATATGAATAATTCTCTAAAAATCGACTGCAAATTAGAATTAGACAATTTGCCAGATGGATTATTGAAAATTATTGGAATGTTACGTCCTTTCGGTGAAAAAAATCCAGAACCTTTATTTATGAGTAAAAACCTAACTATTCAAAAAAAACGGCTTTATGGGTCACGAAACCGAGCAGCATTAATACAACTAAAGTCTAAAAACTTCATCTGGGATACATTTGCTTCGAATAATATGATGGTTCCATATGAGGTAGGAGATAAAGTAGATATAGTATATTCGTTCTCCTTACGCGGAAACAACATGAATGTAGGAATGAATCTCAACATCCAAGATATTCGACATAGTGTAATCAGTTAGTTCTATTAGTCCAACTTGCCCTTAAAGCTAATATAGGAACACATATTGTCAATACTAATAACGAAATCAAATGTGCTTCCTGTAATCCAGCAAACCATACTGAATCAAGTCTCATAAACTGTATAAAAAATCGACCTATTGAGTATATTATCGCGTAGGAAATAAAAATCATTCCAGGTGGACCTAAACGCCCACGCAGGTTCCAAAGAACAATAAAAGCGAAAGTGGTTAATATCATTTCGTATATGATTACCGGATGGCTCGGATTAAGACCATGAAAGGTGAAAGAACCGCTATCAGGGTGTGAGTATATAATGCCCCACACTACATCAGTTTTTCTACTTATATGCTCACCATTTATCACATCGCCTAATCGACCAAAAGTTTGTCCAATAGCCATTGCAGGAGCTACCAAATCTAAAAGCTTGCCTATAGATAAATCTTTGAATTTTGCATACATATTACCTTGTAAATAACCTTTAGCTATTTTTTCACCAACAAGGTTCTTGAACCAGATTTGTTTTTGACCTGCATAAACTAAGCCAAGGTATTTTCGTATAAATATATTTAGAAGCCCTGATAGTGTACCAAAAATTAATGCTCCATACAGAGCAATTCCACCACGCCATACTTGATATATATAGCCTAAGTTATCTTGATAATAGTCCCACCTATCAATAACATGAACAAGCCGGGCACCTAATATACCACCAATGATAACCCACAAAGCTACAGAATAAATCACATCGCTATCAATATCTTCTTTTGTAGACCATCGATCAATCAAATAAATAGCTATACCAACACCTACAAAAGTAAAGAATCCGTGCCAACTCAATACTATTGAATCTCGAAATATAAATGGATCTATTCCTATTGTCATATTTACACCTCCAAAGAAAGAATTCTAAAAGTGTTATGTGATTGTGTCAACAAATATTTAAAAGCAGTTCATTCCATAGATTTAATCATCATGGTATTATAAAAATTAATAAACGTTAGGGAATTGCTATGGATATCATAATAGAACAATTTCTACAGTATCTAATGATTGATTTAGGTCTATCAACAAATACTATATCTGCATATAGAAATGACTTAAACCAATACTTTATAACTATCGATCAAAATAATAACTCTATTAATTATACAAAAGCTATAACTCGTGAAAATATTAATCAATACATAAAAACAATGCAAAAGAAACAATATGCATCTACAACTATTTCGAGAAAGATTGCATCAATTAAATCCTTTGTCGGTTACTTAGAAGAAGAAGGAATATTATTCGAAAATGTTACAAAAAATATCCAAACTCCGCGAAAAGGTCAATCTATACCAAACACTTTAAGTGTAGAAAACATGATCAGCATTTTAGATTATCTTAGAAGTGATATGTCATTAGCAGGAATACGCAATTTAACAATGGTTGAACTTTTATATGCCACAGGAATGCGAGTATCTGAATTAATTTCTCTAAATCTAAATGATGTTAGTATCGAACAACAACACTTGCGTTGTACAGGCAAAGGTTCAAAACAAAGGATGGTACCCATATATCCATCAATCGCAACATTACTATCTGATTATATAAATTTTGTCAGACCTAAACTCGCTACAAAAAAATCTAGTGATATGAAATCTGTTTTTGTAAATTCTCGAGGTTATAAATTAACTAGGCAATCAATCTGGTTATTAACAAAAGAGATAGTTAATTCAACAAAAATTAAATCGTTTTCTCCCCATACCCTTCGACATAGCTTTGCAACACACCTCCTTGAAGGAGGTGCAAGTTTAAAGAATGTTCAAGATCTTTTAGGTCATTCAAATATCTCTACTACACAAATTTACACACATATCAATAATAATAAACTTATGGAAATTTATGATAAATCATTTCAACGGTGATGATTGTTGTTGACAAACCTGTTTATTATTCTATAGTTTTAAATAGGTAATTAATCAATTTGAAGAATAAATAAAATGGCAAATAAATCAAAAACGCAAACAAGAAAAAATAGAGTAAAAGTACCTAACGTAGGTCCAGGTAAAAATGCAGTTGAAATAGAAAGTAAACCAATAGCATCGGGTGACTCCAAAATAGTTTCTAAAGATGCATCAAATACCTCTAAACCAACAATTAAAGCAACAAGTAATACAACTAAAAAAAACCCACCCTACAAAAGAGAAATGGTACGTATTAGTATAACTAGTCTAATTACTTTTGGAATTTTGATTGCTCTAATTTTTACAATGTAATCTAAGCATGAGATGCTGCTCCACCGTCAACAAAAATAGTTTGACCTGTAACAAAATCACTAAATTCAGAAGCTAGGTAAACGAGTAAAGGTCCTATTTCTTCTGATTCACCTAGCCTTCTTAAAGGTATATATTTAGATAAATTTTGTTTCTGTGATTCGTCTGATATCTGATCCTTAAACCATCCCATAGCAATAGAATTAATTCTTATATTTTCTAGTGCCCATTCCAATGAAAGAGATTTGGTAACCTGTTCGACAGCAGATTGTGTGGCAGAATATAAAACTGCATTTTTTAAACCTATCTGAGCTAGAGCAGAAATAACATTAATAATTCTACCGTATTGATGGTTTAACATTTTTTTGCCAACCTCTTGCAATACTAGTAAGGTATTTCTAATATTCGAATCAAGCAAAAAATTTAACTCGCTATCAGTAGTATCAATAAATGATTTACCTAATACAGTTTGAGCACAATTAACTAAGATATCTATACTCCCAAATTGATTTTCAACTTTATCTAAAGTTGTAACAAGTGACTCACGATTATTTCTTTCAGTGAAAAATGTATTTTTATTTTCATTAGAGCCAGGAGATTCAAAATTGAGTATACATACATTTGCTCCTGCTTCTTCTAATGCTAAAATTGCAGAAGAAGATATAAAATCTCCTCCTACAGTAACAAGTGCATTTTTCCCTGACAAATCCCATTCTTTTGGTTTCATTTTTATTCTCCCTAAGAAATACTTATTTATTGTTTATTAGAAGATTGAATTAAATTAACTGCATTATACGCACTCAAAGCTGCGCTCTCCATAGTAGACGGCCATCCGGTATCGACCCAATCTCCAGCAATATACAAATTATCTACAGGAGTAGTATTAGTCAAGCGATATTTCTTACTATTAGGTATACATCTAAATGTAGCTTTTCTTTCTTTGATTATTTTATATTTTTCTACAAATTTAATTTGAAATTGTGGGAAAATAGACTTTAGTTCTTCAAATATTGATTCAATTATTTCCACTGTTGTTTTATGTAGTAAATGCTTAGCGTCACTTATAGAAATATCTAACAATTGAGACTTATTATCTTGAGATGATTTATTAAAAATCCACTGTAATGGACTATCAATAATATTGATAAATTGATCATTCATTATCTTTCTATTCAACCAAATATGAATATTTACAATAGATGAATATTCTATATTAGGTAATTGGTTGAAAAATTGATGATTTAGTAATTTATCAGGAAGAAAAGTATACAGTGAATTTGATGGTACAGCACTTATAATTACGTCTGCAGATAAATGAGTTCCATCTCTCAATTCAATACTAGTTATTTTGTTATTATCATAAACTAATTTATCTACGCTGTTACCTAAATATAAAGTTCCATCATTACTTTTAATATAATTACTGCCTGGAATAGATATGATTTCATCTAATGTACCCTTGGGGAATCCTAATTTCACGTAGTTATTACCCCTTAAAATAGATTCTTGAAAAACCATAAAACCCATATCTGCACTAACATTATCTACATGATCATTTAATGTGGGCAATACAACTAAGTTCCAGAATTTTTCAATTGCATTTGTTGTTTGTGCGTTATTTGTTAACCATTGAGAAAATGTAATATCTTGATATTGAACATTGTTTCTATTGATAAATTTCATTTTGATCAAGGTAAAAATAACACGTAATTTTTCTTGAAATCCAATGTGAGGATATTTTAGAAGTGAAACTAATAACATAAATCCATATGGGATATATTTTGTGTCACGGATAATGCCAGTTTTCCCTGTTTTATCAGCTATTTTAACACTGAATGAATCCTGAAAATTTACCTCTGATAAACTTCCTATTTTGGTAAGAAGTTGTAATAATTTATCATAACAACCCATCAGTAAATGTTGTCCATTATCATAAGGTGTATTCGTGGATTGTTTGACGGAATAAGTTCTACCTCCTAAGAATTTCCTCCGTTCTATTAATGAGACTTTATAGCCTTTTTCTTGTAATAAAATGGCACTATAAATACCAGCAATTCCTCCACCTATTACAATTGCAGTCGGTTTACTTATTTTTTGGTTATTTTGTATCGCAACCATGTGAATCCCATAATCGATAATTTTTCAAATGTGTTTAATCTATACTTGGTATTGAAAACATGGTAGTTCGACATTTCAATTTTTTTCAATATTTTGCTATAAATTTTTGATAATATTTTTAAACAAATACGAGAGTCTGGGTTAACAAGAGGAAGAAGCATCAATCCTGATTCAAAGTATCTTTTCGCCCTATCGACTTCAAACTTCATCAAATTTTTGAAATCGTTATTATATATAGATCCTGAAAGTAAATTTATTGAATAATTAAATTGATCCATTTCATCAAATGCTAAGTAACATCTATTTTCGGCTAAATCATCTGGAATATCTCTTAGTATATTAGTGAGTTGCATTGCTAAGCCAAAATCAATTGCATAATCTATAGCTTTAGGATTTGTATATCCAAATATGGAAATACAAATTAACCCGATAACACTTGCGACCTTATAGCAATAATCTTTTACTTCTTCAAAAGTAGCAAAAGATTTGAATTCAATATCCATCCTTACTCCATCGATCACATCAAAAAAATATTGTTCCGAAATATCAAATTCTTTAATTATTGCACATGTTGCTAAAATAATTGGGTCGTTTTGTAAGGTCAAAATATCTGAATTAATTCCAGATTTTAAATTATCTTCAATAGTATTTAACAAGCGTTTTTTTTCAATTATTGACTCATTGTTATCTACCGCATCATCACATATTCTACAAAAAGCATATGCGGTGTAAATCGCTCTTTTTTTTCGCATTGGTAGTGTTATAAAGGCATAATAAAAATTTCTAGCCTGATTTTTTGTGACTTGTTCACAATGATCATAAGCATCTTTTAGTTGTGTATCACTAATGCCTAATATGTCCAAATAATTTGTATCCTAACCTATTAGAAATCAAAACTGATTTTAATAAAAGTACCGCTTTATCTATGCGTGTTAATTTGGGTCGACCTAAAAAAACATTGTACTTCCTTTTCTTAATCTTTTCCAAAATTCCTAAACCCCCAAGATTAAACATAGCAATTTCTATTTTTGAATTTCCTGATATATGGTCTAGTAATTTTATACCTTTTGAAAAATATTCTAATGTTCTATTAATTTGAAATTCCATCATATTAACAAAGTTTTGATTATATTCACGACTCCATAATTGCTTTTCATTATATTCGAAATATTCCATATCTTCGAAGGGAAGATATATACGATCCCTCAGTATGTAATCTTCTTCAACATCCTGCCAAAAGTTTGCCAATTGCAATCCTGTACAAGTTAAATTAGAAAGTTCAATACATTTGTCCTCAGTAAAACCTAGTAGATATAATACGAGCTGACCAACTGGATTAGCCGATTTTTCACAATAAATTAAAAGATCAGAAAATGTATTATATCGGTTTATATTTTGATCCATTCGGTTAGCTTCTATCAAATCTAAAAATGGTTGTATTGGGATACTAAATTCACATATGGTTTTATAAAGAGCATGGAAAAGTAATGAATCTGGCTTGCCTTGATAACATGAATTTAATTGTTCTTCAGCGTAATTAAGATAATTATTTGAATCTCCAGAAAATTCATCTCCCAAATCATCGATCATACGGCAATATGCATAAATTGAATGAAAATGTTTTATTGTTTTTCTAGGCAAAAATAATGTTCCAATAAAAAAATTTTCATAATTACTTTTCACTAAAGATTCACAATATTGAAAAGCCAAATCTTCTAATTGATAACTTTTCAAAATGACACCGTCTACACCTATTATGATAATCTATAAGCTAAGTAATTTGTTAATTGACATAATTGACTATAGCCCCATTTTGTTAATGAATCTTTGACGCTATTAATACAATCCAAGGCTAATTCAGAATGATATTCAATCATAGATTGGGATTTTTCAAAAACTTTAAAATCACTCATTATTGAAATAATTTTCTCCATTTCAAAATCAGAAATCTCAGATGAAAACATTAAACTATACAATTCTTTATTTTTTGCTTCATTTGCAATATCTAGAGCTAATAAAATTGGATATGTTTTTTTCTTACGTAAAATATCACTCCCAACTGGCTTACCTGTGATTTTTGTATCTCCCCAAATACCTAAAGCATCGTCACGGATTTGAAATGCTCTACCTAAATGTATTCCAAAATCTCTAAATTTTGTGGTTATGTATTGATCATTTAATGAATGTAATGCACCAAGTTCAGAAGAACATCTAATCAAGGCACCGGTTTTCTTAGAAATCATTGATAAATATTCATCACTTGTAACATTTAATCGATTTTCAAATTGTACATCCATAAATTGACCTTCAATCATTTCCATTGAAGCTTGAGATAAAAGTTCCGCTGCTCTTAACATAATAGATGAATCAAAATCAATATCTGATTGAACAAAATCAGCAAGGGAGCGCATTGTATTGCCTATCCATAATGCTCTTGGCTCTCCCCATAATGTCCAAACAGTTTTTTTATGTCTACGTTCAGTATCCCTATCTTGAATATCGTCATGAATTAAAGAAAAATTATGAATTAATTCAATCGCAAGTGCTGAATTGTAAACAGGTAGATAATTATTAGTTAAAGATTCACATACGAGTAAACTTAAAGTAGGCCTCAAAGACTTACCAGCTAATCGTTTCTCTAATAAATTACCATTTTCATCATTAAAGCCTAGATGATAACCCATTGTTGTATTTAATTCATTAGTAAATGAATCCAAACAATCATATAATCCTTCATCTATTACTAATCTAAATTTATTAAAGCATTCAGGAGGATTAGAGAGAATATTATCAAAATTATTAAGAGATTCTATATTCATAATTTTTAATACCTTATATGTTGTAAATCAGTGTAGCATTTAATAGTTTAAGAATATATCTATTTATATCACCTATACTTGACAGTGACATCGTAGAAGTTTACATTTAATTAAAGGTTTTGTTAACATTTTCAGAACCTTTTAATCGAAAGGACGGATTTATGGAAACATTAATTGCCGTCTTCTCGGCTTTAGTAATTGGAATAGCTTTAGCAGCAACGGTTCAATTCATTTTGGGTCGTAGAGGTGTAACGCAAGCTCGTTTAAACGCAATTGGTGTT
>JBJKVQ010000042.1:0-17487 GCA_045562575.1 Dehalococcoidia bacterium
GGAACAATTTTAGCAGCAGCACATAAGGTTTATAATTCTCAAACATCTATCCTAGGTGTAAATATGGGCACTTTGGGGTTTATGACAGAACTAAATGTCAAAGAAGCACTATTGCATATTAATGACGACTTTATAGAGCAGACACATGTTGAAGAACGAAGCATGATTGAGGCAGCTATAGTAGATTCTTCTTCGGAAATGTCTCCAATTTTTTCCTTTTTAGCACTTAACGAGATAGTTATTGGAAGCGGATCAGTTGCTAAGATGGCTAGAATTGAAGTAAAAGTCGATGATCAATGGTTAACTGAATACCGTTCTGATTCTGTAATTGTATCTACAGCTACAGGAAGTACGGGTTATTCATTATCTGCTGGAGGGCCAATTTTATATCCAACTTCTTCAGATATATTATTACAACCTGTTGCAGCCCACTTAGGTTTTGGCAGTGGTTTAGTACTTCCATCTAATAGCTTGGTAGAACTTAAGGTTATTTCTAATGGTTCTGCTGCAATTAGTGCAGATGGTATTTTTACGAGCAAGCTATCTAAGAATGATAAAATATTAGCTAAATTGAGTAATAATAATGTTAAATTTTTACGTCGAAGTAAATCTTTTAATAGTTATCGAAATATCATGAAATTTTTCGGTATGAACGATTCACCAAATTAAACTGAGGTGCATTTTGGATGAGAAAACTATTTCCAGCAAAATGATTTATCAGGGCGATGTTATTAGTTTGCAAATTGATACAGTCAAACTGAGCAATGGAATTATTTCTACTAGAGAAATTATAAATCATAATGGTTCTGTTGCTATAGTAGCTCTAGATAATGATAAGTTATCGCTACTTATGGTGAGGCAATATCGAAAGGCAGTAGAAGAAGCAATATTAGAAGTTCCTGCAGGAACTTTAGAAATCAATGAAGATCCTTTAACTTGTGCTCATAGAGAATTGGAAGAAGAAACTGGATATATAGCCAAACATATGGAGAAAATTGGATCCATCATGGTAAGCCCAGGTTTTATGACTGAAAAAACAGATATTTATTTTGCAAAAGACCTTTCCTTGGGAAACATAAATCCAGACGAAGATGAGATTTTATTTTTAGAAAAATATTTGATTAAAGATATACTAGAACTCATAAACAATGAGATTATCACTGATGCTACAACTATTGCTGCCATTCATTATGCTATTCAGAAGGGCAAAATTTCTGTATAAGATTTTTATTTTTCATGATAGAATTAGGTTAGTGTGTTTTTTGATTAATAAAGTAAAGTGATCTGGAGAATAATATGGCAGTATATCAACATGATGTTTTAGTTGTAGGAGCAGGTCTCGCTGGTATGAGGGCTACCTTAGCCGCTCAAGAAGCTGGTGCTGATGTTGCAATGATTACTAAAGTTCATCCTGTACGAAGTCATTCCAATGCAGCTCAGGGCGGAATAAATGCTGCTCTTGAGAGTCGAGGAGATAATTGGGATGATCATGCATACAACACTGTTAAGGGTAGTGATTACCTCGGTGATCAAGATGCAATAGAAATTATGTGTCAAGAAGCGGGACCAGCAGTACTTGAATTAGAACATATGGGTGTTATCTTCAATCGTGACGAAGACGGTCGATTGGGAACAAGGCATTTTGGTGGTCAAGAAGTAGCACGAACTTTTTTCGTTGCTGATATCACTGGACAAGCTTTACTCCATGTTCTATATGAACAAATAATGAAATATAATCCACGGGTATACGAAGAATGGTTCGTAACATCTCTTGTCGTTGAAGATGGGAAATGCTGTGGTGTTGTTGCTTTAGACCTAATGACAGGGCAAATTCATCTGATAAAAGCTAAAGCAGTTATCTTGGCAACTGGAGGTACTGGTCGTTGTTTTGAACCTAGTACAAATGGTCTTGTTGTTACAGCTGATGGTCAGGGCTTAGCTTACCAAGTAGGTATTCCACTGATGGATATGGAAATGGTTCAATATCATCCAACAACCCTTAAAGGTAATGGTGTGTTGATGACAGAGGGTGCTCGAGGGGAAGGTGGATATCTTCTCAATTCTGAAGGTGAAAGGTTTATGAAAACCTATGCTCCGAACATGATGGAACTTGCATCTCGTGATGTGGTTTCACGTTCAGAACAAACTGAAATTAATGAAGGAAGAGGAATCGACGGATGTGTTTTGTTAGATCTAAGGCATCTTGGTCGAGAGTTAATTGAAACAAAATTAGCCTACATCAATGAAGTTGCTATGGATTTTGCTAATGTTAATCTTGCAGAAGAACCTTGTCCGATACGACCAGGAAATCATTATGAAATGGGTGGGATTAAGACTGATGTACATGGTGTAACTAGTATGCCTGGATTATATGCAGCTGGTGAATGTGCAAATGTCAGTGTTCATGGTGGAAATAGGTTAGGAGCCAATTCCTTGCTTGACACCGTGGTGTTCGGTAAACGAGCAGGTATACATGCTGCAGATTATTCTAGGCAAATAGAACAAATTAATGTTCCTGACTCTATTGTATCTCTTGATGAAGGCCGAATTAAATCATTTTTTGATAAAAAAGATAATACCGATACCCCAGCAACAATCAGATTAGCTATGGGGCAAGCAATGAATGAAGGTGTTGCTGTTTTCAGAGATGAAGCTGGAATGCAAGCAGCATATAAAACTATTCTAGAACTACAGGATCGATACAAACGACTTGGTGTTCATGATAGTGGTAAAATATTTAATACAAACTTATTATTTGCGTTTGAACTTGGTTTCATGCTTGATACCGCTGAAACTATTTGTGTAAGTGCTCTAGCAAGAAAAGAAAGTAGAGGGGCACACTACAGGACAGATATGCCTGATCGTGATGATGAAAATTGGATGAAACATATCTTGGTAAAAAATACCGGTGAAGATATGCCTTCAGTTGATTTTTCGCCAGTTACTGTCACACGTTGGGAACCACAGATAAGGAGCTATTAATATGAAAGTTAAACTAGATGTTGGTCGTTATAATCCTGAATCTGAGGGAGATAATCATTTCCGACAGGAGTTCGAGTTAGAAGTAGAGGAATATTACACCGTCTTGGATGCGTTGATGCAAGTAAGAGATTATGAAGATCCCAGCCTTGCAATGAGGTGTTCTTGCAGAGCTTCTATTTGCGGTTCGTGTGCTATGAAGATTAATGGTACTTCTGGTTTGGGTTGTAACACAAAAATTGTTGATGTCATAAAAAAAGATGGTTCTGTTACCGTTGATCCAGCAGGAAATTTACCTGTGGTTAAAGATTTGGTAGTGGATATGCAACCTTTTTGGAATAAAATCAGGGAGATAAAACCATTTCTTCAGACAAAAGGTCCTGAGCCTGAGGACGAATATATTGCACCACAACAATCTATGTTGGAACTCGTTGGTGTAGTCGGCTGTATTATGTGTGGAGCATGTGTTTCAGATTGTACAGTACTTGAAGTAGATAGTAACTTTATAGGCCCTGCTGCATTAGCTAAGGCTGCACGTTTTATAGATGATCCTCGTGATGAAATGGATTCTGAACGTTTTGCTCAACTTAATCAATATACAGGCGTATGGGATTGCACAAGATGTATGGCATGTGTCCAAGTATGTCCTAAAGGTGTTGCACCTATGGATAGAATTATGTCAATAAGAGATAAAATGATTAATGCTGGTATAAAGAATACTAATGGCGCAAGACATGCGGAAGGTTTTGCATCCATCATTAAAAATTATGGAACTTTGGATGAAACACAATTAGTTATAAAAACTTTTGGTGTGTTCAATCCAATAGCTGCTTTATCAAACATAAGAGCATTATTTGGGCTGTTACCAGTTGCTTATAGAGCTTTGCGTCACAAAAAGTTACCTCCATTATTTCATCATAAAATTGCTGGTGTAGCTTACATTAAAAATATATTTAAGAAATTGGGTGCATAAGATGAAAGTTGCTTTTTATCCAGGTTGTGTTTCTAAGGGTGGGTGCCCTGAATTGTATCCTGCTACTTTAAAAATTTGTGAAAAGTTAGGAATTGAGTTAGATGAACTCGAAGGTGCATCATGCACTGGTTCAGGAGTTCTTCAAGAAAAAGATAGGCTTCTAGGAGATGTGTTAAATGCGCGAACATTTGCTATGGCTGAGCAGAAAGGTCTTCCAATTATGACCATTTGTTCAACGTGCCAAGGGGTTATGGCTCAAGCTAATAAACGTTTAACTGATGCTGATCATCCAGAATATCTTGAAGAAGTTAACGCCTTACTTAAAGAAGAGGGTCTTGAGTATAAGGGTACAACAGTGATTAAACATATTTTATGGATTTTGGTCGAAGATTTAGGAGTAGACCAAGTCAAATCTCTATTCGTTCGTCAATTAAATGATTTGAAAATAGCACCTTTTTATGGTTGTTATATTGTAAGACCTTCGTGGGCTTTAGATTTTGAAGATAATCCAGATCGTCAACAATCTTTAGAAATGTTAATTGAGGCAGTTGGAGCAACAGTCGTGGATTTTGCTGGTAAAACACAATGTTGTGGTTTCCCAATACTAACTATAAACGAAAAAAATTCTGTATCTATGGTAGCTAAGCACACATCTACTGTCCAAGAATTGGGTGCAGATGCAATGGTTACTCCTTGTCCACTTTGTCATTTGAATTTAGATGGGTATCAACCCAAGGCAAGAAAACAATCTGGTGTATCAATTCATATGCCGATATTGCATTTACCGCAGTTAATTGGATTAGCTTTAGGATTTAGTCCCTCTGAAATGGGTCTTGAAAGACACATAGTGTCAACTGAGGCTATCAATAAAGCTATTATGGAGTCAAACGTAGTTTAGTCTCTGAGTTTTGACGCTGAATAAGTGAATGCATTAATTGTTTTTTGTATATCTTCATCTGACAATGCTAGGGACATATATAGTTTATTCCCAGGCTTTAATATACCTTGATTAAGCATGAGATTATTAAATTTACTTAGTAGGGCACTGTTTCCAGTCGAAAGATCTCTGTAATTTTTAATTTCAGTATTTGTAAAAACAATATCAAATACTGTATTATCTCCTGTGATTTGTGCTTCAATTTCATATTGTTGCATTGAATCAGCTAAAGCTTTTTTTAGTTTAGTTCCTGTTTCATGGAGTTTACTATATGCCGAAGGATCTTTTAATTGCTTTAATGTTGCTAAGCCAGCAACAGCAGCAATAGGATTCCCATTGAGGGTACCTGTTTGGGGTATATAGTTGTTTTGGTGTAATGCTCCATCGTAATGTTCCATTATTTCTTTTTTACCTGCTACAGCAGCTAGAGGAAATCCTCCTCCAATAATCTTTCCGAATGATGCCAAGTCAGGAACTACATCAAAATATTCTTGAGCACCACCATAAGACAATCGAAAACCTGTTACAACTTCATCAAATATTAAAGGTATATCATATTTAATTGTTATTTCTCTCAATTGTTTTAAAAAACCATCAGAAGGTGAAATAATTCTTTGAACAGGTTCAACAATTACCGCAGCAATATTATCTTTCTCTTTTTTGATAATTGATTCAGTGGTTTCGATATCATTGTATGGAGCTATTAAAACTGTTTCTGCTATTACTTTGGGTATACCTGCTGAATCAGGTTCTGGTTGAGGAAATTCTTGATTTAAAGTTGGAAGTTGGCTCATAAGAGCATAATCATGAGAGCCATGATAGCCACCTTCAAATTTTAAAATCTTATCCTTTCCAGTATATGCTCTAGCTACTCTCATACATTGGAATGTAGCATCTGTTCCACTTGTTGTGAATCTTATCATTTCTGCGCATGGTACTGCAGAACATATTTCTTCAGCCAATTCAATTATAGATTCATTATTGAGGAAGAAAGTTGAGCCTTTTTCCATTTGTGTTTGAACGGCTTCAACAACAGCTTGGTTAGCATGACCAAGTATCATTGGGCCTGAGCCTATAAGATAATCGATGTATTCGTTTCCACTTAAGTCATATATTTTTGACCCCTTACCGTGGCTTACAATAAATCCTTGCTCAAATTTACTAGACATATTACCGAGATTACCTGCCGGCATATACCTACTAGCTAATTCTTCAGATATTTGTTCTTTTTTGCTTTGTGGATTTCTTTTATACATTTTATCAACTTCCTATTGCTTACTCATTACGTCAATAAGTTCTTGAACTGCATCTGCAGAAGCGTTTAACATGGTTTGTTCTTCGTTTGAAAGGTCAATTTGAATTATATCTTCTATACCTGAAGAACCAATTTTTACTGGGACTCCAACATATAAGTCATTTATTCCGTATTCACCAGTTAGATATGCTGCACATGGCAATATTCTGTGCTGATCCAAAATAATCGAATCAACCATTTCTGCAACACCTGCAGAAGGGGCATAATATGCAGAACCAGTTTTAAGAAGAGAGACAATTTCTGCCCCTCCATCTTGGGTTCGTTTAATTATTTCGTCTAATCGTTCTTTTGAAATCAGTTCACTTACAGGAACACCACCAACTGTAGTATATCCAAGTACAGGAACCATGGTATCTCCATGCCCTCCAAGCACATATGCTTGAATATCTCTTATCGAAACATTTAATTCTTGAGCAAGAAAGGTTCTAAATCTTGCTGTATCAAGTACACCAGATTGACCAATAACTTTTTCACGTGGGAGACCACTTGCTTGATATACTCTTTGAGCCATAGCATCTAAGGGATTGGTAACTACAATAATAATAGTATCAGGAGAATATTTTACTACTTCAGATGTGACAGAATCCATAATTTTCATATTTGTAAAAAGTAAATCATCTCGGCTCATTCCTGGTTTTCTGGCAACTCCAGAGGTGATTACAACAATATCTGAATTTTCAGTGTCTTTGTAATCATTTGTACCGATTACTTGCGCATCACTACCAACTACAGGTCCTGATTCAAGCATATCAAGTGCTTTACCTTGGGGTAGCCCATCGACGATATCAATGATTACAATATCTGCATATTGTTTTTCAAAAATTCTTTGAGCAGTTGTTGCACCAACTTGGCCTGCACCAACTATAGTAACTTTTTTTCTCATCCAATTCCTCACTTGTATATATTCATGTTAGTCAATTAGACCAAAACAAAAAAAGGTAGTCTAATTATTAGTTATCTGCTCTATTGTATGGGAGTAATCAAATCCTTAACATAGGCTGTATCACAGAGGAATATTACCATGCTTTTTAGGCGGAGTCGAGTCGCGTTTATTTTGCAACATTTCAAGTGCTTTTATGATTTTGGGGCGCGTCTCAATAGGGTCAATAATATCATCAATATATCCTCGTCCAGCAGCTAAATATGGATTAGCCCATTTAGTACGATATTCTTGAACAAGTTGGGATCGTAAATCGTCAGGATTTTCACTTTTAGATAATGCAGCTCTTTGTAAAATATTAACAGCTCCTTCAGGGCCCATAACAGCTATTTCAGCAGTAGGCCATGCATAATTAATATCTGCTCTTAAGTGCTTACTTCCCATAACTAAATATGCGCCACCATAAGCTTTTCTTGTGAGTATTGTTATCTTTGGAACAGTTGCTTCTGCATATGCGTATATCAATTTCGCTCCATGCCGAATGATACCTCTATGCTCTTGATCTAAACCAGGCAGAAATCCTGAAACATCCACTAATGTGATCACCGGTATATTAAAACAATCGCAGAATCTTACAAACCTTGCAGCTTTTTCTGATGCGTCAATATCTAAAACTCCAGCTTTGATCATCGGTTGTTGTGCGACAATACCGACAGATTTACCATTCATTCTTGCTAATCCAATAATGATATTTTCTGCAAATTTTTCTTGTATTTCCATAAAGTCGCCATTATCAATAATTCTGGCAATTATTTGTTTCATATTATATGGCTTTACATGGTCGTCAGGAATTATATGTTGTAACTCAGGATCCATTCTATTTATATCATCAATGGCACCAGAGTTTGGAACGTCATCCATGTTATTTTGGGGTAGAAAGCTTAATAGGCGCCTTACTTGTTCTAAACATTCCTGTTCTGTGCCATAAGCAAAATGGGCTACGCCACTAGTCGTTGCATGGGTAGATGCTCCCCCAAGTTCTTCATGTGTGACAATTTCGCCCGTTGCTGCTTCGACAACTGATGGACCTGTTATATACATTTGGCCAATTTCTTCAACCATAAATATAAAGTCTGTTATTGCTGGGGAATATACTGCACCTCCTGCACAAGGTCCTAAAACAACAGAAATTTGAGGAACAACTCCCGATGCCATGGTGTTTCGTAGAAAAATATCACCATAACCAGCGAGACTAACAACTCCTTCTTGAATTCTTGCTCCTCCTGAATCAGTTAATCCAATAACTGGAGCACCATTTTTAATGGATAAATCCATCACTTTGCAAATTTTTTCAGCAGAAGCTTCTGATAAAGATCCTCCAAATACTGTAAAGTCTTGAGCGTATATATAAGTTAATCTACCGCCAACTTTCCCAAAACCAGTAACTACCGAGTCACCATCATATTTTCTACCTTCAGGGCCGGTATCTCCAGACCAGTGGGTTACAAATGGGTCGAGTTCTTCAAAAGTGTCAGGATCTAGGAAAAAATCGATTCTTTCACGAGCTGTAAGCTTACCTTTTTCGTGTTGGCTTGCAATTTTATTTCTTCCACCACCACGTTTGCCTCGAGCTCTTCTTTTATGTAAATCATCTAAACGTTGATCATTTTGTTTTTCTATAGCCATAGTAACCTCAGAAATATTATTTCTATTCAAACGGTGAGATGCTAACAAATAAACAACAAACTAGCAAGGCAATAAAAGTTTATTTTGCTGGCATTATTTCGTATTAAGTCTAGGTAAAGTTATCAAATGCTAGATTATTTGTCGTAAACCTTCAAACAATAGTCTTAATGCCAAAAGAGTAAGTACAATATTGAAAGCTTTTGCAAAGATTTTTTCTGGCATCCATACAAGAATGGTTTTACCTGACCATGTTCCAATTATTCCAAAAAGTATCATTCCTATTATTAAAGGTACATAATCGGAAAAGGAAAATCCTAACAACCCAAAAGTTATAATTTTGACACCATGTTTCCATGTCATAAATGCAGCATGTGTTGCTACTGTTGATCTTCGTTCATTTGTTATAGAGCGAATAAATGGTGCAATTATCGGACCCGTTCCGCCAACAAACATTGTTACAAACGATGAAAATGCACCAAGACCAACGAATTTTAGTTTACTGGCTTTAACATTATTTGCTATTGGTCCATAAAGAGAATAAAGAATAAATATTCCAATAAATGATTGAAGCAAATATTTAGGTAAATCTACAATTATTTGGCCTCCAATAGTTACACCTATAATTGTTCCTATAATAAAGGGGATCATGTAAGTAAATGTTATGTGTCGCCATAACATTAGTGCTCTTGATATGTTAGAACTCATTTGAATTACAGCATGTATAGGTATAATTACTAATGGATTCATAAATGAAACCATTATAATTATTAACATTGCACCTCCACCCAAACCGAAAGCGGCTGTAATGGTTGAGGTAAAAAAACTTGCTAAGCAAAGGAGAAAAAATTCTAATGTGGAAAGTTCTGGTACATTAGCAATTATATCTGTAATAAATGACATGAATTGTGTTTGTTTTATATTTTATTTAGCGTTTTTAATATTGAAGCTGGTGATAATGGGAGATTAGTCATCCTTACGTTCGTTGCATTAGAAATAGCATTCGCTATAGCTGCTAATGGTGGAATAATTGGGGCTTCACCAACTCCTCTTACCCCAAAAGGATGACGTGGATTTGGTACTTCGACGATAACACTATCAATCATTGGTAAATCAAGAGTTGTAGGCATTCGGTAATCGAGTAAAGATGAATTAGCAATTGTTCCATCAGAAGTGTAGAAAAATTCTTCATTTAAGGCCCATCCAATTCCTTGTACAGTAGCACCTTGAACTTGTCCATCTACGTATGCTGGTTGCATTGCTGTACCAGCATCGATAAATGCTGTGCATCTAATTACATCTACTTTACCAGTTTCTGGATCAACTTCGACATCGATAATATTACCGGCAACAACCGGGCCTAGGCCTCCTTGTGTATCTGAGGCAGAACATGTTATTGGGCCGCCAGTAGCCATTAATTTCCCTGATAGCTCTCTAAAAGTATAGGAATCATTTCCAAAGGAAAATATGCCATTTTCAAATTTAATATCTTCTGGTTTAGATTCCCATAAAATTGCTGCTCTTTGGCTCATTTGTTTAATTATCTCTTGAGCTGCACTTATTACTGCTAATCCTGTATCAAAGGTGATTCTGCTTCCTCCCGTTCCTCCTGTCCAACCTACTGAATCGGTATCTACTACAGATGGATTTATGTCTTCTGCGTTAATTCCCAATATTTCAGCAGCTTGCATTGCAAGGCTTAATCGTGTGCCTGATAGATCAATTGAGCCTGTTATTAGGTTAACGGTACCATTTGAATTTACGTTGAGGGTGGCTGAAGAACCAGTTCCACCTGCCTGAGAACGAAAACCTACTGCAACGCCCCTACCTCTATTTGGTCCTTCTAATGGAGATTTGTAATGAGGATGATTTTTCATAGCTTTTTCAACTTCTTCTGTCCCTACTTCAGGTAATACTGGCCCACTTGGCATTCTGTCACCTTTACGAGCTACATTTAATAATCGTAAATCTATAGGGTCTATTTTTAATTTCTCTGCTATTTCATCAATTATGCATTCAACGGCGAAAGCAGCTGTAGGTTGTCCAGGGGCTCTATATGCTTGAACTTTTTGTTTGTTGCAGACAACATCGTAGCCGTCTACTAAAAAATTCTCTATTTTGTATGGACCAAAACTTGTCATTGCTCCACCACCTACTGGTGAACCTGGAAAAGCCCCAGCTTCATATGCCATATAATGATATCCAGCAGTTATAATTCCTTTTGAAGTTACACCAATTTTACATTTATTATATGTAGCAGATGTTGGCCCTGTACCTTCAAAAACTTCTTTTCTGCTCATAGTTATTTTTACAGGTAATCCTGATTTTTTTGACAATATGGCAACGACCGGTTCTAAATATCCCACTCCTTTGCCACCAAATCCCCCTCCAATTTCAGTTGGAATAACTTTAACTGTAGATTCAGGAATATCAAGAATATTTGCTGTAATCGAACGAACATTGAAACTTCCTTGAGTGCATGTCCAAATAGTTAACCTACCTTCATTATTCCAATCGGCTGTCGATGCAAAAGGTTCTATATATCCTTGATGTACTGTTTCAGTATTAAATTCTCTTTCGATTATAAGGTCAGCTTCTTTAAAACCTTTTTCTAAATCTCCTCTTTGGAATTGAATGTGTCCTGCAATATTACTTTTTTTACCAGTATCTTGACCTGCTGAGAATCGATCTTCTCGAAAAACAGTAGTGAGGTTATCGTGAAGAAGAGGTGCATCTTCTGCCATTGCTTCTTTTAAGCTTACAACAGCTGGCAAAACTTCATACTCTACTTCAATGGATTTGAGAGCTTCTTCTGCTATTGCAGGGTTATTAGCTGCAACTGCAGCAACAGCATGTCCAATGTAAAGAACTTTATTTTTAGCTAAAGTGTTTTCTGCCATCATTCGAGGATTTCTTTGAACTTGAGAAAAATCAATTCCCGAATTTGAGAGTAATGGAAAATCATTTGCAGTGGCAATTGCTTTAACACCAGGTATAGACTCTGCTTTTTTTGTATTAATAGATACAATTTTTGCATGAGCATGAGGACTTCGTAATATTTTACCGTATAGCATTCCTGGTAAGTCTATATCTGCGCCGTATTTTGCTTTGCCCGTAACTTTTTCATAACCATCATGTCTTATAGGTGTTGTTCCAATAACTCGATAGGGTTTATTTTTTTGAATTGAGGTACTCATTACACTCCTTTGATATATGGAAAATAAGAATTATAGCTTAAAATTCCTTATTTATTGGTATGTAGATTCCAATATTCAAGACTATCTACAACAGCAATCCAACTTGCCTCAATAATATTAGTTGATGCTCCCATAGTTTGCCAAGACCGATTACCATCTGTTGAATCAATTAATACACGAACAAAGGCTTCTGTTCCTGATCCCTGATCAATAACTCT
The DNA here is from genome assembly GCA_045562575.1 of Dehalococcoidia bacterium. Taxonomy (GTDB): domain Bacteria; phylum Chloroflexota; class Dehalococcoidia; order Lucifugimonadales; family UBA6952; genus UBA6952. The sequence continues at coordinate 12,183 of JBJKVQ010000042.1, forward strand.
AACTTTATAATCAGTAAGTCGCACACTATCTAGGGTAGGGAAGTCTTGTAATAAAGCTTTTCTCAATGCAAGGTCAATAGCATTAACAGGTCCATTGCCTACAGAGGCTGTATGTCTGATTTCAGATCCAATTCTTAATTTAACAGTTGCTTCAGTTAACGTATCTTCAATTAAGGAACTTTTACTTTCTACTATTACTCTGTAGTCTATCAATTCAAACATTGGTGCAAATTCATTTATATTTCTATGTGCTAGTAATTCAAAAGATGCTTCTGCACCTTCATATTGATACCCTTTACTTTCACGGATTTTAATCTCTTTTGATAAATCTGCAACACTTGCTGATATTTTGTTAGATGGAAAGCCTAGTTCTTTCAATTTGAAAGTAATGTTTCCTCTTCCAGATAGTTCGGATACTGTCATTCCGGTAGTATTTCCGACTAGTTCTGGTTTGATGTGTTGGTAACTGTCTGCGAGCTTCATAACTGCAGATGCATGCAGTCCACCTTTATGGTTGAAAGCATTAGCTCCGACATATGGTTGAAAGTTATTTGGGGGAATATTAATAATTTCACTTGCAAATTTATGTAATTCTGTGAGGCGACTTAATTGTGTTTGATTTAAAACTTCTACATTCATTTTTAAAGAAAGATTAGCAGCTATACTAAGAATATTAGCATTGCCACATCGTTCTCCATATCCATTAAGAGTTCCTTGAACCTGAGTAACACCAGAATCTACTGCAATTAAACTATTCGCTACAGCCAGCTCACAATCATTGTGTGTGTGAATTCCTAACTCTGTATCGATATTATTTTTTACTTCTTGGATAATTTGTTGAATTTCAGATGGCATTGATCCACCATTAGTATCACAAAGTACTATACACTCAACTCCCGATTCAGATGCTTTTTTTAGACATTGTAATGTGAAGTCTTTATTAGACTTAAATCCATCAAAAAAATGCTCAGCATCTAAAAAAACTCTTTGACCTTTTGATTTCAGAAACGCAACAGAGTCAGAAATCATACTTAATCCTTCTTCTAGATCAGTATTTAGAATATCTGTGACATGTAGGTCCCATGTTTTTCCAACAATAGTTGCAATTTTGGTTTCAGATTCAACTAAAGAAAGTAGATTTGCATCGTTATGAGCCTGGGTGTTTACTTTTCTCGTAGATCCAAAAGAAGTAACAATTGAGTTATTTAATCGAAGATTTTTAACCTTTTTAAAATATTCTTCATCTTTTGGATTAGAACCTGGCCATCCCCCTTCTATATAGGAAATACCTGCATCATCAAGTTTTTTGGTAATCTTAAGCTTATCGTCTAAAGAAAGAGAAATACCTTCTTGCTGTGCTCCATCTCTTAAGGTGGTGTCATAAAGATAGACCTCTGTCATTTATTCCCTCTTTCTATAGGATAACTATATAAAAGCCGAACGTTAGCATAGTAGTAGAACACGGTCAATAGTTGCTTTTATGGCTGCAAGTATTTTTTCGTCACCTTCTCAGACATTAAGTTACTTAGTCTTTCTTTATACAATGTATGTTTCTCGATATGTTTTTTGCAATTTATTGACATTCTCTGATGCCTGGTTTTCAATTTCTCCCATTTCTCAGGATTGTTTTTTTCAAGCTTACTCATCTTCTCTTGGTATTCGGTACTATTAAACTTCTCCATTTTTTCACAGAGTTCTTTTATTTTTAATTCTCTTGTCTCTATATAGTGTTTAAGTTTCATTATCCTTTCTTTTCTCGGATAAGTGATATCTGTTTGATTGGATATTTTATTGGTGCCTTGGTAATTAATTTTTTCTTGTTGAAATAAATTTTCGGCTTCTTCTTTTGTTATATATCCCTCTTTTAATTCTTGAAGTATTTTTTCTTTGACTCGTTCACTATCATTGTTGGATATTATTTCTATATTTTTTTCCAGGTCTTCCTGTAATATTTCTATTTGTTTAAAAACACCTTTGTTTGCCATGATCGTCATTTCTTCGATTCTTTTAGTCGAATATCCTAACCTAAGTTCATTTTTCTTTTCTTGATCAAAGGTAAATCTTAAGCGCACATTTTCAAATGTTCTTTTAACTGGGTATAAATCTTCATCAGGATTACTATTTGAGGATGCAGATACTAAAGAGGTAGTCCCTATAGTTGAAAATAGGAGAATTGCTGCAGCGATAGAACTCCATCGTGTCATTATTGATGAAATACTTTTAATAAATTTATCTGGACCTGATCTAATTTTTCTCACTTGCTGTTCTTTTTGATTATTAATTTTTTCAATTAAAAGATTTTTTGTTTTCGATTTAGTTTCTTCATTTATAGCAACTTTTAATTTGCTAGTAACACTTGTTGCAATTTGTAAATCTTGGGACAATTCATCACGTACTTCTGGATATTTATCCAGGCAGTCATTTAATCTATAACCTTGGTTTAAAATCAGATCTATACATTCATCTAGGATTTTGTTGTAATTTTCCATTTCAACGCCCCAAGTCTTCTGCTATTAATATGTTATTAGTCAGTAAAATTGTACGAAGAGCTTTTAAACCACTTCGCTGTAATTCTCTTATTGCTCCATCAGATTTTTCCATAATTTCTGCCACCTCTTTTGAACGTAATCCACTAATGAGTCGTAGTTGTATTACCTGTTGTTGTAATGGGGATAATTTTGATAAAGCTTGTTTGATTTCTTCTTTATCAAGGTTTTCTAAAACTTTTTTTTCTGTATTGTGATAACTTTCCATATTAATCACATCTTCTATAGTAATTGTTGGGTATTTTTTCTTCCTGTAGTAATCAACCGTAATATTATGTGCAATTTTATATATCCAAGCTTCAATGGGGACGCCTTTATTTTTAAACCCATCTATATGCTCAAGAGCTTTAAGGAAAACTTCTGCAGCTAATTCTTCTGCCTCGCTAAAATTTGAAATTCTTGCTGCAATATAATTAACTATTTTTTCGTAGTTTTCTTCAAAGAGGGTTGTTATATTATTTTCGGTTTCATTTCTTGCCATAGTAAACCTAGAACTTAGCAACTAAAACTTTCCTATTTATTTCTTACAAAATATAAAACGATTTATGGATAAAAATGTCAGGTATAGAATTTTTTTCATTTTATTTATCGTAACATACTCTCAATTTATGATTTCAAATGTGATTTTAAGAAAAGATTTTAAAGAATAATAAAACAATGTTTGATTTGATCCATGTTTTTATTTAGAATATTTATTTGTTTGTCTATAAAAATGAAAGAGTAGAATATGTATAATCGACCATCAGTACCTGAGTTATATAAACCTGAATGGGTTTTAGAGGGGGAATTAGCTCGTTCACAACGACCTGGTTATCCTAAAGACAAACCTTCTTCTTTAGTTATGAATGATTGGATGAAAACAGTTTTATCTTTAGGTATTAAGAGTGTTATATGTATTATGGATCAAAACCAAGTAAACAAATATAATGGAATAGATAATATTGGTGATGGTCTTTTCAATTTCTATAAAGAAAATGGTTTAACAGTACATCATATGAACGTTGAAGATTACAAAAAGCCGCCATTAAACGAATCGGAAGTAGAATTAGTTTTAAAGGCCTATTCTGAACTTGAAAAGCCTATATTAATTCATTGTAGTGCTGGAAAAGATAGAACAGGCAAGGCAGTAGCTTCTATTACTGGCAGTGATAATTTTGGACTTTGGTCTTAGATTACACTAACCACGTCGTTTTGTTTAAAGACATTGTCCAGAAATCTAACTCAAACCTACAGCTATCTATATAAGCTTTTTTCATTTTTTTAATTTGAGATTGACTAGAATGGGACGCTACAGTATTAACTAGGTCTCTAAGCCAATGAGCTAAATCGACGAATTCAGGATCAGAATACATTTCTATCCATTCATTATATAAAGGGTCGTTATTTTCGATATTATTTTGCTTTAATTCTAATCCTATTTCAGCATACGTTAACATGCATGGTAAAAGGGCTGCTATTATTTCTGCAAATTCTCCTTCATAGGCAATTTTTACTAAGAAGTTAGTATAAGACTCCATCGCAGGAGCAGGTTGTGTATTTTGTAAATCTGGTAATGTTATATCTAGCTTTTCACAATATCCTATATGAAGAGTGATTTCATTATTAAGAGTTTCTTCAAGTAATTTACTGAAACTACTCATCGTCTCGTAATCAGGAGACTTTGCTGTTGCTAGGGCAAGAATTTTACTATACTCAATTAAAAATAAATAATCCTGTTCTATAAAGAACTTAAAACTATCTTTATGTAAAGTACCGTCTCCTATGCCCTTCGTAAAAGGATGAGTCATAATTGCGGTTTGTATATTTTTTGTTTCTTGATAAATTGAATCTACAAAGTTCATGATAACCTTATTTATATGATGTGATAATTTCTAGGTATTATATGGTAAAATCTCATGAAACGTAACATTATTATATATTTGAAAATTGATTTGGTTATATTTGTATGGTTAATCCGAGTCTTATTAAAGAATTGAAAAAAATAGTTGGGGAACAGTATGTGATGCATCATGCAGATGAATTACTAGTTTTTCAATATGATGGGTCAACTGATAAAGCTTTGCCTGATGTTGTAGTTTTTCCAAAATCTTCTGAAGATATTAGCTTGATTGTTAAAATAGCCAATAAATATGATCAGTATATAATTCCTCGAGGTGCAGGAACAGGTTTGTCTGGTGGAGCTGTTCCAATGTATGGTGGAATAGAACTAGTTCTTACAAGAATGAATTCTATACTTTCTGTTGATATAGAAAATAGGTTAGCTCTAGTTGAACCAGGAGTAGTTAATTTAGATTTATCAAAATATGTTTCTTCAATGGGTCTATTTTATGCACCAGATCCATCTAGCCAGATTTCTTGTACTATCGGGGGCAATATAGCCGAAAATTCAGGTGGTCCTCATTGTTTAAAATACGGGGTAACTACAAATCATGTTATGGCATGCGAGATTGTTACAGAAAATGGAGAAATAATTTGGTTAGGTGGTAAATTTCGTAATGTTCCTGGATATGATTTACTTGGAGGATTTGTTGGATCAGAAGGGATGATGGGAATTGCTACAAAAATTATTGTTAATTTATTACCAATACCTCAATCAGTAAAGACCCATTTAGCATCTTTTGCGACTATTGAACAAGCAAGTTTTGCAGTCAGTAGCGTTATATCTTCTGGACTAATTCCAAGTGCTATAGAAATGATGGATAAATTGACAATAGAAGCTGTTGAAAATGTAGTTAAGTGCGGTTATCCAGATACAGCAG
>JBJKVQ010000043.1:0-16667 GCA_045562575.1 Dehalococcoidia bacterium
TGTTGGTAAAGGAGTAGCAGTAGGAGTCGGTATTTTTGCTATACCTATTTCGATTGCAGCATCGATAGTAGCTTGAACATTTGGAGCTTCCTTTTGAGAATCATTTCCACACGCAGAAATTAGCAGGAGGGTTAGCATGAGAATTATCATACTAAATATGTTTAATTGTTTTGCCATAATAATATTATGATACCTAATAGATATAACTAACCTATTTAATTAAACTTTAGCAACATACTACTGTCAAGTTTACGTAACATCTATTTCTCTACCATTTAGGATGCATGAACTTTTTAAAGGTACTGCGTTTTTAACTAAATTTTCAGCAAAACAACCTTGTTTAGCAATCCTAATTATTTCTAAAACTTCAGTGTCAGATTCTTCGGATTCTACAGTAAAATCACTTCTAACTTCTGTTACTTTATTTTCTACAGTACCTTGTTTAACAGATCCTTTGAGATAATAGTCGAGTTCAACGTGTACTTTAGCTGTAGTAATTCCTACTTTTCTCATTGAAGCGTACCGCTTCAGTTGCGTAAGTAGTCAGAATCCAATTCCAGCAACAATGTACGCTAAAGGTGCTGGATGGTTAGCATCTCCTCCTAAACGTTCTGGTTCATCAGAATAGAAGGTAAATTGATTTCTTGTAGCTTTATGAAGCATTTTTTCCATATGTTCACAATCTACTACTACAGTTGAAGTAAACACTCCCTTAGGTAATTCTTCACCGACAATTGACTGAGGTATATCGCTTGGCATAATTGATCTCCTTTATTCTGCTGTTCCAGCATATTCCTTTTGTAAAAGTTCCCAATCTATGTCGTATCCAAGTCCAGGTTTTGTTGGTGCATGCACGACACCGCCGTCAAATTTAATATCTTCTACAAGACCAAACATATTACTACCGGTAGATGGAAAAAATTCAAAAAATTCACAATTTGGAACGGCCATAGTTACATGGAGGTTGGCAACGTTATTTAATGAATTTCCACCGTGATGAATTTCGCATTTCATTTTGAATCCTTCAGCAAGGTGACATAGTCTAACTAACGGAGTAATTCCTCCAGTAATAGCTACATCTCCTCGTAGGATATCAGTTGCAAATTGAGTGATCCATTGAGTCATACCATAATATCTTCCGGGAGCATATTCTGTAGATAGAATAGGAATATCTAATTTTTGATGAAGTTTAATATAGTTATAAATATCCTCTTCAGCTAATGGGTCTTCATACCAATAGTAATTTAACTCTTCTATTGCACGACCTACTCTTACAGCATCTTCATAGTTGTAAGCCCATGTTGAATCCAACATAAGTTTCATATCGCTGCCGACAGCTTCTCGAACTGCCTGGGATATTTCAATATCATTGGCAGCAATACCATGTGGATGTATTTTATGAGCAGTCCATCCCATCTCTTTAAATTTAATAGCTTCTTCAGCATATTCTTCTTTAGTTTCCCAAAAACCAGTACTTGAATATACGGGAACAACTTCTTTGCATGTTCCTAATAGTCTGTGAATTGGTTGACCTGTAATTTTTCCATTTATATCCCAAAGACAAATGTCTATTGCACCAATTATATACGTTGATACAGAGCGATTAGCTTTCCAAAGATCTTGCCATATAGCACCAATATCTTGAGGGTTTTTACCAATAAGTCTTGGTTTAATAAATTCAATTAAACCTGGAGCAAAATGATCAGCTCCCATTCGAGAGCTGCCCAAGAAGGCATTTCCACTTATTCCTTCATCTGTTTCAACAGTGACGACTCCAAGTTTTTGAGTACTACCAAAAGTCTGAAAATTTAATCCCACTTTCCATGGTTCAGATTTCCAGTAGAACATATCCATTTTAACATTTGTAATTTTCATAATACTCCTTAAACTATCATTAACAGGTAATAGCTCTATCACTATAAATATTCATTTGCGTATTTTCTTGTGATAGATGTTCCATCTTCACTTTTGTCGTATATATTAAACAATCCATAAAATACAGCACCCATTGCACTAGTCAATATAAGACTTGCCAAAATGAAAGCAATTATATACGGTCCACCCTTCAAATAAGTACCTTCAAACCGTCCAGGTTCTGGTGTAATAGGGGAAGGTTTCCATTGAGTTGCCTCAGGAACATATTCTACAGTATTTTGTTGTTCCAACTGTGCCCTAAGAGAAGCTATTTCTTCAGCCATACGTTCAATTTCTTGATTATTTGGCTGAATGGCTGGTTGTTGATTTGTAATTTCTTCTCGTAGTTTTTCCATTTCTTTTTGGAGGTTTTCAATTTCTGGATTTACTGGATTCATTTCAGGTGTAGATGTTTGGGGATTTGAAACTGTAGTATTTTCAAACATTGTATTTGTATCTACTGACATACTCAGATACTTTTTTTTATTGAATGAAATTAAAAGAAATAAATGAAGAGGACCTGTAAAAGCTATGGTAGAAATTGGGAATACTATAATCAGAACGCTCGTTGCAATAGCTATACCTGAGATAACAAAAAATATCATAATTCCTACAGGTGTTGCTAATAGTGAGATAAATCTTTTTTCACTGTTTTTAATTTTTGGTTTGTTATAGGTTAAAAAAGAAGAAATGACACTATACATAGGTAAAATTAGAATAACAAAACCTGCAACAAGCAATGCAATTCCGAATCCTGTATCACTTAATTCATCATTAGAATCTAGATAAAATGCAGCAGTAATACCTATCAAAAGCCCACCCCCAATTGTTGATAGGAGCAAACTTAATATATAGGACCCTAGATGAGATAGAAAGCCTGGTTTAATAAAAATGTCATGAAATGACAATGAAGACTTATATTCAATATTTATAGTATTAGATTGATACGGATTATTAGAAGATTGATCAGTTTTTCTGGGCATATCATCCCACATTAAAAACCTCCTAAATATGTACAGTTTATATATTAAAAGCATTTTACTTTAAATTAGAACACTTTAGGAGTTAATCCTATCCATAAAGTGTTCTAATAAAAGAGGTGATAGGCAAAATTAACCTGTAGGTGGAGTGTAAGCAACTCCCTGTGCAATTTTTAATGAATCTACTAAATCTTCTATTGGCATTAATGGTGTCGTTTTTAGATTTGTTACCGCTCCAGTACTTCCAATAGTTATTGATGCTGCAGCCATGGTTTTGTCATCAGGTGCTTCAATAAGTAAAACTAGGTCATGTTCACCAAATGCAGCAAATCCTTGAACTATATTAATACCTGATGGCGCAAGCATATTTGAGACTTGTTCTAACCGATTTTGTGGATTAGCTATTTGTGCAGCCCATGCGTTTGCTGAGTATGATCCTTGTAATAAATAATGTCCCATTTTCTTCCTCCCCCCGTTATATGTTTAATTTTGAGCTCTAGAAATTACTCGATGTAAAGATATGTATGACTTTTCTGTGAGATCAGCAATTTTAGCTCTAACTCCTGAATTATCAGGTCCTATAGTTCTTTCATATGCATTAACTACATCGCTGAGAGAGGCAAAATAGAGAGACATTCTAATGACGTCAGTATCACCACCTAAAGGAATCATTACTAATGGTTTTTGTTCTTGATTTGCTCGTCCTTCTTTTAAATATTCTAATAATGAATCACGTTTCCCTCGCTTTGCTATAAATGTGCGTCTAGCAATAAATTTTGGATTTTCTGGAGCTCCCTCTGACATTTCATTCACAATAAGTATATTTCTTTTGACATCCGAGCATTTAGCATGAATCTGAGCATGTTTAGCGTTAAATTCAGGAGTGATTTGTCCCATTCGTTCTTCAAGTTCATCAGGATTTTGAAAAACACCATTTACTGCAATATGGCGGTTATCAATTAATGGCATTGCAAGAGAAACACTCACATTAGTATTTATATTTTCTGATTCTCTTAGATTAACAACATCATTAATTACTTCTGTCCATCGCCCGTGTTGTGGATATAGTAATGTTTGTAGTATAACTGGCATTTGTTCCTCCTTGTTTGTGTAAAAAAAGACCTCTATAGAGGTCTCTACTAAGTTGGTGATTATTAAGTCAAATTATTTCATCTACACCTCCCACTTAGAAGAGACTCCAAGGTCTCTATAACAAAGAAGACAACACCATAGACAACAACATAGAAATGTATAGGATTTGTTAATAGAAAAAGTTAGGTCAGATTTAAATATTGCTGAAAAAATACGCATTTTTAGTGTGGTCTCTAAAATTTATATAGTCTCGACTGTTTGAATATAGCACAAAAATTGAGATGCACATCGCAATTTGTATAATAAAATACGATATTTTATTAATATATGAAATAATTTGAATATATTAATATATAATATGCTTCTTTTTATTATTATTCGTAATTTTTTATATATGAATTGTTTAGTTACTGCGATATATTCATTCGTATTTTTGCTTTATATATCTTTTTCGTATACAATCGCCCACAGTTAAATAAAACCCTTGGAGGTGTGTATGGGTTCGGAAAAAAATATAGCGGCATGTTCGATGGTACTTGGTCCTATCTTAATGATGGCGACATTTTTGATACTGTTAAGCGGAGTAGACGCACAGGCATCTGATATACTAGCATTTACTATGACATTGGGAGAAAATTCATCAAATGTTGGTATAGGAATGGTAATAGTAACGATATTTATGGGAATTATGTTTTCAGGTTTTGGCTATGTCCGTAGTACTATGGCAGGAGGCAGTGGAGCAGGGTTAGCTAATATGGGATTTTTCCTAATTATTGGTTTATTTGTTGCATTTTTAGTAGAAAATAGTTTATGGGCAGCTGCAGCAGATTCTGCTGCAACTGGTATGGCAGCCGCTGCTGCTGCAGGAGATCCGGCTGCAGCTGGACCAGCTGGAGTATCTACAGGCGCAACATTATTTGTAGCATCCCAAGGTATTGGAACCATTGGTACTATAACTGGATTTTTAGGATTTATATTAATTGGCCTTGGTATGATTATCCAGAAAAATTGGAATATAGTTGTAGCAATACTTTTAATTATTACCGGTCTTCTTGGTACAGTTGGTACATCGATTATTGGATATGATGCTGATGCTATGTTTCTTGTTTGGATATCAATGATGATTACCATAGTAGTAACAGGCGTATTTACATATCTTAGAGAAGAGTAATTTAATAACTAAATAGGTTTAAAAAAAATGCCCAGAAAATTCTGGGCATTTTCTTATTTTAATGAAGGGAGACATATGGATAAGGAGCTTTTTGAAAAAGGATTAGCAAAAAGGAAATCAGTATTAGGTGCAGAATATGTTGAACGATCTTTTGCACAAGCAACTGATTTCAATAGACCATTTCAAGAATTAGTAACTGAATTTGCCTGGGGATTTGGATGGGGTGATGAAACATTAAATCCAAAAACAAGATCAATGCTTAACTTAGCAATGATTGCTGCATTAAACAGAATGACTGAGTGGGAATTACATCTTCGTGGTTCATTAAATAATGGAGTAACAAGAGAAGAAATCCAATCGATTTTGCATCATGTTTCAATTTATTGTGGTATGCCTGTTGGAGTTGAATGTTTCCGAATTGCTCAAAGGGTTTTTTCAGAAATAGATGGGTAAGATTTTTTTACCTTTAAGAAGATATTGCCCATAATACTACTAAGATGGTTAGTATTATCATGCTTCTCATGAGTTTTTGATTATTTGGTAAGGAACGACCAAGTATACTGCCTCCCCAACACCAAAGGCTTGTGAGTGTTAACTGACATACAGCAAAACCAAAGACAACACTTACTAATTGAGTAGGAAAAGAGCCTATAGCAGGTGCAAAGTTGCTCCATGCAAGAGCAGACATTACCCATGCTTTGGGATTTAAAGGGTGAACAATGACCCCATGTTTAAAATCAAATTGGTTTGATCTTTGAATATTGTCTGATTGAACGGGCTTAGTATTCCAAGATTGCGAAGCAAGATAGATCATATAAACAGCGCTTATATATTTGAATATTTGAAATAGTGTTGTGTTCTCAGAGAGGATTACTCCAAATCCAAATCCGATGAGAATATTGAGAGGTATTTTTCCAACTGCAAGGCCTAGTAGGAATCCACTGCATGATTTCAATCCTATTTGTGAACCACCAAGCATAGCAAGTAAATTTGCAGGACCAGGTGTTCCTACCATTAAAACCATAAAACCAAAAAGGGATAGGTATGCTTCTATCATCGTATTATATTAATTCTTGAATACAAATTACCAAAAAATTAATTTACTTTCTTCTTACATCGATAAAACTTTTTACAAATAATCCTATTGCAAGAGTAGATGTACCTATCATCACGAGGAGCCGTAGTAAGCCTAATCCTCCGTCATCAAGCGATTTTGGTAACCTCATTCCAATCAGGGCTAGAAGAATGATAAATGTTAATAGAACAGCAATATGGGCAACAATTCTGTTTAATTCTGGTTTGTTGGAAGAAATTACATAGCATATAAGCAATAGTATCCCAAATATAACTGGAATAAGAGCAGTAATTGAGGATACTTCAACATATCCCCATAAACCCATTGCAATAAGAGATATGGAATTTATTAAATTTGATTTTGCTGGACTCATAGTTTGTATTTTCCTTGTTATTTAAAATCGTTTAATATTATTAAACTTTAGGGATATGAAGCTGTCAATTTTTTATTTGATTTGATGAATCATATCTATAGAATTTATTTTCAGAAATATAGGTGATGTATATGAATAAGAAATTACCCAAAGTACATATAATTGCAACTGGCGGAACTATATCTGGTATTGGTGCTAATCGACTTGATTATACTCAATATTCCGATACAGGAAATCGTTATACAGTTGAACAACTTATAGAACGAGTTCCTGAAGTAAAAAACATTGCAAATTTAACCTGCGAAAATTTATTAGCTACTGGTAGTACCAATATTACTCCGAAAGATTGGTTAGTAATTGCAGAACGTGCAAATACACTTTTAAAAGAGGATATTGATGGTATTGTTATTACACATGGTACAGCTACTTTAGAAGAAACAGCATATTTTTTACATCTTACAATTAAATCTAATAAACCTGTTGTATTAACTGGAGCAATGAGGCCTCCATCATCAATGAGTACAGATGCAGATATTAATTTACTTGATGCTATTCGTATTGCATCTAGTGGCAACGCACAAAATATGGGTGTAATGGGAGTATTAAATAATCAAATCCATTCGGCTAGGGAAATCATTAAAATGAATACCTTACGTGTTGATACTTTTCAATCTAATGATTTAGGCTTTTTAGGTTTTGTAGATTCAGATGGGCAAGTAATTTTTTATCGTAATTCTACAAAAACTCATACCTTTGAGAGTGAGTTTAGTACACATAATTTAGATCAGTTGCCAAGAGTTGATATTGTCGTTGCTTATTCTGGTGGTGATGGTTTATTAATTGATGCTGTGAAAAAAAATGCATCTCAAGGATTGATACTTGCTGGGTTTGGATCAGGTACATTGCCAACAGTAATGAAAGATTCTGCTCTTGAATTGGTTAAAGATGGCATTCCAGTTGTTTTGGCATCTCGGTCTATTATGGGTAGGATTGTACTTACAGAAAAATTTAAAGAAGAAGGTTTTATTACTTGTGATAATTTATCACCTCAAAAAGCTAGAATATTACTTATGTTAAGTCTATTACAAACCAGTGATACACAAAAAATACGAGCTTTTTTCGAGAAGTATTAGAATCAACTTATTCATTAAAACTGTATATAATAAATTCATCGATTATTTCATTATCGATGTTTTTGAAATAACCTTTCGCTTTAGTTGGATCTTTATCGACATGGAACGTAATAAACAGAGCGCCTGATTTAGCATTGTGATCTGAAGTATAAATTTTTGCCCACTCTTGATTACAGCCATAGGGATAAGTTACGGGCCTACATCTCTCTTGATCTCGTATACTTTCTCCTCCAATACCAGAAACGAATACAAATGTTGATCCTTTTTGATTTTCAGTTTCTTTGGATATTTTGATTAAGTTTGGTTGATCCCATTCTTGATGAACTTGCTGGTTTATAGTATTGGTTAAAGTCTTTGTTCTTGAGTATGTATGTTCATGACCTGTAGCTATTATTGCTCCACCTTTTCTACATTCCTCATAAGGTTCCCAACCTACTGCATCTTTTTTTCCACCTATTTGCATTTCTTTTTGATTTTTATGCCAAGTACATATTTTCCATATGGAATCATTGTTTTTTAAGGCATGATTTATATAACTATCATGATTGTCTCCAATCTCTCCAACTCCAGATAAAACAAAAAATAATCCTTTATAATTACATGTAGATTTAATACCAAGATTACCAAAACACGTAATATCAAGATTATTATCAACTCTTTGCTGTAACAATTTTTGATAAGTTGGCCAGTTCCCGCCATCATGATTCCCAATTGTTCCAAAGTAAGGAAAATTAGGTCCCAAGATATTTGTTATTTGCGCATCCCAATCAAGTGCAGTACCTATGTAACTTTCACGACCACGTAAATATTTAATGATAGAGTTACAGCAACCAAAATCTCCTGCATGTATTACCATGTCTGCTTTCTCATCTTTGATTAATTGCAATACTTTTTTAGCATTTTCATTAATTCCCTGATCTGCTATAAATGCAACTTTTAATTCTTCAGTTGTTTGTTTTGAATTGAAATTTGAGGATGTTGTTGAGTCATATTTTGATGTCGAACCTTTAGGAGGTATTATTGTCTGTGTATAGACATCAGAATCTTTTTCGTTAAATTGAGAACAACCTGTGTATAGCAGAATTAGAGATATAAAAACGAATAGCTTTTTATAATATTGCATTGTTACTTGTGGGTGAGAAATATATTGGCTCCGCAGGTAGGACTCGAACCTACGACCAATCGGTTAACAGCCGACCGCTCTACCACTGAGCTACTGCGGATCATTAGGAGAAAATCGTATAGGATTTGTATCTAAAAAGCAAGTCTATTTTTTATTTATAGGGGGTTCATTGTTGGCTACTTGCCACATGTACCAAGAACCAATTGAACGGTATGGCTTCCATTTGGAAGTAATTTTTTCTATCTCATCTAATTTCGGATTTTCTTTATTGAAATATACAATTCGAAGACCTTTAATTAATCCCGCATCTCCATGAGAAAATATATCTTGTCTTCTTAAGGAAAACATTTGAAACATTTCAGCAGTCCAAATACCAATTCCTCGTAATTTTATGAGTTTTTCAGTTATAAATTCATTTGATTTATCACTAAGAGAGCTGAGGTAATCTGGTTCTTCAATGAGAACCTCAGCTATTTCTTTCATACTTCTACATTTAGCATATGATAATCCACATATTCTTAAATCTTCAGTTGAAGTTTGTATCAAGAATTTTGGGGTAAATGCAGTTATCTTTCCTAAGGTATATAATCGGTCTTTTATCGTACGAGCAACTTTTGTTGATAATTGTTGAGATACAATTGAGCTAATTAAATTATCAAATAGATTAATATTCTTATCTACTTTTTTTGCAAATGGAGATATACCAAATTGTTGTATAAGAGATTCCATTTTCTCATCTACTTTTATTAAATGAGTCTTGATAGATTTCCAATCTTTCATTAGATAACTTCTTCAGCATGAAGAGCATCAAGCTCTTCTTCTGAAAGATTGAGGAGTTCTGATAAAACTTCTCTAGAATGTTCTCCAGGTAGAGGTGCGGGTCCTATTTGATACCCACTCCTACTGAAATGAAAAATATCACCAATAGCATTTATACGGCTTACATTAGGCGCATCAGTAATGTAATCGTCAATTTCTTCAATAATATTTCGTTCTCTCATATGTGGATCATGTGCAGCTTCTGCAATTGTATTAATTTTTTGTATAGGAACTCCGTGAGGTGAGAAAAGATTTATAACTTCATCACGAGTTTTTTCAGAAAACCATTGTGATAAATACCCTTCTATTTCAACAGCGTTTTCTGTTCTTCCTTGTCGGGTTGCATACCGTTCATCATCTATCCATTCTTTTTTACCAACAACTTCAGCTGCTCTCTTCCACATTCTTGGGCCAGTAGAAATAAGATAAATCCAACCATCTTTACATTGATATGTGTTTGTAAAAGTATTACCATTACCTGTTCTTCTAGGAGCAGCACCTGTTTTTAAATATGTAGATATTGGAATTTCTGCAGTTGTATAACCTGTATCTGCTAAACAAATATCTAAGCTTTGTCCTTCACCAGAAACTCGAGATTCCCACAAAGCAGACAAAGCACCAATAGTTGCATGGAGAGCTGTTATTCTATCAATTAGTGGGAAGGAACATTTAAATGGATCCATTCCTTCTGTACCTTGTGTTGTCATTAACCCACTAATAGCTTGGCCTATCGGATCGAAACCTACACGGTCTTTATATGGTCCAAATTGGCCGTAAGCTGAAACATTAACCATGACGATTTTTGGATTTAATTCCTTCAGTTTTTCATATGAAAAGCCTATTTCTCCAATAACACCCGGTCGGAAGTTTTGAATAAATATATCTGCAGTTTTTACTAATTTGGAGAGAATATTTTTCCCCTCATCCGAATACAAGTTTAGTCCTAGGCTTCGTTTACCGCTGTTATATTGAACCCAGTAATGTTGGCCATTAGTTCTACTTTCTTCACCTTTAGGAGGTTCTATTTTAATAACATCCGCACCGAGTCTATAAAGCATTAGTCCACATCTTGGACCTGCCTGATACCTTCCTAAATCTAGTACTCTAACACCTTCTAATGGTCCACCCATTATTCTCCTCCTCCTAATTATATGAATTGATTATCTGAACTTTTTACTATACCTTTTTCTTCCATTTCTAGAGTAGTTTTTTCGTTGAAGCCCAACCATTCTTGTAAAATTTCTCTCGTATGCTCTCCAACTACAAACGCTCTTTCAGTTATTTCAGCAGGAGTTCTAGATAATCTTACAGGAGTGTTAGATACCAGGACTTCTTTTTCAATTTCTCCAGGTACAGGTAATGAAATGATAGTATTTCTGGCTTTTATATGAGGATCATTAACCATTTGTTCGATATTGTTAATTGGTCCTGTTAATGCTATACCCTCAAGCACTTCAAACCAATAATCACTATTTTGTTGTTTTATTATATTAGATAAAATGGGCTCTAAAATGCTATGGTTTTCAGTACGTTTTGGATTTGTATCAAATCTTTCGTCTGTTGCAAGCTCTTCTATGCCAAGAATTACACAAAACGCTTCCCAGTCTCTGACACCAGCTACGACAATCCATCCGTCTTTGGTTTCAAAAGCCTGAAAGGGGGTAGTTAATGGATGTCTTGCACCTACTCTTTGGGGAACTTCGCCCGTTGCTGAGTATCGAATAATGGCATTTTCCAAATTGTATATCACACTTTCAACCATGCTAATATCAATTTTCTGACCTTTTCCACTAAGTTCTCTTTCATAAAGTGCAGACATTATTCCCATAGCCATATATGTTCCACCTAGAGTATCACCGATTGAAGAACCGGCTCTCATTGGTCCTCCATTAGGGTCTCCAGTTATACTCATAAAACCACTAAACCCTTGAGCAATTACATCAAGAGCTCCTCTTGAGGAATAAGGGCCAGTTTGTCCGAATCCTGAACATGAAGCAAAAATAAGTCTTGGATTGGTTTTGCTCAATTCTTCATAATCCAAACCAAGTTTAGCCATAGTTCCAGGTGAAAAATTTTCAGTAACTATATCTGCTTTATCAATCAACTCTTTAACTAATTTAATCCCCTCGGGATTTTTAAGATCAACCTGAATTGATTTTTTGCCTCTTTCTAAGGAATATCTATAAGTGCTAATTCCATTTACAAAAGGCCCACTACCTCTACTATCATCTTTAGCATCAACCTTGGCTATATTTACAACTTCTGCACCGAGATCAGATAGAATCATTGATCCAAATGGGCCTGCTAGGACATGAGTAAAATCAATTACCTTAATTCCTTTTAAAGGTCCTTTCTTTTCAGTAGTCATATATCCCCCTAAATCAATTATTTTGATTTTCTTGTGGTAAGAAAATCTACAAAACCATCTCTTGGATCTACTGGTTTCATCCAGCTTCCAACAGCATCTCTTTCTAAATGTAATCTGTCTTCATATCCGATTTTAGTACCCTCATGAAGTAATGTTTTTATTCCTTGGATCATACCTGCATGTCCAGCTGCAATTAATTCTGCAATTTCAAGGGATTTTGGCATCACCTCTTCTGGCGCAACTAAATGATTTAGTAAACCAATTTGAAAAGCTTCATCAGCTTTAACTTCTCTTCCTGTAAACATGAGTTCTTTTGCTTTGGCCATACCTACTACCATAGGTAGGCTCCATGTCGAATTTGCTTGTCCATACGTTGCTGCTAGATATCTGAAACTAGTTTTTTCTGAACCAACTCGGATATCAAATGTAGAGGATAATAATGCTGCTCCACCGAATGCAATACCATTAATAGCACCAATAGTTGGTTTTTTGCTGTTTGCAATTAGCCAGCTGAAGTTACTCGCTTTTTTAATTTTTTCTCTATGAATAACTCTTTCTTCATCGGTCATAGCTGCGACTTTTACTTGTTCTTTGATATCTCCACCAGCAGAAAAAGCTCGACCTTCGCCTGTAAATATAACAGCACATATATCTTGATTACTTTCTACCTCTTCCATTGCTTGAACCATTTCAAGTCTTAAGTCTGAATTCATAGCATTTAGAGATTCAGGTCGGTTTAAAGTAATTATCGCAATTTTATTTTTATGTTCAAATTTAATGTTTTCAAATCCCAATTTTAGCCTCCAAAAAAAAATTTATACCAGCGGGAGTTTAGCTAACAAATATAAAATAAGTTTTATTGATACACAAGTCCATTGACATTAGTTAGGTGTGGTAAATACAATGTACCAACTCAATTCGTCAAAAAAGTTGTATAAAATAGATATTTGGAGGCATTATGAACGTTCCTTATGCGTCAAGACCAACAGTTTACTCAAATAATGGAATTGTATGTTCCACATCTCCTTTAGCTGCTTCAGCAGGAATTAAAGTACTTGCAGATGGTGGTAATGCTTTTGATGCTGCATTAGCAACTGCGGCAGTTGAAGCAATAACAGTCCCTGGAATGTGTGGATTCGGTGGTGAAGTCTTTGCAATTTTTTATGATGCTAAAACAGGTAAAACACATGGTTTAACTTCTACTGGTATTGCACCAAAACAAGCTACTCCAGAGTACTTTACATCAAAAGGCTATACTGAAATGCCAGGTATAGGCCCACTTGCTGCTTCACCCCCAGGTGAATTGGCAGCATATGAATACTTCAATACTAATTATGGGACTATGCCTCTGGCAGACTTATTGCAACCAGCAATCAAATATGCAGAAGAAGGACATCCAATAACTCCTAGAGCTGCTCGCGTTTTTGAAGGTGCAAAAGATAAAATAGCCCAATTCCCTTCATCTGCTAAAGTTTTTTTAAAACCGGATGGATCCTTATATGGAGAAGGAGAAATGTTTAAAAATGTTGATTTAGCAAATACCCTTAAAATTGTTGCAGAAAAAGGTATTGATGCATTTTATAACGGTGAAATTGCTGAAAAAATAGTGACAGAGTTTCAATCTGCTGGAGGTATAATGGACAAGGAATCTCTAGCAAATCATAAAGTAGAAGTATACGAGCCAATAGAAACAGAATATAGAGGTTATATTGTTGCAGAAAATAGGCCACCTTCTCAGGGAATGATACTTCTCGAAATGCTAAATATAATTGAGGGATTTAACTTGTCTGATTATGGTCATTTGAGCCCTGAGGCAATTCATTTAATGATTGAAGCTAAAAAACGAGTCTTTGCTGATAGGAATGAATATTTAGCCGACCCACATATCGAAGATATTCCACTGGATACCCTTATTTCTAAGGATTTTGCTGATACTAGAAGAGATACCATAGATCCATCAAAAGCTAGTATCGAAGTAGGACCTGGCCCAGTAATTGCAGAAGGTACAGATACCAGTTATTTCTGCGTAATTGATAAGGAAGGAAATGCCGTATCATTTATACATAGTCTTTATAATGGATTTGGTTCTGGATTTGTCGCCGAAGGTACAGGTATTGTATTTAATAACCGGCAACAAGGATTTAGATTAGAAGAAGGACATCCTAATACTGTTCAACCCGGTAAACGACCTATGCATACTTTAAATGCTTATATCGTTTTAAAAGATAATAAGCCGTTTATTATATCTGGTACACCAGGTGCAGATTTCCAACCACAAGGTAATTTACAAATTATTACCTCAATTATTGACTATGGTTTGGGGGCACAAGAAGCAGTTGATGCACCACGATGGTATAGTATTCCTGGTAGTCATCCACCGACAATTTATGATTCATTTGAAGTACAAGTTGAACCTAGGATGCCTGAGTCAGTTACAGATAATTTACAAGGTAAAGGTCACACAATAACTTGGGGACAAGAAGGCATAAGTCATGGAATCGTACAACTCATATGTGTAAATCCTGAGACTGGTGTTTATGCAGGAGCTTCTGATCCTCGTGGGGATGGTCACGCATCAGCATTATAAGTCTATCCATCGTCTTCTAAAGTTGAAGTGTCTCCTTCAGGTAGTCCTAATTCGCGTGCTTTTAGGAGTCTGCGCATAATTTTGCCAGATCTTGTTTTAGGCATAACATCGATAAAATCTATTTCGCGTGGAGCTACTCCAGCAGATAGTTTGTCCCTAGCAAATCCGATTAACTCTCTTCTTAATTGATCAGTTGCTTCATAATCAGGATTTAAAGTAACAAAGGCTTTTACAACTTCCATAGCTATTGGGTCTGGTTTGCCTATAACTCCTGCTTCTGCCACAGCTTCGTGCTCTATTAGGGCACTTTCAACTTCAAAGGGGCCTACTAAATGTCCAGCTGTATTGATAACATCGTCAGCTCTTCCTTGAAACCAAAAATAACCATCTTCATCAATAGAAGCTTGATCTCCAGTAATATACCACCCTTTTTTAAATCGAGAATTATACATCTCATCTTGTTGCCAATAAGCAAACATTTGTGATGGCCAACCAGGTCTTACAGCAAGTATTCCACTTTCTCCAACCCCTAATTCATTATATTGATCGTCTAATATTCCCATAGTTACTCCAGGAAATGGTTTTCCCATTGATCCAGGTCTGATATTTGTTGTTGGATAATTCGCACACATAATTGCACCAGTTTCAGTTTGCCACCAATTATCATGTATGGGCATTTTATAGTTCCTATTACCCCAAACGACAGCTTCTGGGTTTAAAGGTTCTCCAACAGAGCCAATAAATCTTAATGAAGTAAGGTCATATCTTTGAACTACAGCTTCTCCAGCTCGCATAAGTAAGCGTATAGCTGTTGGTGCTGTATACCATACAGTTACACCATATTTTTGTATTATTTCATACCATGAGGCAGCTCCAAATCCACCTTCATAAATAATTTGAGTTACACAGTTTGTCCAAGGAGCCATCATTCCGTACGAAGTTCCTGTAACCCACCCCGGATCAGCAGTACAAAAATAAATATCTCCTTCTTTCAGATCTAAAGCCCACTTTCCTGTTAACCATTGTTGAACAACTGCTTGATGCCGGTGTAAAACTCCTTTTGGTTTTCCAGTTGAACCTGATGTGTAATGCATGATGGAAAAATCATATTGTGTTGTAGGTTCAAGTACAAAGTTAGCCGCAGTAACTTTGTTCATTAAATCGTAATAAAGTAATACTTTTCCATCTGGTTTGATATTTGAAGAATTTTGTTTATCAATAACAATTACTTTTTGAAGAGTTTCAATTTCTGGAAGCATGCTATCTATCTTTGCTTTTAGTTCAGGAGTTGTTATTAGAAAACTTGCTCCTGCATCTTCCATTCGGTCTCTTACTGGGTCTGGACCAAATGCAGAGAATAACGGTGCGATTACACCTCCAGCTTTAAGTATTCCCATAGCTGCGAAATAGAGTTCTGGTATCCTATCCATAAATATGAAAACCCTATCTGATCTTTGCATACCAAGGTCTTTCATTACTTGGCCAAATTTATCGGATTCTTCTTTGAATTGAGAATATGTGTAAGTCTCTTCGGCTCCATTTTTTCCTATCCAAATTAAAGCTTTTTGTTCTCCTTTACCATTATTTACATGTCTATCAACAGCTTCATATGCGTTATTTAATCCACCATCAGGAAGCCAATCCAAACCAGAAAATCCATCCCTAAACCAATCAAAATCTAACTTAGTAGACTGGTAGTCAACGAGATTTGGAGTTTCTTTCATATCAGATACAGCTGGTTTCATTATTTCTTCAAAAGCCATAGTAGTCCTCCTCAATTCAATGTACAGAAATTCTATATTTCAAGTAGGGATGAGTCAATGCAAATTATCCAAAGTTTTACCACTTTATATGTAGACAGTTATTTAAATATGCATGGTAATATAACCAAACGTTACTTAAATTTAGGAGAAATTATTATGGGTAATATACAATCAGAAATTATACAAACAAATATAAATGGAGTCTCAGCAGAAGGATATTTAAGCAAACCTGCTAATTTGGATTCAAAAGCACCGGGTATTGTAGTTAT
>JBJKVQ010000044.1:0-16391 GCA_045562575.1 Dehalococcoidia bacterium
GGTTTAGAATACTATTTAGAAGAAAATCCAATTATAGCTAAGCGTATAATCGAAAAATGCCTAACCTCTCAAAAGGCCAGAGAGGCAGCGCGCAAAGCACGCGATATGGTTTTAAGAAAAAATGCTATGGATGGTGGTTCTTTACCTGGTAAATTAGCTGATTGTCAGGAAAAAGATCCTTCATTAAGTGAAATTTATCTTGTAGAGGGAGAATCAGCAGGTGGTTCAGCAAAGATGGGCCGGGATAGAAAGTTTCAGGCAATTTTGCCATTGAAAGGTAAAATTTTAAATGTTGAAAAAGCCAGAGAAGACCAAATGGTTGGACATGAAGAAATTAGACATATAATAACGGCGCTTGGAACAAAATATCATTCTAGACTATATTCAACTAACGAATCAGATGAAACAGAAAATGATATTGATGATGGGTATCAAGAAGAATCTAAAGGACCTCAATTTGATTATGATTCACTCCGTTATCACAAAGTTATTATTATGACAGATGCAGATGTTGATGGATCGCATATTAGAACACTCATCCTGACTTTTTTCTTTAGACATATGAGGCCACTCATAGACAAAGGAAATTTATATATAGCACAACCCCCTTTATATAAAGCCTCTAAGGGCAAAAAAGAAGAATGGCTATTTTCTGAAGAAGAAAAAGAAGCATGGCTGGTCAAAACTACATTATCAGGCGTTAAGCTGTTATCAAAAGATGGTTCAGTGGATCTCTCGGGGCAAAAAATGCAATCTATTGCCAACAGACTAAACCAATTTAACAGTATTGTGATGAGTGTTTCCAAAAATACTGGCATCCCTGCAAATATTATTTTTAAAATACTCGCATCTCAACAGATAAACTGGGTGAGTAATTTAATGTCTATATCTGAAATCGAATCAACCCATATAGAAGCCTTAATTACAGAAATAGGTTTAAGTGTTGACGAAAAAACTACTGATGATGATGGTATACCTACGTGGGTTATTAAAAACGACGACAGTTCATTTGATTTAAATCAAACCTTATTTAAAAATAAAGACCTGGTTTTTCTATTGTCAGCATGGGAGGATCTTAAAGACTACATATCTGGTGATAATTATGATATTGAAAAAAATGGCGAAATTTTGGAAAAAGATATCAATTGGTCTCTTTTAGCCGAAAAGATTAGTCGTACAGCCGACCAATCTGGAATAAATATTCAGAGGTACAAAGGCTTGGGAGAAATGAATCCAGAACAACTATGGGATACAACTATGAATCCAGAAACTCGAGTTATGCTCCAGGTACGAATTGCAGATGAAAAAGCAGAAGACTCCTTACTTGAGGAACAACACAATGAAGCAGAAAATATGTTTGTAAGGCTTATGGGCGATGAAGTTGCCCCTCGAAGAGAATTTATTCAGAACGAAGCTAGGAACGTAACCAATCTTGATATTTAGGTGAGCGGATGGTGGATACAACTAAAGATACGCTGAGCTCATATGCATACAATTTGTCGTTTTCAGATCTTGATGATAAAACGGTTCATCAAGTCAAAAGAACATTATTTGATAGCATTGGTTGCCTCATAGGAGGATTTAATTCCAAAACGGCGATAATAGCGAGAAAAGTAGCACCAAAAGTAACTGAGGCCCCCGAATCAAGAATAATTGGAACAACAAATAATACATCTATTGATATCGCAGCGTTTGCAAACGCTATTGCTATCAGGTATTTAGATTTCAATGATTCTTATTTTTCACCAGGTGGTGGTCATCCAAGTGATATGATTTCTGCCTCGCTAGCAGCAGGAGAATATTGCGGATCTTCTGGAAAAAATATTATTACTAGTATCGCATTAGCATATCAGGTTTTTTGTAGTATCTCAGATGTTGCACCTATGTTGGGTGGAAGAGAATGGGATCAGGGTCTTTGTGTAGGAATCGGAGCAGCGCTTTCTTCTGGTAAATTACTCAGTTTATCACAAGAAGAATTAGGTCATTCACTATCCATTTCTATAGTTCCAAATCTACCACTTCTTGCCACAAGAGTTGGCGAACTATCTTTATGGAAGGGGTGTGCTACAGCATATGCAACAAAAGCAGGGGTGTTTGCATCAGTATTGGCAAAAGAAGGTATGGAGGGTCCATATGAACCCTTTGAGGGAAAAAATGGTCTATGGGAAAAGTTAAATATAATTCCTGCAAAACCACATATAATAAGTGTAACTTCCGCTATATCAGCACAATTTGAACCTTTTGGTATAACAAGAACAGATTTTAAATTTTTCCCAGCCCAAATTCTAACCCAAGCCCCTACTGGCCTTGCATTAGAAATAGAAAAATTAATTAATATAAATGAAATAAAATCCATCCAAATAGAAACATATTCTAATTGTGTAAGCACCCCAGAAAGCCATCCAGAAAAATGGGACCCAAAAACAAGAGAAAGTGCCGACCATAGTATTCCTTTTATGGTTGCTTCTGCTTTTTTGTACGGAGATATAGGAATAAACAGCTTTACTGATGAAAAAATAGCAAGTCAAAAAATTAGAGATATTATTTCAAAACTAACGATTATAGAAAACCCTTTATTCACAGACAAGCGACCCAAGGAATCAAACTGCAAGATGAGAGTAGAACTAATTAGCGGGGAGATTATTACTAGAGAAACTAGTTATCCAAAAGGTCATTCGGAAAACCCTTTAACTGACGATGAGCTAACTAATAAATTTATGAATCTATCAGAATCTATAATTTCCAAACAACAAGCAGACAAAATATCCTCTTTAATTTGGGACTTAGAAAATCAAAAAAACTTAACGACCCTATTAGACACTTTGATTATCGAAAGGTGAAAAAATGAACGAATATATTCCGAGTCCACGACAGTGGGTTGCAGATCAAGTTAATTTATATGAAAAAAGTGGCGGCACAAAAGGAATAACATTAAGAGATACAGGTCTCCCTTGTATTATAATTACCCACATTGGATGGAAAACAGGAGCTATTAGAAAAACACCCGTAATGACAGTTCAAGATGGTAACAATTATGTTTTAATTGCATCAATAGGAGGAGCGCCCAAAAATCCTCTTTGGTATTACAATTTAAAAGAAAATCCTTTAGTTAAAATACGTGACAGAACAGAAGTTTATAACATGAAAGTTAGGGAGGTTCATGAAGGCCCAGAACGTGAGCGTCTGTGGGATCTAGCTGTTTCAGCATATCCTCCTTATAAAGATTATCAACAAAAAACAAATAGAATAATTCCTGTATTTATAGCGGAACCAAATGAAGGAGAACACTAATTATGAATGTTTTAGAATGGGATCAAATTTTAATAGGCACATCTGCAAAACCAACCTCAATAAATATCACAAAAGAGATGATACTTAATTACAAAGACTCTATAGAGGATAATACGACTAGTAATGCGGAAGGCCCCCTACAAGCATCTGCTGGTATGTTTTTTATTTATGCACCTGCACGTCGATTAGATGTAATGCATGAAAACGGATTTATTTCACCAGAAGAAGCAGAGCATAACAGTCGATCTACACCTTTTGTTGGAACAGATATAGAATGGAAGGGAAACCCTATCAAAGAAAATGATATTATTACAAGTACGGCTTTTTTTGAAAAGAAATGGGAAAGCTCATCTGGAAACAGATTTTTATCAATAGGAGTAGAAGCCAAAAATCAAAATAACGAACCTGTTATTAATTATAGATATAATGTAATGTGGGAATTTTCAAAAGGCCAAAAATCAAGAACACCAGGTGTTACGCAAACAGCAAGCACAAATATTATCACTGAAACCAATAATTTTGATATTAATAATCTAGCTGAAGGGGATACAATTCCTCAATTACAACGATCTATCTCTCAAGAAACCATCAACAACTACCACGAACTAAACAATTGGTCTAATAAAGAACCTAGCCCAACTGCTTTACTGCATGTTGACGAAGCATTTGCCGAGGCTACTGTTTTTAGTGGAACAACATTATCTGGCCCTACTGCTGTTGGATTTATGCTTCATCTTGTAGAAAAAACTTTTGGCCAAAAAGCAATTATTAACAGCTCTTTTAATGAACGCGCCCTAGAACCTGTACGCCCTGGAGATGTAATTACTTATTCCGGTAAAATTCTTACAATTAAGAACGACGAAAAAGCAAAAAGGGTAGACCTTGAAGTTAGGGGAACAAATCAATTGGGCCAAACTACCTCTCTCGGTTCAGTAAATTTCCCTTTGTAATCAATATATTATATATCTGAGTTAAATGGGCCTGTTCTTAACCAGTCTTCAACTAGTTTAATTTCTATGGAGGAAAGGTATTTGTTATTAAAAGCCGTTTGTAATATTTCGTCAATTCCGTACAAAAATGAGTGTTTTATCTGTAATTCACTAAATCTTTCTTTGGCTAATTTTGATTTATAAGAACATATACTGTAGCAGGAAAGAACTTCTATATTTTCTGAGTGAATCGCCTCCACGGAACGAATCGCTGACCCCCCTGTGCTAGTTAAATCCTCTATAACAATGACTTTTTGTCCCTTTAATATACTACCTTCAATTTGTTTTCCCAAACCGTGGTCCTTTGGCTCTGGTCTAACATATGCTAAAGGTTTATTAAGACTTTGCGCTAATAAAGATGCCCAAGGAATGCCAGCTGTAGCAACTCCAACTATCACGTAATTATTAAATCCTTCTTTTTCAATTAGATCGGCTATATTTTTTATAATTTCACTACGAGTTTCTACATCTGATAAAAGCTTTCTCATATCGCAGTAAATCGGACTATTTACACCTGAAGCTAATACATAGGGCATTGTTGGGTCTACAACAACAGCTTTGTTTAACAAAATCTTTTCTGGAATTGTTTTATTCATTTCACTTACTATTATATAAATTATTTTTAAAAATATACTCTTCAACGTTTTGAGGCACAAGACCTTGCAAAGAATTCTTATTTTGAACTTTTGTTCTAATTAAGGTGCTACTTATTTCTTCTATTTCTTCTTCGATTGTTAAAACCGCGCTATTTATAGTTTCTGGCAGAGTATCTCCTTTTCGGTTAAATAAGATTATACCTACCATTTCGATAATTTTATCTGGGTTTTTCCATCTATTTATTTCTTTATAAGAATCACTACCTAAAATTAAATAATATTCTTTATCTAATTTATCTACACCAAGTTCTCTTAGTGTGTCTATAGTATATGTGTTTCCTTGTCTTTTTATTTCTATATCAGAACTATAAAAAGAAGGATTATTTTCTATGGCTAAATTAACCATGTTCAATCTATGTTCTGATTCTGTTATTAACTTGTCTCTTTTCATCCAAGGATTACCTGCTGGTATAAACAAAACTTTATCTAAATTACACTCAACCATAGCTATTTCTGCTAATTTAACATGTGCTGTATGAATCGGGTCAAAAGTTCCCCCGAGTATGCCTATCTTATTTATTCCCATATAAACTCTTTTTTTCCTATCGTTACACTGTCTCCTTGTTTTACTCCTGCCTTTTCAAGAGCAGCTATTACACCCATTGTATTTAGTTCTTTTCTTAACTGTATCCGTGCAGCAAAACTTCTTTGGTCAGGTAAAACAACCAGTCTTTCTGCTCTTGAGTTAAAAACCACATATCCTTCTGTGTTTTTTTCTACCCTAGTTGTGTTTTTTTCTTCACTCACTTGAATGACATTAGTTTGCCCTAATTGTTTTTTGTATAAAAACTCCTTATCTGAAAGGTTTGTGATTTTTTCTCGTATATAAGAAATAATATTATCAGATTGTTTTTCATATTTTATTAGACTTATATTTTTCGAAATATTTTCCTCAATATAGTCTTTTCCAAATAGATCTAACTCTTCCTTTATAAATATAATTTCTGGATTGTCTTTATAGAGAGAGTTTGTTTCAATTATTTGTGAAATATTATCAAAATCTATTTCATCTTCTTTAAGTTCTAATATAAGGTTAATTACCTTACTTCTTTTAAGTAAATTTAAAGTTGGTTTTAAATTTTCAGGTGTTATATCTGGCAACGATATTAATCCTATTTGGTATTTTGTCCAATTGACTTCAACTTCTCTAACCTGAAAAGGGTTATGAGGGGCTATATTAACAGTATCGTCTTTTTGGTTTTTATTAATATTTGTTAGGTTTTCAAATATATTTTTTGTATATCCTGAAAAATCACCCACTACACATACGTCTACCAAAGGAAAAAGTTCCATTACTACTTTTCTTTCTTCCCCAGGACCTCCTGTTTCTGCCAAAAGAGGTATTTTATTTCGAGATGTAGAAAATCTTGTGTTCCCCTTTCCGTAAATTCCCCCCTGTGCAACCAATAACTGCTCACCTTCTTCTACTATCTCCCCAATAACTTTTCCTGTTTCGGTGTCACTTATTCTAGTACCTAAGGGAACATTAATAATATTATTTTCCCCTGCTTTTCCCGTTTTTTTCCTACTTTTTCCCTCTTCTCCTCTACCGGCCTTTATGAGGTTTCTTCCCTTAATTTTCCTTAAATCATATTCTGCGGTTGTTCCCCTTAAAATAACTCCTCCACCGCTTCCACCGTCACCTCCATCAGGTCCTCCTTTTGGCACATATTTCTCCCTTCGAAAACTAATACAGCCGTTTCCTCCTGGCCCACCTTGAAATGTTACATTTATTTCTGTTTCCATTTTTTTCTATCTCTCTATTATTATTATTGTTATTATTAAATATTATATAAATATATTAATATATATACTTATAGTAATAATTATTATAATAATACTTTCTTGACATCATTTTTTGAATATATATACTTCTCATAGATAGAGCAAGCAAACTTATGGGCGATTAGCTCAGCTGGTTAGAGCGCAGTCCTGATAAGACTGAGGTCCCTGGTTCGAGCCCAGGATCGCCCACCATTAACCCTTGTATTTCAATCTAAAAAATAATACACTTAAAAATAGATTGATTTTAAAGGAACATTATGAAAAGTAAGATTTTAAGTCTTTTTCAACAAAGGCCCCAACAAGAAATAGATATTGACGAAATTTTTGAAAAAATCAAAAGTTCGTTTTCTGGTGGTTTTGGCGGATTTAATCCCCAAATAGGTAAATTTTTTATACCTGGTGTTATTATTGCCCTTCTACTTGTGTGGACAGCAACAGGTTTATACAGAGTTGAGCCTTCTGAACAAGCAGCTGAAAAATTACTCGGATCTTTTACAAATAATCTAAGAGGGCCTGGTCTTCATTGGTTTTGGCCCGCCCCTATTGGTCAAGTACAAAAAGAAGTTGTAACCGAAACAAAAAGGCTTGAAGTTGGGTTTAGAACAGGCCCTGGAGGTGCTGTTCAAGACGTAGGGGAAGAAGCGTTAATGATTACTGGAGATCTAAATCTTGTAGATGTACAGCTTATTGTTCAGTACAGGATCGGTGACCTAGGTGCTTATTTATATAATGTAGATGATCCAGGTAGCCCAGACAGAGAAATTAGTGAAGGGCTTCCAGATGGATTAACAATACTAGACGCGACTGAGGCTTCCTTGCGTCAAGTAGTTGGACAAAGAAGTGTTGATGATATCTTAACAACAAATAAAGAAGCGGTTCAGACCGATACCCTCATTATGCTACAGGGAATGCTTGATAGTTATGAAACAGGTATTGAGGTCTTAGAGGTGAGGTTGCAGAATGTTAGGCCTCCTGATGAAGTGAGAGAAGACTTTGATGATGTTGTTAGAGCCAGAGTAGACAAAGAATCTGTGATTAACGCTGCTTTAGCTTATGAACAAGACCAGTTACCTAAAGCAAGGGGTGACGCAGAAAAGGTTACGAACGCTGCTCAAGCTTACAAAGAAGAACGCATATTAAAAGCCACAGGTGAGGCAAATAGATTTTCAGCACTACTTAGTGAATATGAAAAATCTAAAAACGTGACAAGGCAAAGATTATACCTCGAGGCAATGGAAGAAATTCTTCCTGGAGTTAAGAAATATGTTTTGGACCCAGAAAATGAAGGAAGTTTGTTACAATTTTTACCACTAAATGAAAGTAGTAGTACAACCCCGTGAGAAAACTACAGTTATTTATAGGAGCTTTGGTTATAGCTGGATTTTTTGGAATCCAAGCTCTATTTATTGTTGATGAAACAGAATATGCAGCAATCGTAAGGTTTGGTGCAATACAGCGAATTGAAAAAACCCCAGGACTTAAATTAAAATTACCTCTTGTTGAAACAGTACAAAAGTTTGATAATAGGTTACTTAGGATTGATGTTAGAACAGAATCTATGCCAGATAAAGATCAACAATTTTTGGAAATTGATGCATACGTTAGATATAAAATCATTGATCCCAAAAGATTCTTATTAACCTTGAGAGATGAGCTCACGGCACAAAGCCGTATAGGAAACATTGTTATATCGGAAATAAGAAGAGTTGTTGCCGCTAATGAACAAACAACAATAATTGGTGGGGTTCCTGAAAAGCAAGTTGATGGTACTACTTTGGTTAAGCCGAAGAAAACAGACTCTGAAGTGGCTACTCGAGAATTTATTACTAGAGAGGTTTTACTTGGAGCTAATGCCGCTGTAAAAAGTACTGAAAATAACTTTGGTATAGATATAACCGATGTAAGAATAAAGGCTGCAGACTTTCCTCTCTCTGTAGAGCAAAGTGTTTATACAAGAATGAGAACCGAGAGACAAGTTCAAGCTCAAAAATTACGAGCTGAAGGTGAGGAGCAAAGCCTTACACTTCGAGCCGGAGTCGATAGACAAATTACTGTTATTAGAGCTACTGCTGAAAAAGAGGCAAATGAATTAAGAGGAGCTGGTGAGGCTGAGGCTATAACCATATTTGCTTCATCATTAGAACAAGACCCTGAATTTTATGCCTTTACAAGAACTTTGGAAACCTATAAAAAAGCTTTTACAGGGAATGACACCACAATTGTTCTTTCTTCAGATAGTGACTTACTCAAATACCTACAAACACCAAACCCTGAATCCTCGACGGAGAAATAAGTATAAATCTTAGTTTGTTAATTGTTTGTGTGGTTGTTTCGTATCTATTAGGAACTTTATCAACAGGGTATTTACTAACAAGATTTGCATTTAACAACCAAAATATAGACTTTAGACATATTGGTGCTTCGGCGATTTTAGAGAAAACAAATATTAAAACTGCCAGTTTTGTTATTTTGGTTGATTTTATAAAAGGCCTTGCTTACGGACTATTATTGTTATCTTTATTCCCATCCCCAGAAATTAAAAACATATTCCATTATTGTGTAATTGGTATGATTATAGGGCATGTTTTTCCATTTCAAAGAAGGAATAAGGGAGGTAGGGGTGTTATTATTTCCGCTGGCCTTCTCTATTCAATTATTCCTCTACCAATGCTAATAGGAAGTGTGTTTATTATAGGTATAAAACTATTATTTAAAGACTCAGCCCTTGCAGTATTTCTCTCGATGCCAATAATTACAATACTTACCTACTTCTTACCTATAAATTATCAGATATATAAACCTAATGAACTAGTTTTATTTATCTGTTTACCAATAATGATAATTCTAATTTATAAAAGAATATTCCCCAAGGACTTTTCTTTAAATCCGGTTACTAAACAAAATTTCATTTACCGAATTTTGTACGACCGAGATTAAAATAATATTGATAATGGTTTTATGGGTTGTTAGACTTATGTTCATCATTATTAATAAACCCTAATCAGGAGCGTAGATATGTCCACAATGGTAACCGGAGGATCAGGTTTTATTGGAAAAAGAATTATACGTAAACTCTTAGAAAGGGGAGAAGAGGTTGTTTGTTTTGATTTAAATCCGCCACAAATTAACCTTCAGCCATTTCGTGGATTAATGAAATTTTATCGTGGAGATGTATCTCAATTATCCCATATCTTAGAGGCAATAAACCAAAATAACGTTCATAAAATAATCCACCTAGCAGCATTGCTTCCACCAGATACAGAAGAAAGGCCACACTATAGCATGCTAGTAAATATCCAAGGGGCGAACAATATCTTTGAAGCTGCCCGATGGACAAATATACAAAGAGTTGTATATGCAAGCTCGATCGCAGTTTATGGTGTTCAAGAAACATTTGGAGATAGGCCTATTAATGAAGACGACCTCCCTTCCCCGATTAATATGTACGGAATGACAAAAGCCGTCAATGACTTTTCTGCTTCTCAATACAGAAATCAGTATAACTTAGATATAAGAGGAATAAGAATTTGTACAGTTTTTGGTCATGGTAGAGTTACAGGTATGACTGGAATGATAGGTGGGTTGCTAATGTCTTTACCTGCTATTGATAAACCTGTTGAAATGG
Source organism: Dehalococcoidia bacterium (assembly GCA_045562575.1). Classification (GTDB taxonomy): domain Bacteria; phylum Chloroflexota; class Dehalococcoidia; order Lucifugimonadales; family UBA6952; genus UBA6952. The sequence goes on from JBJKVQ010000044.1 coordinate 10,347, forward strand.
AATTTAGTCCAGAAGAAGCATCTCCTATGATTCATGTAGAGGATGCTGCAGAAATATTTGTAAGAACATCTTTAGCAAACAAATTGAATCATCCGGTATATATAAGTGGTGGGCATTTAGCAACAATTCAAGATATGATAGATATTGTGATGGAAATTATTCCTGATGCTAACATAAAAACAGGGGATAAACCTGTTCCCCACGTTTACAACGTTGATTCAAGCAGAATGTACCAAGATTTAGGTTATGAGCTTGTTTCATTACAAACACGTATAGCTGAGCACATAAGCGATGCTAGAAAAGAATTACCTAAATAAAGTCTTTTTAATTATTATTCCACCCTGAAAATCAAAAACGTTTGTGTTATGCTGTCACGATTGTGATAAAAAATAGGCGGGAGTAGCTCAGAGGAAGAGCATTTGCTTCCCAAGCAAAGGGTCGCGGGTTCGAATCCCGTCTCCCGCTCCAAAGAGTAACGTTAAAAAAGTAAAGGATAGAGTATGTTGTATAGTCTTGAAGATCTTTCTCCGAAAATCCACGAAACTGTATTTGTTGCCCCTAACGCACAAATTATAGGAGATGTGGAAATTTTAGAAGGCGCCAGTATTTGGTTTAATTGTGTTTTAAGAGGTGACTCTGGAAAAATAACTATAGGTAAGGGCACTAATATACAAGATGGAACAGTTATACATGAAGAAACAATTATCGGAGAAAATTGCGTTGTAGCTCATCAATGCCTAGTTCATAGGTGTACAGTAGGTAATAATGTAATTATAGGAAATGGTGCATTGGTTTTTGGCCCCGCAGAAATTGGTGATAATTGTGTTATAGGGGCTGGATCTGTAGTTATCCCTGGATCAATAATACCTGAAAATTCTCTTGTATTAGGAATTCCTGGAAAAGTTGCTAGAGAACCTTCCAAAGAAAATTTAGAAATGACAGCAAGAACTGCTGCAAATTATCAAAGAAATCGTGACAGATATTTGAAAAGCTTAAAAGAGGTGAAATAATTATGTTTACAAGGTTACATCATTTAGGGTTAGTAGTAGGTGACTTAGAAGCAGCAAAAAGTTTATGGCTTGATACATATGGTTTTTCAGTTGATGAAGAAAGGTCTCCCTTACCAGATGGTAGAAATGTACAACTAGACAATGTGAATATACTTGATATACCTGTAGGAGAAAGTGAATTAGAAATTAATATGGCAAATGATCCTAGTAGTGGTACTGGGAAGTTTTTGGAAAGAAGGGGTGCTGGCCCTCATCATATATGTCTCTATTCAGATGATATGGATTCAGATGTTCAACGATTAGTTGATGCTGGTCAACAAATTGTTGTGCCTCCAACAGGAAGTGCAGACCAAGAAGGTGGCTCAAGGGTAGCTTTTGCACACCCGAAGTCTAATTTAGGTTTTTTATTAGAAATATGGCAAAATATGCCAGTTAATGGAATCGTTCCCGAACCTCCTCGAGGAAAAGGGGGAAGTTTGACATACGTTCACCATGTGGGAGTTGTATGTAATAACTTTGAAGAAGCATTAGCATTATTTAGAGATACATATGGCCTTAAAGTAGATGATATAAAGACCCCCTTACCTGATGGAAGATTTGCTGAAAGTGATAATGTAAAAATACTCGAATTTCTTGTAGGTGAATCACGTATTGAGGTTAGTGTTCCTCAAGATGAAACAAGTGGAACGGCTAAATTTCTAGCAACACGAGGTTCTGGAATTCACCACGTTTGTTTTTATTCTGAAGATATAGAAAGCGATGTGGCTAGATTAAATTCTGCTGGACTAGTACAAATTGGCGAGGTAACAGGTGCAGATGAGGGTGGTAGTAGGGTTACTTTTTATCACCCAAAAAGCAATATGGGTATATTGGTAGAATTGTGGCAGGACGTATAATCTAAAATTTTCTTCTTCCAAATATAAGTTAAACTTGACAATATAGGGGTATATTGTTATTATCCGTTTCTGTTGCCTTCTTTTCAGAGGCAATATTTTTATTTGGAAAGAATTAGATCATGCCTACAGTTAATCAGTTAGTAAGAAAAGGTCGCTCAAATTCTCAAAAAAGGACAAAAGCTCCTGCATTGAGAGTTGTTCAAAATACCTTGAAAAATAAGATAACAAGAGGTCCTGGATGTCCTCAAAGAAGAGGAGTATGTGTTCAGGTACGAACTACTACTCCCAAAAAACCCAATTCTGCATTAAGAAAAATCGCTAGAGTGCGTTTAACTAACGGAATGGAAGTAACTGCATATATTCCAGGTGAAGGTCATAACCTTCAGGAACATTCTGTTGTTTTAGTTAGAGGCGGAAGAGTTAAAGATCTTCCTGGTGTTAGATATCATATAGTCAGAGGCGCTTTAGATTCTGGAGGAGTAAACGACAGAAAACAAGGTAGAAGCAAATACGGATCTAAAAAATAGATCACATTTACAGAAAGCAGAGAAAACATTGTCTAGAAGACGTAGAGCTATAAAAAGAATAACAATTGCAGATCCTAAATATAACAGCCAAGAGATATCTCGGTTTATTAACAGGATAATGCTAGATGGAAAGAAAACAGTAGCTCAAAGGATTGTTTATGATGCTTTGCAAAAATTAGAAGAGGATGCAAAACGTCCAGCGATAGAGGTTTTTGATCAAGCAATGAGAAATGTAACGCCGATTTTAGAGGTTAAATCCCGACGAGTTGGTGGCGCAACCTATCAAGTTCCTGTAGAAGTTCGCTATGATAGAAAAGAGGCCTTAGCTATGAGGTGGATAATAGGTTCAGCTCGATCCCAGTCCGGCTCTTCTATGTCAGAAAGGCTCTTTAGAGAATTACAAGAAGCCTCAAGGGGGCAAGGAACATCAGTTAAGAGAAGAGAAGATTTGCACAGGATGGCAGAAGCCAATAGGGCTTTTGTTCAATATAAATGGTAGTTATATCGAAGTAAGGTTTGGATATGGAATTCCCTATTGATAAAATAAGAAATATTGGATTTATTGCTCATATTGATGCAGGAAAAACTACTGTAACAGAAAGAGTTTTGTTTGCATCTGGAATGACACATAAAATTGGAAACGTTGATGATGGTAATACTGTAACTGACTGGATGGACCAGGAAAAAGAACGAGGTATAACGATAGTTTCAGCTGCGGTTACTACACATTGGCGAGATCACCAAATAAATGTTATAGACACACCAGGCCACGTTGATTTTACAGCCGAAGTTGAGAGAAGTCTTAGAGTTCTGGATGGAGCCGTAGTAGTTTTTGAATCTGTTTCAGGAGTTCAGCCACAATCAGAAACTGTTTGGAGGCAAGCTGATAAATACGGTGTACCACGAATATGTTTAATTAATAAAATGGATCGAATGGGCGCTGATTTTTATCGCGCAGTAGGTATGATTAAAGATAGATTTAAAGTTGTCGCTGTTCCTGTTCAACTTCCAATAGGAAGTGAAAGTGAATTCAGTGGAATTATAGATTTAATAGATCAACGTGTTATTAGATTTAGTAGAGAATCAGGTTCTGGCGTTGAAGAAATTCTTGATGAAGTTCCTGAAGAGTTTCAAGAACAATTACGTGAGTATCGTGAAGCAATGCTTGAAAATGTTGCTGAATTTGATGAAGAAATTATGATGAAATACTTAGATGGTGAAGAGCTCACACCCGATGATATAAGAAAATGTATTCGAATTGGAACTATATCAAATAAAATAGTTCCAGTTATTTGTGGAAGCGCAATGTTTAATTGGGGAATGCTTTTAGTTTCAGATGCTATTGTTGATTTCCTACCATCACCAAAAGACATTCCTGCAATATCAGGAGTTGCACCAAGAAGTGAAGAGGAAGTTGTTGTCGACCATAACGAGGAGGATCCATTTTGTGGAATTGCTTTTAAAGTAGTTTCAGATCCGTATACCGGACGCTTGGTATATTTCAGAGTTTATTCTGGTAAAGTAACGGGAGGAACATCGCTTCTAAATGTTACTAAAGGCAGAAAAGAACGAATGGGTCGAATTGTTCGAATGGTAGCTAATAAACGCGAAGAAGTTGAAGAATTGAAGGCGGGAGATATAGGAGCATCTGTGGGTTTAAAGGACACTTTTACTGGTGATACTTTAACATTAGAAAACAGACCTTTGTTACTTGAAACAATTAAATTCCCAGAACCAGTAATATCGGTTGCAATAGAACCAAAAAGCAAAGCAGAACAAGAAAAATTGACTGATGGTCTTATCAAGTTAGCTGAAGAAGATCCAACTTTTGTGACCAAATATGATGAAGAAACTGCTCAAACTATTGTTTCAGGTATGGGTGAACTTCATATAGAAGTTTTGGTTGAAAGGCTCAAACGAGAATTTAGTGTAGATGCTAACCTAGGAAAACCAAGAGTTTCTTATCGAGAAGCTATAAAGCAAAAAGCCACTGCTGAAGGAAGATTTGTTAGACAAAGCGGAGGCCGAGGCCAATATGGACATGTTGTATTAGAAATAGAACCACTACCCGAAGGTGAGGGTTTTGAGTTTGATAATAAAATAGTCGGTGGAAAAATTCCTAGGGAATATATTCCTTCTGTTCAGGCAGGTGTTAAAGAGGCTTTAACAAACGGAACATTAGGTGGTTATCCAGTTGTAGATATAAAAGTAACTCTTTTTGATGGGAGTTTTCATGATGTTGACTCATCAGAAATGGCTTTTAAGATGGCAGGTTCAATGGGTGTTAAGGCAGCTATATCAAAAGCAAATCCACAACTACTCGAACCTATTATGGGAATAGAGGTTACTACTCCAGAGGAGCATATGGGAGATGTTTTAAGTGATTTGAATTCCAGAAGAGCTCAGATACAGAATATGGAAGCACAAAATGATGCTCAAGTACTAAAAGCACATGTGCCTTTAGGGCAAATGTTTGGATACGCAACAGACCTTCGATCTGCTACTCAAGGAAGAGCTAGTTATTCAATGGAATTTGATCATTATTCAGAAGTTCCTCAAAATATAAGAGAAGAATTACTCGCACAAGGTTAATTACAAAGGTTTAATTATGGTAACAACAACACAACAACAAACGAATAGACAAAGAATGAGAATAATTCTTAAAGGCTTTGACCATAGAATTTTGGATCAATCTGCAGAACACATTGTTGAGAGTGCAGAAAGGGTGGGAGCATCGGTTGCAGGACCGATACCATTACCCACAACTATCAAAAGATTTTGTGTTATCAGATCTCCTATGGTGGATAAAAAATCTCGTGAGCATTTTGAAATGAGAACTCATAAAAGATTAATCGATATATTAAATCCATCTTCTAAAACAATAGACGCTTTAACAAGATTAAATATGCCAGCCGGCGTAGATATATCAATAAAGGTATAACAATGAAGGGTATTATAGGAAAAAAAATAGGTATGACACAAACTTTTTCTGAAAAAGGAGAGGTTCAACCTGTCACTTTAGTGCAAGCAGGTCCTTGTGTTATTACACAAATAAAAACAGAAAGCAATGATGGATATAATGCTATTCAAATAGGTTATGAAACTGTAAAGAAGGCAAATAAGCCAACTTCAGGACATTTACAAAGAACAGGTAATTATAAACATCTAAGAGAAATAAGAGTTGAAGAACTCGATGAACTACAAGTTGGACAACTATTGAATGTTCAGATGTTTACAGTCGGCGAAATAATACGAGTAACTGCAAATTCTAAGGGACGAGGTTTTGCCGGAGGAATGAAACGACATGGATTCCATGGTGGGCCTAAAACGCACGGTCAGTCTGATAGATGGAGAGCACCCGGATCAGTTGGTGCGGGATCAACACCAGGAAGAGTTTTTAAAGGTAAGCGTATGGCAGGTCACTATGGAAATGAAACTATTACCACAAGAGGATTAGAAGTTGTTTCTGTAGATCTTGAGAATAATATACTTTCTATTAAAGGGGCTGTTCCTGGAGCACGCGACACGTTGGTCATGGTCGCGGGTGACGGAAATATACCTATATATGTAGCCGAACCAACTAATGAAGCAGAAGAAGTGGTTGAAGAGGTA